>DATCCY010000027.1:0-13850 GCA_036510975.1 Candidatus Nanopelagicales bacterium
GGACTCCAGCTTCTTGAGCAGGCGTCCTTCACCGGCGCGGAGGATCTTGTCGAGGAGCGACACCAGGAACGTCCTTGTCAGCGAGTCGGGCTCGGGCACGACGGGGCGGGCGGGAGCCCCCGCCACCGCGAGCATGGTAACCATCCGGTCACGGTCGTGCCGATCCCGAGGCCCTGCTGGTGCTACCCGTGCTGCCCCGCGGGACCCGATCCCGGGGGGGCTGTGGTCGCGGGACCCCACCTGAGGTGGGATGGACCTGTGACCATCACGCGTGCGACGACCGGAGACCCCCGCGCGTTCCCCCCGCCGCCCCGCTCCGCGCGATGAGGCCGGTCGAGCCGACCGAGCTCGTCGCGGGCGTCTGGCAGCTGAGGCCCTGGCCCGCAGCGAGCGCCGATCTTGACGAGGTCCTGGCCGAGCGCTACGCCCCCGACGACCTCCCTCGGGAACGCGCTGCCCGGCTCGAGGGCTGGTCGCGCGGGGACCTGCTCTCGTTCGCGGTGCGCGAGGCGACCACCGGCGCGAGCGTCGCCGAGGTGCTCGTGCTGGTCTCCCCGGACGGGCACGCGTCGATCGCCGTGCGCACCCGGCTCGACCATCTCGGAGCGCGGATCGACCCCGACGTCGAGGACGTCGTCCGTCGGTGGGCGACGACAGGGCTGGGGCTCACGGTCGACTGACCGCGCGCGGACCGGCCACACCCTGCCCGCTCAGGCGCGGGCGAGCGCCGACGCGAGCGCCGGGCCGGCCGAGTCCGGCACCACCCGGACGAGCGCCACCGAGGTCGACCCGACCCAGGACGCCGCCTCACGCAGGGCTGCCGCGGTGCCGGTGACTGCCGAGGCGGGGACGCCGCCACGACGCCCGGTCTCGAAGGTCACCTGGCGCGCGTGCAGGACGTCCTTGTCACGCTTCGGGTCGACGCGTGCGACGAGTCGGCCGTTGTGCAGCACAGGCATCGTGTAGTAGCCGTGCACCCGCTGGTCCTGCGGGACGTAGAGCTCCATGGTGTAGTCGAAGCCGAACAGCCGCGAGGTCCGCGCGCGGTGCCAGACCAGGGAGTCGAACGGCGAGAGCAGCGTGGTGCGCGAGCGGCCGCGCAGGTCACCCGCCGCCAGCGCTGCGAGTCCCGCGGGGTCGGCGTACGCCGGTGCCGGCCAGCCTTCGACACGGACGGTCGCGACGAGGCCCGCGTCGATGAGCTCGCGCAGCAGCGCCTGGATCCGGCTCCGGGGCAGGTCACGCGACGCGAGGCGGTGCACGTCCACCATGTCGCCGATCGTGCCGACGCCGCACACCCGCACGGACCGCAGCAGCAGGGTGCGCAGGCAGTCGTCGTCGCTCGGCCCGTGCACCCCCTCGTCGTCGACCCAGAGCGCCGCACCCGGCGCAGGTGTGCGGTGCCGCTCGGGGATCGCGCGTTCGGCGAGGTCGTAGACACGTCGCCAGCCGATGCGGCGCACGCAGACGACCTCGCCGAGGAACAGCAGCCACTCGACGGCGATCTTCGTGTCGCTCCAGTCCCACCACTCGTCGCCCTTCTTCGCGCCGCCGAGCGCCGCGGTGGTGAGCGGACCCTCCGTGGCGAGCTGCCGGCGCACCTGGTCGATCGCCTTGGTCGGCTCCTTGTGCCAGTGGAAGCCGCGCCGGTGGTAGGCCCGGCGACGGAACGCGAACAGCGGCCACTCCTCGACGGGAAGGATCGACGCCGCGTGCGACCAGTACTCGAAGGTGCTCGGCTCGTCGGGATGATCGAGGCTCCTGCCGCCGCCCCAGTACGCCGCCTCGACCGCGTCGCGCCCCACGGCCCCGAGCCGGGCGTACTGCACGAGCTCGTGGCTGCGGGCCAGCACGCTCACCGTGTCGAGCTGCACCGCTCCCAGCAGTCGCAGCGACGAGTCGACCGCGGACGTACGCCGGGTGATCGACGCGCGCGCAGCCTGTGACGGCCGCAACGGCAGCACCCCGGGGACGAGCCCCTGCGCCGCGAGCACGATCGCCCGCGCATCAGCACCTGAGAGCTCGACGGCCACGACCGGTCAACCTAGTGCCCGCCTCCGACGGCCGCAGCAGCCCGACGCCCGTGGCCGACCTCACCCGGTCCCCGCGGGACCGTCGGCGTGCGGCTCGCCGGTGCGAACGGTGGCACGGGCACCTCGACGTCGAACACGACGATCCGCTCCTCGGTCCCCGGCACCTCGGCCGGCCGCCGCCGACGAGCGCGGGGCGTCCCGCCACGTGGTGCGACGCCCCGCGCCCTTCGCTGGTGTCAGACGCTCGGGATGACGACCGGAGTCGTGTGCGGCCAGTGGCCGGTCGCCTGGTGGAACGCCCGGCGGGCGGCCCTCACATCGGCGGCGTAGCGGGTCCAGGCGGACACGAGCGAGGTGTGGCGGGCGGTCCTGGCGGCGTCCACGGCCGGGTCGGCGTCGAACGCCGCGCGAGCCGCATCGACAGCCGCCACGAACGCGGCGAGGTCGGTCGCAGTTCGCCCGCTGGCGACGTAGGTCGCGATCGCCGTGTTCACCGCGGCTCGCTGCTGTGCGTGGGCGACGGCCGTGCCCGTGCGGAAGGTGCGGTGCGCTGCGGTGACGTGCGTGCGCAGCTCGTAGTTGGCGCTGCGCATGGCCGCCCGGAAGGCGTTGCGGGCCAACGCGTTCGGCGGGTTGACGACGAGGTCGTAGGCAGCGTAGGCCGCGTCGACCGCGGCGAAGCGGGTGGTCCGGGCGGCGTCGATCGCGGCGGCGCGCGTCTCCGCCGCGCCCGACACGGAATCGGCGTAGGCGTGGTTCGCGGCGAGGATCAGCGCGGGGTCGGTCGAGGAGTTGACCACGCTCAGGCGCTGCGACTTCGCGAGCACGACGTCGGGGTCCTGGTCGAACGCGAGGCGGGCAGCCGCGACGGACGCCGCCTGTGCCTGTGCTGCGGCGGCGAGGGCGGCACGCAGCGTGACGAGCGCGGCGTGACGGGTCGCGGGGGTGACCGAGGCGACCGCGACGGTCCGGACGGACACCGCCGGTGCCGCCTCGGCGACGCCGGTCGCGGGAAGGGCCAGGGCGAGGGCGAGGCCGGCGCCGATGCCGGCCCGGCGGAGGGTGCGGGTCGAGACGATCATGGTCGAGTCCTCTCAGGATGCCGACGGGAGGTTCCGCCGGACGCCACGAGCATCGGCGCCCCCGCACAAGATCGGCTTGGAGCGCGCCAAAGCCCGAGCCCGAACGGGTGACGCGACGCTGCGGAGGACCCGAGGGCACTCGACGACCGGGGCTCGTGCCACCCGGAGTCGGCGGTCAGCGCAGTCGGCACAGGTTCACGACGGCGGACAGCGGCTTAGGCGTGTCTTCAGCCGCGCCCAAGCGGGTGCGGGGACGATGCCCTGCAGCGGGCATCTACGCTGGCTCAGGCATGACCGTCGAGCGGGGGTGGGCACGGTGGCACCGGTGATCGCCAACCTCGCGGACCTCGCCGAGATCGGACGCGGCGGCTTCGGCATCGTCTACCAAGCCCGCCAGGTCGACCTCGGCCGCCTGGTCGCCGTGAAGGTCCTGCCCGACGTGCGCGGCGACACCGATGCGTTCGGCCGGTTCGCCCGCGAGTGCCAGGCACTCGCGGCGCTGGGTGGCCACCCCCACATCGCCACGGTGTTCGGCTGCGGCCTCACCGAGGACGGGGCCGGCTACCTCTCCCTCGAACTCCTCACAGGCGGTTCGCTTGCCGACCGGATCGCGGTGAGGGCGTCGGAGTGGGCTGACGTGACCGCCTGGGGCGTCGCGCTGTGCGGCGCGCTGGAGACCGCGCACCGCGCGGGCATCACCCACCGCGACATCAAGCCGGAGAACGTCCTGTTCGACGGCCTCGGCTCCCCCAAGCTCCTCGACTTCGGCATCGCCGGCGTGCCGGGCGCCTTCCGCACCGCGACCGGAGCCGTGACCCTCACCCTCGCCCACGCCGCTCCCGAGGTGGTCGCCGGCGGTCGCGGGGGGGTCCCCGGCGACATCTACGCGCTGGGCTCCACCTTGTTCGCGGCGCTCGCGGGCGGTGCGGCGTTCGTGGCCGCCGCCGACGAGACCCTGGTCCCCATGCTCGCGAGGATCGCGACCGCCCCCGTCCCCGACCTGCGCCCACAGGGCGTCCCCGACGCCGTGTGCGCTGCGATCGAGCGCGCGATGGCCAAGGACCCGGCCGACCGGCCGGCGTCGGCGGAGGAGCTCGGCATGGCGCTGCGAGCCGCAGCCGCCGTCGACGACGTCGCCCTGTCCTTGCCGCCGCTCCTCCTAGTGCCCGGCATCGTGGCCGGAGTCGGCGCCGGCCTCGCCACCGGGCGCGGCACGACAGGCGGGGCAGCCGGCGACCCGACGCTCACCGGGTGGGCTCCCTCGGCGGCTCGGGACCCGCTGGACGATCGTGCGGCGGTCGCGCCCGTCGCGTCGGCCACGCCGGTCGCGCACCGGTCGTCGCGCGCATGGCCGCTGCTCGCCGTCGCCGCCCTGGCGATCCTCGGCATCGTCGTGTGGCACGGCCTGGACGCGCCGGCACCTGCCCAGGAGGGGTCGGTGAGCCCGACGCCGTCCTCGGCGGCGCGCACGGTCGCACCGCCGAGCTCGACCCGGCCCAGCAGCTCTCCGACGAGAGCGACGGCATCCCCGACCAGAGCCGCCGCGACCCCGACCCGCACGTCGACGCCGTCACCCGGCACGTCGTCAGCGAGGGCTGCAGCGACTGCCCCGCCGGCCGCGGTCACTGTGCCGCCGACGCAGGGGCCGGCTGCCGTGGTGGGCACGTCGCCGTCGACGTCGCCCCCCGCGACGACCGCGGCCTCGGCACCGCCCGTCGTGCCGCCGGGCGGTCCGCGCGCGGTGCGCGTGTCCGGACCGGCCGCGGTCGCTGGGTCTGCCGCGTCTCCGGCTCAGGTCGCGCTCACCCTGCACTGGCTCCCGCCGACCGGAGGCACCGTCCCGCTCTCCTACGACGTGACCTGGACCGCCGTCACGGGAAAGGGCGCGGGCGCCCCGACCACGGTGGCGTGGTCGGGCGGCCTGTCCCAGCGCATGACGGTCCCGGCCCCGGCGGCAGGCACCTGGTACCGATGGTCGGTCCGGTCCCGCTCGGGAGCCGCGACGTCGACCTGGGTCGTCTCGCGCGCGGTGGTACCCAGCCTCGTGGGGCGCCGCGCCGGCGTCGCCCGGCCGCTGCTGCGAGCCCTCGGCCTGGGGAGCTCGGTCTACCCGCAGGCGCCGACGGCGCCGGGCCAGGTCGGCCACGTCGTGGCCCAGTCCGTGCCGCAGGGCACCGTGGTCCCGCCGCGCACGAGCGTGGCCCTCGCGGTCGGGAAGGCCGCGTGAGCTCCTGGCGCTTCCAGGTACTCGGACCGCTCGAGGTACGGCACGACGGCGTCCCGCTGGCCCTCGGTGGTCCCAAGCAGCGCTCGGTGCTCGCGCTGCTGCTCCTCGAGGCCGGGCACCTCGTGCCGACCTCCCGGCTCATCGAGCACGTGTGGGGGCCCGGCGGCGCCGACGGCGCCCCGGCCTCGCTGCAGGTCTACGTCTCCTCGCTGCGCAAGATCCTGCGCGAGGCCGGCTCCGGCACCACCGAGCGGGTGAGCTACGTGCGACCGGGCTACCGGTTGCGCGTGGAGCCGGGAGAGCTCGACCTGCACGAGGTCGACGACGTCCTCTCGCAGGCTCGCGAACGACGCGCGGCAGGCGATCCCGCCGCGGCGTCGCACCTCCTGCGGCTCGGCCTGTCGATGTGGCGTGGTCGGGCGCTCGCCGACCTCGCGGACCTGCCAGGACTGGCGCCGCTGCTTGTCGGCGTCGATCGCCGGCGCGACGTCCTGCGGCACGAGTGCTACGACGTCGAGCTCGAGCTCGGCCGCCATCTCGCGCTAGTCCCCGAACTCGAAGCCGCGGTCGCCGACGCCCCCCTCGACGAGCGGCTCGCGGGCCAGCACATGCTCGCCCTGTACCGCTCCGGTCGACAGGCCGATGCGCTCGTCGCCTTCCGACGCACGTCCGACCTGCTGAGCGAGTCGCTGGGGATCGATCCGGGGCTGTCGTTGCGAACGCTGCACGAGGCGATCCTGCGGCAGGACATCGCGCTCGACCCGTCAGCCACCGCGACCGACGTCGCCACGACGATGACGCAGGACGGTCGCGGGCTCCGCGGCGCCACGGTGACCCTGCCCAACGGCGTCGCGTTGGAGCTCGGTTCGCGCACCTGGGTGATCGGTCGCCACCCCGGCTGCGACATCGTGCTGTCCGACCCACAGGTGTCGCGGCGCCACGCCGATCTGCGGCCGGTCATCGGCGGCTACGACCTGGTGGACCTCGGGTCCAGCAACGGCACCCGGGTCGACGACGCCGACGTGACGCGACGCCGACTCGCCGACGGCGACCGGATCCAGGTCGGGGACACCGAGCTCGTGCTCCACCTGCCCCCGACAGTCAGTCCCTGACCTCGCTCCTCCCTCGACCTGGCGAGCGGCGGCCACGGCCACTACCCGGTCCAGATGTCGTACTGCTGACCCAGGCGTTTCCATGGCGTCGGCGTCGGTGAGCTGCTCGGACGTGAGGCCGGCGAGCTCGGACAGGTAGTGGTCGAATCCCCCGGGCGAGAACAGGGTGAGCAGACGCCCGCCATCGGGGCAGGAAACGCAGTGCCACACCAGCGGGGGGCCTCCTACGCGATCTGGAGGACGCCTTCGCGGACGGCGCGGACGACGGCCTCCATCCTCGAGTGGACCTGGAGCTTCTCGTGGATGTTGCGGATGTGGTTCTTCACCGTGTTCTCGCTGATGAACAGTGTCTCGGCGATGGCCCGGTTGTTGAGGCCCTGCGCCACGAGCGTGAGCACCTCGAGCTCGCGGCGGGACAGGGCTCCGGTGCCCTCGGCCGGACCCTCGGTGCGTCGGACCAGGACGGCGAACTCGTCGAGCAGGCGCGAGGCCATCGCGGGCGAGAGCAGCGAGCTCCCGGCGGCGACGGCGCGCACGGCCTCGACGAGCTCCGTCGGGGTCGTGTCCTTGAGCAGGTAGCCGCGCGCACCGGCGCGGACGGCGCCGGCGAGGTCGGCGTCGTCGTCCGCTGCCGCGAGCACCACGACACGGACCTCGGGCCGGGTGGCGCGCAGCAGGGCGCAGGCCTCCACGCCGCCCCCCGGGACGTCGAGGTCGAGCAGGACGACGTCGGCGTCGAGCCGTTCGACGAGGTCGGCCACCTCGGTGCCGTCGTCGGTCTCGCCCACGACCGCGAGGTCCGGCTCGGCAGCCATCACGTCGATGACCCCACGCCGGAACAGCGGCTGCCGGTCGACGACGAGCACGCGCACGGGGTGGACGGTCCGTTGCGCCATCTCGGCATCATGGCACCCCCTGACGCGGGAGGGGGCGGCACCGGGAAACCGGTACCGCCCCGTCACGTGCGCGCGTCCGGCAGGGTCGCCCGCCCCCGGTTCACGACGCCTCGGACGCCGCCTCGTGCGCGAGCTCGGCGACGTCGAGCTGCAGGCGCAGCAGGCCGTAGTCGTAGCCGCGGCGCTTGTAGACGACGGTGGGGCGGTCGCTGTCGATGTCGTGGAAGAGGAAGAAGTCGTGACCCACGAGCTCGAGCGCGTGCAGCGCCTCGGACACCGTCATCGGCATGCTGGGGTGCGTCTTGTCGCGCACCACGATGGGCCCTTCCTCGTAGACCACGTCGGCCTCGGTGTCGTCGGCCTCGACGGCGTCCTCGGCCGCTGCTGCCGTCGCACCGGCGACGCCGACCGCGGCGGCTCCAGCGCGACGGTGCTTGCTGGTGCGTCGCTCCCCGGCCCGGCGCAGGCGCTCCTCGAGCCTGCCGTACGCGAGATCCAGCGCGGCGTACTTGTCGGCGGCCGTGGCCTCGGCACGCACCACGGGCCCGCGGCCGACGCAGGTGAGCTCGACCTCGAAAGCGCGGTCGGCCTGGCGCGGGTTGGCCTCCTTGGTCACCTCGACGTCGACGCGGCTGAGGGTGACGCCGAACCGGTCGACCCGTCCGAGCTTGTCAATGACGTGCTCGCGGAACCGTTGGGACAGCTCGAGGTGCCTGCCCCGGACGACGATGTCGACAGGACCGTTCATGGTGGTCATGCGGCGTCACCTTTCCTTCACGACGTGCACGTCCCGCAGGGGAGTGCGACCGTGCCGCGCCTCGCTCGTCATGAGCGTCGCGGCCTTGCTCGTGCAGCTTGTGCACGACGTGCCGTGCTGTCCGGTTCCCTCGCGTGACACCCGTCCGGCCGACCTGGTCTTCGACCCCACAATCGCCTGCTGAGGGTCTCGCCGCGCCCGGTCGGGCGTGTTGCGACTACTCCCCTTCTCCCGGATCGACGAGTACTGGGACTCATCGGCAGGGCAGGACTTACTCCTAAACCGCACCGTGATCGAACGACGAAGAGTCGCCTTACGTGGGCCGCTTCGCCTGCGGCTGGCATCGGCTAGTCCCCGGGGAGCTCCGGCGACCGGAACCCCTTCAGGGACGCAACCACGGACCCGGACGGGTGCCACAGGACCAACATAGGCCCGACTGCGCTCGACGCGCGCGGTGCCGACCGCACTCGGGGGAAGCTCTCAGGCTCCTCGGCGCGGGCCCTGGAGATCCAGCGTCCGGGTGGCCGCGACCACCGCTGCGCCCAGCGGCTCGACCCCCACGGACCCCAGCGCGCGGGCCGCCTCGGCCAGGGTCGACCCGGTGGTCGTGAGGTCGTCGACGAGGACGACGTCGACGAGCCGCCGGGACGCGCCCGCCGCCCGCATCGAGCCGGCGAGGTTGGCCGCACGGTCCGCACGCCCGAGTCCGACCTGGTCGCGGCGCCGACGTACGCCGGTGAGCGCCGCGCCGACCCGCACGTCGGCCCCGCACGCCCGCAACGCGGCCGCCGCGACCGACGCGAGCTCGCGCACGTGGTCGCCGTCGCGGGCGCGCACCGATCCCGGGGACGCCGCGACGGGCACCAGGACGGCCCGCGGGCGCCCCGATCCGAGCAGCAGTGCGGCCACCGGCACCGCGAGGGACGCGCCGAGCGGCGCCCGCAGCGACCACCGGCCGTGGTCCTTGAACGCGACGAGCGCCTCCCGCAGCGGGCCGGCGTAGGCCGCGCGGGCCAGGACCGGCGGGAGCCCCTCGGGCACGGGTCGCAGGTCGGCGCGCGACGCCGGTCCGGTGAGCGTCGCGGCACAGGCCCGGCACCAGGGGCCGCCGGACCCGCGACAGCCCGCGCAGGGACGCGGCGCGACCGCCGCCACGAGGTCGGGCAGCGAGGGGTACGGCGACATGGCGGCAGGGTGACGTGCGACGGCGGTCCGGCGCCGGCGACGTCCCCAGCGACCCCCCGGATCAGCCCGGGTAGACCGGGAACTGGGCGTCCGCGACGCGGGCCCAGGTGCTCCCGCTGTTGCGGAAGATCGACGCGCCGGCGCCGACCAGGACGGACTCGCCGGGTGCCGCGGCGAGCGTGGTCGAGCCCGGGGCCGCCCCGAGCCTGCGCACGCGCGAGGTTCCGACCTCCAACGAGATCACCTCGAGCGAAGATGCCCCGGTGCTGCCCAGCACCGCCAGCGTGTCGGCGTCGGCCCAGGCGAGGTCGACGGCGTCGGTCATGATGCTCTCGATGCGGCGAGGGGTGGAGACGCGGATGCTCTCCCCCACGCGGTCGATGCGCGCCACCATCGGCTCGATGCGCGTGCCGCGCTGGACGAGCAGCCCCATCCGCGTGCCGTCGCGCGAGACGGCGGCCGCGAGCAGCCCGCGGTCGGTCATGCCGGCGGGCAGCTCGGCGATCGGCATCGGCGAGGACTTGCCGTCCTTGATCATGACGAGGCCCCGACCGCGGTCGACGACCCAGATCGCGCCGGTCCGGTCGAACGACGGCCGCGACAGCTCGGCGCCCGTGTAGCGGCGGACCGCGGAGGCCCCCTCGACAACTCGCGCCTCGAGAAGCGACCTGCGGTCGGCCGACAGTCCGGCGACCCGACCGGAGTCGAGGCTCACGCCGGGGGCCGACAGCGCCGGCTTGATCTTCGCCGCGACCGTCACGGTGGCGGACTTGTCGATGGTGAGCAGTCCGCGCTTGTCGACCGCGTGCCCGTCGGCGAGCGAGGACCAGGCATCGGGGTCGACCAGGGGCCAGGAGCTCACCGGCTGAGGGCTTCCGACGCCGGGCACGGACAACGGCTGCCCGTTGACCGAGATCTGCACGCTGGTGACCTCAGGCACCTGGCGCAGGGTCCAGACCAACTGGGCCGAGAGCTTCTGCCGCGTCGCGTCGTCGGCCGCCAGCGCCTCGGACGTGAGGTTCACGTCGGCGACGCCGTCCGTGACGGGCACCGAGTCGAGGGCGAGCTTCGTGCCCTCCGGGAAGGCGGTGCGCACGGCGGGGGCGATCCACGGTGTGGCGCCCCTCACCAGGCTGCGCACGAGCAGGGTCGCGAGTCCGGACCCGGTGCGCGGCACGGTGATCGGAGCCGGGACGAGCACCTCGAAGTCGCGAGTGAAGTAGTAGAGGTCATAGGAGCGGTAGCCGCGCTCGATGTCGGCGGCGCCGAGCACGAGGCCGTTCGGCGGTGCGGAGATGCGCCACTGCCCGTCGACCTTCTCCATGCCGTAGGCGGTCGACAGCTTCGTGCCGGGCCCGGCCACGTCGTACTCACCGGTCGAGCCGATCGTCGCGGCGAGGTTGCCGGTCGCCGCCACCGAGACCGCGGAGCCGGTGAGGGTGACCCCGTTGCTGTCGTAGACCAGGATCCCCGCGGTGGGGTCCCACGTCCGGCTCGCGCTGGTCGTGAGGTACTCGCGCGCCGTGAGGTACTTGTCGTCGGCGCCCGCGGTGGCCTCCTGGAACCCGCGCACGATCTCCTCCGGCGTCATCCCGTCGCGCGGCGGGTTGGCGATGACTCGGATGAGCTGGTCGTCGCCGGCCGGAGCGACCGCGCCCCCCTGCTCGATCGGTCCGGAGGTGGGCACGCCCGCGCAGGCGCTCAGCACGAGGCCGGCGACCGCGAGCAGACAGATGCGGTCGAGCCTCATCGCGCCGCCTCCTCGCGTCTCGGGGAGCGGTACGGCGTCGCCAGGTTCGACTGCACGCGAGGACCGGCGTCGGCCGGCTCGAGCGGGATCGGTGACTCGGCGAGGTGGCTGTCGGCGGTGCGCGGCAGGGTCATCCGGAAGTTCGCGCCGTCGCCCGGGGCGCCCCAGGCCTGGAGCCAGCCACCGTGCAGGCGTACGTCCTCGAGCGCGATCGACAGGCCGAGGCCGGTCCCGCCGATGGAGCGGGCACGCGCGGGGTCGGCGCGCCAGAACCGGTTGAACACCAGCGACGACTCGCCCGGACGCAGCCCCACGCCGTGGTCCCGCACGGCCACCGCGACGGCGTCGTCGTCGGCAGCGAGCGTGATGTCGACCGGTCGGCCCTCGCCGTGCTCCACGGCGTTGAGCACCAGGTTGCGCACCACCCGGTCGATCCGACGAGCGTCGGCCTCCACCAGGCATGCCTCCTCCGGCCCGGTGACGCGCAGCTCGCAGCCCTTGCGCTCCGCGAGGGGCGCGGCGACCTCCACCACGCGGTCGACGAGACCGCGCAGGTCGATCGGCTCGGGATCGAGCACCGCCGCGCCGGCGTCGAAACGGCTGATCTCCAGCAGGTCGGCGAGCAGCGCCTCGAACCGGTCGAGCTGGTTCTGCAGCAGCTCGGCGCTGCGCGCGGTGACCGGGTCGAAGCCGTCCCTCGACTCGTAGAGGAGGTCGGCCGCCATCCGCACGGTCGTGAGAGGCGTGCGGAGCTCGTGCGAGACGTCGGAGACGAACCGCTGCTGGACGCGTGACAGGGCCTCGAGCCTGGTGATCTGCACCTGCAGGTTCGCGGCCATCCCGTTGAACGACGACGCCAGCAGCGCGAGGTCGTCCTCGCCCTTGACCTTCATGCGCTCGGCGAGGTGCCCCGCGGAGAACCGCTCCGCGGTACGCGCGGCGAGCCGGACCGGCGAGACGACCTGCCGGGTCACGACGTAGGCGATGCCGCCGAGGGTGAGCACGAGCAGGATCCCGACGAGCACGACGGTGCGCTGCACGAGGTCGAGGGTCGACTCCTCCTGCGTCAGCGGGAAGACGTAGTAGAGCTCGTAGGGCCCCACCTTCGGCACCGACAGGGGCGAGCCGACGACGAGGCCGGGGGCATCCTGCTTGGGCGCGTCGGAGGTGTAGCGGACGGTCGTGTAGGTCCACGACTGCCGAGGGTCGGACTGGATCGCGGCACGCAGCTCGGCGGGCACGCTGGACTCGGAGACCGCGGTCCCGAACTCCGGCGTGTCACCGGTCTTCGGCGGGGACGCGAGCATGAGGACCTCGAAGAGCCGCGGCGAGCCGGCGCGCTGGTCGAGGGTGTGCACGACGCTCTCGACGAGTGCCGACGCCGGGACGGTCGTGGCACCGGTGTCGGCGGCGTCGAGGATGTTCTGCGCCTCGTCAGCACCGGAGCGCGCCTCGGCGAGCGAGGCCCGCTCCTTCGCGTCGAGCAGGCCCGAGGTGATACGGCCCACGAGCAGGACCCCGACGAGCCCGACCACGAGCAGCGAGAGCGCCAGCGTGGTGACCACCACGCGGAGGGAGACCGAGGAGCGCCACGCTCGAGGGGGTCGGGCCGCGACGGCCGCGCGCTGCCGCAGGTCCGACCAGCGACTCATGCGATCACGGCACCCGCGGGGTCTGGAAGACCGGGGTCACGCAGACCCGGGTCACGGAGGGCCGGCCTTGTAGCCGACACCACGGACCGTGACGACGATCTGCGGGCGCTCGGGGTCGTGCTCGATCTTGGACCGCAGGCGCTGCACGTGCACGTTGACCAGCCGCGTGTCGGCGGCGTGGCGGTAGCCCCAGACCTCCTGCAGCAGGATCTCGCGGGTGAAGACCTGCCACGGCTTGCGGGCCAGCGCCGCGAGGAGGTCGAACTCGAGCGGTGTGAGGGAGATCGGCTCGCCGTCGCGCTTGACGGCGTGGCCGGCGACGTCGATCTGCAGGTCGCCGATCGTGAGGGTCTCGGGCGAGGCCTGGTCGGTGCGACGCAGGCGCGTGCGCACGCGCGCGACGAGCTCCTTGGGCTTGAACGGCTTCACGACGTAGTCGTCGGCACCGCTCTCGAGGCCGAGGACGACGTCGACGGTGTCGGTCTTCGCCGTCAGCATGACGATCGGGACGCCCGACTCGGCGCGGATGGAGCGGCAGACGTCGATGCCGTCGCGGCCCGGGAGCATGAGGTCGAGGAGCACGAGGTCGGGCTTGGTCTCGCGGAACACGGCGAGGGCGCGGGCGCCGTCGGCGCAGAAGACCGGTTCGAAGCCCTCCGTGCGCAGCACGATGCCGAGCATCTCCGCCAACGCGGTGTCGTCGTCGACGACGAGAACTCGGCCCTTCACACCGCTCATCGTCGCATCCACCTCGTCCGGGCGTAGCCGGACGCCCCAGCTCGCTGTCTGCATGATCCCCGCTCCTCGCGTCCTTCGGTCCCCGTGACGCGCCCGAGGTGCGTCCGTCATCTCCGACGAGCGGGAGGCCGCGCGCGTTCCTCGGCGCCGCGGGTCGCCGCTCCTGGGACGCCACGGCCGTGGCACGATCGGGAGGCGGCGGGAGTGTCACGGAACCGCCCGCCCGCGACCGGAAGGGATCTCGGCACCCCGCATGAGCGACGACACGCACGAGACGGCCGGCGACGACACCGCTCCCGAGCCCGCACCCGGTGCACCCGGACCCGGCGAACCCGGCCGAGCGGCAGTCCCGAGCGAGGCGCCCGGCTGGCCCGTCGCCGACGGGACGCCGACGCTCATCACGCCCGCGGACACGACC
>DATCCY010000028.1:0-7837 GCA_036510975.1 Candidatus Nanopelagicales bacterium
GCCTTGCGGCGATGCCCTCCGCACGCGCGCGGCTTCCGGCCATCGTGACCACTTAGCGGAGGGATCCCTCGATGCCGAACGGCCAGCCGAACATCGTCGTCTTCTGGGGCGACGACATCGGCATCACGAACCTCAGCTGCTACAGCGACGGCCTCATGGGCTACCGCACGCCGAACATCGACCGGATCGCCGACGAGGGAGTCCGGTTCACCGACTACTACGGCGAGCAGAGCTGCACCGCCGGCCGCGCGGCGTTCATCTGCGGCCAGAACCCGATCCGCACGGGGCTGACCAAGGTCGGTCTCCCCGGCGCCGAGATCGGCATCAAGCCCGAGGACCCGACCATCGCCACCGCGCTCAAGGCGCAGGGATACGCCACCGGCCAGTTCGGCAAGAACCACCTCGGCGACCGCGACGAGCACCTGCCGACCATGCACGGCTTCGACGAGTTCTTCGGCAACCTCTACCACCTCAACGCGGAGGAGGAGCCCGAGCTCGACGACTACCCGACGCCGGAGGACTTCCCGAACTTCCGGGACAACTTCGGACCGCGCGGCGTCCTGCACTGCTGGGCCAACGGCGACGGCACCCAGCGGATCGAGGACACCGGGCCGCTCACGAAGAAGCGGATGGAGACCGTCGACGGCGAGTTCCGCGACGCGGCCGCGACGTTCATCCGCGACAAGGCGGAGTCCGACACGCCCTTCTTCGTGTGGTTCAACGCCACGCACATGCACTTCCGCACCCACGTGCAGCCGGAGAGCAAGGGCCAGGCCGGGCGGTGGCAGTCGGAGTACCACGACGTGATGATCGACCACGACCGGCTGGTCGGCTCGCTGCTCGACCTCCTCGACGAGCTCGGCCTCGCGGAGGACACGATCGTCATCTACTCGACCGACAACGGTCCGCACATGAACTCCTGGCCCGACGCCGGCACGACGCCTTTCCGCGGGGAGAAGAACACCAACTGGGAGGGCGCCTACCGGGTGCCCGCGGTGGTGCGCTGGCCGGGCCGCATCCCCGAGCGCACCGTGCTCAACGGGATCATGAGCCACAACGACTGGTTCCCCACCCTGCTGGCCGCGGCCGGAGCTCCGGACATCGTGACCGAGCTGCGCGCCGGCACCGAGCTGGGCGGTACGGCGTTCAAGGTCCACCTCGACGGGCACAACCAGCTGCCCTACCTCACCGGTGAGACGGACCGCAGCCCGCGCAACTTCTTCTTCTACGTCAACGACGACGGCGATCTGGTGGCTGTGCGCTACGACAACTGGAAGATGGTGTTCCTCGAGCAGCGGATCGCGGGCACGCTGCAGGTGTGGGCCGAGCCGTTCGTGCAGCTGCGCGTCCCGAAGATCTTCAACCTGCGCACCGATCCCTTCGAGCGTGCGGACTTCACGTCGAACACCTACTGGGACTGGATGCTCGACCACGCGTTCCTGCTGGTCCCCGCGCAGGCGTTCGTCGGGCAGATGGTGGCGTCGTTCATGGAGTTCCCGCCTCGTCAGGAATCGGCCACGTTCAGCATCACCGACGCGCTGAACAAGCTGAAGGCGGGTCTGCCGAGCGCATGACCGGGCCGCTCGACCTGGTGCGGATCCCCGCCGGCAAGTTCCGGATGGGGTCCGACGCGCACTACGCTGAGGAGGCGCCGGCTCGCGACGTCGAGGTCGGGGCCTTTCTGATCTCACGCACCACCGTGACGAACGCGCAGTACGCGGCCTTCGTCACGGCCACCGGCTACGCCACGGTGGCGGAACGGCCACTCGATCCGGGCGAGTTCCCGGGGGCGCCGGCGGAGAACCTGGTGCCCGGGTCGATGGTGTTCACCCCGACCCCGGGCCCGGTCGACCTGCGGCACCTGAGCCAGTGGTGGACCTGGACGCCGGGCGCCTCGTGGCGGCACCCCGAGGGCCCCGGGAGCGACCTCGCCGACCGGGCGGACCATCCGGTCGTGCACGTGGCGCACGAGGACGCCGGCGCCTACGCCGCCTGGGCGGGACTCACGCTGCCGACCGAGGCGCAGTGGGAGCGCGCCGCCCGCGGCGGCCTCGAGGGCACGACGTACACCTGGGGCGACGAGCCGGAGCAGGCCGGCGAACGTCGGGCGCACTACTGGCACGGGGACTTCCCCTGGCGGGCGGAGCCGGGATACGGGCGCACGGCGCCGGTCGGAAGCTACCCGCCCAACGGCTTCGGCCTGGTCGACATGGCCGGCAACGTCTGGGAGTGGACGGACGACTGGTACGTCGAGACCCGCTTCGCCGACGTCGCGCCGTGCTGCGCCCCGCGCGACCCGCGCGGCGGCTCCCCCGAGGACAGCCTCGACCCGCGGCAGCCGCAGTTCCGGGTGCCGCGCAAGGTCATCAAGGGCGGATCGTTCCTCTGCGCCGACTCCTACTGCCTGCGCTACCGCCCGGCTGCGCGGCGGCCGCAGATGATCGACACCGGGATGAGCCACATCGGTTTCCGATGTGCCTCAGACGAGCCGGTCACCGGCTCGGGGGGCTGACCAGACCTGCTGCCCTCGACCGGTCGCGCATCGCGCGTCGCTAGGGTGACGCCGTGGACGCTCTCACGTGGGACGAGGTCGCCGAGCGGTTCTCCCTGGCCCAGAACTGGTGGGTCGCGACCGCCGGTGCGGCCGGCCCGCACGCCGTGCCCGTGTGGGGTGTCGTCGTCGGGGGAGTGCTGCACTTCTACGGCGAACCCTCGACGGTGCGCTCGCGCAACATCGCCTCGGACCCGCGGGTCGTCGTCCACCTTGAGAGCGGCGCGTCCGTGCTCATCGTCCACGGCGTCGCGGCGGCGGGTGGCCCCGCCGGCGACGACGCCGCAGTCAACGCGGCGTACGCGGCGAAGTACACGGACCCGACTGACCTCGCCTACCTCCCGGACGCTCCCGGGATGGCCTCCGCGCTGCTGTTCTCCGTGGCCCCCGAGCGGGCCATCGCGTGGGACCTCGGCACCGGTGACGACCTCGCGCCCCGCCGCTGGCACCCCGCCCCCGAGCACCTGGCGTAACTGTCGTCTCGGAGGCCCGGAGAACGACGGTCAGGCCAGGTGCTCGGCGCTCGGACGAGGCTTGGGGCGGCGCAGTCCGGCGGCGCGGAGCCTCGTGACGAGCTCCTTGGAGGAGACCAGCTGCGCACCGGCCTCGAGCGCGGATCCGTGCAGGTGCTCGGGGATGTCGTAGTGGTCGCGCTCGAAGCCGCGCCGGGGTACGCCGAGCCGCTGGGCGAAGTCGTGCAGCTCGTCGTAGGACTCGTCGCTCACCATGTGGCCCCACCAGCGCTCGCGGTGCCACCAGTTCGGGGCGTCGATGAGGATGGCCACCTGTGCAGCGTACGTCGCCGCCCCGACCCGGAGACTGCGCTTGCCGATGCGCGTCCGTCAGCGGCTGAGCGCGAGCGGGACGGCGAAGGCGAGGACCGGCACCAGCATCAGCGCGGCGTAGCGCGCGCCGACACGCCAACCACCTGCCGTGACCGCGAGCAGCAGCTTGAGCAGCGTGTTGGTCGCGAGCGCCGCCGCGACGGCGAGAACTGCCGTGCTCACAGGGATCTGCCCGTTGGCCGCGAGCTGCGCGGCGGCGAGCGCGCCGGCATGCGCGTCGGCGAGTCCGGCGACGCCGCTGACGGCGACGGCGCCCGCACCGCCGAACGTCGCGGCGCCCCACCGGCCGAGGAGGAGGGCGACGGTGAGGACGAGGGCGAGCAGCACCGCCGGACCGAGCGCGAAGGGTCGTGCAGCCTGCTCCTCGGCTCCCGTCCTGGTCGAGGCTCCGGCGCCGGCCTCGGTCCCGGCCGTCGTGACGTCCGCGGTTCCCGGCACCGGCACCGGCACCGGGCTGGCGCCGCCGCGCAGCAGCAGCGCTCCGGCCGTGACGAGCAGGGCGACGAGGCCGCACACCAGCGACGGGGCGAGGGCGCGCAGCACGTCGGTGCTCACGTAGGCGCAGATGAAGCAGAGGAGCACGAGGGTCGAGACGCTGGCCAGGATCGCGGCCGCGAGCGCCTCGCGGCGTACGGCGGTGTCCCGGGCGCGTCGGGCCATGGCGCCGGTGGTCGCCGAGGCCGAGACGAAGCCGCCCGCGAGGCCCGTGATCGCGAGACCTCGGCGGACGCCGAGCACGCGGCTCGCCACGTAGCCCACCCAGCCCGTGGCCGTGAGCAGAACGACGATGAGCCAGATACGGCGCGGGTTCAGGACGCCGTAGGGACCCATGTCCGCGTCGGGAAGCAGCGGGAGCACGACGAAGGCCGCGACGAAGAAGGTGAGCGCGTCGCGCACGTCAGCCTCGCTCACGAGGTCGCGGGCGAACCGGTGGATGGGGTGCTTGGCCCAGAGCAGCACGACGATGCCGACCGCGGCCCCGACCGCGAGCGACGGCGACGACCACGACAGGGCCCCGAGCCCGACCACGCCGACGAGTGCGACCTCCGTCGTCACGCCCCGGTCCTCGTCGTCGCGACGCAGCCCCCCCGCGGCGATGACGCCCATGGCGAGCAGCGCCCCGGCGACGGCGTACGGCGAGATGGCGGCCGCGACGCCGCCGGCAAGACCGGCGATGCCGAACGTGCGGCTCCCGGCGATGCCCTTCCTGTCGCGTTCGCGCTCCAGCCCCACGAGAAGGCCGAGGGCGAGAGCCACCGCGAGATGCCACCAGTCGCTCGGGAGGGTCACGCTGCCCATCACCGCCTTCACGTCCAGTGTCACGACGGGACCGCGGCGTTGCGCGCCAGGCGCGGTCGCGCGCGGCGCCCGTCGCTACGCTCGCGGCATGACCGCCGCGCCGAGCCCTCTCGAGCCGAGCCCTACGTCGTTCAGCCGCGTGACGCTGGCGCGGATCATGGACGACGGCGACGCCAACCTGCACGGCAACGTGCACGGCGGCGTCATCATGAAGGCGGTGGACGACGCGGCGGGTGCCTGCGCGTCACGGCACACGCGCGGCAAGGCCGTGACGGCCTCCATGGACGAGATGGTCTTCCTCGAGCCGGTGCACGTCGGCGACATCCTCACCTGCCGGGCGCAGGTGAACTGGACCGGGTCGACCTCGATGGAGGTCGGTGTCCGCGTCACCACGCAGCGGTGGGACGACGCCGACGCCGACGGCCACCACGTCGCGTCCGCCTATCTCGTGTTCGTCGCGATCGACGACGACGAACGGCCGAGAGCAGTCGTCCCCGTGCTCCCCGAGACCGACGCCGACCGGCACCGCTGGGCCGAGGCGGTGATCCGGCGCGAGTCGCGCCTCGCACGACGTGCGGCGATCCGCGCGCGCCGCGTCGAGCACGCCGCCCCGACCGCGTGAACGCCGTCGGTGGTCGAGGCGGTCGGTCGTCTAGGTTGTGCGCGTGAGCGCATCACGTCCCCTCGTGATCGTCGGCGCCGGCGGGTTCGGCCGCGAGGTCGTCGACCTCGTCCGCGACATCTCGGCCGCGGGCACGGCGTACGACGTGCTGGGGCTGCTCGGCGACACGGCACCCGACCCGGGCGTGCTCGCACGGCTCGGCGTCACGTGGCTTGGCCCGACGGCGGCGATCGTGACACTCCCCCCTGCGACGGCCTACGTCGTCGCGGTCGCCGACGCCGTCGCACGCGAGACGCTCGCGGCCGAGGCCGCCGCCGCCGGGCACCAGGCGGTCACGCTCGTGCACCCGTCGGCGGTCGTCGGGTCCGACGTGCGCACGTCCGCAGGTGTCGTCGTCGCCGCGCACTGCTCGCTCACCAGTAACATCGCGATCGGCCGCCACGTGCACGTCGACCGTGCGTGCACGGTGGGGCACGATGCCGTGCTCGAGGACTTCGTGCGGCTCAACCCCGGCGCCGTCGTCAGCGGCAGCGTCACGATCCGCCGCGGCGCCACCCTCGGCACCGGCGCGGTGACGCGTCAGGGGGTCGTGATCGGCGCGGGCAGCTACGTCGGTGCGGGTGCGGCCGTCGTGTCCGACCTGCCGGACGGGGTGGTTGCCGTGGGGGTCCCGGCGCGGGTGGCCAGGGGCGTGGACGGCCGTGAGTGACCGGGCCCGTCGCGTCCTCGACCTCGTCGGCGCGGGAGCCGCAGCGGTCGTCCTCGCGCCGGTCGCGGGGGTGGTCGCGTGGAAGGTGCGCCGCGAGCTCGGGTCGCCGGTGCTCTTCCGCCAGCAGCGCGCGGGTCGCGGCGGGGTCCCTTTCACCCTGCTGAAGTTCCGCTCCATGCGCGACCGTGCCCCCGGCGAGGAGCTCTACGTGGACGACGCCGCGCGACTCACGCCGTTCGGCGCCAGGCTGCGCGCCACGAGCCTCGACGAGCTGCCGCAGCTGGTCAACGTCCTGTGCGGCGACATGGCGCTGGTGGGTCCGCGGCCGCTGCCGGTCTCCTACGTGGAGCGCTACGACGCGCGGCAGCGCCGACGGCTCGAGGTGCGCCCGGGCATCACCGGGTGGGCCCAGGTGAACGGACGCAACGCGCTCGACTGGACCTCGCGGTTCGAGCTCGACCTCTGGTACGTCGAGCACCGGTCGGTGCTCCTCGACCTGCGAGTCCTCGCGCTCACGCTCCGTGCCGTGCTGCGCCGCGAGGGCATCTCGGGTGACGGTGCAGCGACCATGAGCGAGTTCACCGGCACCGCTGCGGGCTCCGACCCCGGGCTCGACGTAGCCTGAGGTGTTCCGCCGCATCGGGGGTGGACGCCGACGACGGGACGTGCCTGGCATGCGACACCGGATCTCCGCTCGAGCCGCGAGCCGTGGTGCCGTCGCCGCCGTGGTCGTGGCCGCCGTCGCGCTGCTGGTCACGTCCCTCCCCGACGCGAGTGCCGGCGCACCCGCGCGGGACCCTGCGCCCGTCTTCGCGAACGCGCTCGACCGCGCCGTGGCCACCCTCGACAACCCCGACGGCCCCTCGGCCACGACCGTGGGGACGATTCCGGCCGCCGCTGCGACCGGCTCGGTCAGCTCGCGCATCTCGGCGGCCTCGGTCGGTCCGGCCGGCGACGGCGTGGCGGGCGACGGCTCGGAGCAGGTGCCGCGCCAGTCGTTCTCGAGAACCGCACCGATCGGCACGAAGGCGCCGTCCGCGGGTCTCACGCCGCTCACCGACATCCGCGGTGTCGCGACCACCACGCTGTCCACCGTGAAGACGCCGGCGCAGTCCGTGGAGCTGGTGCTGCGGCTCCCGGCCACGGCCGGGACCCTGGTGAGGACCATCTGGGTGGACCTGCCCACGACGATGCCGCTGGGGTATCCGAAGGCCTCGGCCGTGCTCGACGGACCGCCGCAGCGCAACCTGCCGGTC
The DNA here is from genome assembly GCA_036510975.1 of Candidatus Nanopelagicales bacterium. Lineage (GTDB taxonomy): Bacteria > Actinomycetota > Actinomycetes > S36-B12 > CAIYMF01 > Longivirga. Next base: position 7,283 of record DATCCY010000028.1, read on the forward strand.
GCGTCCGTGGCGACGACGCTGGTGCCCAAGACGGTCGTGGTCGTCAAGGCCACGAAGGCCAAGAAGGCCACGAGGACGACGCCGGCCGTCAAGGCCACGAAGGCGACCACGACGATCGTGCCGCCGCACCGTCACGTCGTCGTGACGCTCAAGGCGAGCATCGCGGTCGGCAAGTCCGGCGTGCTGCGCCTGTGGCTCTCCCAGGTGACCACCCCGCCCACGGTCGGCGCCTACCACCTGCCGATCACGGTCATCGGCCTGCGCGGTGTGGTCACGGCCAAGGGCCTTGCCACCCTGGTGCTCTCGTCGCGCCCTGGCGCCGTCTGCCCCACCACCCGCGCCGCGAACGCCGTCGCGGTCGAGAACGCCAGGACCGGGTCGTCCGCCTGGACCGAGGCGGTCAGCGTCGGGTCCACCACCACCGGATACGCCGACCGTACGTCGGCCTCGTGCGGCGACGTCGTGAAGCTGCGGGTGAGCTCGAGCGCCCGCTTCTTCACCGTCTGGGCCTGGCGGATGGGCGGCTACTCCGGTCGCGGCGCCCGCCTGGTGTTC
>DATCCY010000029.1:0-19555 GCA_036510975.1 Candidatus Nanopelagicales bacterium
CTGCGCCCCTCGCGCGGGATCATGTCGTCGACGACGACGGCGATCGAGTGGGGCAGCTCGTCGCGCACCCCCTCCAGCGCCGCCTCGCGGATCAGCTCCGCGCACATCACCATCTCGGGCTCGTCGGTGAGCTCGCCGTCCGGGTAGAGCAGCGGCCCGTCGGGAAGCAGCCCGACGAGGAGGTCCTCGAGCAGGTGCACCTGGTCGCCGGACACCGCCGACACCGGGACGACCTCGGCCCACTCGATGCCGACAGCCTCTCCGAGCTTCATCACCTGGAGCAGCCGCGTGCCCACGGTCGCGTGGTCGACCAGGTCGGTCTTCGTGACGATGGCGACCTTCGGGGTCCGCTTCGCGCTCGCGAGCTCGGTCGCGATGAACCGGTCGCCCGGCCCGATCGGCTCGTTCGCCGGGAGGCAGAACCCGATGACGTCGACCTCGCCCCAGGTCTCGCGCACGACCGCGTTGAGCCGCTCGCCGAGAAGGGTGCGCGGCTTGTGCAGGCCAGGGGTATCGACGAGGACGAGCTGCGCGTCGTCACGGTGCACGATCCCGCGGACCGTGTGGCGGGTGGTCTGCGGCTTGTCGGACGTGATCGCGACCTTCTCCCCCACGAGGGCGTTGGTGAGCGTGGACTTGCCGGCGTTGGGGCGACCGACGAAGCAGGCGAATCCGGAGCGATGGTCGGTCACGCGGTCATTGTCCCCTACCGAGGGCGGACGCCGAGCCCTGCAGCCCGAGACCGGCGAGGACCAGGACGGCCCCGAGCCAGCCCAGCGGTGCCAGCGTCTCGCCGAGGACGAGGACGCCGAGCAGCGTGGCCACCACCGGCTCCGCGAGCACGAGTGTCGTGACCGGGCCCGCGGGCAGGTGGCGCAGGCCGCGGCCGAACAGGACGTAGGCGAGCGTCGTCGTCGCGAGGCCGAGCCAGAGCGCCATCGCGAGCCCGCCGGGGGTGGCGAGCCACGACATCGGCTGGGTCAGCAGCACGGGGACCAGCACCAGCCCACCGAGGCCGAACGCGGCGGCCATCACCTCGTCGCTGCGGTGGCCGTCGTTCATCAGCCGCTTCGCGGCGACCGTGTAGACGGCGTAGCCGAAGCCGGAGGCGAGAGCGAGCAGCAGCCCGACCGGGTCCACGTCGGGCGAGGAGGCGCCGCTGCCGACGAGCAGGGCGAGCCCGACGACGCAGACCGAGGTCGCCAGCACCCAGGAGGACCGCGGCCGCTCGCGCAGCAGGACCCACGACAGCAGCCCGGTGAACACCGGACCGCTGCCGATGGTCACGAGCGTCCCGAGCGCGACCCCGGCGCGCGACACCCCACCGAAGAAGCACACCTGGTAGAGCGCGGTGGTCAGTCCCGCGAGGATCCCCCAGCGCGTCCGCCAGAGGGCGACGGCGTCCCGGCGGTGACCGCCGACGTACGGGAGCACCACCATGAGCCCCGCCCCGCCGATCGCGATGCGTGCGGCACCCACGCCCAGCGGTGTGCTGCCGGGGGGTCCGAGCGCCTGCGCCGTTCCCGTGGTGCCGAACAGCGTCGCGGCAGCGAGCACCGAGATGACTGCTCGCCCGCGGTCCTGCTCGACCGCGTGGTGGTGCGTGCTCACCTCAGGTCGACGACGTCGCGAGGACGCTGCCGTCGGGTCCGACAACATGCACCGTCACCCCGGCGCCGCCGAGGTCGCGCACGGCGTCGAGGTCCGCGGCGTCGAGATCCGGACCACGTCGTACGACGACGACCGCCTCGAGGCCACGCGCGCCCGCCGCAGCGGCCTGCGCCACGGCGAGCTGCAACGCGGAGACCACGAGACTCGGCAGCGCGACGGTCGCACCCGCGTACGTGCGACCGGTCTCGTCGCGCAGCGCAGCACCTTCGGGCGCGCCGACGCGTCCACGGGCGCCGCGGGCGAGCGTGACGAGCTTGGCGTCCTCGGCGGACAGCGCGGCGCCCGCCTCACTCATCGTCGGCAACCTTCTCGTCGTCGACCGGCGTCACCGGCTCGGCGAGCACGGTGCCGATCCTGTTGCGTCGGCCGGCTGCGGACTCGGCGGTGAGCTCCCAGCCCTGCACAGTGATCCGCGAGCCCGTGATGGGGACACGGCCGAGGCGCTTCGCGAGCAGGCCGCCGACGGTCTCGACGCCCTCCTCCTCGCCGTCGATGGCGATGCCGATGAGCTCCGCGAAGTCCTCGACGTGCATGCGCGCGTGGACGCGGAAGCAGCCGCTGGGCAGCGCGTCGACCTCGGGTGCCTCGGTGTCGTACTCGTCGGCGATCTCCCCGACGATCTCCTCGACGACGTCCTCGATCGTGACGATCCCGGCGGTGCCGCCGTACTCGTCGACCACCACGGCGAGGTGGACGCGTGCCGACTGCATGTCGCGCAGCAGCTCGTCGGCGCTCTTGCTGTCGGGGACCATGAAGACGGGTCGCATGAGGCTCGCGACGCGCTCGCTCTGCTCGGCGTCGTGGTGCTCGAAGGTCCGGCGTACGAGGTCCTTGAGGTAGACCACACCGATCACGTCGTCGACGTTCTCACCGATCACCGGGATGCGCGAGAAGCCGCTGCGCAGGGCGAGGGACAGCGCCTGGCGGAGGGTCTTGTTCTGCTCGATGAACACCATGTCGGTGCGCGGCACCATCAGCTCGCGCGCGATGGTGTCACCGAGCTCGAAGACGGAGTGGATCATCTGCCGCTCGTCGTCCTCGATGAGGTCGTCGGCCTCGGCGAGGTCGACGAGCTCGCGCAGCTCGGCCTGGGAGGCGAACGGTCCCTGGCGGTAGCCCTTGCCGGGGGTGAGCGCGTTTCCGACGAGGATGAGCAGCTGTGCGAGCGGGTGCAGGATCGTGCCGAGGACCCGGGTCGGGGTCGCCATCCGGATGGCGATGCGGTCGGCGTGCTGGACGCCGAGCGTCCGTGGGGCCACGCCGAGGGCGACGTAGCCCACCACGATCATGACCAGCATCGCCGCGAGCATGCGCCACCAGGTAGGGCCCGTCAGCATGTCGAGGAACGCGCGCGTGACCAGGACGATCGCCGCCACGAACAGGAACATGTGCAGGAACAGGAGCACGTTGACGTAGCGGGCCCGGTCGTCGAGCAGCGGCCGCAGGGTGGCAGCACCGCGCACGCCCCCGTGCGCCAGCTCGTCCACCCGGGCCCGCGAGACGCGCCCGACCGCCGTCTCCCCCGCGACCAGGAACGCGGCGATCACGACGAAGACGGCAGCGACGAGCAGCGACACGACGTCCGGCGTCACCGCGGACCTCCGGAGTGCGCGACCCACTCCGCGAGGAGCCTGGCCTGCAGACCGAACATCTCGGCGTGCTCCTCGGGCTCCGCGTGGTCGTAGCCGAGCAGGTGCAGGATGCCGTGGGTGAGCAGCAGTGCCATCTCGTCGTCGCGGTGGTGCCCGGCGGCGAGCGCCTGACGGGTCGCGACCTGGGGGCATACGACGACGTCGCCCAGCATGCCGGGCTCGGGCTCCTCGTCGTCCTGCGGCTGGCGCAGCTCGTCCATGGGGAACGACAGCACGTCGGTGGGACCGGGCTCGTTCATCCAGCGCACATGCAGGTCGGTCATGGCCGCCTCGTCGACGAGCACCACGGACAGCTCGGCCTGGGGGTGGATGCGCAACCGGTCCAGCACGAACCTCGCCTGCGCGGCGAGCGCGTCGACGTCGACCTCGACGTCGCTCTCGTTGACGACCTCGATCGTCACGACGGCCGCCTACCGCCGGCTGCGGCGCGGGCCGCGGCCGGGCAGCTGCGAGGCGGCAGCGGTCTCGGCGTCGAACTTGGCGTAGGCGTCGACGATGTGCCCGACGAGCTTGTGCCGCACGACGTCCTGGCTGTGCAGCCGGCAGAACTCGATGTCGTCGAGGTCGCCGAGGATGCCTTCCACGACTTTGAGCCCCGACGCCGTACCCGCAGGCAGGTCGACCTGCGTGGTGTCACCGGTGACCACCATGGTCGACCCGAACCCGAGCCGGGTGAGGAACATCTTCATCTGCTCGGGCGAGGTGTTCTGCGCCTCGTCGAGGATGATGAACGCGTCGTTGAGCGTGCGTCCGCGCATGTAGGCCAGCGGCGCGACCTCGATGACCCCGCTGGTCATCAGCCGCGGGATCGAGTCCGGGTCGACCATGTCGTGCAGCGCGTCGTAGAGCGGCCGAAGGTAGGGATCGATCTTCTCCGACAGCGTTCCGGGGAGGAAGCCGAGACGCTCACCCGCCTCCACGGCCGGCCTGGTGAGGATGATCCGGGAGACCTTCTTCGACTGCAGCGCCTGCACGGCCTTCGCCACGGCGAGGTAGGTCTTGCCCGTCCCTGCCGGCCCGATCCCGAACACGATCGTGTGCTCGTCGATGGCGTCGACGTAGCGCTTCTGGTTGAGCGTCTTGGGGCGGATCGTGCGACCGCGGTTGGACAGGATGTTCGCGGTCAGGACGTCGGCGGGGCGTACGCCGGAGTCGTCGCGCAGCATGGCGACGGTCCGATCGACGCCCTCGGGAGTGAGCCCTTGACCGGTGCGCAGGACCGCGAGCATCTCGCCGATGACGCGGTCGGCCAGAGTCACCTCGGACTGCGGGCCGGTCAGCGTGATCTCGTTGCCGCGGACGTGGACGTCGAGGGTGGGGAAGCCGCGCTCGATCACGCGCACGTGCTCGTCGCCCGAGCCGAGCAGGCTCACCATGTCGAGGGACGCGGGGACGACGATCTTGGCCTGCGTGTCAGTCGTGGTCGTCATGGGTCGGCCTCTGACGGGCCGTGTCTGCCCTTCGTCGTCGTGGAGCGGTCTCGTCGGGGCGTGGTCCGACCCGCCCATGGTACGGCGAGAGCGCCGCCGGGCGACCCCGAGATGTGGTGCCGGCGCTCGTGGCATCTCGCGGCGACGCAACTCCTCGGGACCGGTCAGCCGGGGGGCCAGCCGAACGCGCGGCCGCCGAGGAGGTGGGCGTGGACGTGGAACACGGTCTGACCGCCGTCGGAGCCGGTGTTCAGCACCGTCCGGAAGCCGTGCTCGAGGCGCTCCGTACGGGCGATCTCGGCGACGGTGGCCAGCAGCTCCCCCGCGAGCCCTGGGTCGACGGCCGTCAGGGCACTGAGGTCGGCGTGGTGCTCCTTCGGGATGACGACGACGTGCACGGGCGCCTGCGGCGCGATGTCGCGGAAGGCCAGCATGCGATCGGTCTCGTGCACCAGGGTCGCCGGGATCTTCCGCGCGACGATCGAGCAGAACAGGCAGTCAGCGCTCATGCGACGAACGTATCGGTGAGCGCGGATCCAGTCAGCAGCGGGAGCACAGCGGCGTCGCCCGGAGGAGCGAGGAGGTCAGTCCCAGCGGCCGCAGCTGGCAAGGACGACGGCTGCGGCGACGGTGCCGGCCGTCGAGGTGCGCAGGACCGACGGCCCGAGCCGCGCCGAGAGCGCTCCCGCCGACTCGAACGACGCGCGCTCGTCGTCGCTGATGCCGCCCTCGGGTCCGACCACGAGGACCACGTCGCCGCTGCGCGGTACTCGCAGCGAGGCCATGCGGAGCGCGGCGTCCTCGTGCAGGACGATGGCGGTGCCCCCGCCGGCGACCGCCTCGCGCACCAGCGCGGCGCACTCCGCGGTCGAGGCGAGCGACCGGACGTCGGGCACGAACGGGCGGCGCGACTGCTTCGCCGCCTCGCGCGCCGTCGACCGCCACTTCTCCACCCCGCGCGCCGCCTTCTCCTCGCGCCACTGCGCGACCGAGCGAGACGCCGACCACGGCACGACGACGTCGACGCCGACCTCGGTCAGCAGCTCGACCGACAGCTCGCCGCGCTCGCCCTTCGCGAGCGCCTGCACGACGACGACCCGCGGCGAGGGGACGGCGTGCTCGGCGTACGCCGTGACCTCGACGTCGATCCGGTCCTTGCCGACCACGGCCGACACCCGGCCCTCGACGACCCGCCCGCAGCCGTCGCCGACGAGCACCGGCTCGCCGCGCCCGAGCCGCTTCACCGTGGCGGCGTGCCGGCCCTCGGGGCCGTCGACGACCACAGTGGCGCCGACGACGACGCTCAGCGCCTCGGGGGCGACGAGGAAGAACGGCGCGGTCACGACGGGTCCGTCACGATTCGGGGTCCGTCACGATTCGGGGTCCGTCACGAGTCGGGGTCCGTCACGAGTTGAACGCGTCGCGCAGCCGGGAGAACAGACCGCCGCCCTGCGACATGTGGTTGCCCTGCACGGTGCCCGGCTTGCTCTCCTCCTTGCGCAGCGCGGCGAGCTCGCGGAGCAGCTCCTCCTGGCGGGGGTCGAGCTTGGTTGGCGTCACGACGTCGACGTGCACGTGCAGGTCGCCGCGCCCGGTGGCCCGCAGGTGCGCCACACCCTTCTGGCGCAGCGTGACCGTCTGCCCGGACTGCGTCCCGGGCTTGATGTCGATGGTCTCCGGGCCGTCGAGGGTCTCGAGGTCGATCGAGGTCCCCAGCGCCGCCGCGGTCATGGGCAGCGTGATCGTGCAGTGCAGGTCGTCACCCTGGCGCGAGAAGACCTCGTGCGGCGTCTCGACGATCTCGAGGAACAGGTCACCTGACGGACCCGCGCCCGGGCCAACCTCGCCCTCGCCGGTGAGCTGGATGCGCGTGCCGGTGTCGACGCCGGGCGGGATCTTCACCGTGATGGTGCGTCGGGTGCGGACGCGGCCCTCGCCGGAGCACTCCGGGCAGGGGTGCGGGATGAGGGTGCCGAAGCCCTGGCACTGCGGGCACGGTCGCGCGGTCATCACCTGACCGAGGAACGAGCGCTGCACCGACTGCACCTCGCCGCGGCCCTGGCACATCGTGCAGGTGACGACCTGCGAGCCGGGGGCCGTGCCGGCACCGGCGCACTCGTCGCAGGCGATCGCCGTGTCGACCGTGATCTCCCGGGTGGCGCCGAACGTGGCCTCCGCGAGAGTCACCTGCAGCCGGATCAGTGCGTCCTTGCCGCGACCCGACCGTGGCCGAGGTCCGCGCGACTGGGTGCCGAAGAAGGCGTCCATGATGTCGCCGAAGCCGAAGCCCTGGCCGAAACCGGCGCCGCCCGGGCCGCCGCGCGGGTCACCGCCGAGGTCGTACATCTGGCGCTTGTCGGGGTCGGAGAGCACCTCGTAGGCGGCCGTGACCTCCTTGAACCGGTCCTGGATCGCGGGATCGGGATTCACGTCGGGGTGCAGCTCGCGCGCGAGCTTGCGGTAGGCACGCTTGATCTCCTCGCCGGTCGCGTCGTGCGACACACCGAGGACGGCGTACAGGTCGGAAGCCACTGTCGTCCCTACTGCTGCTCAGTCAGGGTGCGGCCGACGTAGCGCGCCACGGCGCGCACCGACCCCATCGTCCCGGGATAGTCCATGCGGGTCGGGCCGACGACGCCGAGCTGGGCGACGATCTCGTCGCCGAGGGAGTAGCCGACCGACACGACCGAGGTGGCGCTGAGCCCCTCGACCTCGTTCTCGTGCCCGATGCGCACCGTGAGCGCATCGGTCGTGCGGCTCTCGCCGAGCAGCCGGAGCAGGACCATCTGCTCCTCGAGCGCCTCGAGCACCGGGCGCACGGCGCCGTTGAAGTCCTCGCCGAACGCGGCGAGGTTCGCGGTGCCGGCCAGCATCACCCGCTCCTCGTGGCGCTCCACGACGGTCTCGAGCAACGACGCGATCACCGCCGCGACCGCAGCGCGCTCCTCGCCGGTGAACTGCTCGGTGATGTCGGCGACGCGGTCTGCGACGTCGACGAGGCGCTGGCCGTTGACCCGCTCGATGATCCGCGTGCGCATCCGAGAGAGGAGGTCCTCGGACACCGGCGCCGCCGTCTCGACCTGACGCTGCTCGACGCGACCGGTGTCGGAGATGAGTACCAGCAGGATCCGGGACGGGGCGAGCCCGACGAGCTCGATGTGGCGCACGCTCGACCGGGTGAGCGAGGGGTACTGGATGAGCGCGACCTGGCGGGTGAGCTGCGCGAGGAGCCGCACCGAGCGCTGCATCACGTCGTCGAGGTCGATCGCGCCGTCGAGGAACGAGCCGATCGCCCGGCGCTCCGCCGACGACATCGGCTTCACCGCCGAGAGCCGGTCGACGAACACCCGGTAGCCCTGGTCGGTGGGCACCCGACCGGCGCTGGTGTGCGGCTGCGCGATGAGGCCCTCGTCCTCCAGGGCCGCCATGTCGTTGCGGATCGTCGCGGGGCTCACGCCCAGGGAGTGTCGCTCGACCAGCGACCGCGACCCGACCGGTTCATGGGTGGCGACGTAGTCCTCCACGATCGCGCGCAGGACGGCGAGGCGACGGTCCTCGACCACGACCCACCTCCGCTGCAGCGACCGGGCTGGCACTCCCGGATTCCGAGTGCCAAGTCTACGACGGACCCGCGCAGCCCTCCGCCCGGCGCGCGCCCCCGCCGCGGCGCTCCCGCACCGACGCCCCGGCGGCACCTAGGCTCGAGCGGCCGGCAACCGACCGAACGGCGATCTGCGGCTGGCGACCGACCGGCACCTGCGGAGGAGGAAGGCGCACCGATGGCCGACCGCTACGGGCGCGACGTCCTCGCGCAGGACCCGAACGCCGCGCGCCGACGTCGCGTCGCCGAGGTCGCGGCCGAGCCGGGCCTCGTCGTCGAGTGCGTCGAGTCGGGCTGGTGCGGGGCTGTCGTGGGGACCGACAAGGGCGCCGACGGCTGGGCCGTGGTCCTGGAGGACAGGCACGGCGTCCGCCGCCCCTTCGCCCTGCGACCGGCCGCCTTCCTGCTCGAGGGCGAGGTCGTCACGCTGGTCCGCCCGACCGCGGCCGCCCCCGCCGGACCGGTCCGCACGGCCTCCGGCTCGTTCGCCGTGGTCGGCCACCGGGCCGTCGTCGCCCGCCGCTCCCGGATCTGGGTCGAGGGCCTGCACGACGCCGAGCTCGTGGAGAAGGTGTGGGGTCACGACCTGCGGGTCGAGGGCGTGGTCGTCGAGCCGCTCCACGGCGCCGACGACCTGCTCGGCCTCGTCCGTGAGTTCGCGCCGGGACCGGGTCGACGCATCGGCGTGCTGCTCGACCACCTCGTGCCCGGATCCAAGGAGACCCGGATCGCCGAGGAGGTCAGGCGTGCCTTCGGGGCCGACGTGACGGTGCTCGGCCACCCTTACGTCGATGTCTGGCAGGCCGTCCGCCCGCAGGTCCTCGGCATCGACGCGTGGCCGGTGGTGCCCCTGGGACGGCCTTGGAAGGAGGGGGTGCTCGCCGCGCTCGGGCGCCCGTACGAGACCCCCGCGGACGTGGCCTCCGGTTGGCGCTGGCTGCTCGGCCACGTGCGCAGCTACGCCGATCTCGAGCCGAGCCTGCTCGCCCGCGTCGAGGAGCTCATCGACGTCGTGACCGCCCCCGCCTGACCCGCGACCCCGTGCCGGCCCATTCCGTGGCGCTCGGCAGGTGTGACCGAACGGATGACGGGCACCGGCACAAACGGCCCAGGCTGGCCAACGTCCCCCACGGGGGCTGCCGTGATCGCTACCGTGAGTCACGATCGCCGCTCACGGTCCCGGATGTGCGGCGCGCAGGTTCCGAGGAGGAACACCATGTCGTTCGACAACCCGCCGCCGCCCGAGGAGCCGACCGTCCCCACAGGCGACGCCACTCCCCCGCCGCCTCCGCCGCCTCCGCCGCCCGCACCGCCCGCCCCGCCGGCCCCGCCGGCCGGTGCCGTACCCCCGCCCCCGCCGCCCGCGCCCGCCGCACCCCCCGCGGGTGCTTCGGGCAACGTCGAGATCGGTGCCGCGTTCAACTGGGCGCTGGCCAAGTTCCAGCAGCACGCCGCCATCCTCATCGGCCTCGCCGCCGTCGTGTTCGTGCTGCACGCGCTGCAGTCGATCATCACCAACGTGCTGGTCAACAACGCTAGCAACAACTGCGCGAACACGACGATCACGCAGGACGCCAACGGCAACGTCAACATCTCGAACGGCTGCGCGACGGGCCTGTTCGCGAACCTCGGCATCACGATCGTGATGAGCATCATCTTCAGCATCCTGATCGCGCTGGCGACCGTGGGCGTCTACCGCGCGGCGATCCGCCGTACCCAGGGCGTCACCCCGAGCTTCGACCAGCTGACGTCGGGCGAGAACCTCGGCGCGTACATCGCCGTCGCGATCGTCTACTTCCTGGCGTCGGCCCTCGGCATCGTGTTGTGCATCCTGCCGGGCCTCATCGTCATCTTCCTGTTCCAGTTCTCGCCGTTCTACGCGCTGGACAAGGGCCAGGGCATCGGCGAGGCCTTCGGGAACAGCTACCGCGCCGTCACGGCGAACTTCGTGCCGGTCCTGCTCGCGGCGCTGGTCAACATCGTCATCAGCATCCTCAGCGGCTTCGTCTGGGGCGTGCTGTCGCTCGTGCTGCTGCCCTTCGGCGCCCTGTTCACGGCGCACGTCTACCGCCAGCTCAACCGGGAGCCGATCTCGGACTGAGCGCACCCCGGCACGACCGGAGTACGTCGGGGTCTGACACCGCGCAGACCTCGATCCGAGCCTGCTCGCCGGGGGTCGAGGAGGTCGTCCACCTCCCGATCGACCCCCGGCTGAGGTTCGCGTTCACGCTGGCGACGGCGATCCACGCGCCTGCCGAACGGGTGAGGCGTACCGGGGCATACGGCCAAGGGTGGCCAACGTCCCCCACGGGCGCTGCCGTGATCGCTACGGTGAGTCACGATCGCCGCTCACGGTCCCGGATGTGCGGCGCGCAGGTTCCGAGGAGGAACACCATGTCGTCCGACAACCCGACGCCGCCGGAGGAGCCGACCGTCCCCACGGGCGACGCAACTCCGCCGCCGCCCCCGCCCCAACCGCCCGCGCCTCAACCGCCGACGGCCCCGCCGCCCGGTGCCGTCCCACCGCCCCCGCCGCCCGCCGGCCACGCTGGTCCTCCCGCTGACCCGGCATCGGGTCCGTGGACCCTCGGCAATGCGTTCAGCTACGGCTGGGCCAAGTTCCAGCAGTACCTCTCGCCCATCCTGATCGCGATGCTGATCCTGATCATCGGCGCGTTCGTCGTGGCCCTCGTCTGGTTCTTCATCGTCGCCGCGATCCAGAACGCCGTCGTCGGCACCGCCCACGTGGACATCGATCCGAACACCGGCGCCATCACGACCAGCGGAGGGCCCAACTTCATCGTCGGCCTGGTCTTCGCCGCGATCGGCATCCTGGTCTACGCGACGGTCGCCGGCTTCATCCAGGCCGCCATCACCCGCGCCGCCCTCGCGATCACCGAGGGGAAGAGCATCGAGACGAGCACCATCCTGTCGACCGAGCGACTCGGAGAGGTCATCACCACGGCCGTCCTGCTCGGCGTCTTCACGGCCGTCGGCTACCTGTTCTGCTTCGTGGGCGCAGTGGTCGTCGAGTTCTTCCTGTTCTTCACGTGGTACTTCCTGCTCGACAAGGGGCTCTCGCCGTTCGACTCGATCAAGGCGAGCTTCAACTTCGTGAGGGAGCGCGTCGGTGACGTCTTCCTGTTCGTCCTGGTCAGCTGGGTGATCCTGGCTATCGGCGGTGCCATCTGCGGCATCGGCCTCATCGTCGCCGCACCGGTGGTCATCATCGCGACGGCCTTCACCTACAAGAAGTTTACCGATCAGCCGGTCGCGACCTGATCGCACAGCGATGCACGGGGGAGGGCGGGGTCCTTCAAGGACCCCGCCCTCCCCCGTGTCTCGGTCTCGGCGGCGGCGCGGTGGCCGCCGACCGAGCGTCCCCCGTGGATCGGCCGCTCCCGGTGGCCGGATCTCACGGCGTGCCCCACCATGGCGGAATCCCGGTTCGGGACCGCTGAGGAGGTCCGATGAGCGACGACACCCCCGCCCTGCCGCCCATGGGCCGACTGCCCGCCGGCGACCCGCCACCGCGACCGGCGTACCGGACGACGCCCGGCGCTCCCCCCTTCGGCGAGCGCTACCTGCCGATGGACGACGGTCCGCTGTCACCACGCGAGGAACGGGCCTACGCCGCCCTGGCGCACCTCTCCCAGGTCGGCGGCATCGTGCTCGCACCCATGCTGCTGCTCGCATCCCTCGGACGCCGCTCTCTGTTCGTCGACCGGCACGCCAAGGAGGCCTTCAACTTCCAGGCCACGTACCTCATCCTGTTCGTCGTCGCGGCAGTCGTGGCGCTGCGCGGCACCGGTCCGACGGTCCTCGGAGCGGTGGCGGCGTACGGCCTGCTCTTCGCCTGCCTCGCGGCCCTGCGCTCCTGGCAGGGAGCCTTCTTCCACTACCCCCTCGCCATCCCCTTCCTCCGCTGACCGAGAAGCGGAGTTCTCGGTGAAGGACGCCTTTGTTGCGCGCCATGCAACAAAGGCGTCCTTCAGTGAGAACTCATGGGTCAGTCGACGAGGTCGCGGACGAGGGCGTCGGCGAGGAGGCGGCCGCGCAGGGTAAGGACGAGCCGGCCCTCGTCGTACGCCGTGCCCCCGGCCAGACCGTCGGCCACGGCCCGAGCCGCCACGGCACGACCCGCGTCGCTCAACGTCGCGAGCGCGAGGCCCTCGCGCAGCCGCACCCTCAGCAGGACGTCCTCCACGCGACGCGCCTCGGTCGAGAGCACCTCGCGCGCCTGCGCCGGCGACTCCCCCGCGGCGATTCGAGCGGCGTAGGCAGCGGGGTGGCGCACGTTCCACCACCGCACCCCGCCGACGTGCGCGTGCGCCCCCGGTCCCGCGCCCCACCAGTCGTCCCCGCGCCAGTAGGCCAGATTGTGCCGGCACTCGGCCCCGGGCCGCGCCCAGTTGCTCACCTCGTACCACTCGAGACCGGCCGCCGAGAGGGCCTCGTCGGCCTGCAGGTAGCGGTCGGCGGCGACGTCGTCGTCGACGTCGGGCAGCTCACCGCGGCGGATCCGTCCGGCGAGCCGGGTGCCCTCCTCGACGATGAGTGAGTACGCCGACACATGGTCGGCGCCGCTGCCGACGGCCGCGTCGAGCGAGGCGGCGAACTCGGACTCCGTCTCGCCGGGTGTGGCGTAGATCAGGTCGACGTTCACGTGCTCGAAACCGGCGGCACGCGCCTGCGCCACCGCCTCGACCGCCCGACCCGGTGTATGCGTGCGCTCGAGCACCGCGAGCACGTGCGGCGCGCTGCTCTGCATCCCGAACGACATCCGGGTGAAGCCGTCCTCGCGGAGGGCTGCGAGCGAGGCGGCGGTAACGGAGTCCGGGTTCGCCTCGGTCGTCACCTCGGCGTCGGGTGTCAGGCCGAACTCGTCGCGCACCGCGGCGAGGACACGGCCGAGGTCGCCCGGCGGGAGCAACGTCGGCGTACCGCCGCCGACGAAGACCGAGGACACCGGCACGTCGCGGTCGCCGAGCACGCGACGCGCCAGTCGCACCTCGGCCACGAGCTGGTCGGCGTAGGTGTCCCGGGTCGCACCCGGCCCCAGCTCGTCGGAGGTGTAGGTGTTGAAGTCGCAGTAGCCGCACCTCGTCGCGCAGAACGGCACGTGCAGGTAGAAGGCGAACGGCCGCTCGCCGAACTCCTCGAGCGCGGACGCCGGCAGCGACCCGTCGGACGGGGCGGGATCACCCGGAGGCGGGACGGACGGCACCCGACGAACCTACGCCGTCCCCGGTGCGGTCCCGCGCAGGGCGTGAGGGGACCGTGAGGGGGATACGTCGTCAGCTCGACGAGTACATGCTCTGGAGCAGGTCGGCGTACTTCGTCTCGACGACCTTGCGCTTGATCTTCAGCGACGGGGTGAGCTCGCCCTCCTCGACCGTGAGGTCGTGCGGGAGGATCCGGACGTCCTTGATCGTCTCCCACCGGTTGAGCCCGGCGTTGAGCTCGGTCATCGCGTCGCGGACCGACTTCTCCACGGTCGGGTCGGTGGGCCACGACTCCGGACCACCGGTGATGCCGTGGTGCTCGGCGAAGCCCGCAGTGACGTCGGGGTCGAGGGTGACGATCGCGGTCGCGTAGTTCCGGCCGTTGGCGTGCACGAGGACGTTGCCGAGCAGCGGGCACAGCGCCTTGAACCGCGCCTCGATCAGGCTCGGCGCGATGTACTTGCCGCCCGAGGTCTTGATCAGGTCCTTCTTGCGGTCGGTGATCTTCACGTTGCCGTCGTCGTCGATCTCGCCAATGTCGCCGGTCGCGAACCAGCCGTCGCCGATCAGCACCTCGGCGGTCTGCTCGGGCAGGTTGTAGTAGCCGCGCATGACGCCACCACCTCGGATGAGGATCTCGCCGTCGTCCGCGATCTTCACCTCGGTGCCGGGGAACGGCTTGCCGACCGTGCCGACCCGCACGGCACCATTGCGGTTCACGCACGTGCCTGCGGAGGTCTCGGTGAGGCCGTATCCCTCGAGGATCGGGAGGCCGACCGCCTCGAACCACGACGCGACGTCCTTCGACAGCGCGGCCGAGCCCGAGATGAAGGTCTCGATGCGGCCGCCCATCCGCTCCTTGACCTTCGCGAAGACCAGCCGCTCGGCGAGCGAGTGCTGCACCGAGAGCGTGATCGGGACGCCGGTGCCGGCCTCGCGGTGGGCGGCGACCTGCTTCCCCACGCCGATGGCCCAGTGGAAGATCTTCGCCTTGGCGCCGCCCTCGGCCTCGGTGCTCGACACGACCCGGGCGTAGACCTTCTCGAAGATCCGGGGGGCCCCGGCCATCAGGTGTGGGCGGATCTCGGCGAGGTTGTCGACGATCTTGTCGACGCGCCCGTCGACCGCCGTCGTGAAGCCGATCTGCATCTGCGCGGCCAGCAGCACCTTGCCGAACGAGTGCGACAGGGGCAACCACAGGAAGTGCAGCTGGTCCTTGTTGACCAGCTTGATGGCCTCGGCCCCGGCACCCTCGTAGGTCCAGTTGCCGTGGGTGAGCTCGACGCCCTTGGGACGACCGGTCGTGCCGGAGGTGTAGATGAGCGTCGCGAGGCGATCCGCGGTGACGGCGTCGTTGGCGCGCGTCACCGCGTCGGCGTCGGCGGACAGCAGGCTGCGCCCGCGCGCGGCGAGGTCGTCGACGGTGATGACCCACTCGTCGGTCCGCACCGAGAGGTCGGCCTTCGACGTGTCGAGGATGACGACCTTCTCGATCGCCGGGAGCGAGTCGCGCTGCGCGACCACCTTGGCCAGCTGGCCAGCGTCCTCGACGACGACGAACCGCGACCCGGAGTCGCTGAGGATGTAGGCGACGTCCTCGGCCTGGGTCGAGGGGTAGACGGTCGTGGTCGCTCCCCCGGCGGCGAGCACCGCGAGGTCGAGGAAGATCCACTCCAGCCGGGTGCTCATGGCGATGGCGACGCGGTCCTCGGCGCCGAGGCCGAGGGAGAGGAACCCGGCCGCGAGCTCCGTGACCCGCTCGCCGCTGCGCCCCCAGCTCCAGGAGTCCCAGCCGCCGCTCGGCTTCGGGGCGCGGAAGGCCTCGCGCGCGGGGTCGGCCGCCACGCGGGAGTAGAACATCCGCCCCAGGGACGGCTCCACGGCGGGCAGCGTCTCCGGACCGGTGGTGGTTCGACCTGCACTGGGCACGGACTGCTGGACTGCGTCGGACACAGCGGGCTCCTCGTCTTCCACGGCCCCGGCGGGCACGTCCGGTCGGCGCACCGTACACGGAGGTCCTCCCGCACGGGCATCGGACCCATCCTGGCCCCGACCAGGGCGGGGAGTCCTGGGTTCCCGCGACTCCGGCGGCCCTCGCGGAGCGGGCCGGGGGCAGACCGCCCTGCGCCGTCAGGCCTTGGGCTTCGCGGCGGAGTCGTCGGTCGAGAGCGCGGCGATGAACGCCTCCTGGGGGACCTCGACGCGGCCGACCATCTTCATCCGCTTCTTGCCCTCCTTCTGCTTCTCGAGCAGCTTGCGCTTGCGCGTGATGTCGCCGCCGTAGCACTTCGCCAGGACGTCCTTGCGGATCGCCCGGATCGTCTCGCGGGCGATCACGCGCGCGCCGATGGCCGCCTGGATCGGTACCTCGAACTGCTGGCGCGGGATGAGCTCGCGCAGCTTGCCGGCCATCGAGACGCCGTAGGCATAGGCCTTGTCCTTGTGCACGATCGAGGAGAAGGCGTCGACCGGCTCGCCGTGCAGCAGGATGTCGACCTTCACTAGGTCGGAGGCCTGCTCGCCGGTGGGCTCGTAGTCGAGCGAGGCGTAGCCACGAGTCTTGGACTTGAGCGCGTCGAAGAAGTCGAAGACGATCTCGGCGAGCGGCAGGGTGTAGCGCAGCTCGACGCGGTCCTCGGAGAGGTAGTCCATCCCGAGCAGGTTGCCGCGCCGCGTCTGGCACAGTTCCATGATCGCGCCGATGTACTCGCTCGGCGCCAGCACCGTCGCGCGGACCATCGGCTCGAAGACCTCGGCGACCTTGCCGCCGGGGAACTCGCTCGGGTTGGTCACGGTGACCTCGGAGCCGTCGTCCATGACCACGCGGTAGACCACGGTCGGCGCGGTCGAGATGAGGTCGAGGTTGAACTCCCGCTCGAGGCGCTCGCGCACGATCTCGAGGTGGAGCAGGCCGAGGAAGCCGCAGCGGAAACCGAAGCCGAGCGCCACCGACGTCTCCGGCTCGTAGACGAGTGCGGCGTCGTTGAGCTGGAGCTTGTCGAGCGCGTCGCGCAGCTCGGGATAGTCCGAGCCGTCGAGCGGGTAGAGACCGGAGAAGACCATCGGCTTGGGGTCGCGGTAGCCGCCGAGCGCCTCGGTCGCGCCGTGGCGCTGCGAGGTGACGGTGTCGCCGACTCGCGACTGCCGGACGTCCTTCACCCCGGTGATGAGGTAGCCCACCTCGCCTACGCCGATGCCCGCGGACGGCATGGGATCCGGTGAGATGACGCCGACCTCGAGCATCTCGTGGACCACGCCGGTGCTCATCATCTGGATGCGCTCGCGGGTCGAGAGGTGCCCGTCGATCACCCGGACGTAGGTGACCACGCCGCGGTAGCTGTCGTAGACCGAGTCGAAGATGATGGCGCGGGCAGGTGCCTTCGGGTCGCCGACGGGCGCCGGCACGAGCTTGACGACCTCCTCGAGGAGCGCGTCGACGCCGAGGCCGGACTTGGCGCTCACCTGCAGCACGTCGGCGGGGTCGCAGCCGATGATCCGGGCGAGCTCCGCGGCGTACTTCTCGGGCTGCGCCGCGGGCAGGTCGATCTTGTTGAGGACCGGGATGATCTGCAGGTCGTTCTCGAGCGCGAGGTAGAGGTTCGCCAGCGTCTGGGCCTCGATGCCCTGGGCGGCGTCCACGAGCAGGATCGCCCCCTCGCACGCGGCCAGGCTGCGCGAGACCTCGTAGGTGAAGTCGACGTGCCCGGGGGTGTCGATGAGGTTGAGGACGTAGGTGACGCCGTCGGCCGCCGTGTAGGGCAGCCGGACCGCCTGGCTCTTGATCGTGATGCCGCGCTCGCGCTCGATGTCCATCCGGTCGAGGTACTGCGCGCGCATCTGGCGACCGTCGACGACTCCGGTGATCTGCAGCATCCGGTCGGCCAGCGTGGACTTGCCGTGGTCGATGTGGGCGATGATGCAGAAGTTCCGGATGACCGAGGGGTCGGTCGAACCCGGGGTGGGGGCGTTGGCGTTGGCCACGGTGGTCTGGGCGTCCTCGGATCGGGCGGGCAGGATCGGTCGGCAGCGCGAGCGGGCTCGCTGGGAGCACGCGGCGGCTTCCTATGGTCCCACGAACCCCGGGCCGTGCCGCGCAGGTCCTCTCGGCGCCAGCGGGCACCGGATTTGGCCCCGACCGCCCGGTCCGGGTACTCTGGCGTGTCGCGCGGCGCGCTGTCTGCACGCGTGCCCGACCCCTGAACCACCTGTCCGCAGCACCGACAACCGAAGGCGATAGGCACACCCGTGGCGAACATCAAGTCGCAGATCAAGCGCAACCGCACCAACGAGGCTGCCCGCCTGCGCAACAAGTCGACCAAGTCGGCCCTCAAGACCTCGGTCCGCAAGTTCCGCGAGGCGGCCGACTCCGGCGACGCCGCGGCCGCCGCCGAGCTCGCGAAGACCGCCACCCGCCAGCTCGACAAGGCAGCCAGCAAGGGCGTCATCCACAAGAACCAGGCCGCCAACCGCAAGTCGGCGATCGCCGCCCGCGCCGCGGAGCTCCAGAAGAGCGCCTGACCCCAGCAGCACGAAGGCCGTCGTCCCTCGGGACGGCGGCCTTCGTCGTTCGTAGGCCCGCCCGTGGCGGACCGGCGCTCAGGGTCGGCTGCGGTGCCGCACGGCGTGCAGCAGCGCCCGCTCCAGGGTGTAGCTGCCCTGCTCGCGGTCGAGGCCGTCCTCGCTCATCGCCCGGCCGGACACGTCGCGACCCTTGACGGCGGCGTCGGCCACGGCGAGGTCGACGAGGGCCTCGGCCAGCGCCGCCGGGTGCCAGCGACCGGCCTGCTCGCGCAGGCTCCGGACCTTGAACGGGGGTACGCCGGCCTCGCGGGCCACCTCGGCCTCCGGCGTCCCGCGCGGGATCGAGGCCACGCGCGCCAGCCCGCGCAGGCCGGAGGCGACCGCGGCGGACAGGGCCGGGCCGGCGCCGGGGTCGTTGGCCAGCGCCCAGCGGGTCCGTCGCAGGACCTCCACCGCGCGGCCGCCGAGCACGGCGTCGGCGACGAGATAGCCCGGGACGTCGGCGACACCGTCGTAGTACAGGGCGACCGACTCGGCGGTGAGCGGATCGGCCTCGACGTCGCTCACCAGCTGAGCGCAGGCGGACGCCAGCGAACGCAGGTCGTCGCCGATCGCCACCCGGAGCGCCTCGACGGCCTCCGGGGTGGCTCGACGCCGTGCCGCGTGCAGCTCGCGCGCGACGAAGTCGTCGACGGCGCGCCCCTTGGCCTTCTCGCACGGGGCGACGACGTAGCCGCCCTTGGACAGCGAGTCCACGACCTTGCGGCCCTTCACCCCGCCAGGGTGCAGGACGACGATTCGGATGTCGCCGGCCGCAGCTGCGTCGACGAGCGCCGCGACCATGGCGTCGTCGGCCTGCTCGGCGTTGCGCGCGACGAGGACGGCGGCATCACCGAACAGGTTCGGCGAGCACGCCTCGACCAGTGCGCCGAGGCCCGTCTCCGAGCCGAGGTCGACGTCGCGACGCTCGACGGTGGGATCGGTCGTGCGGGCGTTCGCCACGACCGCCGACACCACGCGCTCGGCGAGGAAGTCCTCCGCGCCGACGGCGAGCACCGCATGCTCGGACGCGGCGTCGGCCTCGGGGCTCGTCGACGCGGCCGGCTTGCCGGCGGCGCGCTTGGCGGGAGGTGTCATGGCTCCCCGAGCATGCCACGCCCGACCGACGACGCCACGCCGCCCTGCCGCGTCGTCTCGCAGCGGTGCCTGGGTGGGGGGCGCAGGGGGCCGGGGCGCGCCGGCCCACACTCACCTGCCGCGACGGACGAGGCCCAGACGATGGGCGTCGTCGAGGCGCCCCCACACCGGTGTCACCGTCGTCCCGTGCGGGCGCCAGGCCCAGTGCGGCAAGGCCGCCAGCATCCGACCCGCCCGACGCGAGCGCTCGGAGCCGTTCGCGCACGGCCTGCGGATCGAGCCGACGACGCGGAAGCGGGAGCACGGGCGGACGCTAGG
>DATCCY010000030.1:0-35684 GCA_036510975.1 Candidatus Nanopelagicales bacterium
GCGAGCCGCGGGCCGGGCGGCTGGAGCGGCCGGGCCGGGGACGGAGGGAGCGTCGCCGAGGAAGGCGATGCGGTGCTCGAGCCGGTCGAGCCGTGCGAGCAGGCCGGCGTCGGTGTCGTCGACGGCCGGGAGCAGCAGCCGCGCGCAGAGCAGCTCGAGCTGCAGGCGAGGAGCGGTCGCGCCCTTGAGCTCGGAGAGCCCCGTGCTCACGAGGTCGGCCGCCCGCGAGAGCTGGGCGAGCCCGAGGTGCTCGTTCTGCCGGCGCATCGTCTCAATCTGGGACTCGGGCGCGTCGAGCAGGCCCGCGTCGACGGCGTCAGGCACCTCGTGGAGCACGACGAGGTCGCGCAGCCGCTCGAGCAGGTCGGCGGCGAACCGGCGCGGGTCGAGACCGGCCTCGACGACGCGGTCGACGACGGAGAACATCTGTGCACCGTCGCCGGCGGCGAGCGCGTCGACGACCTCGTCGAGCATCGTGGCGTCGGTGACGCCGAGCTGAGCCACCGCATCGAGGTAGGTCAGACCCTCGGGCCCGGTGCCGGCGACCAGCTGGCCGAGGATCGACAGCGCATCGCGCACCGATCCGGCGGCGGCTCGGGCGACAAGCGCGAGCGCCTCGGGCTGGGCCGGCACGCCCTCCTGCTCGCAGACCCACGCCAGGTGCTCCTGCAGCCGGCGCGCGGACACCAGGCGGTACGGGTAGTGGTGGGTGCGCGAGCGGATCGTGGCGAGGATCTTGTCCGGCTCGGTGGTCGCGAAGACGAACCGCAGGTGAGCCGGCGGCTCCTCGATCAGCTTGAGCAGAGCGTTGGCGGCATCGACCGTGAGCTGGTGCGCCTCGTCGATGATGTAGACCTTGTAGCGGCTCGACGCGGGCGCGTACATCGCCTTCTCGCGCAGCTCGCGGGCGTCGTCGATGCCCCGGTGGCTCGCGGCGTCCATCTCGACGACGTCGATGGACCCCGGGCCGTTGGGCGCGAGGTCGATGCAGCTCGCGCACACCCCGCACGGGTCCGAGGTCGGTCCCTGCTCGCAGTTCAGCGAGCGGGCGAGGATGCGCGCGGTGGACGTCTTGCCGCAGCCGCGGGGGCCGGTGAACAGGTAGGCGTGGTGCGACCGGCCGGTGTCGATGGCCCGCGCGAGGGGCACCGTCACGTGCTCCTGGCCGATGACGTCGACCAGCCGCCCGGGACGGTAGGTGCGGTACAGCGCCAACGACATGACGGGAACCCTAGTCGCCGCTCCCGACGACCACACGGGGCGTCGGCGGGCGTTCCGACCGGCGGGTTCCGTGACGATCGACCCTCGCGGACGGGAAGCAATTGCACGTTCAACCGGTTGGCGCTGTCGGACCTCACGGCCGACCGGCCGCCCCAACACCCCAGGAGATCCCATGTCCCTCGTCGTCACCGGCGCCACCGGCCAGCTCGGCCGCGCCGTCGTCGAGTCCCTGCTCGAGCGCGGCGTGCCCGCCGCCGACATCACCGCGACCGGTCGCTCGACCGAGAAGCTGGCCGACCTCGCCGCTCGAGGGGTCACCGTCGTAGCCGCTGACTACAAGGATCCCGCGAGCCTCGACACCGCGTTCGCCGGCGCCGACAAGGTCCTGCTGGTGTCGAGCAACGACTTCGACGACCGTGCGGGCCAGCACCGCAACGCCATCGACGCCGCGCAGCGCGCGGGCGTCGGCCACGTCGTCTACACCTCGGGGCCGAGGGCCACGACGTCCTCGATGCTCCTCATGGCCGACCACAGGGACACCGAGGAGCACCTCGCCGCCTCCGGACTGACGGCGACGGTGCTGCGCAACGGCTGGTACGTCGAGAACTACACGCCCTCGGTGCCGACCTACCTCGAGCACGGGATGGTCGGCTCCGCCGGCGACGGCAGGGTCAGCCTCGCCCTTCGCCGTGAGCTCGGCGAGGCCGCGGCCGCCGTCCTCACCGGCGAGGGCCACGAGGGCAAGGTGTACGAGCTCGGCGGCGAGGCCGTGACGCTCTGCGAGCTCGCCGCGATCCTCAGCGAGGTGACCGGCGCGACCATCAGCTACACCGACGTCCCGGTCGAGACGTTCCGGGGGATCCTCGTCGGCGCCGGGCTGCCCGAGCCGGTCGCGGCGATCTTCGGCGACGTCGACCGGGCCATCGCCGCCGGTGAGCTCGAGGTCGACCCTGCCGACCTCGCCGCCCTCCTCGGCCGACCCGCCACCCCCGTCGCCGACGCCGTCAAGGTCGCCCTGTCCGAGTGAGTGGCGTCGGGTCGACGTCGTGGGACGAGAAGGGCGGGTGGCCGCTCGCGCTGCCACCCGCCTCGTCCCGCGGAGGATAGGGGATTCGAACCCCTGAGGAGTTTCCCCCAACACGCTTTCCAAGCGTGCGCCCTAGGCCACTAGGCGAATCCTCCGCCGAGGAGGATACGGGGGTTCGAGGCCTTGGCCGAAATCGGAGCACCAGGACGGGCCGCACGGGTAGGCCCCGACCTCCCGTAGACTTCTCTACGACCCCCCGTGCGGCGTCATCCCGTGAACTCCCCCAGGGCCGGAAGGCAGCAAGGGTAAGCGGGCTCTGGCGGGTGTGCGGGGGGTCACCTCTCGGCGCGCGGCATCCACGCTCGCGGCGTTGTCCTCCTTGGCGGCACCCACGTGCCGCCTGCGTGGTCCGCCTTGCGAGCGCGGCGCCACGCGCCGAGAAGGCGGAGGGATTCTGGGGGAGTCCGTGGCGAGTTCCTCGGTCTCGCGCGCTTGCTCCCGTCGTGGATCCGCGGCGCGCTGACTCGGCGCGGGACCGACCGCCACGAAAGACCCCGCCTAGACTCGACGCGTGATCTTCAAGGCTGTCGGCGACGGGCGTCCCTATCCCGAGCACGGCTGCACGCCCGCGGACTGGGCCGCGCAGGCACCGCGCCAGATCAGGCTCTCCGAGCTGGTCACCACCAAGCGCACTCTCGACCTCGAGGCGCTGCTCGACGAGCAGTCCACGTTCTACGGCGACCTGTTCGCGCACGTCGTGCGCTGGAACGGCCAGCTCTACCTCGAGGACGGCCTGCACCGCGCACTGCGCACTGCGCTCCACGGGCGCGACGTCCTGCACGCCCGGGTCCTCGACCTCGACTCCGAGGAGGGCCGCGCGCGCCTCGTCGCAGCGAGCGCCGCGACCGGGGCTCGGAGAACCAGCCCATGAGCATGCTGTCGGGCCAGGGCCTCGGACCCAGCGGCAGCGGGTCGCGTCGACGTCACCCGGTCGCGACCGGAGCCCTCATCGTGCTGATGATGCTCGTGCTCTTAGGCGCGACCTTCGGTGCCGTGCGCCTGCTCAAGGGCGACGGCGGCGTCGCCCCCGACGCGTCGGGCAGCTCGCCGGCTCCGTGCGTGTCGACCACCGTGACACCGGGCACGGCGCTCCCGAAGCCGGCCACCGTGACCGCCAACGTCTACAACGCGACCGACCGCGCCGGCCTCGCCCGGACCACGGCGACGACGCTGAAGACACGTGGGTTCGGCATCGGATCGGTCGCCAACGACCCTCTCGGCAAGACCATCACCACGATCGGTGAGCTGCGCTACGGCGCCAAGGGCCGCGACAACGCACTGCTCCTGCGCTACTACGTCGTCGGCGCGACCCTCGTCGAGGACCAGCGCAACGACGCGACCGTCGACGTCGTCCTCGGGCTGAAGTTCAAGGGGATCCCCGACCAGAAGGTGGTCGACGCCGCGCTCGCGAAGCCGGTCGTCGTCGCGAGCGGCAACGGCTGCCCGAGCCCGACGGCCAAGCCCGTGACCAAGTCCCCCGGGGCCACTCCCTCCCCGACCGCGGCCTGAGTCTGCGGTCGGGGTCGACGCGAGCCGGGGTGAGGGCCGACTACGCCGTCGGGATCCAGACGAGGCGGAAGTCGCGGACGACGACATCGGCCTTCTCCAGCGGGATCGTCTTCGTGGAGACGTCCTCCGCCTTGGCCGTCCAGGCGTCGTCGAGCGCGACGATGTCCTCGTTGAGCTGCGCCTCGAGCGCTGTGAAGGCCTGCTCCTGCGCCGCCGCCTTCTGCTGCGCCGCTCCGACCTTCGCGCTCGCCGCCGACTGACGCCGAGCGTCCGCGGCCAGCGAGGACCGGCTGCGCCGGCCGCCGAGCAGGCTGCCCAGCACGCTCATGCCGGTCGCCGCGAGGCCGAAGTTGGAGTCGTACTCCATCTGCAGCGACTGCGCGTTGATCTGCGCGTCGGTGACCTTCTGCCGCGCGGTCGCGAGCTTCGTCTCGTACTTGGTGCGCAGCGCCGACATCTCCTTGTCGGCCGCCGCGTCCGTGAGCGTGTGGCAGCGCGCCACGAACTCCACGCGCGTCTCGCCGGGGCGCGCGGCCGCCTTGAGCGCGGTGTTGACGAGGATCTCGCTCGTGCGCGAGCGGACGAGCTCCTCCACCAGCGCCTTCTGCATGCCCGTCCAGTAGGTCTTGGCCTTCGCCTCCGCGGGCACGAGCCCGTAGACCGCGCCCGCCGGCGCCAGTGTCACGAGGTCGCGGTCGTCGTAGTCCACCGCGACGAACGCGCGCGGGTCGGGGACCTGCGTGAGCGGCAGGAGCACGGCCTCGTACTCCTCCTGCGCGACCACCTCGGTGCCGTCGTCGTAGGTGAGGTCCACGCGCGCGACGGCCGCGGCGCGCAGGTGCTGCCCGCCGGGCACCCCGCCCACGCTCGCGAGCCACGGGGCCGCGGGGTCGACGTAGGCGACCGGGACACCGGCGGCGATCGCCGGCATCACTGGTGACTCGTCGGCTCCGGCGGTCGCGGGCGGGATGGTCGTCACCACCGCGGGCGCGACCGGCGCAGGCGCGACGGGGGCCGCGACCCCTGCAGCGGCGGGCGGAGCAACCGCGTCCTGCGCGGCGGCGGTCGTTCCCGGTGTTGCTGACGACGCCGTTGCAGCTGCCGGCGACGGTGCGGGTACAGCGGTCGCCTGCGCGGCGCCGCCCACCGCCATCGCCTGGCCGATCTGGTCCCGGGTGAGCGGACCTCGCAGGTAGCTCATCGCCCAGCGGGTCGTCATGACCTCGGGGACGTCCTTACCTGCCTTGCGCAGCAGGAACTGCCGCTTGCCGAGGTTGCTGATCGTCTCGCCGACGACCTTCACGTCGACCCCGCCCGCGGCGCTCGACAGCCCGTCGACGAGCCGCGCCTTGTCCTGCTCGGTCTGCAGACGGCCGATGAGCCAGGTGCCCGCGTTGGACAGCGCCTTGTAGTCGACGTCGACCGGGTTCTGGGTCGAGAGCACGACGCCGAGGCCGAACGCGCGCGCCTGCTTGAGCAGCAGCATGATCGGCTTCTTCGTCGGCGGGTTCGCCGTAGGGGGGAGGTAGCCGGCGACCTCGTCCATGTAGAGCAGGGCGCGCAGGTCGCTCGTGCCGCTCTGGCGGCGCATCCACGTGACGAGCTTCGAGAGCACGAGGGCCGTGACCGACTGGCGCTGCTCGTCGTCGAGGTGGGCGGTCGACAGGATGGCGCAGCGCGGCCGGCCGTCGGGCGCGAAGAGCATCGACTGGATGTCGAGCGGCTCACCGGTGAGCCAGGAGGCGAACGACGGTGACGCCAGCAGCCCGTTGAGCTTCATGGCGAAGGCCATCCGGTCGTTGGCCGGGAAGAAGGCGTCGAGCTCAAGCACGCCGAGCTTGCGCATCGGCGGCTGCTGCACCTGGGCGAGCAGCGTGGCGAGGTCGAGGCCCTGCCCCTGCGACCACGCGTTCTGGATGATGTTCGCGAGCAGGATGTGCTCGCGCGAGGAGAGCGGGTCGCCGGAGATGCCGAGCATCCCGAGCAGGCTCGACACGTAGCCGTCGATCTCGTCGCTCACGACCTCGGGGTCGGTGCCCGCGGGAGGCGCCTGCAGCGAGCCGACGATGTTGATAGGCGTCCCTGCCTGGGATCCGGGCGTGTAGATCGTGAACTCGACGTCCTTGCGCAGCGCGGCCAGTCGTTCGGGCGCGATGCCCCAGCCGCCGAGGCCGTCCTTCCACGCCGTCGCCTGCTGCTCGGCGAAGGCGTCCATGTCGAGGCCCGCCTTCTGCGCGTCGCTCTCGTTCACCCAGGGCCGGAAGTCCGAGCCGCGCAGCGCGGGGAAGATCAGGCACAGGTTGGTCAGGTCGCCCTTGGGGTCGATGAGCAGCGCCGGCACGCCGGACGAAAGGCATTCCTCGATGAGCACGACACCGAGACCGGTTTTGCCCGAGCCCGTCATGCCGACGATGACCCCATGGGTGGTGAGGTCCGCGGAGGAGATCGACGCCGTCGCGTTATCCGATGTGCGGGAACCAGTGGCGGGGTCGATCTGCCCGCCGAGGAGTAGCTCAGCCATGCGCCCGACCCTAGGGCGGTCCTGCCGGGCTTGCAGCCGGATGCGGACGCTCGGCCCGCGCAGGTTCAGCCCTCCGCGACGACCTCGTCGCCGACCCGGACCACGCTGTCGACGAACGCGTCGACGAGGTCCGACGTCGTCCGCGGGTTGATGAAGCAGGGGCGCAGGGCGTAGTGGCCGTGCACGCGGGTCGAGCTCGGGAGGAACGGTGTCGTGCGGTGCAGCCGACGCAGGATCTCCGCGTTGGCCCGGTCCAGGTCGGCGCCGGACCCCGCCGCGGGGCGGTATCGGAGGCAGCACACCGACAGCACCGGCTCGAGGAGGAGCTCGAGGCGCGGGTGCGCCCGGGCGAGCTCGGCCACCCGGCGGGCATGGTCGTCGTCCTGGCGGATCCGGGCGGCAACGCCGTCGCGCCCCAGCTCGCGCAGGATGCTCCACACGACCGTACCGCGGGCCGGCGCCGTGAGCTCAACGCCGAAGTCGGCGTAGGGGACGCCCATCTCGTCGAGCGAGGTCTCCGCGGGGGCGTCGCCGGGACCAGCCATCTCGAGGTAGTCGGCCGGCTCCTGGGTGAACGCCCGCTGCAGGATCGAGCGGTCGCGGACGTACGTCGCGCCGACGCCGGTCGGCGCACCCAGCCACTTGTGCGGGTCGACGATCGCGGAGTCTGCGAGCTCGAGGCCGTCGTACAGAGGGGCCACCCGCTCGTCGAGGATGCCCGGCAGCCCGTAGGCCCCGTCGACGTGGAACCAGGTGCCGTGCTCGCGCGCGACCTCGCCGAGCGCGCGAAGCGGGTCGATCGTCCCCGTGTTTGTGGTCCCCGCTGTCGCGACCACCGCCATCGGCACGATCCCGGCCGCGACGTCGGCCTCGATCGCGGCGCGCACCAGGTCAGGGCGCAGTCGGAGCCGCTCGTCGGTGCCGATGTGCCGCACGCTCGCGCGTCCGAGCCCGAGGACGCCGGCCGCACGTTGCACGGTGTGGTGGGTCTCGTCCGACGCGTAGATCGCCAGCCGCAGACCGCCGAGCCCGTCGGCACCGACGTCGATGCCGCGCTGCTCGCACGCCCACTGACGAGCCGCGCCGAGGGCGACGAGGTTGGCGGTGGATCCACCGCTGGAGTAGACGCCCTCCATGTGCGGGGCAAGGCCGCAGAGCTCCGCGAGCCACTTGAGCGAGAGCTCCTCGAGCAGGTTGAACGGCGTGAGCAGATAGCGCTGGGGTGAACCGACCGCCGCCGCCACCGACGCCACGAGCGGCACGGTGCTGGGACCGTTGGTGATGTAGCCCCACCACCCGGGCGACATGAGCCGCTGGCCGTTGGGGACGACGACCTCGGCGAGCTCGGCCAGCGTGGCGTCGGCGCCGACACCGTGCTCCGGTAGGTTCGTCCGCAGGCTCCCTTCCCACGACGTGCGCCGCGCGACCGGGTCGGTGCCGGTCGCCACGAAGTCGTCGAGCGCCACCCCGATGCGCTGCAGCCGCTCGGACAGCTGGTCGATCAGCGGCGTGTGAAGCGTGCGGGTCGGCGGGCCCGCTACCGGCTCGTCCACGGGTGCCCCTCTCGTAGGCGCCGAGTGTCGCACCACTCGATCGCGAGTCTGCGGGATACGGCGATGACGGCGTGCTCCGGCGAACGGGGGACCGCATCTGACGCGGTGGACCGCCTTTCGCCGGTGCTCGCCGGCGACAGGAACGGCGAAGGGCGCCCTCGCGGGCGCCCTTCGGTCGGCTGGCGGTGGCGGTGGGATTTGAACCCACGGAGGCTTTCACCTCACACGCTTTCGAGGCGTGCTCCTTCGGCCGCTCGGACACGCCACCGCCGAGGAGGGTACAAGGTCGGGAGCCCGACCCGAAAATCGTCGGTTCGTCACCCGACCTCAGCCAGGGCCGCGCCGCTGTGCGAAGAAGTCGCCGAGCAGGGCGGCGCACTCGTCGGCCAGCACGCCGGCGACCACCTCGGGGCGGTGGTTGAGCCGACCGTCGCGCAGCACGTCCCACAGCGACCCGGCGGCGCCGTACTCCGGGTTCCAGGCGCCGAACACGACGCGGTCCACCCGTGCGAGCCAGGCGGCACCGGCGCACATGGGGCACGGTTCGAGCGTGACTGCGAGGGAGCAGCCGTCGAGGCGCCAGGTGCCGAGCGCCGCGCCGGCGGCCCGCAGGGCGACGACCTCGGCGTGAGCTGTGGGGTCGTGCGTCGTCTCGCGCTCGTTGCGTCCGACGCCGATCACGGCTCCGGACGCGTCGACGACGACCGCGCCGATGGGGACCTCGCCGGAGCCGACGGCCAGGCGTGCCTCGTCGAGGGCACGGCGTAGCGCCTCGACGTCCTCGGTTCGCACCTGCACGCGGCGATCATGGCGCACGCGCGCCGCAGGTAGCGACTGAAGGACGCCTTCATCCGCACGTCACGATGGAGGCGGAGTTTGTTGCGCTCTATGCAACAAGGGCGTCCTTCAGTGAGAACTAGGGTCAGTCGGGGAGCTGCTCGAGGGCGGCGTCGAACTGCTCGCCGAACCCGATGCGCGTGGCGATCGTGGCGAGCTGCTCGTCGGGCCACATCTCGTCGTCGTCGAGCAGCAGCTCGATCTCCACAGGGCCGACGCCGAAGTCGTCGACGACGCGCAGGTCGCCCGCCGGCTGCGGCTCCTCGCTCTCGTCGTCCTCGGGCGAGGGGACGCCGAGACGGTCGAGGGCATCGAGGCCGAGCGGCCACTCCTCGGCGGCGTAGACGTCCGAGAGCAGGAGGCGGACCTCCTCGCCGAGGACACGCACGAGCAGGAAGAACTCCTCGGCGACCGACACGAGACCGAGCACTCCACCTTCGCCGGGCTGGGCGCGCAGGGCGTCGACGAGGCCTTCGAGGGTCTCGCCTGTCCCCGGCGGCAGGAGCACGACCTGCCAGAGGCCGTCCTCGCGCCAGGCTGCGACTGCGAAGTCGACGGCCGCGTCGTCCACGTCGACCTCCTCGCAGGCAGAACCCGCCCCGCCTGGTGGCGGAGCCCGTCCAGAGTGGCAGAAGGGGCAGGTGGGTGGGGCTGGTTTACGCCGGTACGGCGGCGGGCCGACGGCGACCTTCGTCACAGTGCGACGCGGCCACGTCGCACGGCCTACCCTTCGGGCCATGTCCGACAGCCTGCGCATCCACGTCGCCGACCACCCGCTGGTGGCCCACAAGCTCACCGCCCTGCGCGACTCGCGCACGGACTCACCGACCTTCCGTCGTCTCGCGGACGAGCTCGTCACGCTCCTGGCCTACGAGGCCACGCGTGACATCCGCGTCGAGCGCGTCGCGGTGACGACGCCGGTGGCGCCCGCGATGGGCGTGAAGCTCGCCGACCCGCGTCCCCTCGTCGTCCCGATCCTGCGCGCTGGTCTCGGCATGCTCGACGGCATGCAGAGGCTGCTGCCGACCGCCGAGGTCGGCTTCCTCGGCATGGTGCGCGACGAGGAGACCCTCGAGGTCTCGACGTACGCCGACCGCATGCCGCACGACATCTCCGGGCGCCAG
Organism: Candidatus Nanopelagicales bacterium; assembly: GCA_036510975.1. GTDB lineage: Bacteria > Actinomycetota > Actinomycetes > S36-B12 > CAIYMF01 > Longivirga. Next base: position 9,853 of record DATCCY010000030.1, read on the forward strand.
GTCTTCGCCCTGGACCCGATGCTCGCAACCGGCGGCACGCTCGTCGACGCGATCAACCTGCTGCTCGGTCGCGGTGCCACCGACGTCACCGCCATCTGCCTGCTCGCCGCGCCCGAGGGTCTCGAGCGGCTGCGGCAGGCGTTCGACCATCGCGACGTGCGCGTCACCGTGGTGACCGCCGGGCTCGACGAGCGCCTCAACGACAAGGGCTACATCGTCCCCGGCCTCGGCGACGCGGGCGACCGCCTCTACGGCGTCGCCTGATCCGCACGAGGCTGGCGGCCGCCGCCCTCCCCCGTGCCGAGGGCGGATCGTCGCCTGCCAGGATCGAGGGCATGGGCACGGAGGACCTCGTCGCGCGCGACCTCGCGCACGTCTGGCACCCGTTCACCCAGCACGCGGCCTGGGCCGAGGACCGTCCGCTCGTGATCGACCGCGGCGAGGGCATGTACCTGGTCGACACCGACGGCAGGCGCTATCTCGACGGCTGCTCGAGCCTGTGGGTCAACGTCCACGGCCACCGCGTCCCCGAGGTCGACGACGCGATACGCCGCCAGCTCGACCGGCTCGCGCACTCGACGTTCCTCGGTCTCACCCACGAGCCCGGCATCGAGCTCGCCGAGAAGCTGCTGGCCGCCGCGCCGGGCGACGACGTGCGGCGGCTCACCCGCGTGTTCTACGCCGGTGACGGTTCCAGCGCCGTGGAGGCCGCCATCAAGATGGCTTTCCAGGCCAAGGCGCAGAACGGGGAGGACCGGCCGCTCTACCTCCACGTGGCCGAGGGCTACCACGGCGACACCCTCGGCGCGGTCAGCGTCGGTGGCATCGAGCTGTTCCACCACACCTACCGGCCGATCCTGCTCGACACCGTGATGATCCCGAGCCCGGGCGTGCGCGAGGAGGGCCAGACCCCTGCGGCGCGCGCGGCCGAGGTGCTCGCGAGCGCTCGGGAGCGCATGGCGCGCGACGGTCGCCGGATCTGCGCGGTCGTGGTGGAGCCGATGGTGCAGGCGGCCGCCGGCATGCTCACCCACGACGCCTGCTTCCTGCGCGGAATGCGCGATCTCGCCGACGAGCACGGCGCCTACCTCGTCGCCGACGAGGTGGCCACGGGCATCGGCCGCACCGGGCTGATGTGGGCCGTGCAGCATGCCGAGGTCGTGCCGGACCTGCTCACCTGCGGCAAGGGCCTGACCGCGGGCTACCTGCCGCTGTCGGCCGTCCTCGCCACCGAGGAGATCTGGGCGTCGTTCCTCGGCTCGCCCGCGGAGGGCCGCACGTTCTTCCACGGCCACAGCTACACCGCCAACCCGCTGTGCGCCGCGGCCGCGATCGCGAACCTCGACCTCATCGAGGCGAACGGCACGGTCGCCCACGCCCGTCACGTCGGCGAGCGCATCGGCGAGCTGACGGCCGACCTCGAGCACCACGACGGCGTCCTGGAGATCCGACGCATCGGCACGATGACCGGCATCGAGGTGCGCAGCGCGGGTGCGGACCGGCGTACCGGGTTCGAGGTCTGCCGGCTCGCGCGCGAGCGCGGCGTGCTGATCCGCCCGCTCGGCGACGTCGTCGTGCTCATGCCGCCGCTCGCGATCGGCGACGACGACCTCAAGACCCTCGTCGGCACCGTCGACGCGTGCATCCGCGAGGTCGTCGGGTGAGCGACCCGCTGGCCCGCTTCCGCACCCACGCCGACGCCCGCGCCGCCGCGGGGCTGCGCCGCTCGCTGGTCGCGCGAGCGCCCGACGACGACGTCCTCGACCTCGCGAGCAACGACTACCTCGGCCTGACGCGCGACCCCCGGGTCGTCGAGGGCGCGATCGCCGCGACCCGGCGCTGGGGAGCCGGGTCGACCGGCTCGCGGCTGGTCACCGGGTCGACCCAGGCGCACCACGACCTCGAGGACGCGCTCGCCGCGCACGTCGGGACCGAGGCAGGCGTCGTCCTGTCCAGCGGCTACCTCGCGAACCTGGGCCTGATCACCTCCCTCGCGCAGCGCGGCGACCTCGTCGTGAGCGACGCGCAGAACCACGCGTCGATCATCGACGCGTGCCGCCTCTCGCGGGCCGACGTCGTCGTGACGCCGACCGGCTCGGTCGAGGCCGTCGCCACCGCGCTGGCCGAGCGCACGCACAAGAACGCCGTCGTCGTCACCGACGCCGCGTTCTCCGTCGACGGCCACCTCGCCCCGCTGCTGGAGCTCGCCGAGGTGTGCGCCGAGTACGCCGCGCTCCTCGTCGTGGACGAGGCGCACTCCCTCGGCGTGGTGGGCGACCACGGCCGCGGCGCCGCACACCTCGCCGGCATCGCCGGCCTTCGGCACGTCGTGCTGACCGTCACGCTCTCCAAGGCGCTCGGGTCGCAGGGTGGCGCGGTCCTCGGGCCCCGGGCCGTCGTCGAGCACGTCGTCGACACGGCGCGCCCGTTCATCTTCGACACCGGGCTGACCCCGGCAGCGGTCGGCGCGGCGCACGCCGCGCTCGACGTGCTGCGCTCGGACGCGAGCCTGCCCCGCCGTGCCCGGCAGCGCGCCCTCGACCTCGCGACCGCGGCCCGGGCCGCCGGCTGGACCGCCTCCGAGCCCCAGGCTGCCGTGACCTCCTTGCCGGTCGGCGATCCGGGACCTGCTGTGGCCGCGGCCGCGGCCTGCCTCGCCCGCGGCGTCCGGGTCGGCTGCTTCCGCCCCCCGTCGGTCCCGGACGGCGTCTCGCGGCTACGGCTCACCGCGCGGGCGGACCTCACCGACGCCGACCTCGACCTCGTCACGCACGTGCTCGCCGAGGTACGCCGCGAGGTGCTCGGATGAGCGTCCTCGTGGTCACCGGCACCGGCACCGGCGTCGGCAAGACGGTCGTCACGGCGGCGGTCGCCGCCCTGGCCCGCGACCGCGGGTCGCGCGTGGCCGTCGTCAAGCCCGGGCAGACCGGCGTAGCCCTCGGCGAGCCCGGCGACCTCGAGGAGGTCCGCCGTCTCGCCCTCGTCGACGACCTGCACGAGCACGCCCGGTTCCCCGACCCGGTGGCGCCCGCCGCGGCGGCGCGCGTCAGCGGCCTCCCGCCGGTGGACGTCGTCGCCTCGGTCGAGGCGATCCGCCGCCTCGCCGACACCCACGACCTCGTCCTCGTCGAGGGCGCCGGCGGCCTGCTCGTCCGCTACGACGACAACGGCGCGACGATCGCCGACTGGGCGCGCCTGCTCGGCGCCCCGGTCCTCGTGGTGGTGCACGCCTCGCTCGGCACGCTCAACCACACGGCCCTCACCCTCGAGGCGCTCGCACACCGCGGCCTCGTCGCGGCCGGGGTCGTCGTCGGCGCCTGGCCGGACGAGCCCGACCTCGCGACGAGGTGCAACGTCCGCGACCTCGAGACGCTCGCCGCGCGGCCGCTGGCCGGCGCGGTGCCCGCGGGCGCAGGCCTCCTCGAGCCGTTGGAGTTCCTCCTTGCCGCGCGCGCTGCGCTCGAACCGGCACTCGGCGGGACCTTCGATGCGCGAGACTTCCGACGCAGGCACGCCACCCTGGAAGGACCCTGATGACCGCGACACTCCCCACCGGCAGCGACGACACCGAGGGCGGCCACCACGCCGTCCTGGAGGTGGCCCGCGAGCAGGTGCTCGACCGTGGTGTCGGGCTCGACGAGACGCAGGTGCGCGAGGTGCTCGGTCTCCCCGACGACGCCCTGCCCGAGCTCCTGGAGGTCGCGCACGAGGTGCGGATGCGCTGGTGCGGTCCCGACGTCGAGGTCGAGGGCATCGTGTCGCTCAAGACGGGCGGCTGCCCCGAGGACTGTCATTTCTGCTCGCAGTCCGGCCTGTTCTCCTCGCCGGTGCGCGCGGCGTGGCTCGACGTGCCGGCTCTGGTCGAGGCGGCCGTCCAGACCGCAGCCACCGGGGCCACGGAGTTCTGCATCGTCGCCGCCGTGCGCGGCCCCGACGAGCGGCTGATGGCCCAGATGCGCGAGGGCGTCGCGGAGATCAGGGCAGCGGTCGACATCAACGTCGCCGCCTCGCTCGGCATGCTCAGCAAGGAGCAGGTCGACGACCTCGTCGACATGGGCGTCCACCGCTACAACCACAACCTCGAGACCGCGCGCTCGTACTTCCCTCACGTGGTCACCACCCACACGTGGGAGGAGCGCTGGGAGACCCTCACGATGGTGCGCGAGGCCGGTCTCGAGGTCTGCTGCGGCGGGATCGTGGGCATGGGCGAGACCCTCGAGCAGCGCGCCGAGTTCGCTGCGCAGCTCGCCGAGCTGTCGCCTCACGAGGTGCCGCTCAACTTCCTCAACCCCCGGCCGGGGACACCGTTCGGCGACCAGCCCGTGATGCCGGCGGCCGACGCCCTGCGCACCATCGCGGCCTTCCGGCTCGCCCTGCCGCGCACGATCCTGCGCTACGCCGGCGGCCGCGAGATCACCCTCGGCGACCTCGGCACGCGCGACGGCCTCCTCGGTGGCATCAACGCGGTGATCGTGGGCAACTACCTCACGACGCTCGGCCGTCCGGCCACCGACGACCTCGCCCTGCTCGAGGAGCTGTCGATGCCGGTCAAGGCGCTCAACGCGATGCTGTGACCGACATGACCGAACCCGCCACGGTCTGGTGCGCGCGGTGCGGCGAGGACCGCTCCGACTCCGCGCACCTGGCCTGCGACGTCGCCCTGGTGCTCGAACCGCCGCGGTACTGCACGCGCTGCCGACGCCGCATGGTCGTGCAGATCGTGCCCACGGGCTGGTCCGCGCGCTGCAGCGAGCATGGTGAGCGCCGCGGCGGCAACGCCGTCGCCCCGGTCGCGACGTAGCCGGACGACGGGGTCGGTCCGGCTAGACCGCGAGGACCTTGAACCCCGAGGCCCAGTACCTGTCGGCCACCGTGACGACGCGGTAGGTGCCGCGCGCCAGCGGGCGCTTGCCGAACGTGTAGACGCCCTTCGCCGTGATCGCCGCCACCGCCACCTTGACCAGCCTCTTGCCGACGAGGCGGAGCAGGACCGCCGTGCCGGCGACCTTGCGCGTGGTGGCGCCGTTGACGATGCGCGAGGCACCGCTCGCCGTCACCTTGGCGCTGACCACGGCGGGCACCTTCACCAGTCGCGTCGTCGACGTGCCGGCGGCGGTGAAGGCATCACCCGGGTAGACCCAGCGGAACCAGGTGTTGCGGGTGAGGGCCGGGGTGTATGCGTTGTAGTAGCTCTTGCCGATCACGACCGGGTGCGCACCGCTGGTCGTCAGCAGCGGCGTGAAGTGCACCCCGTCGAACGACCTGAGCAGCTGGCCGCGGTCCACCTCCGCCGCGGTCGCGTTCGCGAACGCCGCGTTCGGCGGTGCGCCGTAGTAGCTGTGCGCGTCGTAGCCCACGCGCTTACCGTACGTCGCGCTCGACGCCGACAGGGTGAGGAACGGGTGCGCGGCCGCGGGGTTGGCGACCGGCGTCAGCGCGGGTGGTGTGGCAGCCGAGGGCACGTAGCGATAGGTCGTCGGGCCGTTGGTCCGAGGGCCGACCAGGACCGACGCGGCGGCGTCGGGCCCGACCGGCAGCAGGCTCGGGATCGACCACAGGCTCGAGACGACCGGCGACACCGACGCGTCGTCCTTCCAGAACCACCAGGTGCCCGACGCGTCCTGCCGCAGGTCGTAGGCGTCGTTGAGCGCCGGCACCGCCTGCTGCGTCTGGCTGACCCCCGTGCCGTCCGTCGGGATCGTCGCCCAGACGGCGCTGAGGACCGGGGCCGCCGCCGTGGAGTCGTACTCCGACCAGACGAGCGCCTCGTTGCCGGCCCACACGAAGATGTTGCCGCTGGGCTGGGTCGCACCCGTGTAGACGAACTGCCCCCAGCTTCCCGCGGCGGTGCCGGCGAGGGTCGGCGCGGCCAGGACGCGCGCCGACCTCGCCGCCGCGTTCGTGTAGATGAGCGCGACCCGCGAACCGTCGCTCGAGACGGCGATGCGGGTGACGGTCTCGCCGGCGGCCGGGGCGAACGCGCCGATCGGCGTGGTGGCGCCGGTGGCCGCGTCGTACTGGTAGAGCGTCTGCCCGTGGAACCAGAAGGCCTTGCTGCCGTCGGCGGACAGCACCGGGTTGGCGTTCCAGAAGACGCTGAGCAGTGTGGAGCTCACGGCCAGCGTCGTCGGGTCCCGGTGGACCCGGACCAGGCCGAAGGTCGAGTCGTACGGGTTGTCCGTCGGGGCGCCCGTGCGGGCGCCCACGAGCGTGGTGCTGCCGTCCTGGGAGACGTCGTAGCCGGAGGTCTGCAGCCCGCCCACAAGCGTCGTGAGGTTGAGCGCGCCCGTCGCGTCCGCCGCGAGCAGGACGCTGTTCGAGTTCGGCGCGGTGCCCGTGCTCACGTCGATGTAGCTGAACACGGCGGGGGTCGCGGGAGCCGGGGCGGCGGACGCCGCCGACGTCGGCAGCAGGCCGAGCACCAGCGCACCGGCACCGGCGAGCACCGCACCTCGGGTCCAGGCGCGACGGCGGCTGCGTGAGGTCATCTGGTCCCTCGTTCCGGGCGAACGGCGTAGGCCGCGGGTCATCGTGGCTCTCCGGGAGTCTGCCACGTGGATCGGCACGAACCGGGCACTGCCACCGTTCGGCGGTACCGTCCGGGCATGGGTCTGGTGACGGGTGTCCTCCATCCGGAGGGGTTCCACGGCGGCGGCGTGCGGTCGTCGTACTTCGAGGGCTGGTACGTCAAGCTCGTGTCGGCGGACCAGGGGGCCCGCTTCGCGGTCATCCCCGGTGTCTTCCTGGACCCGAAGGGAGTCGGCGAGGCCTTCGTACAGGTGCTCGACGGGAGGACCGGCGAGAGCTGGTACCACCGCTACGACGTCGCGGAGTTCGGCGCCGACGACGACAGGTTCAACGTGCGGGTGGGCCCCAACCGCTTCACCGAGCGTGGCGTTGTGCTCGACCTGCCCTCGCTTCAGGGGGAGATCCGCTTCGCCACACCGCTGGACCCGTGGCCGGTCACGTGGCGCTCGCCCGGAGTGATGGGCTGGTACGCCTGGGTCCCGCGGATGGAGTGCAAGCACGGCGTCGTGTCCTTCGGGCACGACCTCGAGGGCACCCTCCTGCACGGCGGAGCCGCCACCTGCTTCGACGGCGGTCGCGGCTACAGCGAGAAGGACTGGGGCGCCGCGTTCCCCTCGGCGTACGTCTGGATGCAGACCAACCACTTCGCCGAGCGGACGACCTGCCTCACGGCGTCCGTCGCGCTCATCCCCTGGGTCCGCTCGGAGTTCCGCGGTCACATCGTGGGTCTCCTGCACCGCGGCGAGCTGCACCGGTTCGCGACGTACACCGGGGCGGTCACCACCCGGCTCGAGCTCGACGACGACGCCGTGCGCTGGCACCTGCGCTCCAAGCAGGGCTCGGTGCTCGAGCTCACCGCCGACCGGCCGCGAGGCGGGCTGCTGCACGCACCGGTCCGCACCGAGATGCACCGTCGCGTCGAGGAGACGCTCGACGCCTCGATCCACGTGCGTCTGCTCGATCGCTCCGGCCGGCTGCTGCTCGACGACGTCGGACGCTGCGGCGCCCTCGAGGTGCACGGCGACCTCGACCGCCTCCTCGCCGCCGACTGAGCAGCCGGGTCCCTGTGCCCGACCCGTCCAGGGCGACGGCCCCGGCGTCCCCGACGTCGTGCGTCGGGGGGCCGGGGCCGTCGGGTCGAGCAGGGTCAGGCGACGGGCTTGAGCGGCAGCGGGAGCAGCACGCGGTCGATGCCGTGCGCGATCTGCTTGTTGCCCTTGTTGATGTCGACCTGGGACAGGATCACCGTCGGGCTGGTGATGTAGGGGTCGCGGTCGACGAGCACGATCTTCGGGCCCGCGCTCACGGCCACGCGGATCAGGCCGCCCTGGGCAGTCTTGAGCACGGCCTTGTTCGCCTTCACCGCGACCGACGACGGGATCGTCGCGCCGGGCACGACGTGGTAGAGCAGCACGGCCTCGACGGTCGGGATGCCCAGCTTGGCGACAGCGGCGAAGACTCCCGCCTCGGTGTGGATGGTCTTCCCGGTCAGCTGCTTGACCAGGATCTGGAACGCGCGGTCGTTCGGGATGAACGCGGTGAGGGCCACCTTGCCGTTGGCGAGGACGCCCACGGCCGAGGACGGCTTGGCCTTGATGACGGCGAAAGCCGCGTGCGCCACGATGTTGTAGTCGTTCCAGTTGGTGTCCCACGTGCTGCCGTACGGCCCGAGGACCGTGGCGAGGGACTTGGTGCCGGCGGCCGCGGCTGGCTTGACCGAGTGCGCCTGGGCGGCCGACAGGCCGGTGAGCGACGTGGCGGCGAGTGCGGCGGCGACAGCGACGCCGGTGAGCGTGCGACGGAACTTCATGGGTCCTCCGGGTGTGCAGGGCGGGCTCTGTGACCCCTCTTCTCCCGGACGGCCGCGACCGGATGCAGCCCGCCACCGGTAATCTCGAAGAGGCGTCGGGCAGACTGGAGCCGTGACGGACCTCCTCGCGCTCTCCACGGACCTGCCGACCCGCACGGTCACGGCCGGGGACGTCCTCATCGCGGAGGGCAGCGACCCGGGCGTCCTCTACGTCCTGTCGTCGGGGTCGGTCACCGTGGAGCGCGACGGGGTCGCGTTCGCGTCGATCGACACCCCCGGGGCGATCTTCGGCGAGATGTCCGTCGTCCTCGGCAAGCCGGCCACGGCCACCGTCCGCGCCACCACCGACGTGGTGGTGCACGTGGCCGCCGACCCGGAGGCGTTCCTCCTCGAGCGGCCAGGCGCGGCGCTCAGCGTGCTGCGGACGACGGCCGCGCGTCTCGACGGCCTCACGCAGTACCTCGTGGACGTCAAGGGCCAGTTCGCCGAGCTCGAGGGACATCTCGGCATGGTCGACCAGATCCTCGACACCCTGGTGCACCACCAGGTCCCGCCGGCGCGGACCGGCTCGGTGCGCGACCCCGAGGGCGACCACGTCCACTAACGCGACGTCAGGTCGCGCACCGGGTCGCGATCGGCGCGCGGATGTCGCGCCACGCCGGCGCGACGCACGAGTGACGGAGGCGGACCGGAGGGAGCTCCGACCCGCCTCGGGAACCTCACGTCAGAAGTCGATCCTCCCCGTGAAGCTCATCTCCAGCGGCCACGGAGGCGCCGGACTCACGACGGAGATGACGTGGTTCTGCCAGAGCATCCCCCTGGCGTGCTTGAACTTCCCGGTCCCGCCCTTGATGGTGAGCCACCCGGTCACGGAGACCTTGCCATCGGCGAAGGCCCAGTCGGTCTCGTAGGTGCCCTTGATCCGGTCGCCGTTCGCCGCCTGCAGCGTCATCCGACCCTGGATCGACCTGCCGGTCCCGGGCCCGGTGGCGACCTCGCAGTGCGTGGCGAGCACCGTGAGCTTGCCCAGGTGCGTGGCGTGACCCTCGGCAGTCACCACGGTGGTCGCGCCGGACGCGCAGCCCAGCTCGTTGGCGGGGTCGTAGACGATCTGGCCGGACGCCACCGCCCGGAACGGTTGATCGTGGCCGACCGGGCAGGCAGCCGCCGACACGGTCATGCTGAACATCAGGAACAAGGCACCAACGGCGACGGCCCATGCACGCCTGTACATGATGGCCTCCCCTTCCGGAGGCCAACGACCCACGCCCCTCGCGGGCCCGTGTCGGCCCCCTGACCCTTCGAAGGTACGCGGGGCCGGCCGCGACGGTCCACGGATCCACGGGCGTCGACCGGATGGCGGACGCAGCGCCCGGGACCGCTCAGAGGTCGATGATCTCGACGTCGTAGATCCCGAACCACTCCGCGGTCATGGCCTCGGTGTCGATCGTGATGTGGGCGGGCACCGGGCCACGGTCCTTGCCGGCGTTGAACACCCAGGTGTCGCCGAGCCGGGCGTGCCACGAGCCGCCGTTCACCCAGGGCGCCTGGTGGATGTGGCCGCAGAGCACGAGGTCGGGACGGTGCTCCTCGATCCACGCCGCGAGGTCGTGGTCCGGGAACTCGCGGCGTCCGTCGTGGCACAGCACGGTGCCGGCGGGCGGCGAGTGGTAGAGCCAGACCCACCGCTCGGGGCGGTCCAGCGCGGCCGCGGCGAGCTGGTCCGCGACCTCCTGCCGCGTCACCGGTCCGTCCCACCACGGGCACACGGTGAACCGGGTGCCGTCGACGTCGATCGAGCAGCCGTCCACGTGCACGTCGTCACGGCGCACCGAGCGCAGCCACCCGGCCACCTGCTCGCCGTGCTCGCCGGGGCCGTCGAGGTCGTGGTTCCCGGAGGCCGCCAGGACGACGGCCTTGTCCGCGAGCAGGCCGAGGTAGCGCTCCAGGACCACGGTCTGCACCGTGTGCGGCACGGCGTTCACGACGTCGGCGAGGTCGCCCACCACGGCCACGACGTCGACGTCGTCCGCCGCTCGCACCAGCCAGTCGAAGTGCGGCAGGCGGTAGTGCAGGTCCGACACCACGAGGATCCGCACATGCGGAGTCTGCCGCACGTCAGGGCGCGGCGCGGTGCGCTCGCCATCTGTCCGGGGTGACGGCGTGGACGACCGCATCGAAGGTCTGGCCCTCGTCGACCACCTCGGTGGCGTACTGGAACTCCATCCCGAGCCGTCGCATGACGGCGAGGCTCCGCTCGTTGTCGGGGGAGGTGGTGGAGATGATGCGAGGCAGCCCGAGCGCCTCGAACCCGTAGGCAACCCACGCGGTCGCGGCCTGCCGTCGCGCAGCCCCGACCCCAGTGATCGTGAGCGAGCCTCCACGCGACCTCGACCTCGTCCGGGAAGGTCTCCTGGTGGTGCAGCCCGCACATGCCGACGAAGGCGCCGTCGGCCCTGCGCTCCACAGCGAGCAGGCCGATGCCTTCAGTCTGGTGAACGTGCTGGGCCCACTCGGCGATCTCGTCGGAGTGCTCCCGGGTCAACGGCTCGCCCCCGAGGGTCCGGTAGACCTCAGGGTCCGCGTTGAGCGCCGCGAAGTGCGCGAGATCGTCCTCGCGACAGGCGCGCAGCAGGAGGCGTGGCGTCTCCAGGACGACCGTCCCGTGCCAGCTCGTCACTGGTCGGCTCCACGCCTCACGGGGCGAGCTGGGTGAGGACGGCGTCGGCGTTGGCGAGCGCGGCGTCGGGGTCTGCGGCACCGACGGTGCTGTCGTCCCAGTTGAGGTCCAAGAAGACCTCGGTGACGCCCTGCACGGCGAGCGCATCGAGGTCGGCCCGGATCTGGCCGGCGTCCCCCTGCAGCGGGATCCGGGCCTCCCCGGAGGTCGGCTGCGCGGTCAGGCGTACGACGCCGCGCACCACGAAGCGCAGGACGTCAGGGTCGCGACCAGCCTCGGTCGCGGCAACCCGCACGACGTCGATCGACTCCCCGATCGTCGTGAGATCCGTGCGGCTGCTGGAGATCCAGCCGTCGGCGATGCGGCCGATCCGCTTCAGCGCGGCCTCGGCCCCGCCGCCCATGAGCAGCGGCGGGTACGGCGACTGCACCGGCTTCGGCTCGACCCTCGAGAGCGGTACGTCGTAGAACTCGCCGTGGAACTCGACCTCGGGCTGCGTCCAGATCGCCTTGAGGCACGCGACGAACTCCTCCGCGCGAGCGCCCCGGCGCTCCATCGGCACGCCCACGGCCGCGAACTCCTGGGCCGACCAGCCCAGGCCGATGCCGACGTCGAGCCGCCCCCCGGACAGGACGTCGACCGTCGTGAGCGCCTTCGCGAGCACGATCGGCGCGTAGTACGGCGCCATCAGCACGGCGACGCCGAGCCGGATGCGCGACGTGACGGCGGCGGCGAAGGCGAGCGAGGTGAGCGGGTCCTGCACGGAGTGGTAGGCCGACCCCCAGTCCTGGTCGACCGGGTGCAGCAGCCGCTGGAAGGCCCAGAGGGAGTCGAAGCCCAGCTCGTCGGCGCGCGACGCGACGTGCCGCAGCGTGCCCGGGGTGGCCCAGGTGCCCGAGACGGGAAGGCCGAGACCGATACGCACGCCCTACTCCTCGTCGAGCTGATGGCCGCCGAAGTACATCAGCGGGTCGCTCAGCATCTCCAGGCCGATGCCGTCGGGGTCCTTGAGGTACATCGACTCGGGGATGCCGATGTCAGGGCCGGCGTAGGGCACGCCTTCGGCGTCGAGACGCGCACGGATCTCGTCCCACCGGTCCTGCGGCAGCGAGATCGCGATGTGCTGCACCGCGCCGATCGACTCGACTCCCTGCTCGAGGCCGAGCTTCGGGAAGTCGAAGAAGCCCAGCAGCGTGGAGTTGCCGACGTCGAAGAACAGGTGCGAGGAGCCCTTGTAGTCACGGTTCTCGACGAGCTCGACGAGCGGGAAGCCGAGCAGCCCCTGGTAGAACTGGATGGTCCGCTCGACGTCGGCGCAGATCAGCGCCGCGTGGTGGATGCCGCGACCCGGCGAGGCGGGCCGCGTCGAGGCCGGCAGCAGGTACTGCTCGCGCAGCTGCTGGCGGCGGGCCGCCAGCTCGACGAGATCGGCGTCCGTGGGCGGCATCGACGGGCTCCTTCGTACGGCGGGGGCGGGCATCCGGACTGTAGCCGCGTCCCGGGCGCAGGTGCGGCGTCATGGCACCCTCGGTTGCGGAACAAGTCACCGTGCTGAATAGTTGAAGATCGTACTACCCGTTCCGACCAGGAGGACCACATGCCCGCCGTCACCGTCGAGGACATCACCGTCCTGCCGCACGTCCGCCGTCCCGACCCCGGCCTCGTGCGCCCACGGCCCGTCGCCTCGGTGACCAGCGCGCCCAGCGGGTTCGAGGGGGAGGGCTTCCCCGTGCGTCGCGCCTTCGCCGGCGTCGACCAGAGCCTGCTCGACCCGTTCATCATGATGGACCAGATGGGCAAGGTGGAGTACGCGCCGGGCGAGCCGCGCGGCACCTCCTGGCACCCGCACCGTGGCTTCGAGACCGTCACCTACATCATGGACGGCTCGTTCATCCACCAGGACTCCCACGGCGGCGGCGGCGTCATCACCAACGGCGACACGCAGTGGATGACCGCCGGCAGCGGCCTGCTGCACATCGAGACGCCTCCGCAGGAGCTCGTCATGAGCGGCGGGCTGTTCCACGGCCTGCAGCTGTGGGTCAACCTGCCGCGCAGCGCAAAGATGAACCCGCCGCGGTACCAGAACCTGCTCGCCACGGGCGTCGCCCTGCTCTCGAGCGACGACGGCGGTGCGCTGCTGCGCGTCATCGCCGGCGACCTCGGCGGCCACACCGGACCGGGGTCGACCTACACCCCGATGACGATGGTCCACGCGACCATCGCGCCGGGTGCCTCGATGACGTTGCCGTGGCGCCGCGACTTCAACGCGCTCGCCTACGTCATGTCCGGCCGCGGCACGGCCGGCGAGGAGAAGCGCCCGGTGCGCACCGGACAGCTCGCGGTGTTCGGGCAGGGCGGCAGCCTCACGCTGGCCGCCGACGCCGGGCAGGACTCGAACGCCCCCGCGCTCGAGGTCGTGCTGCTCGGCGGCGAGCCGATCCAGGAGCCGGTGGCGTGGTACGGCCCGTTCGTCATGAACACCCAGCGCGAGCTCATGCAGGCCGTCGAGGACTACCAGAAGGGCCGGCTCGGCGTGATCCCCGCCGACGGGATCCAGCCCTTCCACGCCTGAGGGCGCGAAGTGTCGGGATCCGACATTTGTTTCTGCGTCGAACTACTTGTTTCCGAACCGAACTATATGTCAGGGTCACCTCAGTTCGAAGCAGCGAGCTTCGATTCTTGAGAATGGGGCCCGACATGAGCGCAACCCTGGTCGTCCGCCACCCCGTCGCCGACTACGCCGCGTGGCGTGCCGTCTACGACTCCCTCGAGCCGCTGCGCGTGCAGCACGGCTGCACCGCGAAGACCGTGATGGTCGCCCCGGACGACGGCAACGACGTCTTCGTCACCCACGACTTCCCGTCCGTCGAGGCCGCGGGCGCCTTCGCCCACGACCCCGCCCTCAAGGAGGGCATGGACAAGGCAGGCGTCACCGGCCCGCCCCGGATCGAGATCTTCACGAGTGTCTGACCAGCCACGTCGACGACGGCCGGGGAGGGCGGGCGGTCAGCGCCCCTCCCCGGCCAGTCTCGGTGTCGTCCGGGTCGACGACGGCTACGCCGAGGAGTACCCGGACGGCGATGCCCGCAGCACGGAGGCCGCCGCGTCCCTGGTGCGCGCCGGGACGGCACTGCTGCTTGAGCTCGACCGGCGGATCCTCGAGACGTTCGGCGTCGCGCACCCGGTCGTGACCGCGCTCGCCGTCGTCGAGGGAGCCGACCGCCCGCTCACACCCTCGGAGATCAGCGAGCGGGTGCTCGTCGCGTCCGCGACGATGACCTCGACCCTCGACCTGCTGGAGAGCCGCGGGTGGGTGGTGCGCACGCCCAACCCCTTCGACCGGCGCAGCGTCCTGGTAGCCGTCACCGAGGAGGGACGATCGGTCGCCGACCGGTTCCTCCCGGGGATCCGCGGCTGGGAGCGGGACACGATGACAGGGCTCAGCGCGGAGGAGCGCGAGCAGCTGCTCGCGCTGCTCGCGAAGGTCCTGTCCCGGGCTGCCGAGCTCGCCGAGGAACCTGCGCCACCGCTCGAGGGCCGGCGCAACCGCCCGAAGCGCCCATCCGCCTGAGGATGCCGCGACGTGACGCCGTGCGCCGTCGCACCCCGCCTCGGTCGATCGACCGGGCGCGCGCGCACGGCGCCCGGGTGATGCGGCAGAGTCGTCCCTCGTGACCAGTCATTCGGGCTACGCCGTCCTGCACTCCGCCTCGTCGAGCGTCGTGATCACCCACGACGACTCCGTGCCACGCGTCGTGCACTGGGGCGCCCGCCTGCCCGACGGCATCGATCCCACGGCCTTCGACGCGCTCGACGACCTCGCCGTGCCCCAGGGAGGCCTCGACCTCGTGCCCGCGATGCCGCTGCTGCCGGAGCGGTCGCGCGGCTGGTCGGCGTACGGCGGGCTCGATGCCCATCGCGCGGACGGTCGGGACTGGGCTCCGCGGCTCGTGCGCACAGCGAGCGAGCTCAGCGCAAACACCCTGTCCTGGAAGGGATCCGACCCGGTCGCCGGTGTCGCGGTCGCGGTCCGAGTGGTGCTCGACGAGCACGGCGTCCTGACCGTGTCCGCCGACGTCACGAACCACGGAGAGGGCGAGCTCACCGTCGCCGCGCTCGCGCCCGTGCTCCCCCTGCCGGCCCGCGCCGACGAGACGCTGACGCTCGTGGGCCGCTGGGCCAAGGAGATGCAGGAGAAGCGCACGGTGGTCGAGCGTGGCGCCCTCGTGCTGGAGAACCGCCGAGGGCGCACGTCGCACGAGTCGTCGCCGACCGTGTTCGCCGGCACGCGCTCGTTCGGCGAGGAGCGCGGCGAGGTCTGGGCCGCGCATCTCGGCTGGAGCGGCAACCACCACCTGCGCGTCGAGGCGCTCCCCGACGGCCGGCGTTTCCTGTCGCTCGCGGAGCTGCTGCTGCCCGGCGAGGTGCGACTCGCACCGGGCACGTCGTACTCGACGCCGACCCTGTTCACGGCGTACTCCGACCACGGGCTCGGCGGCATCAGCGACGCGTTCCACGCGCACGTACGGGCTCGCCGCGGGCACGTGTCGACGCCGAGGCCGGTGCTGCTCAACACGTGGGAGGCCGTTTACTTCCGCCACGACGTGCCCGAGCTGCAGCGCCTCGCCGACGTCGCGGCGTCGGTCGGCGTCGAGCGCTTCGTGCTCGACGACGGCTGGTTCCGCGGGCGCGACGACGACACCTCGTCGCTCGGCGACTGGTTCGTCGACGAGCGGAAGTACCCGAACGGGCTGGGCGAGCTGGCCGACCATGTCGTCGGGCTCGGCATGGAGTTCGGGCTGTGGTTCGAGCCCGAGATGGTCAACGAGGACAGCGAGCTGTTCCGCGAGCACCCCGAGTGGGTGCTCGGCATCGAGGGCCAGGAGCCGGTGCGCGGGCGCAACCAGCTCGTGCTCGACCTCGCTCGCCCCGAGGTGGCGGCGTACCTGCTGACACGGCTCCACGCGCTGCTGACCGACGTCCCGATCTCCTACATCAAGTGGGACATGAACCGCGACCTCGTCGCGGCCGGCCATCTCGGCGGCGCGGCGGGCGTGCACGGGCAGACCGTCGCGCTCTACGCCCTGCTCGACGAGCTGCGCCTGAGGCACCCGGACGTGGAGATCGAGTCGTGCTCGTCCGGCGGAGCGCGGGTCGACCTCGGGATCGCGGCGCGCACCGACCGCTTCTGGACCTCGGACTGCAACGACGCACTGGAGCGCCAGCGCATCCAGCGCGCGTTCTCCTACCTGCTCCCGCCCGAGCTCATGGGCGCGCACGTCGGCCCGACCTGGTCGCACACCACCGCGCGCACGCACACGCTGCCGTTCCGCGCTGCCACGGCGATGTTCGGACACCTCGGCTTCGAGTGGGACCTCGCCTCCGCCACCGCCGAGGACCGGGCCGGCGTCGCGCAGGTGATCGAGGTGCACAAGCGCCACCGCGCGCTGCTGCACCACGGCCGGACGGTGCGCATCGACCACCCCGACGGCTCGGCGATCGCGCACGGCGTGGTCGCGCCCGACCGCAGCGAGGCGCTGTACTCCTACGCGCAGCTCTCGACCACCGACGCCACGACCCCGGTCCCGCTGCGCCTCGCCGGCCTCGACCCCGCGCGGCGCTACCGGGTCGAGCGCGTCACCCTCCCCGGCGCCACCTGGTCCCCCGGCAAGCACCACCCCGCCTGGTACGACGACGGCCTCGTGGCCGACGGCGCCCTGCTCGTGCAGGTCGGCGTACCCCTCGGCGTCCACGTCCCCGAGTCCGCCACCCTCCTCCACATCACCGCCCTCGACTGACCCCTGTCCCCTCTCCGTCAAAGGTGGCCCGACGCGCGATAGCGGCACATCCAGCGCAACGCAGGGGGTTGGATGGGGTCATGAGCGGGATGACGCGATGGGGTGTGATCGGTGCCGGCGGCATCGCCACGCAGTTCTGTGACGACCTGCAGCTGCTGCCGGACCACGAGGTCGTCGCAGTCGGCTCGCGGGTGGCCGGCACGGCCGACGGGTTCGCGCGCCGGTTCGGCATCGCGCGCGTGCACGCGTCGTACGCCGACCTCGCGACCGACGACGACGTCGACGCCGTCTACGTCGCCACACCGCACCCGATGCACCACGACGCCGCCATGCTGGCGATCGAGGCGGGCAAGGCGGTGCTCGTCGAGAAGCCGTTCACGATGGACGCCGCCGAGGCACGCTCCCTCGTCGCAGCAGCCCGCGAGCGCGGCACCTTCCTCATGGAGGCGATGTGGACCCGCTTCCTGCCGCACATGGCAGCGGTGCGCGACGTCCTCGCCTCCGGACGCCTCGGCGAGATCGTGCTGGTGACCGCCGAGCACGGGCAGTGGTTCGCGAAGGACCCCGCGTTCCGGCTCTTCGCCCCCGAGCTCGGCGGCGGCGCGCTGCTCGACCTCGGCATCTACCCCGTCTCGTTCGCGTCGATGGTGCTCGCTACGCCGACCCGCGTGACCGCCGTCAGCGATGCCGCCTTCACCGGTGTCGACGCGCAGACGTCGATGATCCTGCGCGACGACGCGGGCCGCCACGCCGTCCTCACGACCACGCTCTCGGCCGCGACGACGAACGGCGCGGTGATCAACGGCACCGACGCCCGCATCGAGATCGACCCCACGTTCTACCGGCCGACCTCGTTCTCGATCGTCTCGCGCGACGGCGAGCGCGAGCGGGTCCAGATCCCGGTGGCCGGCAACGGCCTGCGCTTCGAGGCCGCCGAGGTCGGTCGCTGCCTGCGCGAAGGGCTCACCGAGTCCCCGCTCCTCCCCCTCGACGAGACCGTGGCGATCCTCGGCACGATGGACGAGATCCGCCGCCAGATCGGCCTGACCTACCCGCCACGCTGACCACCGTCGGCCGCGGGCGCTTTCGACACCGCCCGCGGCGACCAAAATCATGAGTCGTGGACGCTGCGGCGAAAGAAACTGGCGGCGGCCTTGATCGTCCCTTAGGGACGATCAAGGCCAGTTTGCGGCGGGGGGGTCAGTGGGCGTAGGTCGGGGTGATCGTGGCCCGGCCGAGGGTGTGGAAGGCGAGGTTGAAGGAGACCACGGCCGGCGTCGCCGAGGGGTCGACTCCGAGGGTCTCGACGTCGACGGCGTGCACCACGAAGTAGTAGCGGTGCGGCATGTCGCCCTGCGGCGGGGCGCAGCCGCCGTAGTCCGCGGAGCCGAAGTCGGTCCTCACGTGGAAGCCGCCGGGCAGGCTCGCGTCCGAGGCCCCGGCGTCGCGCGGCAACGACCGGGTGTCCGCCGGCAGGTCGACCGCGCACCAGTGCCAGAAGCCCGACGGCGTCGGCGCGTCCGGGTCGAAGCAGGTCACCGCGAAGCTCCGGGTGCCCTCGGGCGGGTCGGACCAGGCCAGCTGCGGCGAGCGGTTCTCGCCGCCCGCCGAGCCGTGCACGTGGACCAGCGGAGTGCTCGCCCCGCCGACGACGTCGTCGCTCGTGAGGTCGAACTCCGGCACCTGCGGCAGGAAGTCGTAGGGGTTGGGGGCGGTACGGCGGTCCAGGCTCATGACGTCTCCTCGATCGGTGACACCGGACACCACCCACTCAACCGCACCCCCCTGCGCTGTTGCCCACCTATCTGTCGTTTCCGGACCTGTTCCTGGGCTGGGAAACGACAGATGGGTGGGCAACAAGGGGTCACGCGGTCGGGTCGTTGGAGTGCTGGACGCTCGCCGCGTGCGTCCTCGCGTGCTCGATGGCTGCGGGCGTGGAGTCGAACACGTGCCGCTCGTGGGCGAGCTCGTCGAAGACGCCGAGGCGGGTCAGCACCTGCTCGTGGTCGGGTCGCACGCCGGACAGCAGCACCGTGATGTTGCGGGCCTCGAGCCGCGCGATCGTGTCGGCCAGGACGCTGGCGCCCGTGGCGTCCAGTGCGGCGACCCGCGACAGGCGACAGGCGACAGGCGCACCACTCTGCAGCGCGATGATGAGCGCGATGCCGACGGTGAAGCCCTCCACCACGGGCACCGGGATGTAGCGCATGTAGCGCCCGGCCCCGGTCGCGCCGAGGCCGATCAGGATCAGCCCGGCCAGGAAGCCGACCACGAGCACGGCCGACGGCCCGAACTGGGCGACGATGGGCACGAGCACGACGGTCATGGCCCCGGTCGGGCCGGAGACCTGCAGGTTGCTGCCGCCGAACGCCGCCGCGACCACGCCCGCGATCACCGCGGTGACCAGACCGGCCCCGGCACCGAGGCCCGAGGTGATGCCGAACGCGAGGGCGAGCGGGAGCGCAACGACCGCGACCATCACGCCGGCGACCAAGTCGCGGCGGGGGTCGCGGCGCATCTGCGCAGCTCCGCCCTCCCGGGCAGCAGCTGGCGGGCCCGGCGTACGGCGGCCGAGGCCCAGCCGGTCGCGGGCCGGTCGTCGCCCGCGGTGCCCGGGAGGCCGCTCACTGCCTGCCCCGCGCCGGGGTCCGCAGGTCCTTCTTGAGCTGGTCCTGGCCGTCGATCAGGCTGCGCAGGATGACCCGGGCAGCCAGCAGCAGGTCGCGCACCTCGGCCACGCTCACCGAGTAGACGACCTCACCGCCCTCGCGCCGCTGGACGAGGAGGCCGGCGCGCCGCAGCACGGCGAGCTGCTGGGAGAGGTTGCTCGGCTCGATCTGGATCGCGCCGAGGAGCACGTGCACGGCATGGTCGCGCTCGCTGAGCAGCTCGAGGATCCGGATCCGGGCGGGGTGGCCCAGGGTGCGGAAGAGCTCGGCCTTGGCCCGGTAGAGCGGGACGGGCACGGGTGACCTCCGGGACGACGTCCGCTCATCTTCGCACATGAAGAAGTCTTCATACCACCGTCCCTGTGCACGGATCTGGGGACAACCTGGGGATGAAACGCCCCATCCGGAGGACAAGCTGTGCACATCCTGTGGGTCCAGGAAATCGTCGAGAATCTTCTCCGAAACCCCTTGTGCCGCTTGCGGAACACGGCGTAGAACTACGCCCACGCCGAGCACGACGGGCGGGCCACTCGGAGGCGACTCCGGCGGCGGGCGGGAAGCGGGAGACCGCGGACCACCCGGTGCGGTCCGATCCTCGAGCCCGGCCACGCCGAGAACGATCGGCGGACCAGGGAGCCGGCTCTTCGGAGCAGGTTGCCGGGGATGACGCCCCTCGGGGCCACTCCCCCGGTGCGGGTCAGCGGGAGACCGCGGTCCGGCACGGTGGTCCGGCGGACGAGCGCGGCGGACGCCGATGCGATCGGCGGGCCACGGGAGCGGGTCCTCGGATCCGCCACCACGGGGCAGCGAGCGGGAGACTGCGAGCGCCTCGGCGGCCCGGCGGACGCACGGCAGCACGGACACCCGCTCGTGCGGTCGGGGCAACCTGACCGCAGGGCAGGTGGACGTGCCGCGGGCCCCTCGATCTCATACATCGAGGGGCCCGCACCAGTTTCTATGGTGCCTGGTCGCCCCCGGGATCACCGACGCGACACGACGAGGTGTCCCCCACAGCTTCGCGCCCTAGGCTCCAGCGGTGACCGATCAGCGACCCGAGCGCGGCGGGGGCTGGGACTTCCGCGGGCAGGTGCGCCCCGAGTACGCCCCCGTGGCCGACGGCGACCCGGACCCCGGCGAGGTGGTCTGGGTGTGGGTCCCCTACGAGGAGGACCCCACCCAGGGCAAGGACCGGCCCGTGGTCGTCATCGGGCGCGACGTCGGCGACGACGACGTCCTCGTGGCGCTCATGCTCTCGAGCAAGGACCACGACGGCGACGAGCACTGGCACCGGCTCGGCGCGGGCGCCTGGGACGGCGAGCACCGACCGAGCTGGGTGCGGGTCGACCGGCCGCTGGCCACCACGCCCGACGCCGTACGCCGGGAGGGCGCGGCACTCGACCGCGCGATGTTCCTCGCCGTGGTGGAGCACGCTGCAGGCCTCGGGCAGCGCACGCCGGCCCGGGTGCGCGCCACGACCCCGGGCGGGCGCCGGGTGACCCGGCTGGTCGGCGTCTACCGGGCCAACGGCGGACCGCTCGGGGAGATCGTCTACTCCCTGGGCAGGCTGGTCGGCCGCGCGCACTGCTCGCTGTGCGACGTCACCCACTCGCCCCTGCGGCGCAGGGCGGTCTGGGACCAGATGACGGCCTCGCTGGGCGTCCCGTTCGACCTGGTGCATCTCAACCACCTCGGCGCCGACCTCCGGGCGCTGGTGCCCTCCAGAGCGGCTGCGCCCGTCGTGCTCGCCGAGGTCGAGGGCCGGCTCGAGGTCCTGCTCACTCCGCGCGACATCGAGCCCTGCGCCGGGAGCGTCGTCACGTTCGAGCAGACGCTGGTCCGGACGCTGCGCCGTCGTCACCTCTCAGTCGGCTGACCCGTCCGGGTCGACCTGCGCGAGGCGCTGCTCGAGGAACTCCCGCTCTGCGCCGTCGGACACCAGCGCCAGCGCCTCCCGGTAGGCCCGCGCCGCCTCGGCGTCACGACCGAGCCGGCGCAGCAGGTCCGCCCGCGACGCGGGCAGGTAGTGCCAGGACCTCAGCTCGTCGAGGCCGGCCAGGCCGTCGAGCAGGGCGAGCCCGTCCTCGGGGCCGGACGCGAACGCCACGGCCACCGCCCGGTTGACCTCCACGACGGGGGAGGGCCAGACGGCGAGCAGCCGGTCGTAGAGCATGACGATGCCCGCCCAGTCGGTGGCCGCCCAGCTCGCCGCCTCGTCGTGGGCACCCGCGATCGCGGCCTGCAGGAGGAACCGGCCGGGGGACGAGCCGGACCGCAGCGAGGTGGTGAAGGCCCGTGCCAGCAGATCCTCCCCCCGGGTGATCGCGGCAGCGTCCCAGCGGCTGCGGTCCTGGTCCTCCAGGACGACCAGACGCCCGGCAGCGTCGACTCGCGCGGCCCGCCGGGCGTCGGTGAGCTCGAGGAGCGCGAGCAGGCCCAGCGCCTCCGGCTCCCGCGGCATGAGCACCGCCAACACCCGGGCGAGGTCGAGCGCGCGCTCGACGAGGTCGGCCCGCACGAGGAGTTCCCCGCCACCGGCGTAGCCCGTCGTGAACACCAGGTGGATCACGGTGAGGACGCCGTCGAGCCGCTCGGGCAGGTCGTCGTCGCCCGGCACGCGGTAGGGGATCCCGGCAGCGAGGATCTTCTTCTTGGCGCGGGTGATGCGCGCGGCCATGGTCGGCTCCGGCACGAGGAACGCCCGCGCGATCTCCTCGGTCGTGAGGCCGCAGATCAGCCGCAGGGTCAGCGCGACCCGGGACTCCGCGGCGAGGGCCGGGTGGCAGCAGGTGAACACCAGACGCAGCCGGTCGTCGACGAGCACGGCGTCCTCCTCCGATCCCGGTACGGCGTCCGGGTCCGTCTCGTCGCGCACGAGGTCCGGGTAGCGTGCGCGCATCGCCCGCTCCCGACGGACCCGGTCGAGGGCTCGGTTCTTCGCCGTGGTCGTGAGCCAGGCGCCGGGCCTGGCAGGGACCCCGCGATCCCCCCAGGTGCGCAGGGCCGCCTCGAAGGCCTCCTGCGTGCACTCCTCGGCGGTCGCGACGTCGCCGTCGAGCAGGCGCGCGACGGCGGCGAGGACCGATCCCCACTCGCTGCGGTGCGCCTGCTCGACGGCGTCGACGACGGGATCGCCCACGGGTCCGCGATCGCTGCCGGGTCGGCTGCTGGGTCAGTTGGTCTCGATGACGGGACGGACTTCGACGTTGTCGGCCGGCAGGGTGTGCGCGAGCGAGAGCGCCTGGTCGAGGTCGGCGCACTCGACGACGTAGAAGCCGCCGAGGGCCTCCTTGGTCTCGGCGAACGGACCATCGGTGACGACGGGCGCCGCCCCACCGGTGCGAACGGTGGTCGCGGTCGCGGACGGGGCGAGGGCGTCGCCCCCGTGGATGGTGGCACCGGCGGCGACGACCGACGCGGCCCAGGCGTTGTGCGCCTGCAGCATCTGGTCCCACTGCTCGGGCGTGGCGTCCGCCATCGATGCCTCGTCGCTGTAGATCAGGAACATGTACTTGGTGCTCATGGCCGCCTCCTGGCGTCTCGTCGTGGCCCCCGTACCCAGCCGACGACCAGGGTCTCCCGGAATCGACAGCTCGGCCTGACGAATCCGATGACCTGGTCAACTCGGCGAGGGCCGGGAGGGGCTGCGGCTACTCTCCCGGCATGCCCGAGGACACCCTGCGCCGCCAGCTCGACCTCATCGCCGCTCACGAGGCCCGCGTGCAGGCCGGACCCCTCACCCGGGTCATGCGCAGTCTCGGGCGGACGGCAGCGTTCTCGAAGGCCTACAGCCGCATCGGGCCCGTGATCGACCCGAAGATCCGCGACTGGCGCGACGGCCGGGTGATGGCCGCGATCTACGGGCTGCCGATCCTCGCCCTGCACTCCACCGGCGCGAAATCCGGTCAGCCACGGGTCTCGATGCTGGTCTACGTGCGCGACGGCGACGACGTGATGCTCATCGGGACCAACTTCGGCCAGCCCAAGCACCCGGGCTGGACGGCGAACCTGCTCGCGCACCCCGACGCCGCGGTCGTGATCGGCCCAGTGCGCCTGCCCGTGCACGCCCAGCTCGTCGACGACGCGACCTGGCAGGCGATGTTCCCGCGCTTCGTCGCCGTCTACCCCGGCTACGCCAACTACCTGGGACGCCGCGAGGGGCTCATGCCGCGGATGTTCCGGCTCACCCCGGTGGCACCGCCCGCGGCCTAGCCGGACGACGCTCGTCGTCGTCGCCTACTCGCTGGTAACGCTGAGGCGACCACGACCTGACTGGTTCACTTCTCCGGACCGAATCGTCTCGACCAGCCTGGAGGTACGCGCATGGGCAACATCTTGTGGATCATCATCGGCGGCGCCATCATCGGCGTCCTGGCGCGGCTGCTCCTGCCTGGCCGCCAGAACATCCCGTGGTGGGCCGTGATCGGCGTCGGCGTCGTCGGCATGTTCGTCGGCGACTTCCTCGCCCAGCTGCTCGGCGTCAAGGAGACCTCCGGGTTCGACTGGATCCGCCACGGGCTCCAGCTCGTCGTCGGCGTCGCGGGGATCGCCGGCCTCGTGGCGATCATGGGACGCAGCAAGTCCAGCGTCTGACCTGCACCACCACGAAGGCCCGCGCACCGGAAGGTGCGCGGGCCTTCGTGGGTCCGGATCCGTGCTCAGCCCTTGACCGAGCCGGCGAGCAGGCCGCGCACGAAGAACCGCTGGAGCGCGAAGAACACGCACAGCGGGACGACGATCGCGATGAACGCACCGGCGGTCACCAGGTGCAGCTGGGCGCCGTAGGTGCCCTGGATGTTCGACAGGTAGACCGTGATCGGTGCGACGTCGACGGTGCCGCCCGCGAAGGTCAGACCCACGAGCAGATCGTTCCACACCCACAGGAACTGGAAGATCGCGAATGACGCGATCGCCGGCACCGAGAGCGGCAGGACGAGCCGGGTGAAGATGAGGAAGTGGCTCGCGCCGTCGACACGTGCCGCCTCGAAGAGGTCCTTGGGCAGCTGCGAGATGAAGTTGTGGATCAGGAAGATCGCCAAGGGGAGGGCGAACATCGTGTGGGCGATCCACAGCGGTGCGAAGCTGCCGCCACCGCTCGACGCGAGACTGCCGAGGATGGGCAGGCTCTTGATCGGCGGGATCAGCGTGACGCTGCCCAGCCCCCACCCGAGGTTGAACAGCTTGAGCAGCGGGAGCAGCGCCATCTGCAGCGGGACGACCTGGAGGGCGAAGATCGCCAGGAAGACCGCGTTGCTGAACCGGAACGGCACCCAGGCGAGCGCGTAGGCCGCCATGCAGGCGAGCACCAGCGGGATGATCGCCGCCGGGATCGAGATCACGAACGAGTTGATGAAGTACGGCGCGATGCCGCCGGGGATCGTGTCGCCGCCGTTGAGCACCTCGCTGTAGTTGGACAGCGTGAACGAGGGGTTCCCGAACGCCGTCCACCAGCCGGTGGAATTGGCGTCGGCAGCTGGTCGCAGCGACGTGACGAGGAGCCCGAGGGTCGGGATCGTCCACATCACCGCGATGAACACGACGAGCGCGGTCGCCCACGGGCTGGACAGGTTGCGTCGAAGGGCGCTCGACATCCCGCCGTGGTCGGCAGGTGCTGTCGCCAGCGTCTCTTCGACCTTCGCGGTGAGGCCACCGGTCTCGACGCTCATCGGATCGACTGCTCCTTCCGGAGTTGCGTGACGTTGTAGACGATCAGCGGGACGACCGCCACGAAGAGGACGACCGCGAGCGCGCTACCACGTCCGTAGTCGAACTGGACGAAGGACTGCGCGTACATCTCGTTCGCGACGACCTGGGTGCCGAAGTTTCCGTTCGTCATCGTGCGCACGATGTCGAAGACCTTCAGCACTCCGATCGCGATCGTGGTGAGGACCACGACGAGCGTGCCGCGGATCATCGGGACGGTGACCTTCTGGAACAGCTTCCAGCCGGTGGCGCCGTCGAGCATCGCGGCCTCGGTGATCTCGGTCGGGATGGCCTTGACGGCCGCGGAGAGCACGACCATCGCGAAGCCGGTCTGGATCCAGATCATGATGACCATGAGGAGGAAGTTGTTCCACGGCTGCCAGAGCAGCCAGTTCGGCGGGTTGGCCCAGCCGAGCTTCATCACGAAGGCGCTCAGGAGCCCGACCTGCGTGTCGGTCACCGTCGGATCGCGGTACTGGTAGACGAGGTTCCAGATGATGGACGCTCCGACGAAGGAGATCGCCATCGGCATGAAGATGAGCGCCTTGGGCAGCGACTCGCGCTTCATCCGGTCGAGCAGCAGCGCGAGGGTGAGCCCCAGCGCCGTCGAGAAGATCGGCGTGATCAGGATCCAGAGAGCCGTGTTG
>DATCCY010000031.1:0-5907 GCA_036510975.1 Candidatus Nanopelagicales bacterium
GCAGGCCGAGCTCGAGGACCGCGAGCGCGAGGGCAAGTACTACCGCATCGGCTTCCCCGCACCCGACGGCACGAACATCTATATCGAGACGACGCGTCCGGAGCTCCTGGCCGCGTGCGTGGCGCTCGTGGCGCACCCCGACGACGAGCGCTACCAGCCGCTGTTCGGCTCGACGGTGCGGACCCCGGTGTTCGACGTCGAGATCCCGGTGGTGGCGCACCATCTCGCCGATCCCGAGAAGGGGTCCGGCATCGCGATGATCTGCACGTTCGGCGACACCACCGACGTCACGTGGTGGCGCGAGCTGCAGCTGCCGACCCGCCCGATCATCGGCTGGGACGGCCGGATCCTCCCCGAGACGCCCGCGTGGATCGCCACCGAGACCGGCCGGGAGACCTACGCCGCCATCGCGGGCGCGACGTCATTCACGGCCAAGGAGCGGATGATCGAGGCGCTCGGGGCCGCAGGCTTCGTCGAGGGTGACCCGCGGCCGACGCTGCAGGCGGTGAAGTTCTACGAGAAGGGCGACAAGCCCCTCGAGATCGTGACGACGCGCCAGTGGTACATCCGCAACGGTGGGCGCGACGCCGACCTCCGTGCGCGGCTCGTCGAGCGCGGGGCCGAGCTGCAGTGGCACCCGGCGTACATGCAGGCGCGCTACACCTCCTGGGTCGAGGGCCTCAACGGCGACTGGCTCATCTCCCGCCAGCGGTTCTTCGGCGTGCCCGTCCCCGTCTGGTACCCGCTCGACGACCTCGGCCAGCCGGTCTACGACACCCCGCTCACCCCGCGCGAGGACGAGCTTCCGATCGACCCGAGCAGCGATGCGCCCGTCGGCTTCGACGAGACGCAGCGCGGCGTCCCCGGTGGGTTCATGGGCGACCCGGACGTGATGGACACCTGGGCGACGTCGTCGCTCTCGCCGCAGATCGCCGGCGGCTGGGAGGCCGACACCGACCTGTGGAAGCGACTGTGGCCGTTCGACCTTCGCCCGCAGGCCCACGAGATCATCCGCACCTGGCTGTTCTCCTCGGTCGTGCGCGCCCACCTCGAGGACGACGTGCTGCCCTGGAAGCACGCCGCCATCAGCGGCTGGATCATCGACAACGGCGACGGCAAGAAGATGAGCAAGTCGAAGGGCAACGTCGTGACGCCCACGGGCCTGCTGGAGCAGCACGGCGCCGACGCCGTCCGCTACTGGGCTGCCTCAGGTCGCCCCGGCACCGACACGGCCTTCGACGAGGGCCAGATGAAGATCGGCCGCCGGCTCGCCATCAAGCTGCTCAACGCGAGCAAGTTCGTGCTCGGCCTCGGTGCGGCGCTGCCCGACGACCTCTCGGTCGTGACCGACCCGCTCGACCGCGCGATGCTCGCGGAGCTGCGCGGTGTCGTGGCCGACGCCACGGCCGCCTTCGACGACTACAACTACGCGCGCGCCCTCGACCTGTCCGAGTCGTTCTTCTGGTCGTTCTGCGACGACCACGTCGAGCTGGTGAAGGACCGGGCCTACGGCGCACGTGGCCCCGAGGCGGCCGCCTCGGCCAAGGCCGCGCTGGCCTTGGCCCTCTCGGTGCAGTTGCGGCTGTTCGCCCCGGTGCTCCCGTTCGTGACCGAGGAGGTCTGGGACTGGTGGCGCGAGGGCAGCGTGCACCGTGCCGCTTGGCCGTCGGTCGACGAGCTGTCCGGGGTGATCGGCGAGCCGGCGCTCGTGTCCGACGTCGCGACCGTGCTCTCCGGGATCCGCAAGGCCAAGAGCGACGCGAAGGTGTCCATGCGCGCCGACGTGACGGCGGCCGTCGTGAGCGGTGACGCCGACGCCCTCGGCCGGGTCGAGCAGGCCGGGGGCGACCTCGCCGCCGCGGGCCGGATCGCGCACCTGACCTTCCTGCCCGAGGGCGGCCCGCTGCGGGTCGAGGTCACGCTGGCGGACTAACCGCCACCCCGTGCGGCTCAAGTGGCCGCCGGTCGGGGTCGATCACCACGGGAGAGCCGGAACGCTCCTCATGGGCGTTCCGTGAGCGAACGAGGTGATCGGCGTGGCCCGAACGTCCGCAGTCCCCGAGCCGTCGGCGACGATCTCGAGCGGCGCCACGATCCTGCCGGGCGTCCCGCTGCCCGCCTGGGCGCTGCCCGCCGAGCCCCTGCTGCCCGACCCCCCGCCCGCCCCGACGGCCGCCCCGGTCCCTGAGCCGGCGGTCCGGGAGCTGGCCATGGCCGGCGCTCCCGCCGCGGTCGCCGCCGTTGCTGACGCCCCATCGGCTTCCGTCGACGCTCCTGTCGCGGCCCCGCCCCGGCCCCCGGAACCGGCCCCGGCACCGTCGCCGGTCGCGGTCTCGACCCCGGTCCTCACCGTGGCCGCGCCGCTCGCTCCACCCGCTCCCCCGGCGCCGCCCGCCGAGCCGCTGCCGCCGGCGCCGGTCGAGTCGCGCCCGCACTCCCACCGCAGCGACGGATCGACCCCGAGCCCGCTGGACCAGCCGGTCCCCGCGCTGGCGCCCGCGGACCCGGTCCCGACCAGGGCCGAGGTCTACGCCGCGGCCGGCGCGGCTCCCCCGACCGCTCCGTGGGGCACCCCGCCCGCGCCGCTTCCCGAGAACGACGACGCGCCGCTCGAGCTCGCACCGCCCGAGGGCGACGCTGTCGCCGACCTCGACCCCGACCTCGACGCCGACCCGGACCTCGACCCCGGCCCGCTCGAGGAGGACCTCGCCGACGAGGCGACGAACGCTCCGCGGGTACGCCGTCCGATCGTGGCGCTCGGCGCGGTCGCCGGCCTCGCGGCGCTCGGCGCGGCCGCCTGCTTCGTGTGGCCGGGCTTCCTCGTGCCGCCGGACGACACGGTCGCCGCACCCGTCCGCACCGCGGCCCCGGTGGTGAAGACCGTCACCCTCGCCGCTCCGCAGTCGGTGAACGGGCTCACCCTGCTTCCGGGTGCCCCTTCGGCCGCACTGACCACGGCCGCCACGAGCACCCGGCTGACGGGCTACACGGCGCCGGTGGCGGCTGTGTACGGCGCGGGCACGACGCCCACCGCCACCGTCATCGCGTGGAAGGCCGCGACGCCAGGGACGACCGCCGACGTCTCGACCGCGTTCGCGGGGTTCCAGGGCGCGACCGGATTCCCGGTGAGCGCCGTGACGCCCGTCCCGACCGGCACCCTCGGCGGGGACATGAGCTGCGGTGCCAGCACGGTCGGCGCGACGCCGGCGTCGGTGTGCTTCTGGTCCGACGCCGCCACGTTCGGGTCGGTCACGGTGCTGCGGCCCGCGACCCCGGCGGACGGCGCCGCGATGGCGATCGCGATCCGCACCGCGATGGAGAAGGTCGGCTGACCGGAGCTCGTCGCTCGATCGAGCAGGGCGTCCGACCCGTGCGGGTCAGGCGCTCTTCTCGCGCCGCTCGCGGCGCGGCGCGACGGCGTCGCGCGGCACGAGGGTGGGCAGAACGTTGTCGAGGACGACCTCGCCGCTGATGACGACACGGGCGACGTCGTCGCGGCTGGGGACGTCGTACATCACGGACAGGAGGACCTCCTCCATGATCGCCCGGAGCCCGCGGGCACCGGTGCCGCGCAGGACGGCCTGGTCGGCCACGGCCTCCAGCGCGTCGGCGGTGAACTCGAGCTCGACGTTGTCGAGCTCGAAGAGCCGCTGGTACTGCCGGACCAGAGCGTTGCGCGGCTCGGTGAGCACCTTCACCAGCGCTTCGCGGTCGAGCGCGACGACGGAGGTGAAGACCGGCAGGCGGCCGATGAACTCGGGGATCATGCCGAACTTGAGCATGTCCTCCGGCATGACCCGGCCGAAGACGTTGCCCGGGTTGGTGTCGCCGGTGTCCATCGACGCCGTGAAGCCGAGCGCCTTGCGGCCGATGCGCTGCTCGATGATCTTGTCGAGTCCCGCGAAGGCGCCGCCGACGATAAACAGCACGTTGGTGGTGTCGATCTGGATGAACTCCTGGTGCGGGTGCTTGCGCCCGCCCTGCGGCGGCACGGACGCCGTCGTGCCCTCGAGGATCTTCAGCAGCGCCTGCTGGACGCCCTCGCCGGAGACGTCACGGGTGATCGACGGGTTCTCGCTCTTGCGCGCGACCTTGTCGATCTCGTCGATGTAGATGATCCCGGTCTCGGCCTTCTTGACGTCGTAGTCCGCGGCCTGGATCAGCTTGAGCAGGATGTTCTCGACGTCCTCGCCGACGTAGCCGGCCTCGGTCAGCGCCGTGGCGTCGGCGATGGCGAACGGGACGTTGAGCATCCGCGCGAGGGTCTGCGCGAGCAGCGTCTTGCCCGAGCCCGTGGGGCCGAGCAGCAGGATGTTGGACTTCGCGAGCTCGACCGAGTCGTCGGTACGACGCTCGGTGCCGGCGCCGGCCTGAACGCGCTTGTAGTGGTTGTAGACCGCCACCGACAGCGCCTTCTTCGCGGCGTCCTGGCCGATGACGTACTTGTCGAGGAAGTCGTAGATCTCGCGCGGCTTGGGCAGCTCGTCGAACTGCAGGTCGCTGGACTCGCTGAGCTCTTCCTCGATGATCTCGTTGCACAGGTCGATGCACTCGTCGCAGATGTAGACACCCGGGCCCGCGATGAGCTTCTTGACCTGCTTCTGACTCTTCCCGCAGAACGAGCACTTGAGCAGGTCTCCGCCGTCACCGACTCGCGCCACGTGATCGTCCTCTCGTCGCATGCCGGGCGGCATGAGGCCTGGCGGTCGCACCTGCTCGCGACCGTACGACTCCGACGCTACCGCTCGAGGGCCGGGGAAGGCCGTGTCGGGACACGCCGTTCGGGGGGTTTACGCCGACAGCGCAACGCCCGCCCGACGTGCTGTCGGACGGGCGTCGCACCTGGTCAGAGCTGTTCCGAGCCCGGTATGAGCGGGTTCGGCGAGCTCGTCTAGTCGCGGGCGGATGCCTTGCGGGACGGGATCACCGAGTCGACGATGCCGTACTCCACGGCCGCTGCGGAGTCGAGGATCTTGTCGCGCTCGATGTCCTTCGCGATGAGCTCGACCGCACGCCCCGTGTGACGGGCGAGGATGCCCTCCATCTCGGTGCGCATGCGCATGAGCTCGTTGGCCTGGATCTCGATGTCGGTCCCCTGGCCGCCGCCCTCGGTGTAGGGCTGGTGGATCAGGACGCGGGCGTGCGGCAGGGCGTAGCGCTTGCCGGGCGAGCCCGAGGCGAGCAGGACCGCTGCGGCCGACGCCGCCTGCCCGAGGCAGACGGTGGTGATGTCCGGCTTGACGAACTGCATCGTGTCGTAGATCGCCGTCATGGCCGTGTACGAGCCGCCGGGCGAGTTGATGTAGATGCTGATGTCGCGGTCCGGGTCCATCGACTCGAGGCACAGCAGCTGGGCCATGATGTCGTCCGCGCTGGTGTCGTCGATCTGGACGCCGAGGAAGATGATGCGCTCCTCGAACAGCTTGGAGTACGGGTCCCAGGTCTTGGTGCCCTGCGAGGTCCGCTCGACGAACTGCGGAAGGATGTAGCGGGCCTCGGGCGCGAAGTAGCCCGCGCTGGTGCCCGACGACGGGGTGACGAGGTTGCTCATGATGGGTGTCTCTCTCCGTCTCAGGCCGTGCCGCCGCCGCCGGCGACGTCAGCAGCTGACGTCACGACGTGGTCGACGATTCCGTAGTCCTTGGCTTCATCCGCGGAGAACCACTTCTCCCACTCGGAGTCCTCGACGATGCGGTCGATGGGCTGTCCGGTGTGGTGCGCGATGAGCTCGGCGAGCTGCTTCTTGAGGAGCAGCATCTGCTCCGCCTGCTTCTGCACCAGCGACTGGACGCCGCCCAAGCCGCCGAGCGGCTGGTGCATCATCACGCGAGCGTGCTTGAGGGCGTAGCGCTTGCCGGGGGCCCCGGCGGTGAGCAGGAACTGCCCCATCGACGCGCACATCCCGAG
>DATCCY010000032.1:0-32753 GCA_036510975.1 Candidatus Nanopelagicales bacterium
AGCCGAAGCAGGTGGCTGATCGAGCCGGTGTCAGATCAGTTGGGGACGGTGACCGTACCCGCGATGATCGCCTGAGCAGCGGCGTCGGCCTTGGCCTCGTAGGGCTGGACGGCCGGGTTGGACTTGGAGTAGCCCACACCGTTGTTCTTGAGGTCGTAGACTTGGACACCGGTGAGCGGCGAGCCCTTCACCGAGGCGTTGATGACGTCGTAGACCGCGACGTTCACGTTCTTCAGTGCCGAGGTGAGGATGACCGACTGGACCGCGGGGTCGGCCGACAGGTACTGGTCGGAGTCGACACCGATGGCCCAGGTGCTCGCGGCCTTGGCTGCGACGAACACGCCACCACCGGATCCACCCGCGGCCGCGTACACCACGTCCGCACCGGCGTCGTACATGCCGGCTGCGGTGGCCTTGCCCTTGTCAGGGGCGTTGAAGCCGCTGAAGTCCGGGGGCTGGGTGAGGTACTTGTTGGTGATCTTCACCGCGGAGTCGGTAGCGGTCACGCCGGCGTCGAAGCCCTTCTGGAACGAGACCAGCAGCGGGACGTTGACGCCACCGATGTAGCCGACGCTCTTCGTCTTCGTGGCCTGCGCCGCGATGACCCCGACGATGTACGACGCCTGGTTGGCGGCGAAGGTCAGGTTGGCGACGTTGGCCGCGGTGTAGCTCGAGTCGTCGACGATCGAGAAGTTGACCTTCGGGAACTTCGGCGCGACCAGCTTGAGCGCCGGGGCGTAGGCGAAGCCGACCGCGATGACCGGGTTGAAGCCACCCTGCGCGAGGAGGGTCAGACGCGCCGCCTTCTGGGCGTCGGTCTCGTTCGGGACGGCCGAGAGCTCCTTGGACGTGACGCAGAGCTCCTTGACGGCCTGGTCGAGCCCGGCTGCGGCGGAGTCGTTGAACGACTTGTCGCCACGACCGCCGATGTCGTAGGCCATGCCGACCTTGATGTCGGACGGCGTGCAGGACGGCGAGGCCGCTGCCGACGAGGATGAGCCGGACGCTGCGGCCGAGCTCGAGGTGCTGCCAGCGCTGCTGCTGCCGCAGGCGGCGAGCGCCAGGGCTCCGGTCGCGAGGAGCGCGGCTACCTTCAGACCCTTCAACAAGGGAGGTCTCCTTCCGTGCGCGCCGACCTCAGTGCCGACGCGTGATTCTCCGACCCTAGTGGGGTCCGAGCCTCGCCATCGCACTGGTCGGGGCCCGCGTTGCATCCGAAACCGATCCGTGACCCAGGTGAACGGTCTGGACCATTGTCGGCGTGCAACGCCGTGTGAACGCAGGACGTCCGACGCGTCGAACAGCGACCCGGGATACCGTCCGTAGTGGCTCGGAGGACCCTCAGAACACGTCCGCGGGGACATAGAGGCCCCAGACGTCGCGGAGCGCATCCGACACCTCACCGACGGTGGCGCGCGCACGCAGCGCGTCGCGCAGCGGGTACAGCACGTTGTCGGTGCCCCGCGCCGCCGCCTTGACGGCCACGAGGGCGGCGTCGACCGCCGCCTGGTCACGATCGGCGCGCAGGGCCGCCAGCCGGGCGCACTGCTCGTCGCCGATCGCCGGGTCGACCCGCAGGGGCTCGTAGTGTTCCTCCTCGTCGACCCTGAACCGGTTCACGCCCACCACGACGCGCTCGCCGGAGTCGATCTGCTGCTGCACGGCGTACGCCGAGCGCTCGATCTCGCCCTTCTGGAAGCCGCGCTCGATCGCCGAGACGGCGCCGCCCATGTCCTCGACCTGACGCATGAGCTCGACGGCCGCGGTCTCGAGGTCGTCGGTGAGCGACTCGACGACGTACGACCCCGCGAACGGGTCGACCGTCGCCGTCACATCGGTCTCGTAGGCGAGCACCTGCTGGGTGCGCAGGGCGAGGCGGGCCGCCTTGGTCGACGGCAGCGCGATCGCCTCGTCGAAGGAGTTCGTGTGCAGCGACTGGGTCCCGCCGAGCACCGCGGCGAGTCCCTGGACCGCGACGCGCACGAGGTTCACCTCGGGCTGCTGGGCCGTGAGCTGCACGCCGGCGGTCTGGGTGTGGAAGCGCAGCATGAGGCTCTTCGGGTCCTTGGCCCCGAACGTGTCACGCATGACGCGCGCCCAGATGCGTCGCGCCGCACGGAACTTCGCGACCTCCTCGAGCAGGGTGGTCCGCGACACGAAGAAGAAGGCGAGGCGAGGCGCGAACTCGTCGACGTCCATGCCCGACGCCACCGCGGCGCGGACGTACTCGATGCCGTCCGCGAGCGTGAAGGCGACCTCCTGCGCAGGCGTCGCCCCCGCCTCGGCCATGTGGTAGCCGGAGATCGAGATGGTGTTCCACTTCGGCAGCTCGGCTCGGCAGTACCCGAAGATGTCGGTGATGAGCCGCAACGAGGCGGCCGGCGGGTAGATGTAGGTGCCGCGGGCGATGTACTCCTTGAGCACGTCGTTCTGGATCGTGCCCGTGAGCTCCGAGGCGGCGACCCCCTGCTCCTCCGCGACGAGCTGGTAGAGCAGCAGGAGAACGGCGGCAGGCGCGTTGATCGTCATCGACGTCGAGACCTCGTCGAGCGGGATGCCGCCCAAGAGC
The DNA here is from genome assembly GCA_036510975.1 of Candidatus Nanopelagicales bacterium. GTDB lineage: Bacteria > Actinomycetota > Actinomycetes > S36-B12 > CAIYMF01 > Longivirga. Next base: position 2,570 of record DATCCY010000032.1, read on the forward strand.
ACGCGCATGTCGTCGATCGAGTCGATCGCCACGCCGACCTTCCCGACCTCGCCGTGCGCGAGCGGGTGGTCGGAGTCGTAGCCCATCTGGGTCGGCAGGTCGAAGGCGACCGAGAGCCCCATCGTGCCGGCCGCGATCAGCTGCTTGTAGCGGGCGTTGGACTCCGCCGCGGTCCCGAACCCGGCGTACTGCCGCATCGTCCACGGGCGGCCGGTGTACATCGACGGGTAGACGCCGCGCGTGTAGGGGTAGGCGCCGGGCTCGCCGAGTCGCTCGGCCGGGTCCCAGCCCTCGAGGTCGGCGGGCCCGTACACGGGCTGGAAGGGCAGTCCGGACTCGGTCTGGCGTGCCATCGGGAGGGTCCTTCCTGGATGCGACTCCCGTCACGCTAGTGGTCCGGCCTCCCCAGCGCCGCGCGGGGAGGGCGTCCGCCGGGCCGACCCCCGGCCCGCGGGTGCGAGATCCGCCCCGTCGCCGGGTTACCCTCGTCGACGTGCTGACCCGGACCCGTGGGGCGGCCGCGGGGGCGATCGCCGCCGTGGCCCTCGTCGCCGTCGCCTCCACCGCGCCGGCCTCGGCGACGCCTGCCTCGTCGAGTCGTGGAAGCGAGGTCGTCGGGGGCCCGGACCTCGGCTCCCGCGGCATCGCCGTCCGGCCGGCCGCCGGATCCACCCCGTTGCCGGCCGTCGGCGCCGACACCTGGCTGGTCGCGGACCTCACGACCGGACAGGTCCTGGCGGCCAAGGGGGCGCACACCCGGGTGCTCCCGGCCAGCACGCTCAAGACGCTCACCAGCGTGACGCTCATGCCGAAGCTGGACCGGAGCACGGTCGTCACGGCCAGCGAGTTCGACGTGCACGCCGACGGCAGCCACGTCGGCCTGGTCGTGGGCGGCACGTACACCGTCTGGGACCTGTGGAACGGGCTGCTGCTCCCCAGCGCCAACGACGCCGCCGCCGCGCTGTCCGAGGCCAACGGCGGGTTCGGCAAGACCGTCGCCGAGATGGCAGCGATGGCGCACCACCTGCAGGCGAACGACACCACGCCGAAGACCCCGAGCGGGCTCGACACCCCCGGCCAGTACAGCAGCGCCTACGACATGGCGCTGATCGCCCGTGCGGCGATGCAGATCCCGGACTTCCGCACCGTCACGATGACGATGAACTACGACTTCCCCGGGAAGCCGGTGGCGCCGGGCGCCAAGCGCCCGACGTACAAGATCTACACCGAGAACCGCCTGCTCCGGCATCGCTACAAGGGGACCGTCGGCGGCAAGACCGGCTTCACCTCGCTCGCGCACCGCACCTTCTGGGGTGCCGCGAGCCGCGGGGGGCACACGATCCTGGTCACCCTCTTCCAGATCCACGAGCCCACCGAGACCGCGGCCCGTGCTCTTCTCGACTGGGGCTTCGCGAACACCGGCAAGGTCACGCCGGTCGGCACGCTCGTGGCCCCCCTGGCCGATGCCGCCGCCGCCCCGGGAGCCGCGCCGGCGACCGGCGCCGGGGGCGGCTCCACGACCGCCAGCGGTCCCACGTCGTCGTCCGCGAGCTCCGTGCCGTGGAAGAAGGTCGGCCTCGGGCTCCTGCTCGTCGCCGCGCTCGGCGTCGGCCTGCTGTGGTGGCGCCGGCGCGCGACGACACCCACATCACCGGCGACGGCTGCGGGCGGGCAGGCCACGGCGGCTGACGCCGCACGGCCCCTCGCCCTCCCGGCTCCGGCGCGACCCGCCGCGGTGCGCAGCTCGTCCGTCGTGGTGTCCGGTCCGCGGACGGCCGCGGCCGCCATCTCCGTCGAGGCCGCGCCCACAGGGTCGGTGGCAGGCGCTGCGCCCCCGGCGGAGCCACTCCCGGCCGCCGACGTCGCGCCCGAACCCGCGCCCGACGTCGCGCCTGAGGTCGCGCCGGAGCCCCCGCGGCCCGCCCCGCCGACGACGTCGGGGAACGTCCGGGTCATCACGCCTCCCGGTCGCCCCGGCGGTTCGTGACCTCGCGCCCGGTCAGGCGCCCGTGCGGGCCCCGAGCGGGAAGACCCGGCGCGGGTGCCACCCGTCGTCCCCGTGCACGTAGAGGACGAACTCGGTGACGACGAACCGCGCCGTGAACCCCGCGAGCGCGGCATAGGCATGATCGAGCACGTCGTCGGGCAGGTCGTGGGCGACCGTCACGTGCGGGTGGTAGGGGAAGTCGACCTCGCGGGCCAGGACGCCGCAGCGCACCCCGGCCTCGAGCCGCTCGCACCCCGAGATGCCCGCGGCGAGCGCGACGAACACCACGGGCGACACGGGCCGGAAGGTGCCGGTGCCGCGCAGGTGGACCTCGAACGGCCGCGCCGTGCGTGCGACGTCGGCGAGATGCTCCAGCACCGGCTCGAGCCCGCCCGCCGGTACGAGGGTCGGAGGCAGGAGGGTGACGTGGGCCGGGATGGAGCCCGCCTGCAGGTCGCCGAACGACGAGCGCCAGCCCTCGAGCTCGGCACCCCACGGGTCCGGGACGGCCACGGCCACCCCGACGCGGGTCCGCCCCACGGGCACTAGTCGGCGACCGCGACGAACCCGAGCCGGTCGTAGACCGTGGCAAGGGTCGGTGCCGCCACCGTGCGCGCCTTGGCGGCACCGTGGGCCATGAGGCGGTGCAGCTCCGCCGGGTCGTCGAGCAGCTCGCGCACCCGGGCGGCGAACGGTGCCGCGAACGCCACCACCGCCTCGGCCGTGTCCGCCTTGAGAGCGCCGTATCCCTGGCCCTCGTAGGACTTCGCCACGGTCTCGACGTCGCGGTCGGTGAGCGTCGCCAGGATGGTGAGCAGGTTGGACACGCCAGGCTTGGCCGCGGGGTCGAACCGCACCTCGGTCTCGCTGTCGGTGACGGCCGACTTGATCCGCTTCGTGATCACCTTCGGGTCGTCGAGGAGGAAGACCGCGCCGTTGGGCAGCGACTTGCTCATCTTCGACGTCGGGTCCTGCAGGTCGAGGATCTTCGCCGTCTCCTTGACGATGAGCGGCTTCGGGACCGTGAACGTCTGGCCGTAGCGGGTGTTGAAGCGCTGCGCGAGGTCGCGCGTGAGCTCGAGGTGCTGGCGCTGGTCCTCGCCCACGGGCACGCCGTCGGCCTGGTAGACGAGGATGTCGGCCACCTGCAGGATCGGGTAGGTGAACAGCCCGACGGATACATGGTCGGAGCCGGCCCGCGCGGACTTGTCCTTGAACTGCGTCATGCGCGAGGCCTCCCCGAACCCGGTGAGGCACTGCATGACCCAGCCGAGCTGGGCGTGCTCCGGCACGTGGCTCTGGACGAACAGGGTCGAGACCGCGGGGTCGACGCCGGCGGCGATGATCTGCGCGTAGGCGAGCGCGATGTTCGAGCGCAGCTCCGTCGGGTCCTGCTCGACCGTGATGGCGTGCAGGTCGACGACCATGTAGAAGGCGTCGTTGCCGTCCTGCTGGGCCACCCAGTTGCGGACCGCCCCCAGGTAGTTCCCGAGCTGGAACGAGCCGGCCGTGGGCTGGATGCCGGAGAGGACGCGCGGGTTGCCTGTCATGCCGGGGATTCTCCCACTGCGCCCTCGGCGTCCGGCGACCCGGTTGCCGGCGCACGTGTCACCCGGATCCGGGCCGCGCGGCGCCCGTCGAGCTCGGTGACCGTGAGGACGTGCTCCCCGACCTCGACCGACCCGCCCACCTCCGGCAGCTCTCCGAGCTCGGCGACGACGAAGCCCGCGACCGTCTCGTACGGACCCTCCGGGAGCTCGAAGCCCGTCTCCTCGGCGAAGTCCTCGAGGTTGAGCAGGCCGTCCACCTCCAGGTCGGCGCCCTCGGCACGCTCGACCCGGGCCTCGACGTCGTACTCGTCCCGGATGTCGCCCACGAGCTCCTCGACGAGGTCCTCGAGGGTCACGATGCCGGCGGTGCCGCCGTACTCGTCCACGACGATCGCGAGGTGCGCGCCGGCGGCACGCATCTCGAACATCGCCGGGAGGACCGCCTTGCTGCCGGGCAGCATGAGCACCTCGCGCACGAGCTCCTCGAGCCGGATCCCGCGGTCCGCGACGTCGGGCGCGAGGATGTCGCGGATGTGCACGAAGCCGATCACGTCGTCCTGGGAACCGCGGAAGACGGGGTAGCGCGAGTGCGGCAGCGCGACGACGAGCCGGGCCGCCTTGTACGCGGGGAGCGTCGCGTCGAGGAACTCGACCTCGGTGCGCGGCACCATGACCTCGCGCACCTCCCGCTCGCCGGCCTCGAAGACGTCGTCGATCAGCTCGCGCTCCTGGGCAGTGAGGCTGCTCTGGGTGGCGAGGATCCCGCGCAGCTCGTCGTCGCTGATCTCCTCCTTGTTGGCGTTCGGGTCGCCCCCGAGCGCACGCACGACGAGGTTGGTCGACGCCGAGAGCAGCCAGATGAACGGACGCGTGATCGTGCCGAGCACGTCGATCAGCCCGGCAGTCGCCACCGCGATTCCCTCGGCGCGCTGCAGGGCGATGCGCTTGGGCGTCAGCTCCCCCAGGACCAGCGAGATGTAGACGAGCAGGAGCGTCACCAGGATGAACGCGGTGGCGTCGGCAGCGCCCGGGGAGAGCCCCATCTGCTCCAGGAGCGGAGCGACCTGCGGCGACATCTGCGAGGCGCCGAAGCCGGCGGAGAGGAAGGCCGCGGTGGTGACCGCCAGCTGGACAGCGGCGAGGAAGCGGTTGGGGTCGGCGACGAGGTCGGCGAGCCGCTGGCCGCGCTTGCCCCGCTCCACCACAAGGCGCTGCACCTGGCTCTCGCGCAGCGAGATGAGGGCGATCTCGGCCGCGACGAAGAAGGCCGCCACCAGCGTGAAGATCAGGACGACGCCCAGGTTGAGGAGGAACTCGCTCACGAGCGCGTCCCGGGTAGGTCCATGCCCGCGATCCTAGGCAACGAACCCGCTCCACCCCACCGTGAGACTGGTCAAAGGGTTGCTTCCCGTGCCGGGAAGCAACCCTTTGACCAGCGTGGGCTTCGGGTCAGCCCTTCGTGGCGCCCATCGTGAGGCCTCCCACGAACTGCTTCTGCAGGACGAAGAAGACGATGAGGGTCGGGATCGCCGCCATCATGGCGCCTGCCGCCAGCAGGTTCAGGTCGGTGAAGTACTCGCCCTTGAGGTTGTTCAGGGCGGCCGTGATCGGTCGTTTCGAGCCGGTGCTCATCAGCACCAGCGCCCACAGGAAGTCGTTGTAGATCCACGTGGTCATCAACACGCCGAGGGCGGCCAGTGCGGGGCGGCAGAGCGGCAGGATGATCTTGCGGTACTGCGTCCAGACATTGGCACCGTCCACGAGCGCGGCCTCGGTGAGCTCGGTGGGCAGCGCCTTCATGAAGTTGCTGAGCACGAAGGTCGCGAACCCCATCTGGAACGCGATGTGGATCGCCGCCACGCCCCAGTAGGAGTCGTACCAGAGCCCCTTCTCGTTGAGGAAATGCGGGAGCGGCAGCAGCAGGTAGATGCGGTACAGCGGCACCAGGATGATCTGCGGGGGCAGCAGGTTGCCGGCCGTGAACACCAGCAGCAGCACCAGGTTGAACCGGAACGAGTAGCGACTGACCGCGAAGGCGATGAGGGACGCCAGGAACAGCGTGATGATCACGGACGGGATCGTGATGATCGCCGAGTTGATGAAGAAGTGCAGGAAGTCCGACTGCTGCCAGGCCCGGGTGTAGTTGTCGAAGTTGAGATGCTTCGGCCAGCCCATGATGCCCTCGGAGCTCTGGGTGTCCTCGTACGGACGGAGCGAGATGTAGAACGTCCACACGATGGGCAGCAGCCACAGCACGGACAGCACCGCGAGCACGGTCTGGGCGACGATGTGCCTCTTCTTCTTGCGGCGCCGGATCGCGACCCGCGCCTCGTCGACGGCACGGTCCTGGGCGAGGGCGGTCCCGACGGGGACCGCCTCCGCGCTCACGCGTTCTCCTTGCGGAAGGCGTTGATCAGGTAGTACATGATCGGTCCGATCGAGATGAGCAGCAGGATCACTGCGATCGCGGAGCCGTACCCGATGCGGCTGGCCTCACCGACGATGTTGTTGTAGACGAGCACCGACAGCAGCTCGAGCCCGTTGCGGCCGCCGTTGATGATGAAGACGAGGTCGAACGCGCGCAGCGCCTCGATGATCGTGATGACCAGGACGACGACGTTGACGGGGCGCATCGCCGGGAAGATGACCTTCCGGAACGCCTGCCACTCGGTGGCGCCGTCGAGGGCGGCCGCCTCGCGCAGCGAGACGTCGACACCCTTCAGGCCGGCCAGGTAGATCATCATGATGTAGCCGACGTGTCGCCAGGACGACGCGACCAGAGCGGCCCAGATGTTGAGGTTCTCGTTGCCCAGCCAGTCGATCTGATCATCCGGCGCGGTCTTCCCGAGCACGTTGTTGATGAGCCCGAGCTCGGGTGCGTACATGAACTGCCAGATGATGCCGATGACGGCGAGGGAAAGCACGACCGGCATGAAGAACGCGGTCTGGTAGAACAGGCTGCCGCGCAGCCCCTTGTCGAGCAGGTAGGCCAGCAGCATGCCCATCGGGGTCGCGATGAGCAGCAGCACGACGAGCCACAGGATGTTGTTGCGGACCGCCGACCAGAACGCGGGGTAGATCGTGAAGATCTGCTGGTAGTTGCGGAGCCCGACGAACTTGATCCGGCTGATGCCGCCGATGCCGTTCCACGAGGTGAACGACAGGATGACCGACAGGATCGTCGGGACCCAGACCAGCGCGATGACGATGAACGTCGGCACGCCGATGAGGAACCCCAGGACGATCTTGTCGCTGCGGGAGAACACCGACCGGCGGCGACGACGGGGCGTCTTGCCCGTCGTCGCCGCCGTCGCGGCAGTGGTGGTTGCCATGTCCCGAGTGTCGCTGATCAGCTCGTGAAGATCGCTTGCTTCTGCTGCTCGACGCTGTCGAGGATCGAGTTGATGTCCGCAGGCTTCGCGATGAACTTCTGGAGCGACGGGATCATGACCGTCGAGGCGAAGTCCGGGCGGGTGTCGCGGTCGAGGAACTGCGTGATGTGCTTCGCCTTACCGACGAGCTCCGCCGCCTTCTTCTGCAGCGCGTTGTACTTGCTGGTGTCGGTGCCGTTGTTGGTGCCGACGTTGTTCGGGTCGGACGCGAGGTAGATGCCCTGCGCCTCCGGGCTCGCGAGGTACTCGACGAGCGCCTTGCCGCCGTCGACGTTCTCGGTCGACTTCGAGAGCATGAAGCCGTCGATCGGGGCCTCCACCGTGTCGACGCCGTACGCGGCCTCGATCTGCGGGAACGGGAAGAAGTCCAGGTCGTCGCGGTCGGGACCCTCGGGGAACTGCTGACCGACGAACATGCCGAGCAGGTACATGCCGGCCTTCTTGTTGAGCAGCGCGCCTGCGGCGTCCTGCCACGTGCGGCCGAGCGAGCCCTCCTGGTGCAGCGGCAGCAGGTCCGCCCAGTGGGCGAAGACTGCCTTGACCTTGGGGTCGGTCCAGGACTCCTTGCCCGCCATGAGGGACACGTGGAAGTCGTAGCCGTTGGTGCGCACGTTGATGTAGTCGAACGTGCCCATCGCGGGCCAGCCGTCCTTGTCCGCGAACGCGATCGGGATCAGGCCCTTCGCCTTCATCTTGGCGGCCGCGGCCTTCAGGTCGTCGATCGTCGCGATGGTGGTGGGGTCGATACCGAGGTCCTTGAACACGCTCTTCCGGTAGAAGAGGGCCCAGGGGTAGTAGTAGAACGGCACGAAGTACTGCTTGCCGTCGTTGCCCGTCGACGCGCCCTTGAACGAGTCGTTGTACTGGCTGCCGATCTTGCTCCACACGTCGCTGATGTCCGTGGACAGGCCCTGGTCGGCGAAGAACCGCATGCGGTAGCCGGAGAACCAGGTGAACACCTGGTCGGGCGAGCCCTGCAGATAGGTGTTGATCTGCTCCTGGAACGTGTTGTGGTCGACCGTGTTGACCTTGACCGTGGTCTTGGTCTTGGCCGTGAACGCGTCGAACACCTTCTGGTATGCCGCCTTCGGCACCGCGTCGGACGCGTTGGAGCCGAACGAGACGGAGCCACCGCCTGCGGCGGAGCTCGCGCCGCTGGCGCTGGACGACGTGCCGGTGCCGCTGGACGACCCGCAGGCCGCGAGCAGCGGGGTTGCCGCAACAGCACCTGCGCCCAGGGCGAGGCCCTGGAGCACGCGCCGACGGCTCACCGACGAGGACTGGTCCTCAAACGAGGCACCCTGGGTCATGCTACCTCCCGAAGCAACGGGATCCCACAGATCCCAACATGAACGGACTCTAGGCCCGACACTGCCCGGACGGAAGATGTTTCGCAGAAGTTTCTCCCCGGCGTGTCTCGACTGTGACCTTGCACCTCGAAATCGCGGCGATAGCGGGCATTTCGGGCATGAGGTCTCAAATGGGCCACCGTGAGGTCACGGGCAGTGATTGTGGTGTCTTCTGTGCAGGAATGTTGACTTTGACTCCCGACGGGTCCACGCTGCGGAGCGTGGCATGGGATTCCGGGCGTCTCCACTTCGGTGGTGACTACAACCCTGATCAGTGGCCGCGCGAGGTGTGGGCCGAGGACCGTCGCCTCATGCGCGAGGCCGGTGTCACCCTGGCGAGCGTCGGGATCTTCTCCTGGGCGCACCTGGAGCCCGAGGGGGGCCGCTACGACTTCGGCTGGCTCGACGAGGTCCTCGACGGTCTGGCCGAGGCCGGCGTGGGGGTCGACCTCGCCACGGCCACCGCGTCCCCGCCGCCGTGGCTCACGACCGCACACCCCGAGGCGCTGCCCGTCGACCGCGAGGGCAGGCGCCGCTGGCCCGGTGCGCGCCAGGCCTACTGCCCCTCCTCGACGCAGTGGCGCGATCGCGGTCTCGCTCTCGTCGAACAGCTCGCGACGCGTTACGCCGGCCACCCGGCGCTGCAGATGTGGCACGTCGGCAACGAGTACGGCTGCCACACCTCGCGCTGCTACTGCGACGTCTGCGCAGCCCGCTTCCGGCGCTGGCTGGCCGACCGCTACGGCGACGTCGCGGGGTTGAACCACGCGTGGGGCACGGCGTTCTGGAGCCAGCGCTACTCCTCCCTCGACGAGGTTCTCCCGCCGCGGCTGACACCGGACGGCGCATGGGCTAACCCCACCCAGCAGCTGGACTACCGCCGGTTCGCATCGGACCTGCTACTCGAGGAGTTCGTCGCCGAGCGCGACGTCCTGCACCAGCTCTCACCGGGCGTCCCCGTCACGACGAACTTCATGGTGATGACGCGCTTCAACCAGCTGGACTACTGGTCCTGGGCGCGCGAGATGGACGTCGTCTCCAACGACTACTACCCCGACTTCGCCGACCCGCTCACGCACGTCGAGGCCGCGCTCAGCGCCGACATCGTGCGCGGCCTCGCCGACGGGGAACCGTGGCTGCTCATGGAGACCTCGCCGAGCGCGGTCAACTGGCAGCCGCGCAACCGCGCCAAGCGGCCCGGGGAGCTGCGACGTGACGCACTCCAGCAGATCGCGCACGGCGCCGACGGGTTCAACGTCTTCCAGGTGCGGGCCTCCATCGCGGGGGCGGAGAAGTTCCACTCGGGACTGATCCCGCATGCCGGCACGGACACACGACTCTGGCGCGAGGTCGTCGAGCTCGGCACGCTCCTGGGCTCGCTGCGGGAGATCGCCGGAAGCCGGGTCGCGAGCTCCGTCGCCCTCGTCTGGGACTGGCAGGCCTGGTGGGGCTGCGAGCTCGACAGCCACCCGAGCGTCGAGGTCGTCTACCCCGATCGCGCTCGCGCGTTCCACCGCGCCCTGTGGGACCTCGGCGTCTCGGTCGACGTCGTGGCACCGGGTGCGACGCTCGAGGGCTACGACCTCGTCGTCGTGCCCACGCTCTACCTCGCCGACGACGACGCCGCACCGGCGCTCGAGACCTTCGTCCGCGGAGGTGGTCACGCGGTCGTGACGTACTTCTCGGGCATCGTCGACGCCGACGACCACATCCGCACCGGCGGCTATCCGGGTGCGTTCCGCGACATGCTCGGGGTGTTCGTGGAGGAGTTCGCTCCGCTGCTCGCCGGCGAGCGGGTGACGCTCGACGACGGCGGCTCGGCCGACCTGTGGACCGAGGACCTGCGGCTGACCGGCGCCGACGCGATCGTCCGCTACGTCGACGGCCCGGTCCCCGGGCGTCCCGCCGTCACCCGGCACGCGCTCGGAGCCGGCGTGGCCTGGTACGTCGCGACCCGCACGGACGTCGCCACGACGGCGCGGCTCGTCGCGCGCATCGTCGAGGAGGCGCGCGTGCGCCCGGTCGCGACGACGAGTCCGGGGGTCGAGGTCTCGCGACGTCGCGCTGGAGACTCCTCGTGGCTGTTCGTGCTCAACCACACCGACGCGGCGGCCGAACTCCCCGCCGACGGCACCGATATCGTGACCGGAGCGCGGGTCTCGGGATCGGTGGTGGTGCCCGCCGGTGGCGTCGCCGTGGTGCGCGAGGGAGGTGCGGCGTGACCGCTCTGGCCTCCCAGCGGCAGGCAGTCATCCTCGACGAGCTCGGGCGGCTGGGCGCCGTACGTGTGAGCCGGCTGGTCGAGAAGCTCGGCGTGAGCGACATGACCGTGCGCCGCGACCTCGACGCGCTCTCCCAGCGCGGGCTGCTCACGAAGGTGCACGGCGGTGCGATGGCCGTCTCCGAGCGCAGCATCGACGAACCCGGCTTCGAGGCCAAGCAGGTCCGGGCGCAGGCCGAGAAGGACGCCATCGCGCACGCGGCCGCGGACCTCATCACGCCCGGAGCCGCCGTCGGCATCTCGGCCGGCACGACCACGTGGACCCTGGCTCATCTCGTGCGCGACATCCCGGGCCTCACGGTCGTCACGAACTCGATGCGGGTCGCCGACGTCGTGCTCTCGAGCGGGCGCAGCGACCAGACGGTGGTGCTCACCGGCGGCATCCGTACGCCGTCCGACGCCCTCGTCGGGCCGGTGGCCGTCGAGGCCCTGCGCTCGCTGCACCTCGACCTGGTGTTCCTCGGCGTCCACGGGGCTGACGAGCGCAGCGGCTTCACGACGCCGAACCTCATGGAGAGCGAGACCAACCGGGCACTGGTCGAGGCGGGTCGTCGGCTCGTCGTCGTGGCCGATCACACCAAGTGGGGCATGGTCGGGCTCTCGACGATCGTGCCGCTCGAGGCGGCCGACGTCTTCATCACCGACGACGAGATGCCCGCGGACGCGCTCGCCGTGCTGACCGAGCGGTGCGGCGAGGTCGTCGTGGCGACGCCGATGGATGCCGCCCTGCCCATCCAGCCGAGCGCGAGGTGACGGGATGAGGCGCACGCAGGTCCTGCTCGCCGACGGCCGCGAGCTCATTCACTTCGACGCCGACGACTCCCCCGCGCGCGACGTGGAGGACAAGCGCGACCTCGACCAGCGCGGTGACGCGCCGGACCTGCGTCACGACCCGTTGCTCGACGAGTGGGTGTCCGTGGCCGCGCACCGCCTCGGACGCACCTTCCTCCCGTCGCCGGACGACTGCCCGCTGTGCCCGTCGCGGGCGGGCTACCTCACCGAGGTGCCGAGCGAGGACTACGACGTCGTCGTCTTCGAGAACCGCTTCCCCTCCTTCGTCGGCACACCGACCGGCTCGACCGTGAACGGGCTCTTCGAGCAGCACCCCGCCTGGGGTCGCTGCGAGGTCGTCTGCTTCACGCCGGACCACGACGCCTCGTTCGCCGACCTCGGCCATGAGCGCGCGCGGCTGGTGATCGACGCGTGGGCCGACCGCACGACCGAGCTCACCGAGACCCCGGGGGTCGAGCAGGTCTTCGTCTTCGAGAACCGCGGCGAGGCGATCGGCGTCACCATGCGCCACCCGCACGGCCAGATCTACGCCTACCCGTTCGTCACCCCGACGACGCGTGCCCAGCTCGACTCGGCGTCGCGGCACCTGACCGCCACCGGGCGCAACCTCTACGACGACATCGTCGCCGACGAGGTCGCCGACGGTCGCAGGGTCGTGCTCGAGTCGGAGCACTGGGTCGCGTTCGTCCCGTTCGCGGCCCGCTGGCCGGTCGAGGTGCATCTCTACCCGCGTCGCCGGGTGCCCGACATCGCCGCACTCACCGAAGCCGAGCGCGCCGACCTCGCCGACGTCTACCTCGACCTCCTGCGCCGCGGGGATGCCTTCTTCGGCATCCCGCTGCCCTACATCGCGGCGTGGCACCAGGCCCCGGTGCACGACCGCCGCGACCTCGGGGCGCTGCACCTCGAGCTGTTCTCCGTCCAGCGCAGCGCCGACAAGCTCAAGTACCTCGCGGGCTCCGAGTCGGCCATGGGCGCGTTCGTCAACGATCGCGAGCCGGAGGCCATCGCCGAGCGGCTCCGCGAGGTCGCACCGCAGTGAGCCCGTCGGCGTTCTCCCGCCTCTACGGCCGCGACCCCGTGGTCGCGTGGCGGTCGCCGGGCCGGGTCAACCTGATCGGCGAGCACACCGACTACAACGACGGCTTCGTCCTGCCTCTCGGGCTCTCGCGCGACACGCGGGTCGACGCCGCACCCCGCGGCGACCGGATCCTGCGCGTCGCCTCGGCGCAGCGACGCGACGACCCGGTGAGCATTCCCGTCGACGGTCTGGCGCCCGGCTCGGTGCAGGGCTGGGCGGCGTACGTCGCGGGGACCGCGTGGGCGCTCGCGGAGCGCGGCGTGGCGATCGGCGGCGCCGACCTCCTCGTCGACGGCTCCGTCCCGCGCGGCGCAGGGCTCTCGTCGTCCGCCTCGCTCGAGTGTGCCAGCGCAGGAGCGCTCCTGGCCCTGGCCGGGTCCCACCTGCCCCTGCGCGAGGTCGCGCTGCTCGCTCAGCACGCCGAGAACGATTTCGTCGGCATGCCCTGCGGCGTCATGGACCAGTTCGCCTCCACCCACGCGCGTGCCGGGCACCTGCTCCTGCTCGACACCCGCAGCCTCGAGGTCCAGCACATCCCCTTCGACCTCGGCAGGGTCGGGCTCGCGCTGCTGGTCGTGGACACGAAGGCGCCGCACCAGCTCGTCGACGGCGAGTACGCCGAGCGCCGGTCGAGCTGCGAGCGGGCGGCGCGCATCCTCGGGCTGCCCGCCCTGCGCGACGTCAGCGACCTCGAGCGCGCCCTCGTCGAGCTCGATGACCAGCGCCTCCGCAGGCGAGTCCGGCACGTCGTGACGGAGAATGGCAGGGTGCTCGACGTCGTGGACCTGCTGCGAGCAGGTGACGTGCGCGGCATCGGCCCGCTCCTCACAGCGTCGCACGTCTCGCTGCGCGAGGACTACGAGGTCTCCTGCCGCGAGCTGGACCTCGTCGTCGAGACCGCGCTCGCCCAGGGTGCGCTCGGGGCGCGGATGACCGGTGGTGGATTCGGCGGCTCGGCGATCGCGCTCGTCGAGGCCGCATCGCTCGAGAGCACGACCAAGGCGATCACGTCGGCGTTCCTGGAGGCGGGGCTCGCCGAGCCGGCCTTCATCGACGCCGCACCCAGCGACGGATACGGACCCGCATCATGACCACACCCGGACGCCTCGACGCCGCCTACCGCGCCGAGTCCCTGCAGCGGCTGCGCGACGGCGTCGACGTCCTCGTCGTCGGCGGTGGCGTGACGGGCTGCGGCATCGCGCTCGACGCGGCCCTGCGCGGCCTGTCGGTCGGGCTCGTCGAGCAGCGCGACTTCTCGGCCGGCACGTCGAGCCGGTCGAGCAAGCTCGTGCACGGCGGTCTGCGCTACCTCGAGCAGTTCAACTTCGGCCTCGTGCGCGAGGCTCTGCGCGAGCGCGCGCTGCTGCTCGACCGTCTCGCGCCCCACCTCGTGACGCCGCTGCCGTTCCTCTACCCGATCGCGCACCGCGTGTGGGAGCGGCCCTACGTCGGGGCCGGCTTGACCCTCTACGACACCCTCGGCGGACTCCAGCCGTCCGTGCCGCGACACAGCCACCTGTCGAAATCGGCTGCACTGCGGGCATTCCCGTCGCTGCGCCCCGACACCATCGCCGGCGCGATCCGCTACCACGACGCCCAGGTCGACGACGCACGGCACACCCTGGAGCTGGCACGCACCGCGGCCGCCCACGGCGCGGCACTCGTGTCCGGTGCACGCGTGGTGGGCATCGCACGCGATGGCGAGCGTGTGGTCGGCGCCCGTGTCGTCGACGCGATGGACGGGACCGAGCACGACGTCCCCGCTCGTGTGGTCGTGAACGCGACCGGGGTGTGGGCCGGGCTCACCGAGCAGCTCGCCGGCGTCGAGACCCCCGTCCTCATGCGCCCGAGCAAGGGCGTGCACATCGTGGTTCCGCGCGACCGGATCGACGCCTCGGTCGCGCTCATCACGAAGACCGCCACCTCGGTGCTGTTCATCCTGCCGTGGGGCCGGTCGTGGATCATCGGGACAACCGACACCGCGTGGCACCACGGGCTGTCGCACCCGTCGGCCACGCACGCCGACCTCGCCTACCTGCTCGACATGGCCAACGCCTCGTTGACGAGCAACCTCACGGAGTCCGACGTCATCGGGCTCTACGCCGGCCTACGGCCGCTCGTCGACACCGAGGGCCTGTCGGAGTCCGAGCTCTCGCGCGAGCACACGGTGCGCAACCCGCTGCCCGGACTCGTCACCATCGCAGGCGGCAAGTACACGACCTACCGCGTCATGGCCGAGGACGCGGTGGACGCCTGCAGCGAGGACCTGTTCCCGGGCCGTCCGGACCTGCTGCCCGCGTCCGTCACCAGCACCATGCCGCTCATCGGGGCGGCGGAGCCGGACGACGTGCTGCGCGACGTCGCCGCACATCCCGCGGCCGCCCACATCGACCTCGAGCACCTCGACCGCCTGGCCCACCGCTACGGCGCGCTGCTCCCGGAGCTGCTCGACGTCGTCACCGCCGACCCCGCTCTCGCGCAGGAGGTCCCGGGTGGCGCGGGGACTCTCGGGGTGGAGATCGTGCACGCCGCGAGCCACGAGGGCGCACTGCACATCGACGACGTCCTGACCCGGCGCACCCGGCTCTACCTCGAGGCGGGCGACCGCGGCCTGGTCGCAGCGCGGCACGCGGCGCGGTTCATGGGCGACGTGCTCGGGTGGGACGACGCCACCCGCTCGCGCGAGGTCGCCCGCTACCAGCAGCGGGTCGCCGCCGAGCTCGAGGCCCAGCAGGCGCCGGACGACGACGCTGCCGCCGCAATCCGCGAGCGCGTGCAGGACCCACGCAACTGACCGACCCGCAGGTCGAGGACTCCGTCGTGGTCGCCGTCGGCGACCGGGGGGTGGATCGGCGTCGGCGTGAGGTCTTCCGGCGTCAGGCGAACGTGACCGTGAGGGGCGCGTGGTCGCTCCAGCGCTCGTCGTAGGACGCAGCCTTGCCCACCACGACACCGACCGCACGCGCGGCGAGCCTGGGCGTGGCCAGTGCGTAGTCGATGCGCCAGCCTCCGTCGGTGTCGAAGCCGCGACCGCGCCAGGACCACCACGTGTAGGGGCCGGGGCCGTCGCCGCCGAAGCGCCGACCGAGGTCGGTCCAGCCGTGCTCGTCGTACCAGCGGCTGAGGTAGGCGCGCTCCTCCGCGAGGAAGCCGGCCTTGCCGCGGTTGCCGCGCCAGTTCTTGATGTCGTGCTCGGTGTGCGCGACGTTCAGGTCGCCGCACACGATCGCCTGGCGCCTCGCGCGCGGGCGTCCCAGGACGAGCAGCCGGTCCTCCACGGCGTCGAGGAAGCGGTACTTCTCCGACTGGCGCGCCTCGTCGGTGGCCTCGCCGGTGTGGACGTAGACGCTGGCCACGGTGAGCGGCCCGGCGTCGGTGTCGACGTCGACCTCGACCCAGCGCCCGGAGTCCGCGAACTCCTCCGGCCCTACGCCGGTGCGCACCGCCGCGTGCGGCTTCGCCGTCAGCACGGCGACACCCGCGCGGCCCTTCACCGCCGCCTCGGTGTGGGCGACGTGGAGGTGACCGAGGCCGCCCTCCGCCAGCACCTCGGCGAGCTGATCGTCGTCGGCCCGGACCTCCTGCAGGCAGATGACATCGGCGCCGGACGCGGCGAGCCACTCAATCCCGCCGCGTCGCGCGGCGGCGCGGATCCCGTTGACGTTGGCGGTGACGACCGTGAGCACGTCGTCATCCAACCAGCAGGGACGTCGGGGGCGGCGCGGGGCTAGACGACGCGTTCACGCGAGGGCAAGGGCTGTCGCAGGAGCGCGACGCCGGCGAGGACGGCCAGCAGGGCGATGCCGGTCGAGACGGTGATGCCGTAGGCGATCGACGTAGCCGTGGGGAAGCCGGAGAAGCCGGCACCGGCGATCGCCAGGAGCCCCGCGCCGATCAGGACGGTGCCGAGAGCGGCGACCCACTCGGAGGTGAGGGCTCGGCCGGGCGGTGCGTCGAACCACGGCAGCCGGACGAACTCGATCGGCCAGAGCCATCGTGCGACGCAGTAGAGGAGAAGCACGAAGACTGCGGCGACCGGGGCGAGGTAGGCCCAGTACTCGAGACCGTCCGGCACTACCTGACCGGACTCGACCCGGGTCGGCAGGTCGAGTCCGACGACGTGCAGCAGCGAGAGCCAGCCGATGAGCACGAGCATGTGCCAGAGGTAGACCGTCATCGCGAACAGACCGGCGCGCGCCGTCGCGTGGAAGGCCCGCGGCCTCACGAAACGGCGACGGATCCACGGTGACAGCAGCACGAACGCGCCGAAGAGCACGAACGCGTGGCACACCAGGATGATCGTGGGCGGTGCCATGTTGGAGAAGCGCTCCGTGGGATGCCCACCAGCGAGGTCGGGTACCAGCGGAGCACCTGCGTGAGCAGCACGTTGGTGCCGAGCCCGCCGACGATGGCCGCCACAGCCACGCCGCGGGGGACGCCGTCGCGGTACCAGTAGCCGAGCTGGTGGACGAGGGTCCACGCCGCGACCATGTTGATGGCGCCCATCGTCTCCATCGAGTTAAGGCGCACGACGTCGACCAGCACGACGACCACGAGCAGGACTGCGATGGTCCACGGCCCGCGGCGGCGCCACCACGCCGTCGTCGCGGGAGTCAGCGCCGTCACCGGGATGTAGACGGCGAGGAACCACAGCGGCCCGGTGATGCCCTGGACGTAGGGGTCGGTGATGCTGCGCGGCACGAGGATCGTCACGACCGTGAAGATCAACGACAGCGCTGCGAGGTAGACGAGGGTCGGGCGCATCAGGCGCGCGACGCGCTGCCAGAGCCACTGCGAGTATGTCCCCGGGACCGCTCGTTGCTGCGCCAGTTCACCGCGCCGCCCGCGATGAAGAAGAGCGGCATCACCTGCAGGACCCAGGTCACGAACGGCCACGGGTCACCGGAGGTCAGGGTGTTGCCGGTCGCGGGGACGCCGTCGCTCCAGAGCACGATGAGCATGAGGAAGTGGCCGAGGACCACCACGAGCAGCGACCACGAGCGGACGACGTCGAGCGCGAGGTCGCGCGCACCCGGCTCCTGCGGCGCCGGCACGGGCGGCAGCGACGGGAACACCCTCACGGCGCCTCCTCGTCGGGTCGGAGCCCAGGGTGGCGTACGCCGTATCACGGATGCACGCCACCAGCGCCCACGAGGCCACCAAGATCACGACTTGTGGACACCCTCGTCGAAAGAAGCTGCGCTTGATCGTCCCTTAGGGACGATCAAGCGCAGCTTCTTTCGTTGTTGTGACCTCTACTTCGTCATCGCCTTCTGGAGGTTCTCGTCGATCGCGTCGAGGAACTTTTCGGTGGTGAGGTACGGCGCGTCCGGGGCGATGAGCAGCGCGAGGTCCTTGGTCATCTTCCCCTCCTCGACCGTCTCGATGCAGACCCGCTCGAGGGTCTCGGCGAAGGCCGTCACCTCGGGCGTGCCGTCCATCCTGCCGCGGTAGGCCAGGCCCTGCGTCCACGCGAAGATCGAGGCGATCGGGTTCGTGGAGGTGGGGTTGCCCTGCTGGTGCTGGCGGTAGTGGCGGGTCACAGTGCCGTGCGCCGCCTCGGCCTCGACGGTCTTGCCGTCGGGCGTCATGAGCACCGACGTCATGAGCCCCAGCGAGCCGTAGCCCTGCGCCACGGTGTCGGACTGGACGTCGCCGTCGTAATTCTTGCAGGCCCAGACGTAGCCGCCCTCCCACTTCATGGCGGCGGCCACCATGTCGTCGATCAGACGGTGCTCGTAGGTGATGCCGGCGGCGTCGAACTCCGTCTTGAACTCGGACTCGAAGACCTCCGCGAACAGGTCCTTGAAGCGCCCGTCGTAGGCCTTGAGGATCGTGTTCTTGGTCGAGAGGTAGACCGGCAGTCCGCGCTCGAGGCCGTAGCGCATCGACGCGCGGGCGAAGTCGCGGATCGAGTCGTCGAGGTTGTACATCGCCATCGCGACGCCTCCGCCTGGGTAGTCGAAGACCTCGATCTCGATCGGGTCGCCGCCGTCCTCGGGCACGAAGGACATCGTGAGCTTGCCCTTGCCCGGCACGACGAAGTCGGTGGCGCGGTACTGGTCGCCGAAGGCGTGACGGCCGATGATGATCGGCTTCGTCCAGCCGGGCACGAGGCGCGGGATGTTCGAGATGACGATCGGCTCGCGGAAGATGACGCCGCCGAGGATGTTGCGGATCGTGCCGTTCGGCGACTTCCACATCTTCTTCAGGCCGAACTCGTCGACTCGAGCCTCGTCCGGAGTGATCGTCGCGCACTTCACCCCGACGCCGAACTCCTTGATGGCGTTGGCCGAGTCGACCGTCACCTGGTCGTCGGTGGCGTCGCGGTTCTCGATCGACAGGTCGTAGTACTTCAGCTCGACGTCGAGGTACGGGAGGATCAGCTTGTCCTTGATGAACTGCCAGATGATCCGCGTCATCTCGTCGCCGTCGAGCTCGACGACCGGGTTGACGACCTTGATCTTCGCCACGGTTTCTCCTGGGATCTGGGGGTCGGTCGAGCGGGACTAGATGAGGCCGAGCTCGGTGACGGCGTCGCGCTCGTCGACGAGCTCGTGGACGGAGGCGTCGATGCGGGCGCGGGAGAACTCGTCGATCTCGAGCCCCTGCACGATCTGCCACTCGCCGCCCGCGGAGGTGACCGGGAACGAGGAGATGATCCCCTCGGGTACGCCGTAGGAGCCGTCGGACACGATCGCCGCGGAGACCCAGTCGCCCTCGGGGGTGCCGTTGACCCACGAGTAGACGTGGTCGATCGCGGCGTTCGCTGCCGAGGCCGCCGAGGATGCGCCGCGCGCCTCGATGATCGCCGCGCCGCGCTTGGCGACGGTCGGGATGAAGTCGTTCTCCAGCCACGCCTGGTCGTCGACGACCTCTGCGGCGTTCTGCCCGTTGATCTTCGCGTGGAAGATGTCCGGGTACTGGGTCGCCGAGTGGTTGCCCCAGATGGTCAGGTTCGTGATGTCCTTGACGGTGACGCCGGCCCTCTTCGCCAGCTGTGTCTTCGCGCGGTTGTGGTCCAGACGCGTCATCGCGGTGAAGCGGCTCTTGGGCACGTCGGGTGCGTGGGACGCGGCGATCAGGGCGTTGGTGTTCGCCGGGTTGCCGACGACGAGAACGCGGATGTCGTCAGCGGCACCGGCGTTGATCGCCTCGCCCTGCGGCTTGAAGATGCCGCCGTTGGCGGAGAGCAGGTCGCCGCGCTCCATGCCGGCGGTGCGCGGACGCGCGCCCACGAGCAGTGCCACGTTGGCGCCGTCGAACGCGGCGCGCGCGTCGTCGGTGATGTCGATGCCGGCGAGCAGGGGGAAGGCGCAGTCGTCGAGCTCCATGGCCGTGCCCTCGGCTGCCTTGAGGGCCGGCGTGATCTCGAGGAGGCGCAGGCGCACGGGGACGTCGTCGCCGAGCAGCTGCCCGGACGCGATGCGGAACAGCAGCGCGTAGCCGATCTGACCGGCCGCGCCGGTGACGGTGACAGTGACGGGGGTACGGGCCATGTCGCGCTCTCCTTGTCGCGTGCGCGCAGGCCTGGTCGACCCGGCGCCGGATGGATATCTCGTCGTCAAGACATCTGGTGTCACGCTATCGTCCGCCTGGATTCAGTTGCTCGGCGGGGGCACCCAGAGTGCCAGGATGCTGGTCGCGAGGGCGAGTAACAGCAGGACTGCGACGTCGACTCGCTTGGAGCGCAC
Organism: Candidatus Nanopelagicales bacterium; assembly: GCA_036510975.1. Lineage (GTDB taxonomy): Bacteria > Actinomycetota > Actinomycetes > S36-B12 > CAIYMF01 > Longivirga. The sequence continues at coordinate 22,696 of DATCCY010000032.1, forward strand.
CGCGAGCAGCCCTGCCTCCGAGCTCGGCAGCAGCAGCCGCAGGAAGAACGCGAGTCCCACGCCGAAGGACAGCACCACGCAGCCGCGGCGGAAGTGGCCGCCCGCGACCACCCCGAGCCCGACGACGACGACCGCGAGCGAGACCGCGAGCGGCCACTCCTGGCGCAGCCGGGCGATCACGATCAGACCAGGCCCGCGGCTCGCTCGGCGGCCTCGACGACGTTGGCCAGCAGCATGGCCCGGGTCATCGGACCGGTTCCGCCGGGCATCGGCGCGAGATACGCCGCGACCTCGCGCACCTCGGGGTGCACGTCGCCCACGAGGCCCGCGTCGGTGCGCGTGATCCCGACATCGAGCACCGCGGCTCCGGGCTTGACCATGTCCGGTGTCACCAGGTGGGCGACGCCGGCGGCGGCCACGACGATGTCGGCAGCGCGGGTGTGCGCGGCGAGGTCGCGCGTCCCGGTATGGCAGAGGCTCACGGTGGCGTTCTCGCTCTTGCGCGTGAGCAGCAGCCCGAGGGGTCGGCCGACGGTGACACCACGACCGATGATCGTGACCTCGGCGCACGCGATGGGAACGTCGTAGCGGCGCAGCAGCTCCACGATCCCGCGCGGGGTGCACGGCAGCGGCGCCGCGATGCCGAGGACGAGGCGGCCGAGGTTCGTCGGATGCAGGCCGTCGGCGTCCTTGTCCCGGTCGATCGCCTCGAGGGCACGGCTCTCGTCGAGCCCCTTGGGCAGCGGCAGCTGCACGATGTAGCCGGTGCAGGTGGGATCGGCGTTGAGCTCGCCGATCGCGTCGTCGACCTGGGCCTGCGAGGCGTCGGACGGCAGGTCGACGCGGTGCGAGGTGATTCCCACCTCGGCGCAGTCGCGGTGCTTGCCCGCGACGTAGGAGTGGCTCCCGGGGTCGTCCCCCACGAGTACCGTGCCGAGGCCGGGGATGACGCCGAGCTCGCGCAGCCGGGCGACCCGTACGGCCAGCTCGCCCTTGATCGCGGCCGCGGTGGCCTTGCCGTCGAGGATCGTCGCTGTCACGTCCCGGATCCTCTCACGGGGTCGCTCGGCGTCCGGGGTGGTCCGTCGGCTCCACGCCGTGAACCTGGTCGTGCTGGTTGAGCGACCTTCCGTCTGACGGCCGCGGCGCGCAGTGCCGAGCCGGCAGGCGGCCCATCACGCGTCGGGCGGGTACGCCTGACGCATGGTGAACGCGTATGGCGACGGACCGATCTCCTCGAGCCGGTCGAGCCGCTCGCGAGCCTCCTCGAGCGTCGGCTCGTGACCCTCGACCACCCACCACAGCACGAGGCTCGGGCGCTCGAGCCGGTGGAAGAACATCCGCCGCTGCTTGAGGACGGCCGCGTGCTCCGCGCCGTAGACGTAGGACTCCAGCGACGCGAGGTCCTCCCACACCGAGAGGTTGACGATCATGTCGTCACCCCAGGGGCGGATGTCGGTGGCGTTGCCGATCTCGGCCTCCTGCAGCCGCCAGACGAAGCCGGGCGCGGCGTCGGCCACCGCGTTCACGGCGTCGAGCGCGGAGACGAACGCCTCCATGTTCGGGTGGTCGAGCGAGTGCGCGAGCCGCGCGACGTTGAGCTGCGCGAGGTGGGCCACACCCCGACCCTGCCACAGTCCCGTTCTCGGCGGCGGGGGCGTGTCGCCGCGAGGGCGACGGACGCGGCGGTCAGGGCGACGCCGGCGAGGAGCTGCCAGCCGACGACCGTGCCAGACGTCGGGAAGACGAGGTCCGACACCAGCGAGCCGGTGAGCTGTCCGGCGATGTTGAGCAGGCCGAACAGGAGCACGCCGAGCGGCTTCACGACGATGGTTGCCGACGCGATGAACAGGACGCCGACCGGGCCGCCGAGCCAGAGCAGCGGCGCTTCCCACGGCAGCGGCGGTGCGGTCCACGCGTGGCCGACCAGGTGCTCGACCAGGAGCGCGCACACGAGGGCCGAGAGCCCCACCGCGAAGTTGACGGCGGTCGCGGCCAGCGGGTCACCTGTGCGCGCGGCGACCTGCCCGTTGAGCGCCGGCTGAACCGCGACCGCAGCGCCGGCCAGGAGCACGAGGACCACCGCCCAGAGCACCAAGTCGCCCGAGGAGAGGCGGCCGGACACAGCAAGTCCAACGGCCGCCGTCGCGCCCACGGCCGCGACCACGCGCCTCGCCGTCACCGGCCGCGGCACTCCAGGACCGATCCCGGCGCGGTCGACGACGAGCGAGGTGCCGGTGTTGCCCGCGACCATGATGACGGTAACGAGTGCGACACCCAGGAGCGGTACGGCGAGTCCCTGCCCGGCGACGAGCAGTGCGCCGCCGAGGCCACCGAGGAGGTGCCACCAACGGAGTCGACCGGCGCGCAGCTCCCCCGGCAGCCCCGCCGTCAGGGCGCGACGAGTCGTGGGCCGTGCCGCGACGATCAGGGCCAGCAGGAGCGCGCCCGTGGCGAACGAGAGCACCGCCGCGAGCAGGCCGTCGCCGACCACGACCGCGAGCTCACCGTTGCTTCGCGCCTGCACGACGACAAGGAGGCCTACGCCGAAGGCGAGCGCCATCGCCCAGAGCGGCGCGTGGTGGTGGTCGTGCCCAGGCGCCGGTCTCGGCACGCGAGCCGAGGCCTTGCCGTCAACCACGGCGTCGGCTCTGCCCGCTCATGCCGCGGATCCTTTCACGTGGTCCTGGTCCCGTGGGCCGAGCGGGTCGGCCGAGCGACTAGGCCGACGTCAGACCGTCGGGCACGGTGATGTTCTCGGGCTCCACCTCGTACCCCGCGCTGCGCGCCTGCTCGATGAGCAGCGCGATGAAGTCCTCGGCGCCATGACCTCGTCCGATCGTCGACTGGACCAGCTGGTGCGTGAGCGCCGCGAGCGGAAGCGGAACCCCGAGCTCGCGCCCGGCCGCGAGGCCGTAGTCGAAGTCCTTGCGGAGCAGCTCGCTCGTGAAGGTGGGCTTCAGGTCGAGGTTCACGATCGCCGGAGACTTGTAGCCGGTGAACAACGACCCCATGACCGACCCGTTCATGAACTCCATGAAGGCGCTGCGTGGGACCCCGCCGCGCTCGGCCAGGACGACGATCTCCGCGAGCGACTGCGTCACCACTCCCAGGAAGATGTTGTGGGCGAGCTTGACGAGCCGGGCCTGCTCGTCGCCCCCCACGTGGGTGACGGCCCGACCGATGTGCGCGAGCAACGGTAGGACCTCGCGGTAGGCGTCCTCCGGCCCCGACACCGCGATGGAGAGCTTGCCCGCCTTGACGACCTTCGCGTTGCCGCTCACCGGTGCCGCGAGGAAGGCGACGCCGCGTGCAGTTGCCTCGGCGCGCACGCGGCTCGACGTCGCCGCGGAGACCGTGCTCGAGTCGACGAGGATCCGTGGAACGACGCTCTGGCGCAGCAGACCACCGTCGCCGAGGACCACCTGCTCGAGGTCGGCGTCGGCCGAGACCATCGTGAACACGACGTCTCGGCCGGCCAGGTCGGCGACCGTGTCCACGACGACCGCGCCGTGGTCGGTCAGGTCCTCGGCCTTGGCACGCGTCCGGTTCCAGACGTGGACGGAGCAACCGGCGAGCAGCAGCCGGTCGGCCATCGCGTGACCCATCCGCCCGGTCCCGACCCAGCCGACGCTCGGGTTCTCGCTGACGGTCATGAGCTGTCTCTTCTCTGTGGGAACGACACGCGGGACGTCGCTATCAGCTGTGCGGAAGGGTGGAGCTGCCGAGGTAGAGCCGCGCGACCTCGGGGTCGTCGAGGAGGGCTCGGCCGGAGGCGCGGAGCCGGACGCGGCCCGACTCCAGCACGGCGCCCTGGTCGGCCACGGCGAGCCCGGACCGCGCGTTCTGCTCGACGAGCAGCACGGTTCGGCCGGTCGTGGCGAGCCGGGTGATGCTGGCGAAGACGAGCGCGCGCGACTTCGGGTCGAGGCCGATGGAAGGCTCGTCGAGAAGGATCACCTTGGGGTCCAGCACGAGCGTGCGCGCGAGCTCGACCTGCTTCTGCTCCCCGCCGGACAGCGATCCTGCGTGCGCATGACTCCGGTCCCGGCAGATGGGGAACGTGTCCATCGCCTCTGCGACGCGGGACCGGACCAGCGACTGGTCCTTGATCGCGTAGCCGCCCATGAGCAGGTTGTCCAACACAGTCATGTTGGGGAACAGACTTCGCTCCTGTGGGACGTGGACGATGCCGCGCAGCAACCGCGCCTTCGGCGCCAGCCGGTTGATCTCCTCGTCGGCGAGCATGACTCTGCCCGCCGTCGGCCGCAGCAGACCACTGACCGTCTTCAGCACGGTCGACTTGCCGGCTCCGTTGGGACCGATCAGGCACGTGACGGTGCCCGCCTCGATCTCGAGGTCGACTCCCTTGAGGATGTCACCGGCGCCGTAGCCGGCGACGACGCCTTCGATGCGGACGATCGGGCTCATGTCACGTCCCCAGGTAGGCGTCGAGGACCAAGGGGTTCTGCTGCGCCTCGGTCGGGGGGCCGGAGAAGATCTCCTTGCCGTTGTCCAGGACCACCACCGGGTCGCAGAGCCGCATCACGAACTGCATGTCGTGCTCGACTACGAGGAACGTGACCCCGGCAGCGTGACGCTCCCTGATGTGACGCTCCATCGTGTCGATCATGACCGGGTTCACTCCTGCCGTCGGTTCGTCGAGCAGCACGAGCCGAGGCTCGCTCATGAGGACCGCCGCGAACTCGAGCAGCTTGCGCTGACCGTAGGAGAGCTCCGACGCCGGGAGCTCGGCGACGTGCGTCATCCGGAACTCCTCGAGCAACGCATCCGCACGGGATCGGTCGCGGCCCAGGACCCGTGGCACCAACAGGTCCCGCCAGCGGTACGCGCCCGCGACCACGAGGTTCTCCGTCACCGACATGTGCGGGAACACCCGAGCCTGCTGGAACGTACGGGTGAGTCCCTGGCGGTACAGAGCTCCGGGGTCGCTGCCCGTGACGTCGCGACCCCGGAATCGGAACTCGCCGCCATCGGCCTTGAGATACCCGGTGATGAGGTTGAACAGCGTCGTCTTGCCCGATCCGTTGGGCCCGATGAGCGCTGTGATGCTGCCCTCCTCCACGTTGAGCGAGCAGTCGTCGACGGCGTGGACGCCGCCGAACGCCTTGCGAGCGCCCTTCACCTCGAGCAGGGCCGTCACGCGGCACCTCCCGAGGGGACCGGCACGTTCGTCCCCGCGCCGGAAGACGGAGGCGGCACGTCCGATGACGGTGGCGGGCCGGAGGACGAGGCGATCGCGCGCCTGCGGCGCAGCCGGTCGGCGATGGTCGGCAGGATGCCGCGCGGCATCAGCAGCATGATGAGAAGGAACACACCGGCGTAGGCGATCAGGTAGAACTGGCTTCCGCCTAGCCGGTAGGCGAGGTACTGCTGCCCGGGCACCAGGATGAACGCCCCGATGACGGGTCCCCACAGAGTGCCCCGTCCCCCGAGGAAGCACATCAGAACCATCCCGATCGTGATGATCGGGTCGAATGCGAACTGCGGGTACGTGAACGTCTCGTAGTAGGCCCAGACCCCACCGGCCATCGCGACAAGCGCGACGCTGACGGAGAAGGCCAGGACCTTCACACCCTGCACGTGGACCCCGACGCCGAGCGCCTTGTCCTCGTCTGCTCGGATTGCGTCGAGCGACAGGCCGACCTTGCTGCGCATCGACAGGTACGTCAGCGCCATGGAGGTCAGGAGCAGCCAGAGCATCGCGTAGTAGAAGGGCCACTCGAAGCGGGCAAGCTCGAACGGCGGCGTGGGCATCGCGAGGCCCTGTGCACCCCCGGTGAGGCTGTCCAGGTTGAACGCGAGGGTCTGCGCGACGAACAGGAGGGTGATCGTCACGATCGCGAACACGTCGGCCCGCGTCCGCATGGCGACCCAGGCGATCGGGAACCCCACCACGGCGGCGATCAGGCCTGCGAGCGGCAGGATGACGAACGGCTCGTAGCCCGTGACCACGTCGTGGTGCTGGAACCAGATGCCGACGAAGTAGGCACCGAGGCCGAAGAAGGCAGCGTGCCCGAGTGACGGGTACCCCGCGAAGCCACCGACGAGGTTCCAGGCGCTCGACATCGCGGCGTACATGAGCGTGAAGATCATCAGGTTGAGGACCCAGTGCTCGAAGCCCAGCAGCGGTAGTGCTACCAGGGCCGCCACGAAGACGCCGCCGCGGACCATGGAGCGGGTGCTCACAGAGCACCTCGTTCGACGGTCCCGTACAGCCCCTGAGGGCGGAGCACCAGGACCAGGATGAGGATGACGAAGAACGTGAAGCTCGACCACGTCGGCGAGAACACCGTCGCGACGACGGCGGATGACGTCGACACGATGAGGGCCGCGATGACCGCCCCGCCCACGCTGCCCAGGCCACCGAGGACGACGATCGACAGCAGCTCGGAGATCAGGTCGTAGTGGCTCCCGGAGTTGAACGGGTAGAGCAGGCCGTAGACCGATCCGGCGGCCGCCGCGGTCGCCGCGCCGAGCCCGAAGCCCAGCGCGGCAACGCGCTTGGACTCGACGCCCAGCAGCTCCGCCGACATCGGGTTCTGGACCGTGGCCCGGACGGCACGGCCGAACTTCGTGCGGTTGAGCAGCAGGAAGAGGAGCCCGAGAGCGATCAGGGAGAGCACGAACGCGATCACCCGCACGACCGTGAACTGGATCCCGAGCAGCGTCCAGCTCGAGTTCGCGTAGTCCGTGTTGGTGCTGCGGTACGTGGTCTTCCACACGACGCTCATGAAGCCCTCGAGCAGCAGGGCCACTGCGAAAGTGACGAGCAGGCTGAGCTGAGCCGAGTCCTCGCGCTTGAGCGGCCGCAGGAACACCAGCTGGATGACGACCCCCAGACCGAACATGATCACGGTCGTGAGGGGGATCGTCAGCAGCGGGTCGAGACCGAACGAGGTGAACAACGTGTAGGACAGGTACGCCGCGAGGACGACGAGGGCGCCCTGGGCGAGGTTGACCACTTTCATGATGCCGAAGATGAGCGTCTGGCCGGACGCCATCAAGGCGTAGACGCCGCCCGTGAGGATGCCCAGCACGACACCTTGGATCAGCGCATGCACCGACCCGGTCACCCGCCCCAGTTGGGCTTGGGGTACACCGGAGTCGCCTTCGAGACCTCGGCCGGGTAGACGGGGACGAGCTTCTGGTCGATCCACTGGATCAGGGAGAAGCTGCCCGTGGGCTGTCCGATCGCGTCCCAGCTCAGGTTCCCGACCAGGGTCGGCCAGGTGCCCTGGTGCAGGCTGCTGATGACCGTGGCGTTGTCGATCTTGCCCGTCTTCGCCGCGACCGCCTCCACCAGCTGCCCGCAGGAGTAGGCCTCAGCCGATGACGGGTCGATGTCCGTCTCGCTGCCGCCGTACTTGGCGGTGTAGGCGGCCACGAAGGCCGGGCTGGTGGGAGCCGGTGACCCGGGGTACCAGTCCGCCGCCGACATGATGCCGTTGACGTTGTTCGCGCCGACCTTGCTCGGGAACTCGACCGGCGAGTTCGCACCGTTCGACATGTACATGAACTTGGGGCTGAACTTCAGCTGCACGAGGGACTTCACCTGGGAGTAGGCGTCCTCGCTCTGGGTGCCGCTGACCAGCACGTCCGGATTCGCCGCAGCCACCTTGGTCATGATCGGCGACAGGTCGCGCGTCTCCGCCGGGTACACCTGCTTGTAGACGGTCTGGATCCCCGCGGCTTCGAACCGCGCCCGGATGTTCTCGGCGATCGGCGCCGAGAAGGGGTCGTCGAGCTCGGCGTAGGCGGCGGTCTTGGGCTGGTCCGCCTTGGGCAGCGAGAGCACCCAGTCGGCGAAGACGTCACCGGACTTGACGACCGGGGCCGGCTGCACGAAGAACAGGTTGTCGAGCTTCTGGGCGAAGACCTTGGGTCCGCCCCCGGCGGGCTCGAGGAAGGCGTACCCGTATCGCTTGACGACCTGGGAGGCCGGGATGGTCAACAGACTGGAGAACGGGCCGAAGACCAGGTCGACCTTGTCCTGGGTGATGAGATTCTGGTAGTTGGTCACGACCTGGGTCGGGCTGGACGTGTCGTCCACGATCTTCATCTCGACCTGGCGGCCGAGGATGCCGCCCTTCTTGTTGACCTCGTCGGCCCACAGCTCGTAGCCGGCCTTCACCGCCTTGCCGGAGTCCGCGAAGTCACCCGTCAGGGAGACCGACGCACCGATCAGCAGCGGTGCGGTCGTGCTCGGGGACGGCGCGCTGCTGCCGGTCCCGGCACTGCTCGAGGTCGAGTTGGATGCTGTCCCGGCGCACGCGCTCGTGAGCAGCAGCACCGCCGCACTCGTGATCGCGATGGTCGCGATTCCCCGCAACCGATTGCCTGATGACATCGCCAGCTCCTTTGCCGGTCCAGAGGGCCACCCCGCCACACGTCCGAGACGTGAGGGGTCGTTCCTGTTCGGAGGCGCGAGTCCCCCGTCAGGGACCGCAACCGATTGCGCCGAATCTGCACCCTGTGTCGAGCAGTGTCAAGGATCGGCAGGTCACGGAATCGACAAGGACCGCGCGCACCTGCGACGCGCCGCCGATCTGCGCCACGTTGTGGGGCGCTCCCGCCCGCCCTATCGTTCGGCCCATGGCCAAGGTGAAGCTTGCCGACGTCGCACGCGCTGCGAAGGTCCATCCCGGCACGGCCAGCCGCGCGCTGAACCCCGGCCAGCGTGGCCAGGTCAGCGCCGACACCGTCCAGCGGGTCGTGCGTGCGGCGGAGCGCCTCGGCTATGTCCCCAACGCCCAGGCCCGGGCGCTGCGCACCTCGCGATCCCACCTCGTCGGGATCGTCGTCCCGGACATCACCAACCCGCTCTTCCCGCCGATTGTCCGAGGTGCCGAGCACGTGCTCACCGCGGTCGGCTACACGGTGCTGCTGACCGACACGGACAACGACCGCGATCGCGAACGGCGCCAGATCGAGTCGCTGCTCGGGCGCGGCGTCGACGGGTTCATCATCGCGACCGCGCTCTGGGACGATCCGCTCCTGACCGACCTGGCCGAGGAGGGAGTCCCGGTCGTGCTCACCAACCGCTGCGCATCCGGGGGACGATGGCCCTACGTGGCCGGGGACGACCAGGCTGGAGTACGACTTTCCGTGCAGCACCTGACGAGTCTGGGTCACACCTCGATCGTCCATCTGGCCGGACCGCAGGTCGTGTCGACCGGACGCGAGCGCGCGCGGGCGTTCCGCGCCGCCGCCAAGGAGTTCGGCCTGACGAACGGCGACGCACGCGTCTCGGTGTGCCAGAGCTACTCGGAGGCGGACGGCCGCTCTGCGATGGAGAAGGTGCTCGCGAAGGGGGGCGCGCCCTTCACCGCCGTGGTTGCCGGCAACGACCTCATCGCTCTGGGAGCGCTCGACGCCCTCGCCGCAGCCGGACTCGACTGCCCCTCGGACGTCTCGGTCGTCGGCTTCAACGACATGCCCTTCGTGGGGCGGATCCAGCCGGCCCTGACGACGGTTCGGCTGCCCCTCCAGCGCATGGGCGCCCTCGCCGCGGACCTGCTCATCAACGAGCTGGACAACGACGAGAAGCAGGACGCTCCGACGAGGACCTTGCTCGGCGTCGACCTCGTCGTCCGCGGGTCGACCGCGGTCGCCGCGCGACCGCGCGGCCGTCGTCGCTGACATCGACCGGACGGTTGGGACAGGACCGGCCCGGCCCGCCCGCGCAGCACCTGTTCGACCCTGCACAGCCTTGACGCGACCGCAGTCTGCTCCTAGGTTGTGCGCAAACGATTGCATGAATCCACTGCAGGACTCTGCCGCGAGGAGCACGGACATGGCAGGCGCCGGACCGCTGCACGCACCTGGACACATGGCTGTCGACTTCGAGGAGCGGGTCAACTTCTCCCGGCTGCGTGACTACCGGATAGCGCGGGCGCGGGCAGCCCTCGAGTCCAGCGAGTGCGGCGCGTTCCTGCTCTTCGACTTCTACAACATCCGCTACACGACCCAGACGTGGATCGGCGGCGCCCTCGGCGACAAGATGACGAGATACGCACTCCTGACGCGCGGCGGCG
>DATCCY010000033.1:0-46191 GCA_036510975.1 Candidatus Nanopelagicales bacterium
GGTGGCATAGCCCTGGATCGAGGGATCCCCAGAGCCGCCGATGTCCCACTCCGACGCCGGGTTCCCCGGCTTGGAGTTCTCGCACGCCACCTGGTTCACCACCGGCGCGACGCACGGGTCGGCCGCCGCTGCCACCGCAGCAGAGGGAAGGGACAGCCCACCGGCCACCACCACACCAGCCGCGACGACAGCCACCCAGCGCAACCACCGCTGGCTGGTACCGCGCGTCATGACCGCCGACACTCGCTCGGACTTCGCCAACACCAGATCCCCCGTTTTCGCCACGCTCGTCTGTCATCATCGGCGACGGCCGAGCCCTCCCCCGGCGCGACGCCGGTGCCCAGTGTTGCCGGGTGTGGAGATCGATGTGACCCGGAGTCGCGCTTTCGCCCATATGGCCGAACAAGAAAGGGCCGTTCGGGTGATGGAGTCCTGGCGAAGCGCGACGGAGCGCGTCGAGTGGTGACGCTGCGTGTCGCCAGGCTGCCTTCCCGCTCAGGCAAAACGACCCCGCTGGCCACCCCTGGGCAGCGGGGTCGTCGTCCGCCCGCTCTCTGTGGCGAGGGCCTGCTTCGGCTTCGCGCGTCCATCACTGGGTTCCTGCAGCCCCTCAGCGGGCAGGATGCGCGCGCCGCCTCGGCGGTCGCGACGGCCGCCCGGCCGGCCGTGCATCCGAAAGACCAGTTTCGGCGATCCCGCGCCTACCCGCCCTGTGCGCGCTCCTCGTGGCTCGATGCGACCAGGCTCGCGACCGTCGCCACGGTGAGCACGCCGATGATGTCGGCGAGGCTGGCGCCCATGGACGGCACCGGCACCTCGACCGGCGCACAGCCGCTGCGGGCTTCGTGGTCCTCTGTGTCCTCGGCTACCCCCACGCGACCTTCGCCTTGGGCGCGCTGGGACTCGGGCTGGGCGCGGTCGTCGCCTGTATCGTCGCGGGCACCAATGCCAACTGCCAGGAGCCAGTAACGCCCTCGCATACCGCTCGCCGTCTGCGTGACCCGGACCGTGGCGCAAGGCGAACCTCTGGGCCGCCCTGACTCGCCCTGGGGGTGTCGAACCGGCATTGGGCGTGGGACGCGGGAGACCTCGCGGTTGCCGTCCGACGGCCGCCCCGGGGTATTCAGGCCCAATCCGGCGGACGACCGCTGCGGCCTCAATGGCAGCCGCTGTACGTTCGCCGAGGTGCTGGCGTACCTGGCGGCGAACATCGACGCCAGTCAGGGTGACGCGACGCTATTCACCGTCCAGATCACCAAGGGCCGCGACTTCGCTTTCTCCGGCGCCGTCGATGCCCTGGTGCTCGGTGACACAACTTACGACTTCGAGCCGCTGGGCGTATACGCCACCAAGTAGTCGCGACCCGGGATCACACGTCCGAAGCCTGGCTCTGCTCGCCACCGGTGCGGGGCCAGGCTCGGGCTGTCGCTTCGTCGGGAAGCGAACGTAGGTGCCTGATAGCGCTCGCCTGATCGTGTCGCGAACCGGCATTTACGGGCGCGCTGCGTCTAACTGAACAAGCCACTGAGCCAGCCGAGGATGGCAGACCCCGCGAGGGCCACGGCGATGACAGCGTTGATGGCGAGCGCCATTGTCGCCCTGCTGTCGCCGTCTGGTCGGCGCGCCAGAAGGCCGAGCAGAACGCCCGTCAACGGTGCCGACAGCAGGGTCAGCGTGACCGCGATCCACGCCGAGCCAACCGGCGAACCCTGCCGTAACCCCCAACTCCCCTTCAGGGGTCCCGGTGGTGTTCATTAACCGTTCCCCAGCAGGACGGCGGCCAGAACGCTGACCGCTGTGGCGGGGATCATGGCCACGACCACAGGGTGAGCACTTCGGCGCTGAACTCCGAGGAAGTGGCTCTCGCCGTCAGCGTTGAGTCCCCAGGACCAGATGACCTCGGGGGCGATCCGGATCTGCAGACGGCCGCCGTGTTCCTCGAAGGCCGCGCCTCCACGGATCTTGATGCCTCGTGGTGTCCAGGGCTCGGTCGAGGCGAGGTCGCCAATGACGATGACGGCTCGGGGGTTGGATATGAGGTTGCCGTGGCGGACGGTCTTGGAGATGTCGGAGCCGCCGCTGACGACGGTGTCGGCGTCGACCGCGAAGGTGACGGCGGCGACGTCGGGTTCGCCGGTCGTCGAGGCGGTCGCGAGACGGGCCATCCGCTGCGATCGCAGGTAGGCGTCCTCGTGCCGTACTCATCACTGTCGCCAAGGCGCCGCCGAAGAAGGTCGCCGGAGGCTGCTACTGGGAGGCGATGCACGGGGAGATGACCGGGTGGTTCGAGGTTCGCGTTGACGGGCCCGGTAAGGCCACCCACTGCGGATCTTCTGTCGCCTCGACTACGACGCCGAAGGGGCCGACAAGCCACTCTTGGTGGTCATCACGGGGCTGGGGAAGCCGGTGCGCACAGTCCTGAGCTCTGCCGACTACGCAGCGGTACGGGACTTGGGCGACGAGTGCTTCAACCGCAATCCGCGCTCACTGGCGTGACGACTACGCCGAAACCCTCGCCCGGCGACCGCGGGCACTCGGTCCCTTCGGGGTGTCCGCAGCCACCTGAGTAGTGCTGGCAGCGCCATCGCGAACCGGAGCAACCGGCTCGCGCTTGCCATCGCGCGTTGGAGACTTCGCAGCCGACCTTGTCTTGGTCTCGGCGACGAGCACGGCGGCGACGGCCCGTGCCTCGGTCTGCGGCATCGGCTCGATCGTGATGCGCAGACCGAGCGCCGCGGCGAGATCCGACAGTGTGTTGAGCGTCGGGTTGCCGTGCGCGGTGAACAGGCGTCGCACGGCCGCCGGATCGGCGCCGACGGCACGCGCCAGTTCGGCCTTGCTCAGATCCTTCGACATGCGGGCGTCGTCGAGAGCGTTGATGACGTGGTCGACAGTCTGAATCCTGACGGACTGCAGGACGAACTCGGCCCGGAACTCGGGGTCCTCGAGGTCGAGATCCAGGTCGGTCAAGAACTGGCTCTTCTCGGTGGTCATGCTCGCCTCCCTGTCTTCGTGAGCGTAGCATATATGTTACGCCACACCGCCATGACCGGGGAGGCGCCGGAGCTGGCGCAAGCGGCACGACACGACCGAGCCGCCGGCGCCACCCTGGGGCCCGGGGCGGTCGCCGTTCTCGCGCTCGGCGTCACGCTCATCAACCCGAAGAACCTGCCGCTGCCGCTGAGCGGCCGCGCGACCATCGGGTCGACCGACGCCCCCTGGCTCACCGGAGTCGCATTTATCGTGGTCGGGACCCTGCCCTACACCGGCGCGATGCTCTACTCACTGCTCGGCGGTGATCGCAGCACCGCGACGCTCGAGCGGCTGCGGGACTGGCTCGTGGCACACAACCGACTGATCATGGCTGTGCTGTGCGCGCTCCTGGGCGTCCTGCTCCTGGTCAAGGGCCTCACCGCGCTGGCGTAACAGCACCGTCGTGACCACGGATCTAGCCCGCGTCCGTGCGGCAAGGTCCGCGTCCGGGCCAGCGCGAGTCCGTGCGCATGGCCGGCAGCCCCGGTGCGGGAAGACCGTGGCAGCAGACTCGTCGCCATCAGTTGACCACGGCGTCCGCGGACGCGACCGCGGGTCGCCTTCTCGCTACTCTCGAGACCTAGGGGATCCGTCGTCGCGTCCGAGGCCGAGCAGGGATCCGGCGCCACCTCGCAGATCCCCGAAGCGCGAGCCGCGTCGGATGAAGCGGAGGCAGACCGTGTGTGACACCTTCGTCGCCCTGGCCGACGCCACCTTCGACGGGTCGGTGATCCTCGCCAAGAACAGTGACCGCGAGCCCAACGAGGCGCACGAGGTCGTGCTCGTCGCGGCGGCCGAGCACCAGCCCACGGACTCGGTGCGGTGCACGTACGTCGAGATCCCGCAGGCCGGCAGGACGCACGCGGTCCTGCTCGCCAAGCCGTACTGGATCTGGGGCGCGGAGATGGGGGCGAACGAGCACGGCGTCGTGGTCGGGAACGAGGCCGTCTTCACCAAGGTCGCGCACGAGGCGGAGCCAGGCCTGATCGGCATGGACCTCCTGCGGCTCGGCCTCGAACGGGCTGCCACCGCCGCGGAGGCACTCGACGTGATCACGTCGCTGCTCGCCGAGCACGGGCAGGGCGGTTCGTGCGGGCACACGAGCGACCTGCGCTACGACAACAGCTTCATCGTCGCCGACCCCACCGGGGCCTGGGTGCTGGAGACGGCCGGCCGTGAGTGGGCCGTCGAGCGGGTCCGGACCACTCGCTCGATCTCCAACGCGATCACCATCGGTTCGGAGTTCGACCGTGCGTCGGACGGGCTCGTCTCCCACGCCGTCGAGAAGGGCTGGGCCAAGGACCGGGCCGACTTCGACTTCGGTCGCCAGTACTCCGACTTCGTCTACACGCGCTTCAGCGACGCCCGGGTCCGCCAGTGCCGGACCACGGACTGTCTCAAGGCCGATCGCGGGAAGCTCGACGTCGCCTCCGCGATGCGGTTGCTGCGAGACCACGGTGACGACGACAACGACGCCGCGCACGGCTGGACGCCGGCGCGCGGCCCCCTCGGGGGGCTCCTCGGCCAGACCGTCTGCGCCCACGCCGGTTTCGGCCCGGTCCGGGTCAGTCAGTCGACCGGGTCGTGGGTCTCCCACCTCGCGGCCGACGGCACCGCCACCCACTGGGTCACGGCGACCTCAGCCCCGTGCACGTCGGTGTTCAAGCCGGTCTGGTTCGACGGCGGGACGCCCGACATGGGTCCTCGCCCGGGCCGCACCTACGACCCCGACGCCCTGTGGTGGCGGCATGAGGACCTGCACCGAGCCACACTGCGCGACTACCCCGCGCTCCTCCCCCTCTACCAGGAGGAGCAGCAGGAGCTCGAGGCGAGCTTCCGCGAGGACGCGGCCGCCGCACGAACCGCCGAGGCGCGATCACGCTGCACGCGGTCCGCCTTCGCAGCCGTGTCCGACGCCGAGACCCGATGGACCAAGGCGGTGCGCTCCGCAGGGCCCGGCCCCTCGCGCTCCGGCCTGTTCGGCCGGGCGTGGCGCTCCTTCGACCGTGCGGCGCAACGGTCATGACGTCGGCGTCGGCGGGCGCGCCGCGACCCACGGTGCGAGAGAGGTGGCTCCGATGAACTCTCCTGGGCATCCCGCGAACCTCAGCCGAGAGCAGGTGCTGGACCTGGCCGAGCGCTACGTCTGTCCCGACCGCGTGCACATGCTTCGTGCCCTCGGCGTCGACATCGTCGTGGGCCGGCGCGAGGGATACCGGCTGTGGGACGTCGACGGCCGGGAGTACCTCGACCTGCACCTCAACGGCGGCGTGTTCAACCTGGGCCACCGCAACCCCGAGCTCGTCGCCGCCCTCGTCGACGCGCTGCAGACCCTGGACATCGGCAACCATCACTTCCCGAGCGTCGAGCGCTCGCTGCTGGCCGAACAGCTCGTCGGCCTCACCCCGGGCGCGCGCTACTCCGTGTTCGCCAGCGGTGGCGGCGAGGCGGTCGACCTGGCGCTCAAGAGCGCCCGCCGCGCCACCGGACGCCGCAAGGTCGTGTCCGTGACCGGCGCCTACCACGGCCACACGGGACTCGCGCTGGCCGCCGGCGACGAGCGCGCGGCGAAGTCCTTCCACTCCGAGGGCACGCCCGGCGAGTTCGTGCACGTTCCCTTCGACGACCTCGACGCGCTCGAGCACGCGCTGGGCGCAGATGACGTCGCCGCCGTGATCCTCGAGTCGGTGCCCGCGACCGTCGGCTTCCCCATCGCCTCCGCCGACTACCTTCCGGGCGTGCGCCGGCTGTGCGACGACGCGGGCGCGCTCTTCGTCGCCGACGAGGTGCAGACCGGGCTCGGGCGCACCGGGTCGCTCTGGGCGGTCCAGCGAGCGGGGGTCGTGCCCGACGTGCTCGTCTGCGGCAAGGGGCTCTCGGGCGGGCTCTATCCCATCGCCGCGACCCTGCTGTCCGAGCGCGCCGGTCACTGGCTCGAGGAGGACGGCTGGGGGCACGTGTCGACGTTCGGCGGCGCCGAGGTCGGCTGCCGCCTCGCGCGTGCGGTCCTGGATGTGACCACGCGGGACAGCACCCGGGAGCGGGTCGGGTCGCTGATCGACCGCTTCGCTACCGGGCTCGGGGAGCTGCAGCGGCGCCATCCCGAGCGGCTGCTCGAGGTCCGCCAGACCGGGCTCGTCATCGGGCTCCGCTTCGACCACCCGCAGGGCGGCATGCTCATGACGAAGGCGCTGCACGAGGTCGGGCTGTGGGCGATGTTCGCCGGCTTCGACCCGTCGGCCCTCCAGCTCAAGCCTGGGCTGCTCATGGACGACCCGACGGCGGACCAGGTCCTCGTCCGCCTCGACCGGGCGATCGAGACGCTGCCGGCGGGACCCGGATCGTGACCGCCCTGCCCGACGACGTCGCGAAGGTCCTCTCCGACCTGGAGGCCCGGCTCTCCCCCGCCGAGCCGGAACGCACGCCCGGCCTCAGCGTCATCGCCTACGGCGAGGTCTCCGCCTGCCTGCGCCTCGCCGAGCTGCCGGGCTTCGTGTGCAAGCGGATGTCCGGCTTCGCAGACGACGCGGCCGCGCACCGCTACCAGCAGCTGGTCGGGACCTACCTGACCGAGCTGACCGCCGGCGGCGTCACGGTGGTCGAGACCCACGTCGTGCCCGTCGCGCGCGCGGGCCGGGCGCCGGTCGTGCACCTGGTGCAGCCGCAGCTCGCGGCCGAGTCGCTCGGCAGCGCGACACTGCTCTCCGGCGACGACGACACGGTCGTCGCCGTGGTCGAGCGCGTCCTGGCGAGCGTCTCGCGGCTGGTCCGCTCCAACGTCGAGCGGACCGACGGCCTCGAGGTCGCCGTCGACGCCCAGCTGTCGAACTGGTCCCTGGCCGCTGATCCCTCGCGCTGCGATCCCGTCCTCGTCGACGTCGGGACGCCCTTCATGCGGCGATCGGGCCACCACCTCATCGACATCGGCTGGCTCGAGACGCCGATCCCGCCGGTGGTCCGCACCTACTACCACCGGCGTGGCCTCGTCGGCGCCTACCTCGACGACTACTACGACCCGCGCCTGGTCGCGCTCGACCTGCTCGGCAACTTCCACAAGGAGGGGCGCCCGGACCGCGTCCCCCTCGGGGTCGGCGTGGTCAACAGCTGGCTGGCCTCGGAGACTGCGCCGGTCGGGTCGCACGAGCCCGTGTCGGTCGACGAGGTCGAGCGCTACTACCGGTCCGACGCCGATCTCCTGGCGCTCTACCTGCGGCTGCGCCGCGCCGACCGTTTCCTGCGCACGCGCATCTTCCGGCGACCGTACGACTTCGTGCTCCCCGGGCCGGTCGAACGCTGACCTGGTCCGCAGGCGCACCCTGGGTGCGGGTGGCGGCGCCCGCTCGACGGAGATCGACGCCTCGGCCCCGGCGCTCAGCCCTCGGTCAGGTCCAGCTCGAGGGCGCCCAGCGCCTGCAGGCATGCGAGCCGGAGCTGCTCGTGGTCGACCGCGTAGTGCAGCGGGCCCGCTCCGTCGGTGACGAGCTGACGGCTCTGGGCCAGGCCGCGCGGAGCGACCGGCGCGGGCGAGTCCAGCCTCGCTGCGAGCTGGGAGATCTCCCCTGCGCACGCGAGCAGGTTCCGCCGTACCCCAGGGGACAGGACCCCGCTGCGGGGGGCGACGGGTCGGCGCGGGCGACGGACGGCCTCGTCGAGGCAGCGCCACAGCGCCGTGGCCGTGACCGTGCGCTGGGCCGGCGTGGCCAGGTGCTGGGCGCGCAGGGAGTGCTCCACGGTGGTGTCCGGGGAGACGCCGGCGGCCAGGTCCCGGTCCCAGCGGGTGGCGAGCAGGCGCATCCGGACGCGGCGCCACACGCTCGCCTTCTGGACGACGACGTCGTGGCCTCGCTCGAGCAGGACTACAGGCACGCGATCGCTCCTCCCGTGATGCCACGCACTCGGTGCGTCCGGACCATCCGGCGTGGCTCCCAGCCGACGACCCGGGGGGCGAGCGGGGCACGGCCATTGACGGATCCTTGACGACCTCGCCGCGCTTCCTGACGCGACCCTGACGCCCTGGTCATCCTCCACCCGCCGTCGCGGCGGCGGCTACGGGCGGCTGCGGTGGAGGGATCCTTGCCCTAGCCCTTTACATATGGTTCCCTGCTGTAAACCTCGGGAGGGGAACCATGGCTGAGACCAGGACGGTCACCTGGCGCGACCGCAAGCGGCACCTGTGGCCCGTGGCACTGCTCATGCCGATGCTGCCGTTCGTCGCGGTCGCGGGGTTCGCGTCCACCGGGCGTGCGGTCTTCCTCTGGATCGGCCCGATCGTGATCCTCGGCATCGTCCCGCTGCTCGACCTCGTGGTCGGGCTCGATCCCAGCGACCCGCCGGACGCCGTCATCGACGCGCTCGAGGCGGACCGCTACTACCGCTGGGTCACCTTCCTGTTCCTGCCCGTGCAGTACGCCGGGTTCCTCGTGGCCCTCGCCTACCTCGTGCGCGGCGACCTCTCGACGTCGCAGCGCATCGGGCTCGCCGTCACCGTCGGGTTCATCGCCGGGCTCGGGATCAACACCGCGCACGAGCTCGGCCACAAGCGCGAGCCCGTCGAGCGCTGGCTCGCCAAGATCGCCCTCGCCCAGAGCTGTTACGGCCACTTCTACATCGAGCACAACCGCGGCCACCACGTCCGGGTGGCGACGCCGGCGGACCCGGCGAGCAGCCGGATGGGCGAGAACTTCTACCTGTTCTGGCCGCGCACGGTGCTCGGGTCGGCACGCAGCGCGTGGGGTCTCGAGGCCAAGCGGCACGCGCGTCGTCATCAGTCGCCGTGGCACCTCGGCAACGACGTCCTCACCGCGTGGCTCATGACGGTGGTCCTCTTCGGCGCGGTCGTGCTCTGGCTCGGGGTCGGCGTCGCGCCCTACCTCGTCCTGCAGGCCGTCATCGGCTTCACCCTGCTCGAGGCGGTGAACTACCTCGAGCACTACGGCCTGCTGCGCCAGCGTGTCGGGGTCGGCGACCACGAGCGCTTCGAGCGGGTCGAGCCGCGGCACAGCTGGAACTCCAACAACATCGCGACCAACGTGCTGCTCTACCACCTGCAGCGCCACAGCGACCACCACGCCAACCCCACTCGTCGATACCAGGCGCTGCGCAACTACGCCGAGGCGCCCGCGCTCCCCACCGGCTACGCCGGGATGATCCTGCTCGCCCTCGTCCCTGCCCTCTGGCGGCACGTGATGGACCCGCGCGTGGTCGCGCACCTCGGCGGCGACGTGTCCCTCGCGAACATCGCCCCGCGCAAGCGCGACCGCATCATCGCGAGGTACGCCGTGCCCGCGACCGTCTCGTCCGGACCTCTCACCTCGACCGCCGTCATCGGCGGGGTCACCGAGCTGGCAGCGGGACAGGTGGCCCGCTGCCCCGGCTGCGGCTACGCCTACGACGTCGCCCGCGGCGACGCGCACGAGGGCTTCCCACCCGGCACACCGTGGTCCGCCATCCCGGACTCGTGGTGCTGCCCGGACTGCGGCGTGCGCGAGAAGGTCGACTTCGTGGTGGTGGGTACGGTCGAGGCGTGAGCCTCGCGTCCGACGACCCGTCCACCCCGTCCACCAGCACCCGCGACCGCATCCTGGCCTCGGCCATCGAGCTGCTCACCGGGTCGGGCTGGTCGTCGATCACCATGGCCGGTCTGGCCGAGCGTGCCGGGGTGAGCCGGCAGACCGTCTACAACGAGATCGGGACCAAGCCCGAGCTCGCCGACGCCGTCGTCCTCGACGAGCTGGGCCGCTTCCTCGCCGTCGTCGACGAGGGCTTCGACCGTCACCCCCGCAGCCTGCGTCCCGCTCTGCTCGCGGCGGTGCGCGGCGTCCTCGAGCGAGCGCGCGACAGCACGATCATGGTGGCGATCGTGAGCTCGACGACCGGCGCGGAGACCGAGCTGCTGCCACCGCTCACCACGAGGTCCACGTCGCTGCTCGAGACGGCGCGCGCCGTCGTCACGACCCGGCTCTCGGCCTACGACGTGCCCGCCGACGACCGCACGGTCGACGCCGCGGTCGACGTGCTCGTGCGCACGGTCCTCAGCCACGTCATGCAGCCCTCGGGCTCGCCCGCGCAGAGCGCCCCGGGCATCGTCGACGTCGTCACCGCCGCCCTCTCCGGCGGCCCGGTCCGGCGACCTCCGTCGCGCTCGCGCGTGAGAGGCTGAGCGGGTCGTTCGCCCCCGTCCCGCCCGTCCCGAGAGGCAGACTCGCCCCGTGACCACTCCCCTGCGAGAGCGCGACTCCTACCGCGCTCTCGAGGCGCACCACGCCACCGTCGCCCCCCTGCACCTGCGCGAGCTGTTCGCCGCCGACCCCGGTCGTGGGCAGCGGTTGGCCCACGAGGTGTGCGGCCTCTACGTCGACCTCTCCAAGCACCGGGTCACCGAGGAGACGCTCGACCTGCTGGTGGCCCTCGCCGAGGAGTCCGGCGTCGAGGCCAAGCGCGACGCGATGTTCCGCGGCGACCGGATCAACACGAGCGAGGACCGCTCGGTCCTGCACACCGCGCTGCGCCTGCCGCGCGACGCCTCCCTCATCGTCGACGGCGTCGACGTCGTGGCCGAGGTGCACGCCGTCCTCGACCGGATGGCCGACTTCGCGACCCGGGTGCGCGACGGTCGCTGGACCGGGCACACCGCCAAGCCGATCAGCGCGGTCGTCAACGTCGGCATCGGCGGGTCCGACCTCGGTCCGGTGATGGCCTACGAGGCGCTCAAGCACTACTCCGACCGGTCGCTGACCTTCCGCTTCGTCTCCAACGTCGACGGCACGGACTTCGCCGAGGCAACCCGCGACCTCGATCCCGAGACCACGCTGTTCATCATCGCGTCGAAGACGTTCGGCACGCTCGAGACGATGACCAACGCCACCACCGCGCGCGAGTGGGCGCTGGCAACCCTCGGCGAGGAGGCCGCGGTGGCGAAGCACTTCGTGGCGGTCTCGACGAACGCGGAGCGGGTCGCCGCGTTCGGCATCGACACCGCCAACATGTTCGGCTTCTGGGACTGGGTCGGAGGCCGCTACTCGATGGAGTCGGCCATCGGCCTGTCCACGATGATCGCGATCGGCCCCGAGAACTACGCCGAGCTCCTCGCCGGGTCGCACGAGATGGACGTGCACTTCCGCACGGCCCCGCTGCGCGAGAACGTCCCGGCGCTCATGGGCCTGCTCGGCCTGTGGTACGGCGACTTCTTCGACGCGCAGACGATCGCGGTCCTGCCCTACGACCAGTACCTCAAGCGCTTCCCGGCGTATCTCCAGCAGCTCACGATGGAGAGCAACGGCAAGCACGTCACCCTCGACGGGGCGCACGTCGACTACCAGACCGGATCGGTCTACTGGGGTGAGCCGGGCACCAACGGCCAGCACAGCTTCTACCAGCTGATCCACCAGGGCACGAAGCTCGTGCCGGCCGACCTCATCGGCTTCGCGACCAGCCTCAACCCGCTGGGCGAGCACCACGACACCCTGAACTCCAACGTGTTCGCCCAGGCCAAGGCGCTCGCGTTCGGCCGCACTCTCGAGGAGGTGCTCGACGCGGGGGCGAGCGCCGAGGTCGCGCCGCACCGGGTCATGGAGGGCAACCGGCCGACGACCACGATCCTCGCCGAGGTGCTCACGCCGCGTGTGCTCGGAGCACTCGTCGCGCTCTACGAGCACATCGTGTTCACCCAGGGCGCGGTGTGGGACATCAACCCGTTCGACCAGTGGGGCGTCGAGCTCGGCAAGGTGATGGCGCTGGAGATCCTCCCGCAGCTCACCTCGGACGACGAGCCCGAGCTCGACCACGACTCCTCGACCAACGCCCTGATCCGTCGCTACCGCGCTCTCAAGGCGCGCACCACCACGAAGTCCTGAGGAGCCGACCATGACGACCACCGCACCGATGCAGCTCGGCATGATCGGCCTGGGCCGCATGGGCGCCAACCTCGTGCGGCGCCTCATGCGCGACGGTCACTCCTGCGTCGCCTACGACCTCAGCGCCGACGCGGTGGCGCGGCTCGCGGCCGAGGGAGCCACCGGCGCAGACTCGCTCGAGGACTTCGTCTCGAAGCTGGCCGCGCCGCGCGCCATCTGGGTGATGGTCCCCGCCGGTTACGTGCAGGACACCCTCGACCGCCTCGCCCCGCTGCTCGACGAGGGCGACATCGTCATCGACGGCGGGAACTCCTACTACCGCGACGACATCCACCGCGCCGCGCAGCTCAGGGACAAGGGCATCCACTACGTCGACTGCGGCACGAGCGGCGGCGTCTGGGGGCTCGAGCGCGGCTTCTGCCTGATGATCGGCGGCGAGGACGCCGTCGTCTCGCACCTCGACCCGATCTTCCGCACCATCGCGCCGGGAGCCGGCAGCGCGGAGCCGACCCCGCACCGCACGCGCACCGACGGCACCGCGCAGGACGGCTACCTGCACTGCGGTCCCAACGGTGCCGGGCACTTCGTGAAGATGGTCCACAACGGCATCGAGTACGGGATGATGGCGGCCGTCGCCGAGGGCCTGTCGATCATCAAGCACGCGAACGTCGGCCTGCACGAGGGCGAGATCGACGCCGAGACCACCCCGCTGCGCGACCCGTGGGCCTACCAGTACGAGATCGACGTCGCCGAGGTCGCCGAGGTGTGGCGCCGCGGCTCCGTCGTCGGCTCCTGGCTGGTCGACCTCACCGCCGACGCGCTCGCGAAGTCACCGACGCTCGACGAGTACGCCGGCCTGGTGTCGGACTCGGGCGAGGGACGCTGGACGGTGCTCGCGTCGATCGACGAGGGCGTGCCCGCCCCGGTCATCACCGCATCGCTCAACCAGCGCTTCGAGTCCCGCGGCCTCGGGCTGTTCACCGGCAAGGTGCTCTCCGCGATGCGCAACGCCTTCGGCGGGCACGACGAGAAGCCCTCGCACTAGCGGCGACCAGCGACCGCACCAGCTGTCCGAAGCTCAGCCGATGCGGCGGTGCTCCACCGTGTCACCGCGGGCGATCAGCACGTCGGACACCATCGACGGCGGGAAGAGCCCGTGGTCGACCACTCCCGGCACCGACGACAGGAACGCGGCCGCGGCGGCCGGGTCGGCCAGGTCGCCGCGCCAGAACGCCAGCACGCCGCCGTCCGGGCTGCGCGGCAGGTCGCGCAGCTCAACGTCGCCGAGCAGGTTCATCGTGGAGCTCAGACCGAACTCGAGCAGCTCGAGCGGCACCGGCCAGGTGAAGGCGGGCACCGGCTTGGAGGAGTCGACCATCACGACGAACCGGTCGGCTGCGGCGGCGACGATCTTCTCGCGGGTGTGCGCGCCACCCCCGCCCTTGATGAGCCAGCCGTCGTCGTCGACCTCATCGGCTCCATCGATGGCGATGTCGAGCCGACCGAGCTCCTCGAGCGTGGTCACCCTCAGCCCGAGCGAGCGCGCCACGTCCTCGGTGCGCGGCGAGGTCGAGGCGCACCGCACGGACACGCCGCGCTCGGCCAACGACGTCAGCAGGTGCGCGACCGTCGAGCCGGTGCCGAGCCCCACCGTCATGCCGTCCTCGACGAGCTCCGCGGCCGCGCGTGCGGCCACCGCCTTCTCCGCCTCGAGGTCCACCACGACGAGCTCCTGACGTGTCCGGCCGGTCCGTGCGCTCCTCGGCGCCGCAGTGCGACGATCATGCCGTGCGCGCACTCCGCACGTCGCTCCGCCCCGGCACCGCAACCGTCCCGCCCGAGAGGCCGCCATGACCGCGACGACCGCCAGCCCCACGACCCTCGTGCCCGACGACCACGTCGTCGTGCTGTTCGGGGCCACGGGAGACCTGGCCAAGCGCAAGCTGCTGCCCGGGCTGTTCCGGCTCAGCCAGGTCGGCCTGCTCCCCCGCGGTGTCCGCATCATCGGGACCTCCCCGGTCGAGCTCGACGAGGCGGGGTTCCGCGCGCACGTCCGCGACTCCCTCGCGCAGTTCGCGCACCCGGCGCCGACCGACGAGGAGCAGGACGCGTTCGCGCCGATCCTCACCTACGCCGTCTCCACGGCCGACGACGTGTCGGCGCTCGTGGCAGCGGTCGACCGTGCCGGCGCCGAGATCGGCGGGTCGCCCCGGCTGCTGCACTACCTCTCGGTGCCGCCGGTCGCGTTCGCGCCGATGGTCACGGCTCTGGGCGGCACGAACCTCACCGACTCCCGCGCCCGGATCATCCTCGAAAAGCCGTTCGGCCACGACGAGGACAGCGCGAAGGCCCTCAACGAGCTGCTGCACAGCCGGTTCCACGAGGACCAGATCTTCCGGATCGACCACTTCCTCGGCAAGGAGGACGTGCAGAACATCCTCGCGGCCCGCTTCGCCAACAGCGTCTTCGAGCCCGTGTGGAACCGGCACCACGTGTCGCACGTGCAGATCGACGTACCGGAGACCCTGGGGCTCGAGGGCCGGGCCGGGTTCTACGAGGGCACGGGCGCGTTCCGCGACATGGTGGTGACCCACCTGTTCCAGGCGCTCGGCATCGTGGCGATGGAGCGACCCGACGCGCTGCACGGCGAGTCGCTGGCGCAGCAGAAGCTCGCCGTGTTCGAGGCGCTCGCCCCCGTCGACCCCGCGCGCGTGGTGCGCGGTCAGTACGAGGGCTACCTCGACGAACCAGGCGTCGCGCCGGACTCGACGACCGAGACCTTCGTCGCGCTCGAGGTCCAGATCGACAACCCGCGCTGGGACGGCGTGCCGTTCTACCTGCGCACCGGCAAGAACCTCGCGCAGGGCCGGCGGGTCATCACCCTCGGGTTCCACAGGCCGCAGCACGACCTCTTCGGCGGCGACCACCGACCGGCCGCGCTGTCCTTCGAGATCGCCGAGCCCGGCGCGCTCACGCTGCACATGCTCGCGAAGGAGCCCGGCCCCGAGATGCTGCTCGGCCGCGCGCCGATGTCCTTCGCCTACAAGACCGCGCAGGGCGAGCGCAACGAGCTCGAGGCCTACCAGCGACTGTTGCACGACGCCATGACGGGCGACCGCACGCTGTTCACCAGGGCCCGCGGCATCGAGCGGCTCTGGGAGGTCGCGGCGCCGCTCCTCGCCGCACCGCCGGCCGTGCAGCCCTACGCCCCGGGCTCGTGGGGACCGGACGCGATCCACGACCTCGTGGCGCCGCACGAGTGGCACCTGCCGGACACGGCGGCCGACTCGATCTGAGCGGCGCCGCCCCCGGTCGGGTCAGCCGAGCGCCTGGGCGGAGCCACCCGGGTGCCCGGCGGCGTCCAGGAAGGTCCACATCGCGTACGGGTCGCTGGTGATCCCGAAGAAGTCGCCGACCTCGAGCCGGGCGGCGGCGACCGTCTGCCCGTCGCCCGTCGCCGTGTCCGCGTGGTGACGCAGCCGGTCGAAGGCCGACGCCGGGCTCACCACCCGGACGGCCGGCGTGGCCCTGACCCCGACGAGGACGACGTGGGCGACGGTGAGCCTCCCGGGCGTCGACGACCAGAACGCCATGCCGGCCGACCCGTACGGGGTCGAGGCTCCCGCGGTCGCGACCCGGGCGCCGTAGTAGCCGTGGTACCGGTCCGGGAGCGGTGCGTCCTCCACGACGGCATGCGTGCCCGGGACCGCCGGGGTCGCGCCGGCGCCCCAGCCGTCGACGAGCCTCTGGAGGAGCGCCTTCTGCGCGGCCTCCGTCGTCTGACGCGGCGAGCCGGCGGTGCCGTAGAGGCTGATCTGCCCCGGGATGGTCGCGTCGCTCGCCGAGTGCCAGAACGGATCCGACACGACGACGACGCCGAGCGGCGTCGAGTACTGCCGGAGGTCGGCGCCGGTGCCGGGCAGGTAGGTGATCCCGGTCAGGATCGCCGCCTGGGCGGACGTGAGGTTCCGCACCGGCGAGCCGGTGACCGCCGCGATGCGGGCGACGTCCTGCGACGGCGCCCACGAGCGGCGCGCGGTCTGCGGCACGGCGACGTCGGACGCCTGGTCCGCGAGCGTCACGCCATCGGCGAGCACGATGTTCGGGTCACCGGCGACGCGGTACCACTGCACGGAGACGCGGTCCCACGACGCGACGACACCGCCGACGAGCGCCACCGCGAGCAGCGCGGCGAACGTGCCGAGCGTGGCGCGCAGGACCTGCTTCGGGACGCTCGGTACGGCGCGGGCCGGGGTCGTGTCGTGCGCAGCCGCGCTCATGGCTTCCCCCGTCGCCGCGCGCACGTCCGGTGACGCCGCGCACCAAGATCATCGGCGCTCCCACGCTCGATCCTGGTACGCCGGACGGGGGACGCGACCACGTCCGATTCCCGCGCGGGCGATGTCGCCGACGCGTCGTAGAGTCCCGTCGTGACCACCGACGCCGCCACGGCTGCGACCTCGACGATGTCGCGGCGCGCCTGGACCCTGTTCGCGGCGATGGGCGTCATCTGGGGCATCCCCTACCTGTTCATCAAGATCGCCGTGGTCGAGGTGTCGCCGGTCGCGATCGCCGGGTGGCGCACGCTGCTCGGTGCCGCGATCCTGCTCCCGCTCGCGGCCCGCGCCGGTGCGCTGCGACCCGCCCTGCGGGCGTGGCCCTTCGTGGTGGCCTTCGGGCTGATGGAGATGGCGCTGCCGTGGGTGCTGCTCGGGCACGCGGAGACCCGCGTCCCGAGCGGGTTCGCCGGGCTCATGCTCGCCGCCGTCCCCATCGTGAGCACCGTGGTCTCGTGGCTGCTCGGCGACCGGCACGCGCTGACCCGGGTGCGGCTGCTCGGGCTCGGCGTGGGCGTCGTCGGCGTGGCCGCCCTGGTCGGCCTCGACTGGGCCGCGGGCACGATCGACCCGTTGTCGGTTCTCGAGCTGCTCGTCGTGGCGGTCTGCTACGCCGTCGCCCCGGCGATGGCGGTCCGCAAGCTGGCCCATGTCCCGTCGATGGGCGTCGTCAGCGTCTCGCTGGCCGTCGTAGCGCTGCTCTACCTGCCCGTGACGGTCCTCAGCGTCCGTGCGGGTCTGCCGTCCCCGAGCGTCGTGGCCTCCGTGCTGGTGCTGGCCCTGGTGTGCACCGCGCTCGCGTTCGTCGTGTTCTTCGAGCTCATCGCCGAGGCGGGCCCGGTGCGTGCGACGGTGATCACGTTCGTGAACCCGGCCGTCGCGGTGGCGCTCGGTCTCGTGGTGCTGGGCGAGCCGCTCACCTGGGGAACGCTGGTCGGCTTCCCGCTCGTGCTCCTCGGCTCCTACTGGGCCACCCGCGGACCCGCGCCGTCCGTCGAGCCGGCCGAGGCTGCCGCCGCCTGAGGCGCCGCCCGATACCCGTGCGGTCCGCGCGCTCGCTTCGGGAGAGGATGCGCGCATGAGTGCGACGTTGCTGGCCAAGGGGGTGGCCGCCGGTCACGGCGACCGCGACCTGTTCACCGGGCTCGACCTCGTCGTCGCCCCCGGCGACGTCGTGGGACTGGTCGGCCCGAACGGCGCGGGCAAGTCCACGCTGCTGCGGATCCTCGCCGGGCTCCGGCCACCGGACTCCGGGTCCGCGACGGTCGTTCCGGCGACCGCCCACATCGGGTATCTCAGCCAGGAGCCGGACGCGCTCGTCGGGGAGACCGTGCGCCAGCATGTGCTGCGCCGGACCGGGGTCGACGCCGCTGCGGCCGAGCTCGACCGTGCGGCACAGTCCCTCGCCGACGGCGTACCCAAGGCCGACGACGCCTACTCCGACGCGCTCGAGAGCTGGCTGGCCCTCGGCGCGGCCGACTTCGACGAACGCCTCGCCGTGGTGGTCGACGACATCGGCCTCGACATCGACCTCGACCTGCCGATGGACGCGCTCTCCGGCGGTCAGGCCGCCCGCGCCGGTCTCGCGGCCCTGCTGCTCTCCCGCTACGACGCCTACCTGCTCGACGAGCCCACCAACGACCTCGACGCCGACGGCCTCGACCTGCTCGAGGAGTTCGTCGAGGGGCTCGAGGCGCCGGTCGTCGTCGTCAGCCACGACCGGGAGTTCCTCGCCCGCACCGTGACCACCGTCGTCGAGATCGACCGCAGCCTGCAGCGGATCACGACCTACGGCGGCGGCTACGAGTCCTACCTCGACGAGCGGTCCGTCGCGCGCCGCCAGGCGCGGCTGGCCTACGAGGAGTTCGCCGGACGCCGCTCGGAGCTCGAGGCTCGCGCGCGCATGCAGCGCGCGTGGATGGAGAAGGGCGTCAAGAACGCCCGGCGCAAGGCCAAGGACAACGACAAGATCGGTCGCAAGTTCCGCACCGAGGCCACCGAGAAGCAGGCGGCCAAGGCGCGCCAGACCGAGAAGATGATCGAGCGGCTCGACACGGTCGACGAGCCGCGCAAGGAGTGGCAGCTGCAGTTCTCCATCGCGGCGGCGCCGCGCTCCGGCGAGGTCGTGTCCGTGGCGCGCAACGCCGTCGTACGACGTGGTGACTTCACCCTCGGCCCGGTCGACCTGCAGCTCGTGCTGCGCGACCGCATCGCCGTGACCGGGCCGAACGGCGCCGGCAAGACGACGCTCCTCGCGCTGCTGCTCGGCCGCATGCCCCCCGACTCGGGGCTCGTGAGCCTCGGCTCGGGTGTCGTCGTCGGCGAGGTGGACCAGGCCCGGGCCGCGTTCGAGGGCGACGAGCCGCTCGCGGACGCCTTCTCCCGCGAGGTGCCCGACTGGCCGACCTCCGACGTCCGCACGCTGCTCGCGAAGTTCGGTCTCGGGGTCCACCACGTGCACCGGCCCGCGTCCTCGCTGTCCCCGGGCGAGCGCACCCGCGCGGCGCTGGCGCTGCTTCAGGCGCGCGGCGTCAACCTGCTCGTCCTCGACGAGCCGACCAACCACCTCGACCTGCCGGCGATCGAGCAGCTCGAGGAGGCCCTCGAGTCCTTCGACGGCACCGTGCTGCTCGTGACCCACGACCGCCGGATGCTCGACACCGTCCGCCTCACGAGGCGCTGGCACGTCGAGTCGGGACACGTGACCGAGATCCCCGCCGACTGAGAGCTCGAGTACCGGGGGTGCGGGGGGTTGCCAGCGCCTACGGTGTCGGGATGCCCGCTGTCACGCTCGTCCTGGCCGGTCTCGCCGGGCTGCTGCACGTGTACTTCTTCGTGCTCGAGAGCGTGGTGTTCCGCACTCGCGGGTTCCGGGTGTTCGGCGTACCGAGGGGCGACGTCGAGACCGTCGCCTTCTCGATGCTCAACCAGGGGTTCTACAACCTGTTCCTCGGTCTGGGCGTGCTCGTCGGCGTCGTGGGCTCGTGGCGCGGCTGGGACCCGCAGGGCTCGACCCTCGTGGTCTACGGGTGCCTGTTCATGGCCGGCGCCGCCCTCGTCCTCGTCGTCGCGAGGCCGGCCATGGCCCGCGGCGCCGCGATCCAGGGCGTGCTGCCGCTCCTGGCCCTCGCCACCGCGGGGTTCCTGCGCTGAGCGCCGTCCGGGTGCGTAGCCTCGCGCTCATGTGGCAGCACCTGACCCTCTACCCCGACGTCCCCTCCGCCCGGCGCTCGCAGATCCTGCGCGACCTGCTGGTCGTGGCCCTCGTGATCCTGTTCGTGTGGGTGGGGGTCAAGGTCCACGACCTCGTGGCCGCGCTCGCCGTGCTGGGCCACGGGATCACCGAGACGGGCAACTCGGTGCAGGGCGCCTTCGACAGCGTCGGCAACGCCGTGTCCAACGTCCCCGTCGTCGGCGGCCCGCTCGGGGACGCCTTCCACGGCGCCGGCGCGGGCACCGGCGGCAACCTCGCCGACCTCGGCCAGCAGGGCGAGGACGCCGTCCACCTCCTCGCCCGCACGCTCGGCATCGTCACCGCTCTGCTGCCGATCTCGGTTCTCCTCGTCGCCGTGCTGCCGCGCCGGATCCGGACGATCCGCGAGATGAGCTCGGCGAGGGCGGTGTCCCACATCGACCTCGACGACCCCGAGCGCCGGCGCCTGCTCGCGATGCGCGCGGCCTTCGGCCTCCCCTACCGCGAGCTGCTGCCGTGGACCAAGGACCCGTTCGGCGACCTCACCTCGGGGAACTACGACGCACTCGTGGCCGCCGCCCTCGCCGACGTCGGCCTGCGCGTGCCCAAGGACTACCGGCGCCTCGCGTCCGGACCGGGCGCATGAGCCGCGTCGACCCGAGCCGCCCGGACGTCGCGGTCTCGGTGGAGGTCCGCGCTGCGCCGCAGGCGGTGTGGGACGCCGTCGCCGATCCGCGACGCATCGCCTCCTGGTCGCCTGAGGCCAGCGGCGTCTCGACCGACCACGAACGGCCAGGGCCGATGCCGGTCGGGACGACGTTCTCCGGCAGCAACCGCCACGGTCTCTTCCGCTGGACCACGCGCTGCGTCGTCGTCGAGTCGACGCCGGGCGAGGCGTTCGCGTTCGACGTCTCCTACCTCGGCATGGACGTCGCCCGCTGGCGCTACGCCATCGCTGCGGTCGAGGGCGGCGCGCAGGTCGACGAGCAGTGGTGGGACACCCGCGGCCGGCCGATGACGGTCCTCGGCCTGCTGGGGACCGGGGTTGCCGACCGCCGCAGGCACAACGAACGCACGATGCGAGAGACCCTCGACGCCCTCGCGGCCGACCTCGAACGGACGGAGACCTGACGTGTGCCGGAGCATCAAGACCCTGCGACCGCCCTACGCCGACGACGTGACCGACGACGACATCCATGCCGCCGCGCTGCAGTACGTCCGGAAGGTCGCCGGCATGCGAGCTCCGTCGGCAGCCAACCGCGCGGCGTTCGACCGCGCGGTCGAGGAGATCGCCCACGCGACCGCGCACCTGCTGCAGGACGTCGTCCTACGACCCGCTCCGACGCGCGCCACGACGTGACCGCTCAGGCGCCGAGCGGCCCGGTGAGGTAGCGCTGCACGCCCGGCCCCACGACTGCCACGAGCTCCTCGACCGAGGCGTCGGCCACCGCCGGCACACCCACGAGGTAGCGACCGAGGATGAGCCCGCCGAGCTGCGTCCCGGCCAGCGCGGCGCGCAGCTCGGGCCGGTCGGCCACGACGAAGCCCTGCAGCACCGCGAGGATCGTGCGGCCGAACAGGTCGCGGAGCAGCGCCGCCGCGTGGTCGTGCGAGATGCCCGTGCGCAGGAGTGCGACGAGCCGTCGCCGGGTCTCGGGGTCGCTCTCCCAGAGGCCGAGGACTCGGCGCACGAGCTCCTCACCGGCGCGCTCCGGGTCACCACCGAGGTCACCGAGCAGCGCGACGGGGTCCATCGGCAGCTCGAGCGAGGCGGCGAGCAGCTGGTCCTTCGTGCCGAAGTAGTGGTGCACCAGCGCGGGGTCGACCTCGGCGCGCGTCGCGATCGCGCGGATGGTCGTCCGGTCGAAACCGTTGGCCGCGAACAGGTCCCGGGCCGCGCCGAGGATCGCCTCGCGCGTGTCGGGACCTCCGTCCGGCCGTCGGCCCAGCCGCGCCACTAGGCCGTCGCCTCGGGCGCCTCGCGCGCCAGCACCATCATGCGCTCCTCGATGGTGGCCGGCACCGCGACGACCTCGGCGCCGATCCCGGCGGCCGAGAGGACGTCGCGCAGGTGGTCCGGGTCGGAGTCCGCGACGCGCACGTCACGACCGGAGAGCATGACGGGCTCGCCCGCCGCGTTGAGGGCAGCGAAGGCGGCGGCCCAGTCGTCGGTGCGCACGGCCGCGGCCGTGGTGCCGCCGATGATGTCCGACTCGCTCCCCTGCGCCACCAGCCTGGCCCGCGACATGAGCAGCAGCCGGTCGCACTGCGCCGCCTCCTGCATGTTGTGCGTCGTCACCAGCACGCCCGTGCCGCTGTCGGCCTGGTCGCGGATCGTGTCCCAGAGCGCGGCGCGCGCGAGCGGGTCCACCCCCGACGTCGGCTCGTCGAGCACGAGGACCTGCGGGCGGTGCGCCAGAGCGGCGAGGAACGCCACCTGACGCTGCAGCCCGAGCGAGAGGTCCCGGACGAGCACCGAGGCCGAGCCCTGCAACGCCACGGGGAGGTCGGGCGGTGCGACGGCGTAGGCCTGGGCGGAGAACGCGAGGTTCTCGGCGACGGTGAGGTCGCCGTAGAGACCGAGACCCTGCGGCACGTAGCCGAGGCGGCTTCGGCGCTCCCGGTCCGGCGGTCCACCGAGCAGCTCGACGTCGCCCCCGGTCACGGGGATCAGTCCGAGCAGCAGCCGGATCAGCGTGGTCTTGCCCGCGCCGTTCGCCCCGAGCAGGCCGACGACCTCGCCCGCGCCGACGTCCATCGTCACGTCGTCGACGGCGGTGACCTCGCCGAACGCCCGCGAGGCGCGGGTGGCCCGGAGCAGAGCGTCGCCGCTCACCGCCCGGCTCCCACCGCGGCGCGTCGCACCAGCGAGAGCGCCACCACGACGTCCTCGAGGTCCGGCGCGATCGCCAGTGCGCTCGACGGGCGTTGCTCCCCCGGCGCCCAGTACTCGTGGTGACGCCGACCTCGACGCCACGACCATGCGGACCGGTGCGGCACGGAGTCCTCGGTGATCGTGCCGACGAGCGCCGCGCGCACCTCGTCGAGCGTGCCCTGCGCGAGCGCGCGCCCACCGTCGAGGACCAGCAGGGACCCGGCCCGCTCGGCCTCGTCGAGGTAGGTCGTCGACATCAGCACCGCGGCGCCGGCAGCAGCAGCCTCGGACACCAGGCGCCAGAGGTCGACCCGGCTCACCGGGTCGACTCCGGTGGTCGGCTCGTCCAGCACGAGCAACGCAGGCTCGTGCAGCATCGTCATGCTGAAGCCGAGCTTGCGGCGCATGCCGCCGGAGAGCTGCGAGGCGAGGCGGTCGCCGGCGGCCGTGAGCCCGGCACGCGCGAGCAGCTCCTCGCGACGCTGCTCGAGGTGCTCACCGGACAGGCCGTAGATGCCGCCGACGAAGTCCATGTTCTGCCGCACCGTGAGCGCCGGCCAGCTGCCCGCGGTCGCGGTGAGGTAGCCGATCTGCGCGGCCGGAGGTGCGTCGACCGTGCCGCTCTCGAGGACCACCTCGCCGACCAGCGTGCGCAGCAGCGTCGTCTTGCCTGCGCCGTCACCGCCGACCACGACGACCACCGAGCCCGGCCCGACGACGACGGAGACGTCGTCGAGCGCGAGGGTGTCGGCGTACCGCACGGTGGCGGACCGCACAGCGAAGCTCATGACGCGCTCGGGACCTCGGCCGCGGCCTCCGCGTGCCTCGCGCCGCGACGACCTGGTGCGAGGTCGCGACGGAACCGCAGCGTCGCACCGGTGAAGACCACGACGGCCATCACGGTGAGGACCAGGAAGGGCAGCCAGAGCGAGGCGAGCGAGGCCCCGCGCAGCATCACGCCCTGGGAGATCATCGTGAAGTAGGTGAGCGGCAGCAGGTAGCCGATCCAGCGGACGCCGGCCGCCATCGCATCGAGCGGGAAGATCATCCCCGACAGCAGGATCTGCGGCATCAGGAAGAAGAACGCGGTCTGGATCGCCTGCCCGGTCGTCTGGGAGATGGTCGAGATGAACACACCGAGGCCGAGCACCACGAACAGGAACAGCGCGGCGCCGAGCCCGAACACCAGCACGTTGCCGTTGAACGGCACTCCGAACAGCAGCATGCCGATCACCGACACCACGATCATGTCGATCGACGCCACGAGGAAGTACGGCGAGATCTTGCCCAGGATCACCGAGCTCGGCTTGATCGGCATGACCGCGAGCTGCTCGAGCGTGCCTGTCTCACGCTCGCGCACCAGGCCGATGCTCGTGACGATCGTGCCGATGAAGGTGAGGATCAGCCCGATGATCGCCGGCACCATGACCCACGACGTCTTGAGCTCGGGGTTGTAGAGGACCTGAGTCGTGACCTTGTCGCCACCGACCTTGTTGAGCACCGACACGATCGACTGCGCGGCGAACAGGTTCGACCCGTCGACCAGCGCCAGCGCCGGGGTCTGGCCGGTGACGATCACGACGTCGACGGTGTTGTCGCGCAGCAGCGTCTCCGCGTCGGCCCGCCCGTCGGAGGGCTCGACGACCGTGACGTCGAAGAAGGACGGCAACGCGGCGGCGACCACGGTCGCCTGCGGGCCTACGACCGCGGCCTTCACGCTGCCGACGTAGAAGTTGGCGGCGTAGCCGAAGATGACGAGCAGGAGCAGCGGCAGCCCGATGAGCATGCCCAGCGTGCGCCTGTCGCGACGAAGCTCCCGGAACTCCTTGATGATCATCGCGCGCATGGCGCCGACGCTAGGCCGCGCCCGGGGCCAAGTCAACAGATGATGAATTCTGCCGGCGAGGCAGGTCGAGGCCGGTCAGGCGAACGAGAGCTCCCAGCGGAGCATCGGACCGTCGCCGCCGTCCTCGCCGTCCTCGATCGTCCCGGGCAGCCGGCTGAACCCCACCCGTTCCAGCACCCGCTGAGAGGGCCGGTTGTCGAGCGCCGTCATCGCCACCAGCAGCGTGACTCCGTGCGCCTTCGCCCACTCCGCCACCGCGCGCAACGCCTCGGTCGCCAGGCCCCGGCCCCGCGCAGACTCCGCGAGGCCGTAGCCGACCTCGGCCTCGCCCTGCTCCGGCGGGTGGATGAAGCCGATGCCGCCGACGGCGTCCCCCGTCTCGCGCAGACGCACCTGGTAGACCCCGAACGCTGCGGTCTCGTCGTAGTGCTCGCCGGCCTCGCAGGCGATGCCCGCGACGACGAGGTCGCCCTCGGTCGGGTAGTCGGCGGCCCAGGCGCGCCCGTCCCGGTCGAGCGCCACCACGGCGCGGGCCTCGTCGAGCGTGAGCCGCGCCAGCAGCAGCCGCTCGGTGCGCACCTCCGTGGCAGAGGACGACGTCACGGGAGGACGCCGACGTGCGCCAGCGCGAGGCGCAGCAGCCGGTCCTGTCCCCCGGTCATCTCGAGCGCGACGGTGTCGCTCGCAGCCTCGTCCGGCGTGAGCCACTGCAGGTCGAGCGCGTCCGTCGACGGCACGCAGTCACCGCTCACGGGCACGACGTAGGCCAACGAGACGGCGTGCTGGCGCGGGTCGTGGAAGCCCGACACGGCCGGGTCCGGGAAGTACTCCGCCACGGTGAACGGCTGCGGCGCCGCGGGCACGCGGGGCAGCGCCATCGACCCGAGGTCCTTCTCCAGGTGCCGCATGAGCGCGTCGCGGATGCGCTCGCCGTACAGGACGCGGCCGGACACCGGGGCGCGGCTGATGCTGCCGTCGGGCATCGCACGCAGCAGCAGTCCGACCGACACCACGACCCCGCGCTCGTCGACCCGCACCGGGAAGGCGTCGACGTAGACGAGCGGCAGCCGCTCGCGCGCCGACTCGAGATCCTCGCGGGAGAGCCATCCGGTCCGCGCGTCCGTCATCTCGCTCACCCCGACACGGTACGGCGTCGGCACGCCCTCCACGGGTCAGTCCGGGGCCTCGGTCGTCGTGTCCCGCGGTGGCGTGCGCCACGTCCTGGACCCCGCCTCGGCGTCGGGGCAGCACCGCCAGGCAGGATCAACCCATGCGCCTCACCCTGCGAGCGGCCGGAGCGGCCGAGCTCGACCTGGTCTGGCGGCGCTACTCCACGCCCGAGCTCTGGACCACCTGGGCGCCGCAGATCCGCCGGGTCGAGTGCTCGGCGGCGACTCTCGACGTCGGTGTCACGGGCACCGTGTTCGGCGTCGTCCCCAATCTCGGCGCGGGCTTCGAGGTCGTCGACTTCTGCAACGACGAGCACCGCTGGGCGTGGGACGTCGTCGCGGGGCCGGTGCGCATGCACCTCGACCACCGCGCGGAGTCCCGCATCGGCGGCGGGACGAGCACGACGCTCGTGGTCGACGGTCCGGTGGTCGCGGTCCTCACCTACGCCCCGGTCGCGCGACTCTCCCTCGAGAGCCTCGTACGCCCGCCGAAGTCCTGAGCGCGACCCGCGCGCACCTCCTGCGGCCGGGCTGACCGGGCTGCGATCGTCACCTGCGGATGAGCTTGAGCGTCCAGGTGACCGTCATCGACCCGGTGACGAGACGGTCGTCGCCCTCGCCGGTGCTCAGCTCGATCTCGACCGGGAACTCGGGGCGCTTGCCGGACTCCAGCGTGGCGATCGCCGAGGCGGCCTCCGCGCCGAGCGTGGCGGTGGCGGTGACCGGGCCCATCGCGACCTTGAGGAAGCGGATCGTCGCCTCAACGGGGAAGGGCGTGACGTCGGCCATCCTGTCGCCGAAGTTGACGAAGACCAGGGCCCCCGACGCCGATTCCGCCAGCGTCCACATGGCTCCGGCGTGCGGGCCGCCCACGTGGTTGCGGTAGGGCGCGGCGTCGGGCAGCACCATGGTGCAGGTCTCCGCGTCGAGGTGCGCGAACTCGATCCCGAGCGTGGCCACCATGGGAACCATCGCGGCGTACTGGGCGCGGACGAGGTCAGGGTCGAGTGCCATGGGCCGACCCTACGGCGTAGCGTCCCCCCCGTGCCCGACTCCCCCGCGTCCGAGGTCGACGACCAGCGGCCCACCGTCGTCGTGTTCGACGTCGACGGCGTCATCGCCGACGTGCGTCATCGATTGCGGCACGTGGAGCGCACGCCCAAGGACTGGGACTCGTTCTTCGCCGCGATGGACGGCGACACCCCGCTGGCCGAGGGCGTCGCGCTGGCGCGACAGCACGCGGCCTCCGGCCACCGGATCGTCTACCTCACCGGACGCAACGAGGACCACCGCGCGGTGACCCTCGACTGGCTGACGCGCCACGGCCTGCCCGAGGGCAGGCTCGTGATGCGTCGCACGGACGACCGACGGCCCGCGCGGGTGTTCAAGCCCGCCGCCCTGCGCCGGATCGCTTCGAACGGGCGGGTGGTCGCCGTGGTCGACGACGACGACGCCGTCGTCGCGGTGCTGCGGCGCGACGGCTGGCCGGTCGTGCACGCCACGTGGATGGACGCGGACGAGGACGCCCAGCAGTCGCTGTTCGACGCGCAGGAGGTCGACGGTCGGACCTGAAGGGTCGGGCGTGGCGAGGTGACTCGGCGGCACCGACCGTGTCCACAGGGTGACACCACAGACCAGCGACGGACGACCAGCGACGGAGGAAGGGTGAGTCGGTGACCGTGCCCGAGACCGCCCTCGGCCTGGAGTCGGCCCCGGCCAGGGCGGTGCTCGACTCGCTGCTCGACCCCCACGTGATGCTCGCCGCCGTGCGCGACGAGAGCGGGCGCATCGTGGACTTCGTCGACACCGAGGCGAACCCTGCGGCGTGCGTCGATGACCGGTTGCCGCGCGACCAGTTCCTCGGGTCACGTTCCTCGAGCAGGTCTGCCGGCTCCTCGCCGAGGCACCCGACCTTCCCGGGCCGATCAGCGTCAACAAGTCGCCGCTGAGATCGCGCGGCCGGGGTGGCTCGACCAGTTCGTCGACATCCTGGAGCGCTACGCCGTAGACCCGAACCGCGTCGTCATCGAGGTGACCGAGACCGCGGTCCTCGACGTCGTCGAGCTGACCCGCGACGACCTCGAGCACGTGCGCGACCTCGGTGTGGGGATCCAGGTCGACGACCTCGGCACCGGATACTCCTCGATCAGCCTGCTGCGCGACCTCCCCGTCACGGGGCTCAAGCTCGACCGGTCGTTCACCTCCCGGCTCACGACGGCGGAGAGCCCCACCAGCGTGCTCGCCGCTGGACTCGCGGGTCTCGCCGACGGACTGCACCTCGAGAGCATCGCCGAGGGCGTCGAGACGGCCGAGCAGGCCGCGATCCTGCAGGCACAGGGCTGGACCCACGGCCAGGGGTGGTTGTCCGGACGCCCGGAACCCGTTCCCGCGCGTCAGGTCCTCGTGCAGCCGGCGCGGCCGAAGCGGGACGGCTCAGCAGCGCCAATGTAGGTGCACTCCTGGACTCGATGGACCAGGATGGCGCCGTGCGAGTCGGGGGACCGCGAGGTCGCAGTGCTGTGTCGGTCGTCGTCGCCGTCGTGACGGCGGTGGCGCTGCTGCCGGCTGCGGGAGGCCTGCTCCCGGCTACGGCTGCGGCGGCCGCGCCCTGGCCCGACGAGCGGTCGCTGCCCATCTACTCCTCGGCGCGTGCGACGGCCGCGGTGACCGCAGCGTTCGCGGCCACCCCACCCGCACCGGCGCCCGACGACTCCCCCACGACCGACGTCTTCCTCTCCCCGCACCAGGACGACGAGACGCTCACGTTCGGGTCGCTCCTGGCGACCGCCACCCAGAACCACCGCAACGTGTGGCTCGTGACCTACACGACCGGCGGCGGCACGGGAGTCTGCGCCGCGGTCGGCGACGTCTGCACCAACCCGTGGACCGGATGGACCGGGCGCCCGCGATCCGATTTCGTCGCCGCGCGCGACGACGAGCAGGGCCGCGCCGCAACTGCGCTGGGGGTCGCCGCCGACCACCTCAGCCGCGACCCGTTCCGCGACGGGTCGGCTCGGACACCCGACGACGCGGTGACGATGGAGTCCGCCGCCCTGGTCCTCGCTCGGTGGCACGCGGCCTACCCGGCGGCGACGCTCTGGGCCATGAGCTGGATCGACCTCAACCCGGATCACGCACTCATGGGCGAGGTGCTCCGCGCCGCGGTGGCGGCCGGGCTCGTGCCGAGCCGACAGGCGAGGTTCGCGATGGCGGCGGCGTACAACCACGAGGCGCCACGGGTCAGCGGGATGTACCCCTGGGTCAAGCCGTTCGCCGACCTGATGCGCATCGAGCGTGGCGCACCCTCGGCACCGCAGCTGGTCGGGTGCGCGACCGTCCGATGCCGCAGCCAGGTCACTGACGCGCTGAACGCCTACCGCGGCCCGTACTCCATCGGGTGGATGTCGGTGAACGCCTACATGCGCGCGGCGCTGGCCGACCCCGACCATCGCGTCATCACCCACGGCGCCGCGACCGCCAGCTACGCCGGTCGCACCACGATGCGTGCGAGCCGGACCCCGGACGGGAGGCTGTTCGTGCGAGGTTCCTGCTCCATCGCTCCTCTCCCGGCGTCCAAGGCCGCTCTCGTGCTCACGGCGGGCGAGACCCCGGCCGCCGAGATCGCGGCGTGGCGCCGCGGCTACGCGCTCGTGAGTTACGTCGCAGCAGACGGCGTTCGCGCC
Source organism: Candidatus Nanopelagicales bacterium (assembly GCA_036510975.1). GTDB lineage: Bacteria > Actinomycetota > Actinomycetes > S36-B12 > CAIYMF01 > Longivirga. The sequence continues at coordinate 28,989 of DATCCY010000033.1, forward strand.
TTCGTGCGCCGCCCCATCTCGATCAACGGGACCTACCGCGCGCTCGTGACCGCGTCGGCGGGCACGGTGGTGAACGCGAAGTGCACCGGACTTCCGCACGTCGTCGTGGCTCCGGCGGTCGTGACATCGGCTCCCTGAACGTCGCCCCCGGTTCCGCCCGGAATCCGCGATCCGGGGTCGCCCACGAGGTGCAACCCGTACCGTCCCCGGCATGACAGCGCCCGCTCCGGTTCGTGCCGCTCGCGTGATCTCTCCCGCCGCCGCCGCCGGGCTGGTGCGATCGGGCGACTGGCTGGACTACGGAGCGACGCTCTGCCAGCCGGACCTGTTCGACCGGGCGCTCGCGGAGCGCGCCTCCGAGCTGACGGACGTGAGGATCCGCGCGACCCTCAGCGTCCGACCCCGTGCCGTGGTGGAGGCGGACCCGCAGCGCGAGTCCTTCCACTTCTTCAACTGGCACTTCAGCGGCTACGACCGACGGCGCGGCGACGACGGGCTCGAGAACTACATCCCCTGCAACCTCGGCGAGATCGGCGACTACTACCGGCGGTTCATCGAGCCGCCCGACATCGTGATCCTCAAGACCTGCCCGATGGACGAGAACGGGGTCTTCACCTTCAGCGCCGCGAACCTCTACCACCGGGCCGTGGTCTCGCGGGCCAAGACGGTCATCGTCGAGGTCAGCGAGGCCCTGCCCTATGCCTACGGGTTCGAGAACGGCGTGCACGTCAGCGAGGTCGACTTCATCATCGAGGGCAACGACCTCCCCGCCCCTGAGCTGCCCAACCCGCCGCCGTCCGAGGTCGACCGCGCCGTCGCCAGGCATGTCGCCGCGGAGATCGAGGACGGGTCCTGCCTGCAGGTGGGCATCGGCGGCATGCCCAACGCCGTGACGTCCCTGCTCCTCGAGACAGGCGTGCGCAACCTCGGGATCCACACTGAGATGCTCACCGACGGCATCATCGATCTCTACCGTGCGGGCATCGTGACCGGCGCCGCCAAGTCCACCTACCCCGGCCGGATGGTGTGCAGCTTCGCCTTGGGCTCGCAGTCGACCTACTCGGCGATCCACCGCAACCGTGACATCGAGTGCCTGCCCCTGGACCTGACGAACCTGCCGCACCTGATCATGGCCAACGACAACGTGGTGGCGATCAACAACACGACGCTCATGGACCTGCAGGGCCAGGCCGCGAGCGAGTCGGACGGGCACCGCCACATCAGCGGAACCGGCGGCCAGGCGCAGTTCGTCCGCGGTTCCTACGCCTCCGCCGGCGGGAAGTCCTTCGTGTGCCTGTCCTCCACCTACGAGCGGCCCGGCGTGCGCAAGAGCCGCATCGTCCTGGAGATGGCGCCGGGCAACGTCGTCACCACCACGCGCAGCGACATGATGTACGTCGTCACCGAGTACGGCATGGTCAACCTCAAGGGCAAGTCGATCCCCGAGCGCGCGCGAGCGATGATCTCGATCGCCCACCCTGACTTCCGCGACGACCTCGAGCGCCAAGCCCGCGAGAGCCGACTCATCCCGAAGGGCTTCTTCTGATCCGGTGTCAGTCCTCGGCGGCTCCGGGCTCACCATGACCGAGACCTCTGCGGGTGCCGATGCCGATGCCGGACGGCCCGGAATCAGAAAGGCGGCGGGTCGTCGGGTGTCGGTGGTTCCGGTTGCGCCGGTGGTGGGTCGGGGTCGATCGGGAGGACGGACCGCGGGGGCACGTCGATGGACTGGCCCCAAGCGGTGACCCAGGTGCAGGACCCGTCAGCCCTCGAGTCGGTGACGCTGGCGAGCCCGGCGGTCTTGAGCTGATGACAAGTTGTGCAGAGACCGCCGCAGTTGGCCGCGCCGCTCTCCCCCTCGGGGAACTCGAGAGCGTGATCCATCTGCATCCGTGAGGCGGCCCGGTTCGTGCAGAAGGGCGAGCGGCAGCCGCCGGCTCCGCTCGGACGCTCAGCCCGGTGAGGATCGCGTGTCGAGAGCTTCACGTCGGAGTCGTACCTCTCCACCGATCCGTTCGTACCCGAGGCTTTCGTTCAGTCCCAGGATGCTCGTGTTACGCGCCTCATTGTCGGTCGTGAGGGATCGGCCGCCGCGGTGAGCGACGACGGCGTGCAGGCGCACCTTGGCCATCCGAGCGAACCCTTGCCGACGGTGAGAGGGCAACACCCCGGTGTAGATCAGTAGCCACGCATCACCCTCCTGAGGGCTCGCGGAGGCCGCAGCTATCGGCTTTCCGTCTTCCTCGATCACGACCCACACGATGCCCGGGAACATCCGCTCGAAATCGTCCAGCGTGGTGTGCCAGCCGAGCTCGATGGCCTCTGGACTCGTATCGCTGTCGATGATGAGGGGGCTGAGCCACAGCTTGTCCCAGTCGGGGCTCGCAGCGTCGATCACGCGCACCTGGCCATCGAGTGCGTCGATCGGTCGCGGCTTGCCCGGTCGTAGGTCGAAGCGTGAGCGGATGGCGTGGCTCACGACTCGGAACCCCCAGTGCTCAGCGACCGCCAGGGACCTCTGGTCGTCGTCCGGCATCGAGGCCATGAGGGTGTCGTCGGATGACTCACGCACGAGTTCGGCGAACAGCGCGGACCCGATTCCCTGGCCCCGTCTGTCAGGTGGTACGAGCACCAAAGCGAACGCCTCGCCGTGACCCGGCAGGCACGCGATCGAAGCGAAGCCCACCCGTGCACCGTCGCGCAAGGCAACCGCCCTGTATGCGAAGTCTGCAATGCGGCCCGCAGCCAGCAACCGGAGCTGCGCCTCACCGAACGTCGGTTGCCACGCGAGGCGCAGACCCACCCACCAGTCCGTGTCGGCGTCGCTCCATGGCCGGATCTTCACCAGGCACCTCTCCAACACGCGGCCTCAGTGGCCGCCGAAGCTCCCAACGAGAGGACATCGTCACACGTGGTCAGCCACTCGTCAGTCGAACCCGCGTGCCCCCGGAGTTTCACGAAGTTGGACAGCCACCCGTCTGCCACCTCGATCCCACGGCGAGAAACCCGGACCGACTGGTCAACCTCAGGGCACTTCATGCGTCTGATCCCCCAAGACGTCCGAGTCGAGAGGGCTGCCATGAGAGGTCCCAGGGATTCCGTCAGCGATGAACTGGTCGTGACGGTGGGCAGACTGGTCGTGTTGATCGTCGTCCCTGTCGCGTTGTTGGTGGGCTGTAGTTCAACCCCGGCGAGTTCCCCGTCGGCAGCTCCGAGAAGTGGCGTTTCCCCATCTCGGACGACCGGTTCGCTCCCGCCCACCACCTCCGCGGGTGACGCTTCGACCCTTGCCGCAGATGTTGGCCCGAGCATCGCTCTCCCCATGTGGCCCGAGTTCTCCTCACTGGCCGGGGGCTCGATCTGGTACGCCGACTCCGAGACGGGCAAGGTCGCCCGAGTTGACCTGGCGAGCGGCAAGGTCCGGGCCACGATCGTGGTCGACGACCCGGCGAACTCCCCATACGGGTCGCCCAAGGAGGTCGCAGCGGACGCGACGGGCGCATGGCTGGCCGACCCCAGCCGGCATTCGATCGATCGCGTCGACCGGGCGACGAACAGGATGACGCGCACCGTCGTCCTGACGGCGGGCACGGGCACCGGGCGCACGTCGATCACCCCATTCGGGATCGAGCTGTCCGGCCACACAGCCTGGGTCACCGACTTCGACCAAGGGCTCGTCGCCGAGGTGAACACGACGACAGGACGGGTGACCCGCGTCCTCCACGACATCCCCAATCCGGAGGGCATGGCGCTCGGCTTCGGATCACTGTGGGTCGTCCAGCATCGCGACAGCAGCATCGTGCGGATCGAACTCTCGTCGTGGACCGTCACCGCCGTGATCAAGCTTCCCGGCACCGGACCGAACGCCACGTGTGGCATGTGCGTGGATGATGTCGTCGCCGGGCCGACCGCCGTCTGGGTACCCCTGGATCTCGGCCAGGGAGTCGCGAGAATCGACCCCACGACGAACACGGTCACCTCCGTCACACCGGTCGGGTTGCGCGTGGAGAACCTGGCCGTCGATACCAACAGCGTGTGGGTCGGGGGTTGGGACGGATCGCTCCCCTGCACGGACAACCACGCGATCTTGGTGCGCCTCGATCCGGCGTCAGGCGCGCCCCGCGGTCGCCTAGTGATCCCGTGCGCGATGAATCCCACCGTCGTGACCCCCTCGGGCGACGTCTGGCTCGGGACCTTCGACAACCCGAACGCCGTGCGCCTCATCAGGCCACGTACCTGAGACAGCACACAGGAGCAGCGCGGCAGCCCCGGCGCACGCGACCTGGTCACAGCTCCCGTACGAGCCGTGCAACACCCGGCACTCGCGCTCGGGGCTCCGTGCGCTCACCGCACTGCCCCAATCCGCGGTTTCCGGCCGCCTCCAAACCGAGGATTCGACAGGTGTGGCAAGCCCATGGGCCGTGCAGGTGGCGAGCGCGACGTGCCGATCCGACCCGATTCTCGGCGAGCCGCGGCCTCCAACTTCGCCCGGGTTAAGTGGCGGCAGGCAGCGACCTGAGTGACTCCTCCACGGCGATGGACCGGTCCAATATCGCTATCCAGGTGTCGATCCGCTCAGGACTCAGCGGTGTCAGCGCCCAGACGTGGTCACGGCCGTCGCGACGCATCCGGTTAGCCAACCACTCGAAGTGCTCCCACTCAGCGGGCTGCCCATGCGCGATCCGCATGCTCCTCGTCATCGGTTCGAGCATGGTCCAGTAGATCAGGATGATGTCGGCCCACTGTGCTGTGATCTGGCCCCTGCCTGTGTGACCGGCGCGGACGAGACGGCCCAACTTGTCCCAGAAGTCGCCGATCCGCCCGGGCGCTTCCAGGGGCTCTAGGTCTCCACCCGTCTGCAGGGTGAGTGCGACGGCACGTCGGTAGCGCAGGCAACGCTCCGACTCCCACTCCCGGTTGAGTTCCTCGAGCTGCTGGGTCCTTCGGACCTCGCTGCAGAAGCAACTGCCGGTAGATCGCAAGGAGGGTGACCACCAGCGCGATGGCACTCACCGCCGTCCAAAACCACTCCGAACCCGGGCCCAACAACGACAGCCCGTCGGAGTTGATGAACTTCATCCCCCCACCCCCCGAGTTCACCCAAGCGCGGCCCAGGATGGGGCGGACTACCCGAGCACCACGACTGCTGGATCAGATGGTTGCTGACCGGCATGCCCCCCGGGCAGAAACAAGCCGAAGTGCGGTTAGCCCTCGCTGTGCATCGATCAACATCGGCCCTGCCCGTCAGTCGGCGAAGGCCTCCGGCGGCGGGCAGGAGCACACCAGGTGGCGGTCGCCGTAGGCGCCGTCGATACGTCGTACCGGCGGCCAGTATTTCTGCGCGCGCAGAGACTCCACGGGGAATGCAGCGACCTCGCGCGAGTAGGGCTTGTCCCACTCGCCGAGGAGCGACGACGCGGTGTGCGGCGCACCGCGCAGCGGCGAGTCCTCCACCGGCCACACGCCGTTTGCGACGTCGTCGATCTCGCGGCGGATCGCGAGCATCGCGTCGCAGAACCGGTCGAGCTCGCCGAGGTCCTCGCTCTCGGTCGGCTCGATCATGAGGGTGCCCGCGACGGGGAACGACATGGTCGGCGCGTGGAAGCCGTAGTCGATCAGGCGCTTCGCGACGTCGTCGACGGTGACGCCGGTGCTCTTGGTGATCTCACGCAGGTCGACGATGCACTCGTGCGCGACCAGGCCGCCGCGACCGGTGTAGAGCACCGGGTACAGGTCGCGCAGCCGGGCAGCGACGTAGTTGGCCGACAGCACCGCGGTCTGCGTCGCCCGGGTCAGGCCGTCCCCGCCCATGAGCCGGATGTAGGCCCACGGGATCGGGAGGATGCCGGCGCTCCCCCACGGCGCACCGCTCACCGGGCCGGTGCCGCCGTCGGCATGGCCGCGACCGAGCGGTCCGGCCTCGGGCCGCAGCGGGTGCCCAGGCAGGTACGGGGCGAGGTGAGCACGGACGGCGACCGGGCCCACACCGGGCCCGCCGCCGCCGTGCGGGATGCAGAAGGTCTTGTGCAGGTTCAGGTGGGAGACGTCGGCGCCGAAGCGGCCGGGCTTCGCCAGACCGACGAGCGCGTTGAGGTTCGCGCCGTCGACGTAGACCTGGCCGCCCGCGTCGTGGACGAGCGCGCAGATCTCCGTCACCGTCTCCTCGTAGACGCCGAACGTCGACGGGTAGGTGATCATCAGCGCCGCGAGCCGCTCGCCGTGCTCGTCGATCTTCGCGCGCAGGTCGTCGAGGTCGACGTCGCCGGAGTCCGTGCACGCCACCACCACGACGCGCAGGCCGGCCATGACGGCGCTCGCCGCGTTCGTGCCGTGCGCGCTGCTCGGGATGAGGCAGACGTCGCGGTGCACGTCCCCGTGCGCGTGGTGGAACGCGCGGATCGCCAGCAGGCCGGAGAACTCCCCCTGGCTGCCGGCGTTGGGCTGCAGGGAGACGGCGTCATAGCCGGTGATCTCGACGAGATAGGCCTCGAGGCTGCGGATCAGGTCGACATAGCCCGCCGCCTGGTGCAGCGGGGCGAACGGGTGGATGCCCGCCCAGCCGGGCTGCGTGATCGGCTCCATCTCGGTGGTGGCGTTGAGCTTCATGGTGCACGAGCCCAGCGGGATCATCGCGCGGTCGAGCGCGATGTCGAGGTCGGAGAGCCTGCGCAGGTAGCGCAGCATCGCGGTCTCGCTGCGGTGCTGGTGGAACGTCGGGTGCGTGAGGAACGCCGACGTGCGCCGCACCGATGACGACAGCACGTGCCGCGAGTCGTCCGCGAGGGCCTCGACGTCGGTCTCGTCGATCCCGGGTGCGCCGAGCACCTCGGCGAACGCAGCCCACACCGTGAGCAGGTCTCGCCGCGTCGTGGTCTCGTCGCAGCTGATGCCCACGACGTCCTCGTCGACGAGCCGGAGGTTCACCCCGAGCTCCTCCGCGGCGTGCACCACGGCCCGGGCCCGCCCGGGCACGCGCGCCTGCACCGTGTCGAAGAACGCCGTCGTGGGCACCGTGGAGCCGAGCCGCTCGAGACCCACCGCCAGGGTCGCGGCGTGGCGATGGGTGCGCTCGGCGATGCCGGCCAGGCCCTCCGGCCCGTGGTAGGCGGCGTAGAGCGACGCCGTGACCGCCAGCAGCACCTGCGCCGTGCAGATGTTGCTCGTGGCCTTCTCGCGGCGGATGTGCTGCTCCCGGGTCTGCAGCGCGAGCCGGTACGCCGGGTGCCCGTCGGCGTCGACGCTCACACCGACCAGCCGACCGGGCATCGAGCGCTCGAGCCCCTGGCGCACCGAGATGAACCCGGCGTGCGGACCGCCGAAGCCCAGGGGTACGCCGAAACGCTGCGCCGACCCGACCACGACGTCGGCGCCGAGCTCTCCGGGCGGGGTGAGCAGCGTGAGGGCCAGCAGGTCGGAGGCCACTGCCACGATCGCGCCGCGCTCGTGCGCCTCGGCGATCGTCGGGGCGAGGTCGCGGACCGTCCCGGACGAGCCGGGGTAGGACAGCAGCACTCCGAACATCTCGCCCTCGGGCAGCCCGGTGTCGAGGTCGGCCGCCACGAGCTCGATGCCGAGCGGCTCCGCGCGGGTCGCGAGCACGGCGAGGGTCTGCGGGTGCGTGTCGGCGTCGACGACGAAGCGCGGCGCGGTCACCTTCGAGGCACGACGCGCCAAGGTCATCGCCTCGGCCGCGGCGGTCGGCTCGTCGAGCAGGCTCGCGCCGGCCACCGGGAGGCCGGTGAGGTCGGACACGACCGTCTGGAAGCCGAGCAGCGCCTCGAGGCGACCCTGGCTGATCTCGGGCTGGTAGGGCGTGTAGGCCGTGTACCAGGCCGGGCTCTCCAGCACGTTGCGGCGGATCACCGCGGGCGTGTGGGTGTCGCTGTACCCGAGCCCGATCATCGAGCGCGCGACGGTGTTGCGCGCCGCGAGGGCCCGTAGCTCGGCCGCGACGGCGTCCTCCGACTGCGCCGCGGGCAGGTCGAGACCCTCGGTCCAGCGGATCGTCTCGGGGACGGCCGCCTCGGCCAGAGCGTCGAGCGAGTCGTACCCGACGACGGCGAGCATGCGGGCGACTGCGTCGGGGTCCGGGCCGACGTGACGGTCGGCGAACGGGACGCCGATGTCGAGGACGGATCCGGACGAAGGCTCGAGGATGTCGGTCACGTGGCTCTCTCAGACGAAAGGATCACCCGTCACGCGGTCGCGCAGCGGCGATCCCCCTCTGTTTCCGCGCGATCCCGCGCGCCTGAGAGCTTCACCGGGCTGCAGGCAGCCACGGCTTGCACCGTCGGCGGGGACCCCGAGGGTCCCGCTTTCCAGAGACGCCTGCCCGAACGGTCCGGTCTGCCTGAGAGGTTGACGGGGAGTTGCTCCTTCGGCGCCCGTCGCTGGCTGCGACGGAACTCTCCCGCTCGGGGTGGACGGCGTGGCTCGAGCGTACCTCGCGTCGGTCGGCTCGACTCAGCCGGCGCTGCGCGCGGCGCGCCGAGCGGCGAGCTCGTCGCCCTCGACCGCCGGTGCGGGGGTCCCGCTGTCCACGCGCTCGCTGGGCAGCTCGGCGAGGCTGCCCTCGACCTCGCGCCAGACCCGGCCGACGGCGATGCCGAAGACGCCCTGGCCGCCCTGCACCAGGTCGATGACCTCGTCCTGGCTGCGGCACTCATAGACGCTGGCGCCGTCGCTCATGAGCGTGACCTGCGCGAGGTCTTCGACACCGCCGTCGCGCAGGTGCTCGACCGCCGTGCGGATGTTCTGCAGCGAGACCCCGGTGTCGAGCAGTCGCTTGATCACCTTGAGCACCAGGATGTCGCGGAAGCTGTAGAGACGCTGGCTGCCCGACCCGGCGGCCGTGCGCACGCTCGGCTCGACTAGACCGGTGCGCGCCCAGTAGTCGAGCTGGCGGTAGGTGATGCCGGCGGCCGAACAGGCCACCGGACCGCGGAAGCCGACGTCGGCGGGCATCCCGAGGATGTCGTCGCCGAAGAGCAGACCCTGGCGACCCGCCTCGTCGGTGGCGCTCGCACGCGCGACAGGGTCGCCCGTGTGCTGCGTGCCGACGGACCCGAGGCCCTCGTCCACTCCGGTCATCGCATGACCTCCCGCATCCGCCTCGATGCCGCGGGATGGGGGGAAGCACACCGCGAGAGTTACACCGTCGACGTTCACCTCGCACGCTAGGCCGGACGGGGGTACCGGTCAACGTCCGGACCCGCGACACGCCGCCATCGGCACCCGACCGGCGCTAGTCTCAGGTAGAGGTCGAGACTTGGCCGCCGCTCACGAGCTGCCGGGACTGTCCTCGGGGGCGCTGGAACCGCCGAGGAAGTCGTCCGGGCTGATCTGGTCGAGGAACTCGCGGAACTTCTCGACCTCGTCCTCCTGCTCGTCCGGCACGGCGATCCCGGCCTCGTCCAGCACGGCGTCGGCGCAGTGGATGGTGCTGCCCGTCCGCAGCGCGAGCGCGATGGCGTCCGACGGCCGTGCGCTGACCTCGACACCGCCGTCGAAGACGAGAACGGCGAAGAACACGCCGTCGGTGAGCTCGGTGATGCGCACCTCGAGCAGCGGACGGCCGAGCGCCTCGACGACGTCGCGCATCAGGTCGTGGGTGAGGGGTCGCGCGGGCACGACGCCCTGCTGGGCGAAGGCGATCGCGGTGGCCTCGGCCGCGCCGATCCAGATCGGCAGGTAGTGCTCCCCGTCGATCTCCCGGAGCAGCACGATCGGCTGGTTCGACGGCATCTCGACGCGGACACCCACGACGTCCATCTGGCGCATACGACCACCCTAGCCACGGACGGGCCGCATGCGACCCCGTAGCGCCGACTGCGCGCTGTCAGCGCCGCAGCTCGGTGGCGAGCCCGGCCTTGACGAGGGCCGCGTGCAGCCGCACCGAGAGCGACGCGAGCTGGCGGATCGCGTCGTCGGCGCGCTGCTGACCCTCGGGATCGCGCTGACGCAGCAGCGGTGTGACGACCTGCTCGACGAGGCCCACCTCGCGGTCCGCCGCCACCTTGAACGTGCGCAGGTGCCGCGGCTCGATGCCGAACGCGGACATCTCGGCCACCGTGCTCGCGACGGTGAGCGCCTCGCCGTCGTAGTGCTGGCCGCGCTTGGTGATGAGGCCGTAGCCCTCGAGCTGGGTGAGCAGGGCGTCGTCGAGCCCGCTGGCCTCGAGGATCTCCCCGCGGGAGAGCCGGACCTCCGAGGCCGCCGGCCGGAAGGCGTCCGACGACGGCATGCCGTCGGTGGACACCAGCGCGCGAGGCACCCGCGGACCCTCGAGGCCGGTGGGCGGCTCGAGGCCGCGGTCGATCGCCTCGAGGTGGTCGCGGATCACCTTGAGCGGCAGGTACTGGTCGCGCTGGCAGCCCAGCACGTAGCGCAAGCGCTCGACGTCGGCGTGGCTGAACTTGCGATAGCCGCTCGAGGTGCGCTCGGGCAGCACCAGGCCCTCGGACTCGAGGAACCGGATCTTGGAGATCGTGACGTCAGGGAAGTCCGGGCGCAGCGCGGCGAGGACGTCGCCGATGCCCATGAGGCCCCGCGAGGCGACCGCGGTCATCACGCGTCACCACCCACGCCACCGTCGGCGGCCTCGAGGAAGACGAACCGGTACTTGCCGATCTGGACCTCGTCGCCGCCGACGAGCACCTGCCGGTCGATACGGCGACGGTTGACGTAGCTGCCGTTGAGGCTGCCGGCGTCGACGAGCTCCCAGCTGCCGCCGGTCGTGACGAGCTCCGCGTGCCGACGGGAGACGGTGACGTCGTCGAGGAACAGGTCGCACTCGGGGGCGCGGCCGACCACGACCGCCGCGTGCGACGGGTCGAGGTCGAACCGGGCGCCCTCCTGCGGCCCGCGGAGCACGACGAGAACCGCGTGCCCGGCGCCGAGCCCCGTGACGCTCGTGCTGTCCACCGCGGGCAGCGGGGCGGAGTCGCCCTCGTGCGCGGTGCGCAGCCCGAGGACCCCGGTCTGGAACGCCGTGTCCTCGGCGAGCGGTTCGAGGGGCGCCCCGCAGGCGGCGCAGAAGTGGTCGTGCTCGTCGGCGAGATGGCCGCAGCGTGGGCACTGCCGGTTCACCGCGCCACCTCCTCCACATTGATCTCGACCCCGAGTCGAGACTCGGGGACGACCCTACGGATCGTTCGGACCGGGGTCAATGGCGCAAAACCCTCGACCTGTGGTCGAGAGTCAGGGTTACCTGGGTCGTTCGGACGGCGGCCGCCCCGGCCGCTGCGCCCCGGATCAGCCTTCGATGTGGGCGCGGTACGCCGCAGCGTCGAGCAGGTCGGCGAGGCCGGTCGCGTCGCCGACCTCGACCTCGACGAGCCAGCCGTCGCCGTAGGGGTCGCTGTTGATCGTCTCCGGGCTCGTCTCGACGGCGTCGTTGCGGGCCACGACGCGCCCGGTGACCGGCGCGTAGATGTCCGAGACGCTCTTGGTCGACTCGACCTCGCCGCAGGGCTGACCCTCGGTCAGGTCGGCGCCCACCGCGGGCAGGGTCACGAACACGATGTCGCCGAGCGCGTCCTGAGCGTGGTCGGTGATGCCGAACCGGACGCGGCCCTCGGCGGCGGTGTCGACCCACTCGTGCTCGCGGGTGTAGCCGAGGTTCTCCGGGATCTGGCCAGACATGGGGACGCCTTCCTCATCGGGTCGTGCGGGTCGAGCGGCGCCGTGAGCGTACTGACGTGCCGCGAGCGGCTGCAACGCGGCCTGCCCCGGCGCGGGTGGGCTCGCGGGGGCGCGGTCAGGGGTGAGGCGTCCGCAGGATGCGCCGCGCCTGCTCGAGGTAGAGGAGCCCGGCCCACCAGTACAGCGCCGTCCCCCAGATCGTGAACGCCCAGCCGATGTCGCGCACCACCACCGCGGGACTGATGCCGGTCGACGGCGCCGCGGCTCCGAGGAGGATCAGCGGGAGCCCGCAGATCAGGCAGAAGGTCGCCGCCTTGCCGAGGAAGTGCACCGGCAGGCCGGTGATGCCGCGGCGCTTGAGCAGCGCGAGGACCACGGCGAGCACGAGGTCCCGGCCGAGCAGCACAACGACGAGCCACCACGGGATGATCGCGCGGATCGCGAGCCCGACGAGCGTCGCCGCGATGTAGAGCCGGTCGGCGAGCGGGTCGAGGAGCTGGCCGAGCCGGCTGATCTGCCCGGTCGCGCGGGCGATGGTGCCGTCGAGGTAGTCGGTGACGCCGCTCGCCGCGAGCACGACGAAGGCCCAGCCGTCTGCCTCCGGCACGAGGATCAGCCAGAGGAACAGCGGCACGCCGAGCAGCCGCAGGAAGGACAGCATGTTCGGGATCGTGAGGATGCGATCGGTCTGCACCTCGGTCTCCTGCACGTCCACGGTGCGACCCTAGCCGTCGGTCGACTTCGTGCCGGGGGCCGCCGCGTCAGAGGCCGGCTCCGCCGACGCGCCCTCCCCCGCCGTGACGCCGGGCAGCGGGTCGTGCACCGGGTCGACGCCGTAGGACGAGACGAGCTCGTCGAACAGCGGATCGGCGGCGTCGACATCAGCCGTGTCTTCGTGGGCCGCTGCGTCGTCTTCGGCCGAGTCGTCAACCTCCTCGGCCTCGTCGTCGGCATCGTCAACCTCGGCCGCGTCGTCAACCGCTGAGTCGTCCTCGACTTCGTCGGGATCGGCCGCGTCGCCGTCGGCCGCGTCGCCGTCGGAAGTGGCGGCCGGCTCCGGTTCCGCGACGACCGGGATCTCGGCGGTCTCGTCCGTCGACGACTCGTCCGAGGCCTCGGCCACGAGCGCCGCCAGAGCCGCGCTCGCCGGGGCTGCGACGACCGACTCGTCGTCGATGCCCCAGGCGGTCGCGGCCTCGACCTCGACGGGCTCCGGCGGCAGGACGGGCGCCTGGTTCGGCAGGACTGCGGCTGGATCTCCGGCGAGGACGACGACCGCGCCCGGGAGCACCGTCGACCCGGTCCCCGAGGTGTCGGTGCCCAGCGGCGCGACCGCGCTTCGGGCCCGGCGCCCGGCGACCCGCGCCCGCCAGAAGCACAGGACGGAGAGCAGCACGAGCAGCAGGCCCGCCCCGGCCGCGGCCCAGGCGTAGGCGAAGGCGTGGCCGACGTGCAGGGTCACGACGAGGTCGGCATCGACCACCCGCGCGCCGTCGGCGTTCATCACCACGATGGCGCTGCCGGGCGAGAGCCGGGCCGAGACGCGGGCCGGCGATCCGGCGGCGCTCTGCGTCCAGAACGTCTGACCGTCGGGCGCGGGCGGCTTCTTCGAGCCGGGGACGGTGCGGGTCGTCGCGGGCGCGCCCGCGGACAGGTCGACCACCACGCTGTAGGGCGATCCCGTGAGGTAGGTGCGGACATCGGCCGGCGAGCCGACGCCGAGGAACATCGGCCGGCCGTCGCGCGCCGCCGCGGAGAAGGAGAGCGTCCCGACACCGTCGGGCACCGGGACGGCTCCGCCGTCGACCGCCAGGTTCTCCGCGACCACAGCCACCCCGGCGCTGCGCACACGCGACGGCGAGGTCGAGATGGCGTCGTCGGACCCCACCGCCACGGCCACCACCGTGCCGAGCGCCACGAGAACGATCCCCACGAGGAGGAGCACCACACCGACGCCGACGTACAGTCCCCGCTTCACGCCCTCACGCTAGCCGCGACAGGCGTTGGCCCCGTGCGCTGCGGCACCGTGTCGGGCCCCGGGTGCGGTCTCGGTGCGGACGCGGGCACCTGCCGTCGCTACGGTTCGTCCGTGGACGCGCTGACGATCGGGACGCTCAAGGCTCGCTGGATAGAGGTCCTCGACGACCTCGAGACGACGCACCGCACCGCCTGGCTCGCCCTCTTCGACGGTCGCCTCGCGCGCATCGAGGACGGCGTGCTCGTCCTGGACTTCTCGGATGCGACGAAGCTCGCGAGCAACCACGGGTTCGAGCGCGCGAACAAGCCGCAGTTCGCCGTCGCACTGTCCGACTCGATCGAGCGCGTGCTCGGCGAGCGCCTCGAGGTGGTCGTCACTGCCGACGGCTGAACGTCGTCGGCGTACGTCGGCTCAGCCGCGCAGCGCCGAGGCGAAGATGCCCACGAGCGCGGTGTTCTTGCCGCTCGCGAGGTAGCTGGCAAGCCGGCGCGCGGTCGTGGCGCCGGTCCTGTTGCCGACGAAGAACGGCGACTTCGGGGACATGTGGAACTGGCCGTTGATCGCGGCGCGGTGCAACGGGCGGAACGGCATCCAGGAGACGCCCTTCTGCACGTCCTGGAGCAGGAACGCGTTGTGCACGAATCCGATCCCGCTGCCGATGTCGGCCAGCGAGTGCCCGGGGAACGCTCCCCACGGCGTGTAGCCGAGAAGGAAGTTGAGCCCCGACCAGGCGTTGATGCCGATCCCGCCGTAGCGCAGGTCCGCGATCGCGGTGTCGAGCGCCGCCTTGTCGCGCTTGGCCGTGACCGGGTCGATGACGATCGACGCGCCGAGCGTTCCCGGCAGCTTGTCGTTGGCGAACGCCACGGCGTTGGCGAGGTACTCCGCGGTGGTGGCCCCGGGAAGGCGCACGACGCCCATGGCGCCGGCGAACACCTCGTCGTTGACGAGGCTCTCGACACCGTCCGCGGACAGGTCCGGGACCAGTGCGCACAGGTCGCCACGGCCGAGGTGCTCGACCGAGTCGTGGCCCGCGACCGCCGCGGCGACCTTGTCCACCGCACGGGGGTAGTACTGCGGGCGCGGGGGCAGCGAGCGCAGGACCTTACGCACCCGCTCGAGCAGCTCGTCGGCCTGCGGCCAGGACTCGGGCAGCACCAGGACCTGGGTCGCGATGCAGTTGTGCCCGGCGTTGTTGAGCTTGGTGGTCACGATGTGCTCGGCCTGGAACTGCAGGTCGTGGTGCTTCCACTCCCCGGCGACCACGATCAGCGGCGAGACGCCGCCGAGCTCGGATGTCATGCGCTTGGTGAGCAACGGCGTGCCTGCGCTGCGCCGCTCCTCGGCCTCGGGACCGGTGCCCCACACGATCGCGTCGTGCGTCGCCTTCGATCCCGTCATGTGGATGGAGTGGACGCCGTCGTGCTGTGCGAGGTAGCCGCCGACGTCGGCACCCCCGTGCACGAAGCGCAGCCACCCTCGCTCGACGAACTCCCCGAAGATGCGCGCGTAGTACGGGGACAGGTAGTCGTTCACCGGGTTCATCTTGACGACGCACACGGAACCCTCGGTGTAGAGCATGTGCAGGATGTCGAGGGTGGTGATCGTGCCGACGTTTCCGGCGCCGAGCACGAGCGCGACGCCGGGGTCGGCGTACCCCTTCCCCCGGTACATCGACGCGGCTCCGCGCACGGCGTCCTGGGGTGACACTCCAGGCTGCATCCAGACCTCTGCGCCGTAGCCGCTGAGCAGCAGCGAGTCGGTCGCGGTGGCGGGGAACACCGAGACCACGGTCTGGCCGCCCGGCCGGGTCCGCATCTTCGACGTCGAGATCGGCTCCTCACCCTTCTGCACGCGGCGCAAGGCGGTGAGCATGCTCGTGATGCCCTGCAGGAACGCCCACGGTCCGGTGACCCAGTCCTCCGCGGCCCAGGTCGTCGACGGGTCGATGCCCTTGGCGCGCTGGGTCTCGGCCACCATCGCGTCGGCCTCGGCCATGACCCTGGGTCGCAGGCGGTCGAGGAGCTCGAGCTTCTCCGCGAACGGCAGCGCCACCCACTCGCCGGCGTGCGCGCCCAGCCCGTCGACGATCTCGTCGAGCGCGGCGTGGTCGGTGGTGGTCTCGATCGTCATGGCGTCCTCCTGGCGAGCCGGTTGTGGCGCGACACTAGGCGCCGCCGACCGTCCTCACCACCCCTGGCGTCGCGGTGCCGTCCCGGCGTGCGCCGCGGACGGGCCGAAGCCTCAGCCTCGGACGACCCAGACCCCGCGCAGCGGTTCGGTGATCGCCCATGTCGTGACGTCGCCGGCGCTCAGGTCGCCCACCACGCCGGGGGCCACAGCATGCCCGGTCCGATGAACGGGACAGCCGACCCGAAGCTCGTCCGCCCAGCGGGGACGCTCGAGCAATACCCGACGAACGCCACGCGGTCCGGCGTACCCTCCGGCCAGAGCGCGGGTCCGGGACCGCGCCGACCTCAGGGGTGCGTATGAACGAGAACGTCCGCATCGTCCGCTGGCCGTCGGGGACCGAGCACGTGTCGGTGTCCGACCTCGTCCCTGACGAGCTCTGGATCGCAGTCCCAGTCGGCGTCGCACCGGCCGTCGTCGCACGTCAGGTGGAGGCGCTCCTGCACGAGCCGGCTGTCGTCGACCTCCGCGAAGAGTTCGCCCACCTTGGCGCGAACCTGGCCGGTCTCGGCCAACAGGTGGTCGAGTCGCTCGAGGACGACGGCCGCGTCTGACTGCGCGGGTTGCGACGCCACCCGGCTGCCGCACCGAGCCGCACGAGATTCGGGAACGCCCTCGTCTCGACACGCGTCCGCGCTAGCGTTCCGGTACCGCCTTTCAGGCGACACGAGCGCTCGGGGGATTCTCTGATGACCGCTCGCATCCGCAGTGCTCAGCGCCACGACGAGGGCGCCTCTGCCGTCGAGTACGGCCTGCTCGTCGCTGCCATCGCCGCGTTGATCGTCGGCGTCGTCTTCCTGCTCGGTGGCAAGGTCAGCTCAGCGTTCGCGGACACCTGCTCCGGCATCGGCAGCGGCACCTGCTGATCGCCCGACGACCGGCGACGTCGGAGCCGGTGACGTCCTGAGACCCCCCATGGGGTGCTGTCATGACCCGGGGCGCCTTCGCCCCGCGCGTGGCCCGGCCCCGGGGCTGCTCACGGGCGCCTCTTGGGGGCCCACTGGACGGAGCTCCCCCGTCGACTGGGTCCACCAACGGGACCACGTGGGGAAACCGAAAGGCGCTCCACCACTGGATTCCCAAGTGGCAGAGCGCCTTTCGCCTGTCGGGCTGACAGGATTTGAACCTGCGACCCCTTGACCCCCAGCGCCTCCAAGATCATTCCAGGAGTGTCCACCAACGTCCCCCGAAGGTGCCCAATCACTAGATGCCAGAATCATTCTCAGGATTCGCGCAGTCCGTCGTCGTCCACCGGGAACCAGGTCTTGTTTGGGGGGCCTATGGGTGTCTAGGCTCCCGTTAGGCTCCCAAATTTGCGTTTTTGACTGGTCAAAGATTTGCCGAGCCTAAGTCGCCCTCCCGGATGGAGAAGCCCTTGTCCCCCAACGGTAT
>DATCCY010000034.1:0-2013 GCA_036510975.1 Candidatus Nanopelagicales bacterium
CGTAGAGCGGTGCACGCTCCGCGACGAGCGTGGCGAGCCGGCCGCGCACGTTCCCCAGCAGCACCGGCCGCGGGACGTCGAGACCCACCCGGTGGGCGCCGGCGGCCGCACCGACCTGAAGCCACACGGTCGGTTCGTCGACCAGGAGCGCCCGCGTCCCGGCGTCGAGGACGGCACCTCCCCCGAGCGCCAGGACGCCGTCGTGCTCGCGCAGCGCTCGGGCGACGGCGTCGCGCTCCAACGAGCGGAAGTACGGCTCGCCCGAGTCGACGAAAATGTCGGGGACCGGTTTGCCCTCGGCCATCTCGACGTCCTGATCGGTGTCGCGGAAGCCCACGCCGAGCCGAGCGGACAGCAGGATGCCGACGGTCGTCTTGCCGGAGCCGGGCACACCGACCAGGACTGCGCGAGGTGACACCGGACTAGGACACCACGAGCGCGGCGAGGTAGGCAGCCGCGTTGCGTGCGGTCTCCCCCACGGAGTCGCCGCCGAACTTCTCCAGCACCGCGTCGGCGAGCACGAGGGCGACCATGGCCTCGGCGACGACCCCGGCGGCGGGCACCGCGCACACGTCCGAGCGCTGGTTGATCGCCTGCGCCGGCTCGCCGGTCGCGACGTCGACGGTCCTCAGCGCGCGAGGGATCGTGGAGATCGGCTTCATGGCGGCACGGACCCGAAGGACCTCGCCGGTGGACATGCCGCCCTCGGTGCCCCCGCTGCGTCCCGAGACACGCTCGAGCCCGGACGCGCCGGGCACGATCTCGTCCTGCGCCAGCGACCCGCGGGTGCGCGCGAGCTCGAACCCGTCACCGACCTCGACGCCCTTGATCGCCTGGATGCCCATCAGCGCGCCGGCCAGCCGCGCGTCGAGCCGACGGTCCCAGTGCACGTGGCTGCCCAGGCCCGGTGGCAGTCCGTGGACCACCACCTCGACGACCCCGCCCAGCGTGTCGCCGTCCTTGCGCGCCGCCTCGACCTCCGCGGCCATCCGCTCGCTCGTCGCGGGGTCGAGGCACCGTGCCGGATCCGCGTCGATGGCCTCGAGGTCGGCCGCCTCCGGGACGAGTCCGGCCGGCGCTGCCACGGTGCCGAGCTCGACCACGTGGGACAGCACCGTCGCGCCCACGGTGGCCTCGAGGAAGGACTTGGCGACGGCGCCGAGCGCCACCCGCGCCGCGGTCTCGCGCGCGCTGGCCCGCTCCAGCACCGGCCGCGCGTCGTCGAAGCCGTACTTCTGCATGCCGACGAGATCGGCGTGTCCCGGGCGAGGCCTGGTGAGCGGTGCGTTGCGCGCGACGCCCTCGAGGTCGGCCGCGTCGACCGGGTCGGGCGACATTACGACCTCCCACTTGGGCCACTCGCTGTTGCCGACCTCGATCGCCACCGGACCACCGATCGTCCGGCCGTGGCGTACGCCGCCCACGATGCGCACGACGTCCTGCTCGAACTTCATCCGCGCGCCACGGCCGACGCCGAGCCGACGGCGAGCCAGGTCACGGTCGATGGCCGCGGTGGTGACCGGGACGTCGGCGGGAAGGCCCTCGAGGATCGCGACCAGTGCAGGTCCGTGCGACTCCCCCGCGGTCAGCCAGCGCAACATGCCACCGATCCTTCCACGTCCGTGGCCACCACGACGCGAGGGCCACCCCGTGGTGACGGGGTGGCCCTCGCGTGGGGCGTGCCGGACGTCAGGGGGTGATCGTCGCCGGCGCGGTGGTGCAGACGGGCACGCTCTGGTCGCCGTACAGGACTCCGACGCACTGGGCGTTGAAGACCGAGTAGACCATGTAGCTCTTCGCGAAGACCTTGCCCACGGCTGCCGGGTAGGGCTTGCCGTCGACCGACACCACCGCGGTCTGGGCGGCGGCGTCGATCTTCGACACGGTCAAGGTGACCTGGACCGTCGGTGTCGTCGGGGTCACGGGCGTCACGGGCGTGACCGGGGTTGTGGGCGCGGCGGACGGCGCCGGCGCGGCGGCCGTGCCTCCGCTCGTCCCCGACGTCGCGACGGC
>DATCCY010000035.1:0-4309 GCA_036510975.1 Candidatus Nanopelagicales bacterium
GAACTCGCGCAGCTGGGCGGCGAGCATCTCGAGCCGCAGGAGGTCCCACCCCTGGGGGTCGGTCCGGGCGTGATGGCGCTGTGCGCAGTCCCACATCGGCGTGGTGAGCCCGTCGCCCTCCTGCAGGGGCCAGCATCCGTAGGCCATGTCGCCATGGCACACGGGGCACGGCACGATCCGCACGGTCCGGTTCTGGCGCCGAGGCGCTGCGGGTGCCCGGGCGGACCCGCAGGACGGCCGGGGGTGCACCCGTGAGCGCCGCTGCCTCTGCCCTCCCGAGGAGGCGTCGCGGGCTCTCATCGGCCTCTCATCCGGTCGGGAGGCCGCAGCCAGGTGAGCGCGGCAGGCTCGTCCTCGTCGGACCACCCGGGTCCGGCGTCGCACCGACCAGCCACCGGAGACCGCCATCACCGAGCCCTGGACCCCCAAGCAACGCGACCAGCTCCTCGCACGCGTCACCCGCACGAGCCTGCTCACGGGCGCGGCCGCGGTCGTGGCCGCCGCGGGCCTGGGCTACGGCCTCTCGGCCGCGTCCGGTTCCACCACCACCGTCGCCGCATCCACCGCATCCACGGCGGCGACCCCCGCGACCTCCACGACCACCGCCACGACGGGCACGTCGTCGAGCACTCAGTCGACCGCTGCCGCGACCTCGCCCACGACGTCGACCACCACGGCCGCGACCACCACCACGGTGACGGCGACGACCGGGAATGCCACGGCCACCTCGGGCGGTTCCTGAACATCGGGTGGAGCGACGCGCGGTCCCGGTGGCGCGTCGCCCGAGCCCGGCTACGGTGAACGCACCTGACACGGACGCACGAGGAGTCGAGCATGACCGACGTCAACGACTGGAACTCACGGGTCATCGCGGAGTTCCGCGCCAACGGCGGGAAGGTGGGCGGCCAGTTCGAGGGCGCTCCTGTCGTGCTGATGCACCACATCGGGCGCAAGTCCGGCAAGGAGTCGGTCAACCCCGTGATGTACCTCCCGGACGAGGGCGACCCCGCGACGATCTACGTCTTCGCCTCGAAGGGCGGCGCCCCCACGCACCCGGACTGGTACTGGAACATGACCGAGGCCGGCACCGCGACCGTCGAGGTCGGCACGGAGACCTACGCCGTCTCCGTGCGGGAGGTCACCGGCGAGGAGCGCGACACGATCTACGCCGAGCAGGCCAGTCGCTACCCCGGCTTCGGCGAGTACGAGGAGAAGACCGCCGGCATCCGCACCATCCCGGTCCTGGCGCTCACCCGGGCGTGAGGACCCCGGATCGCCGGTGAGCGCTCAGCGCGAGACCCGCCCGCCGCCGGCGTCCTTCGCGTTCCGCAGACCCACGTCCGCGCGTCGAAGCACGTCGGCGGCCTCGCTGCTCCCGTCGTCGGTCGCGACCCCGACGCTCACACGGACGGTCGGCTGGCCCGCACCGCGGGGAGCGCCGACCAGCTCGAGCAACGACTGGGCCCGGCGCTCGGCGTCGTCGGCCGCGGCGATCGAGGAGAGGACCACCAGGAACTCGTCCGCGGCGTGCCGTCCCACCGAGTCGGTCTCGCGCAGGTGGGTCGTGAGCACGTCGGCGACGTGCACTACCGCGAGGTCGCCGGCGGGCGTGCCGTGCTCCAGGTTGATGTGCCCGAGCCCGTCGATGTCCAGGAGCAGCACACCGACGAGCCGGTCGGTGCCCCGCGCCGCGTCGAGCGCCTTGCCCAGGGCTCGTCGTCCACCGGCGCTCGTGAGCAGCCCCGTGAGCGGGTCCCGGTCGGCTCGGTAGAGCTGCTCCTCGCGCCGCTCCACCTCGTCCTGGATGTCGCGCAGCGCGGTGACCGCCCCCACGACCCGGCCGGTCGCGTCGCGCAGCGGCCGCGACACCACGCTCATCCACCGCCAGGCGCCGGCAGCCGTGGCGTAGCGCAGCTCGAGACGATCGTGGCCACCGCCGCTCTCGGCGAGCGCCACGAGCCGTCGCTCGTTGGCGATCTCGCGATCCATCGGGTGGAGCAACCGGCTCAACGACTGACCCAGCACCGCATCCGGCTCGAGCCCGAGCACCTCGGTGAGCGACGGCGACACCCACACGCACCGGCCCACGACGTCGGTCTGGAACAGCACGTCGGCGGAGTTCTCGGCCAGGGTGCGGAACCTCGCCTCGTCCTGCGCCGACGCGCTCTCGAGGGTGCGCAGCGAGCGCACCAGGCTCGCCGTCGCCGTACGGCCCTCGGGTGTCCACGACACGTCGCGCATCGACGCTGCGACACCGTCGACCGAGCCGTCCTCCCCGCGCAGCGGGTACGCCGACACCGCGACCCACGCGAAACGGTCGGCCGCCCCGTCCTCGATCCCCTCGAGCCCGAGCACCCGCTCCGGCACCGGCCGGCCCGAGGCGAGCGCGACCGCGACGGGGTTCTCGGCCTCCCCCACCGGTTGCCCCTCGGCGTCGCACCAGTGCCACCGCGCGTCGACCCGCGAACGTCCCAGGAGGTGCTCGACGTCGAACCCGAACAGACCCTGGAGGCCGTCCTCGGCGCCGATGCACGTGCCGGCGCTGTCGAGCACGATCACGGCGTCGCCGGAACGCAGGTCGATGCTCGCTGCGTCGCGCAGCTGCGTGGGAGCGGTGTCCACCCACTGCATGGGGTCCCCTGGGGAAGACGTGGCGCGGATCGGGACGACCTTGTTGTCGCCACCACGGTAGCCCCGCGCACCGGCCCGCCGCCCGTCGTCCGACGAACCCGAGGCACTGTCACTGCACGTGACCGCCGAGGTGACGCAGGGTCTACAGACGGACGCCGAGCAGTGCGTCGACGACGTCGCGGACGAGGGCGCCGGCCGAGGTGTCCTCGAACCCGGCCCCGCCTCCCCGCAGCCGGGTCTCCTCGGCCCACCGGTCGACCGCGGCCAGCGCGCCCGGGGCGTCGAGGTCGTCGGCGAGGTGCGCGCGGACGTCGGCCAGCAGCTGCCCGGCCGGAGCCGCCGCCGGCGCCGCCACCGCGGCCCGCCACGCGGCGAGGCGCGCCTCGGCGTCGGCGAGGGCCGCGTCCGTCCAGTCCCAGTCGCCGCGGTAGTGCTGGGCGAGGATCGCGAGCCGGATGGCTGCCGGGTCCGTGCCGGCCTCACGCAGGCGCGAGACGAACACGAGGTTCCCGCGCGACTTGCTCATCTTCTCGCCGTCCAGCCGGACCATCCCGGCGTGGGTGTAGTGACGGGCGTAGGGCCACGACCCGGTCGCGACCTGGGCTTCCGAGGCGCCCATCTCGTGGTGCGGGAAGGCGAGGTCGCTGCCTCCGCCCTGCACGTCGATGGGCGAGGCGAGATGGTCGAGCGCGATCGCCGAGCACTCGATGTGCCAGCCCGGGCGACCGCGGCCGAAGGGGCTCTCCCAGGACGGGTCGCCCGGACGCTCGAGCAGCCACAGCAGACAGTCGAGCGGGTGCTCCTTGCCCGGACGGCGCGGGTCGCCCCCGCGCTCGGCGAAGACCTCGAGCATCTCCTCCTCGGGCAGGTTCGCGATCGAGCCGAACCGCTCGTCGGAGTGGACCCGGAAGTACAGGTCGCCGTCGATCTCGTAGACCGCACCCGCGGTCTGCAGCTTCTGGACGTAGTCGATGACCGCCGGGATGGACTCGACCGCGCCGATGTAGTCACGCGGGGGCAGGACGGCCAGCGCCGTCATGTCCTCGCGGAACAGCTGGGTCTCGCGGTCGGCCAGGGCCATCCAGTCGTCGCCGGTCGCCAGCGCGCGCGCCAGCAGCGGGTCGTCGACATCGGTGATGTTCTGGACGTAGTGCACCTCGTGACCGGCATCGAGCCACACCCGCTGCACGAGGTCGAAGGCGACATACGTCGCCGCGTGACCGACGTGCGTGGCGTCGTAGGGGGTGATGCCGCAGACGTAGATGCTCGCCTCGGGGCCCGGCGAGGTGGGCCGGATCTCCTGGGTCGCGGTGTCGTGCAGGCGCAGCGGCAGACCCTCACCGGGGAGGGCGGGGACGGCGGGACGGGGCCACGAGTGCATGACGGCGATCCTATGCGCGCGGGTGCGATCAGAACGCGGGCCAGGGCAGCGACGGCCAGCCGTCACCCGGCAGCGGGAAGGCCGCTTCGCGGACCTGCCGTCGGACCCGCTGCTTGGTGCGTGCCATCTCGCGCCTCGTGAGCAGCTCCGAGAGCAGGTCGCCGAGCGGTCCGTCGAGCTCGTCGCAGAGCCGCTCCAGGTCCGCGAGGTCGTCCTCGTCGACCGCTTCGCCCGCCCAGCCCCACAGCACCGTGCGCAGCTTCTCGTCCTCGCTGAAGGTGACGCCGTGGTCGACGC
>DATCCY010000036.1:0-12666 GCA_036510975.1 Candidatus Nanopelagicales bacterium
GAGGACGAACCCGCGCGGCAGGTTGGCGAAGTTCGACACCGACGGCGGGATCCCCAGTGACTCGAGGGTCTTGATCTCGAACGGGATCACGCGGAACGCGGCGCCGACGGCGTCCCGCTGACGGTAGACGTTGACGCGGAATCGGGCTCGACCCGGCAGCGAGTAAGCGAAGTCGAGCTCGAGCTGCTCCTCGAACTTCAGTCGCTGGGCCTGGGTGAGGATCGCGTAGATCACGCGCTGGAGGACCGGCGGGGTGAGGACCTCGAAGTCGTCGAGCGCCACGAGCTCGCCGGTGACGCGGATCGTCGGCTTGGCCGCCGAGGTCAGGTGGAGGTCCGAGGCGCCGCGATCGAGCATCTGGGTCAGCGCGTCGACGAGGGAGAAGTCCTCCTCGCGCAGGGTCTGCTCGGTCGTCTGCCGGCCGTTGTGCGCCGCGGACTCCGTGGCGAACGTCGCCGCGGAGTGCGGGTTCAGCGCCGTGTCGTGCACCGTGCGACCGCCCGCGGCGGGTGCCGGGCTGAGGTCGGCCGGCAGCCAGGGCGCGTTGGCCGGCGGCGGCGCAGCAGCCGGCGTCGCGGTGGCGGACTCGGGAGCCGGCTCCCCCTGGATCTGCTCGGGGGCCAGCGGTGCCTCGACCGCCTCGGCGACGGGTTCGGGCGTGAAGGAGTCGGGGTAGGCGACGGCGGGGTAGCCGCCGGGCGCCGGCGGTGCCGCCGTCGTCCCCGCGTACGGCGTGTACTCCACGGTCACTCCTCGTCGTCGTGCGGCGTCACGACGCCGCTGGTCCTGATGTGGCATCGGACGTGCGGGATCGGATCTTGAGCCGAACGAGAGGCGGGATGGCCGGTCATGCGACGACCCGGAAGATCTCGTCGAGCGACGTGATGCCCGAGGCGGCCTTCAGCAGGCCGTCCTCTCGCAGGGTGCGCATGCCCTCCGCCACGGCGACCGAGCCGATCTTCGTGGAGGACTCGCGCTCCACGGTCAGCCGCTCGATCGCGTCCGTCATGCCCATGACCTCGTGGAGCGCGAGGCGGCCCTTGTAGCCGGTCTTGGCGCAGCTCGGACAGCCCACGGGCCGGAACCAGGTCGGGTCGGGGTCGCCCGGGTAGGGCTTGTAGCCGATGACCGCCAGCTGCTCCTCGGTCGGGTGGAAGGGTTCCTTGCACTTGCTGCAGAGTCGACGCGCAAGGCGCTGGGCGAGGATGCAGTCGAGGGCCGAGCCCACGAGGAACGGCTCGATGCCCATCTCGGTCAGCCGCGTGATCGCGCTCGGTGCGTCGTTGGTGTGCAGCGTGGACAGGACCAGGTGGCCGGTGAGCGAGGCCTCGACGGCGATCTGCGCGGTCTCGTGGTCACGGATCTCGCCGATGAGGACGATGTCCGGGTCGGACCGCAGGATCGAGCGCAGCGCCGAGGCGAAGCTGAGGCCGGCCTTCGGGTTCACCTGGACCTGGTTCACGCCCGGCAGGCGGTACTCGACCGGGTCCTCGACCGTGATGATGTTGACCTCGGGCCGGTTGACCACGTTGAGCGTGGCGTACAGCGTCGTCGACTTGCCGGAGCCCGTGGGTCCGGTGACGAGGATCATCCCGTAGGGCTTGACGTAGGACTTCTCGAAGATCCCGTAGTTGAACGGGCTGAAGCCGAGGTCGGACAGGTCCATCCGCGCGGTGGAGTTGTCCAGGATTCGCATGACGACCTTCTCGCCCCACACCGTCGGGAGGGTGGCCACGCGGAGGTCGATCTTCTTGCCGTGCGCGTTGACCGAGAGCCGGCCGTCCTGAGGGATGCGCCGCTCGGCGATGTTGATGTCGGCCATGATCTTGAGACGGCTGATGACGCCGGACTGGATGGCGCGCGGCGAGCGCATCACCTCGTGGAGCACGCCGTCGATGCGGTAGCGGACCCGCAGGTCGTGCTCGGTGGGCTCGAGGTGGATGTCGGACGCGCGGTCCTGGATCGCCTGCGTGATCAACAGGTTCACGTAGCGGACGATCGGGGCGTCCTCCGTGATCTCCTTGACCTTGGAGAGGTCCTCCTCCTCCTCCCCCATGTCGAGCTCGGACTGCAGGTCGTTGAGCTCGTCGCCTGCGTTGTAGTACCGGTCGATCGCGGCCACGACGTCGTTGCGCGTCGCCACCACCGGCTTGACGTCGACGTAGCCGCGCTGACCCGCGATGGACTTGATGTCGTCGATGGCGAACACGTTGGCGGGGTCGGCCATCGCGACGACGAGCTTGCCGTCCTCGAAGCCGATGGGGATGGCCGTGTGGCGTCGCGCGACGGTGCCCGGGATACGAGCGAGCGCGGCCCCGTCGACGGGGACGTCGGCGAGGTCGACGAAGCGCATGCCGATCTGCTCGGCGAGGGAGGCGACGAGCTGGGACTCCGTGAGCACGCCCTGGTCGACCAGGACGCGGCCGAGGCTGCGACCGAGGCGGTGCTGCTCGAGCACGGCCGAGTCGAGCTGGTCCTGCGTGACGAGACCACCCTCGATGAGGATGTCGCCCAGCTGCTTCACGGTGACCCTCTCTCGGGCGTAGTGGCGAGTGACGACGGGTGAGGGTCGCAGCGGCGGCCGCGAGCCCCTCCATCACCCATTCGGCAGCAGGGGCGTCTGGCTGTAGCGCTCGGGGCGTGCGGAGCGCGTCAGGAGCGCGGCGCGTCGAGCAGCGCCGACGCGGCGGCGCGGAACGTGGGCACCCGCGGGTCGTCCGGTCCGAGCTCCACGCTCTGACCGTCGGCGAACACGAGCCCGACGGCTGCGCCGGGTGCTGGGTCGACGCCGGGTGCGGCGGGCGACTCGCCCTCGGCCGCGGTGGGCGGCGAGGGTGCGCCGTCCGGGGCGGACGCCGGCGCGTACCCGGCGTCGGCAGCGGCGGCCTGCGCCGGGGTGCGCGACACCAGCGTTGAGGCGGCGCCGGGGACCGAGACCACCGGGAGGACGCGGACGTGCCGACCCTCCGGCAGGGGGCTGCCGTGCCACCAGCGTCGAAGTCGGAGTCTCATGATGTCCGCCTAGGCGTGTGCCGCCGTGGCCTCGATCTCGTCGAGGACCGAGTAGAGCAGCGCGAGCAGGACGTTCTTGACGGAGTCCTTGTCCGTCGCGTCGCACTCGACCACCGGGACGTGCGGCGCCAGCTCGAGGCTCGCCCGCAGGTCGTCCTCCGCGCCGGCCGCGCCCTCGGCCGGACGGTTCAGCGCGACCACGAAGGGCACCCGAGCCATCCGGCGGAACGCGGCCAGGATGGTGGCTGCCTCCGCGAAGGTCTCCGGCCGCGACGCGTCCACGAGCAGGACGTAGCCGAGCATCCCCTCACCGAGGATCTCCCACATGAAGTCGAAGCGCTCCTGGCCCGGCGTGCCGAACAGGTAGAGCACGAGGTCCCGGTCGATCGTGATCCGGCCGAAGTCCATCGCGACGGTGGTCTCGGCCTTGCGCGACCGGGTGTCGTCGGTGATGCCGCGCTCGGTGGACAGGACGGTGATCTCGGAGATGGTCCGGATGAGGGTCGTCTTCCCGGCCGCGAAGGGGCCCGTGACGACGATCTTGACGGCCTGGCCACCCTGTCGTCGGTTCCTGCGAGTCGCCATCGTCACAACCCCCGGACGCCGGCGATGAGGCGCAGGAGCAGGCTGCGGTTGACCGCGGGGTCGCGCTCGATGGCGCCCTCGGCGACCGGGTCGGTCAGGGACGTCGGCTCCATCAGCGCGCGGGCGGTCGCCCCCTCGGTCATGGCCCCGCCGCCCGGGGACGTGCGAGGCGGGGCGGAGTGGGCCACGGTCTGGTGCATCGCGGGCGCGACGGGCTCGGCCGGCTCGGGGTGGTCGGGACGACGGCCCGGGAGGAACGGTTCGGGGCGCGGCGGGACGACCTCGCGACGGACCGGGCGGCCCACGGTGCCGGGTCCGGGCACGCCGGGCTGCGGGAGCCCCTGGGCGGCGCGGGCTGCGGCGAGGGCCGCGGCGGCGCTCATCCCCAGGGCACCGGGACCCGCGACGTGGTGCTGCTCCGGCTCGGGGGCGACCGTCGGCGCCTCGGCCTCGTCGGTCGACTCGACGCTCGCGAGCATGGCCATCCGGCGCTCCACGACCGTCACGTGGTCGGGCTGGGCGGCGTCGCGCACGTGCAGGAGGCCACGCTGGACGAGCTGGGCCAGCGTGGTGGTGACGGCGAACTCGCCGCACCCGGTCAGCTCGACGAGGTCGCGGAGCCGGCGGCGTCCGTCCACGAGCGCGAGCAGCGCCCACTCGTCACGCGTGACCTCCGGGTCGTGGTGCAGGACGACCGGGACGCTCAGGACGGAGTCCAGGCCGGGCACGAGGACCTCGAGCTGGGTCCAGGCCTGGGCGCGCGCCTTCGCCTCGAGCAGCACGCGCTGGTGGTCCAGGACGATGCCGACGTCGTCGAGGTCCTGGGCGGCGAGGTCGAAGCCGAAGTCGCCGTCGGGCCAGCGCAGCAGGTCGAACACGGCGTCGACGACCTGATCGGTCGCCGCCTGGCGCATCAGCTCGGGCTCCACGGCGCCCGCCTCGAGCAGCGCGCGGGCGACGCCGACACCTCCCGAGACCGCCCGGGCCACCGCCTGGCGCAGCGCGGCGTCGTCGACCGCGCCCGAGCCCACGACGCGGCGCACCAGGGACGCGCGGGCGCGGTCCGAGCTGGCACCGGCGATGCGGCCCTCGCGGAACCACACGACGCCCGACACCGCGTCGGGGGCCGACGGCCCTCGACGCAGCATGAGCCCGCCGGTCTTCCCGGTCGAGCTCAGGAGCGAGAACACGTCCGGGAGCCCGAACGCGTCGAGGGAACCCTCCAGGTTCACTGTGCGCGCCTCCTCGTGCTCTCGGGCCGGACTGACGGACGACGTGCCGGGCGGATCACGCGCGGCTGGACTCGGACCGAGGTGGGGTCATCCACGACGCGAGCGTGAGGCTCGGTGTCGGCTCCAGGGGTGTGTCCGGGTGGTACGTCGACCCCGCGTGCGGCGCAGGCAGCGGCTCGAGGGGCACGAGCACCGGCGTCGAGGTCGGGGCGGGGGCCTCGGCGAGCTCGGCGACCGCCTGGCTCGCGGCACGATCGGCCTCGGCGAGATCCGCACGGTGCTCGGCGTAGGCAGCCTCGGCCTCGGCCATGGCGCCCTCGTCGACGGTGGGCGCCGGCGCGGACGGTGCGACCCGGAGCACGTCGGCGATGTCCGCGGCGGCCCGGCGCACCTCGAAGAGCATGAGGCCGGCCTTGGCGCCGGCGGCGGCGACGGCCACGAGCACCGCCTCGTCCTGGCACGACACCAGGAAGACCGTGCCGGTCTCGCCCTCGACGTAGACCTGGGACAGGTCGCCTCGGCCGAGGCCCTGCGCGGCCTTCTCGCCGAGGCTGAGCAGGGCGGCGCTCATCGCGGCCACCCTGTCCTCGTCCATGCCGGAGGGCAGGGCGGAGGCCATCGCGAGGCCGTCGAAGGACACCACGGCGGCGGCCTCGAGCTCGGGTGCCTGCATCAGCAGGTCGCGGAGCGCGCGGTCGAGCCGGGCTGCACGGCCCTGAGGCTGGTCGGTCATGGGGCACCTCGACGCATCGGTGACTCGGACCGGGCGGTCCGCACACCTCCCCATCGGCGGCCGACGGCCCTGCCTTGAGCACGGGTGGAGCCCGGGTGACACCCGATCCGGGCCGCCGCCCGCCGCACCCCGCCCCGGGACGGCGCGAGTGGGTTCAGCGCGCAGCGGCCGCCGCGGCGAGGGCCGCGCGCAGCACCTCGACGGGCGCGTCGAGACCGGTCATGAGGCGGACCTGGAGCACGGCCTGGTGCAGCAGCAGGTCGAGGCCCGAGGCCACGGCTCCACCGTGTCGGGACCAGGCGCGGGCGAGCTCGGTGGGCCACGGGTCGTAGACGACGTCGAGCAGCGTGCCCGGGACGAGCGGCACCGCAGCAGCGAGCGGGTCGGCCACTCCGACCGGCACCGTGCTCACGACCACCTCCGCGTCGAGACCCTCGGCGGCCTGCGCCCACGGCCGGACCACGAGGGGCACCCCCACCGCGGTCGCCGTCCCGGCCAGGTCCGCGGCGGCCTCCGGTCGCCTGGCGTACGCCGTGACCCTCGGGCTGCCGCGCTCGGCGAGCGCGGCCACGGCCGACCGGGCGGTGGCTCCCGCGCCGAGGACCACCGCGTCGCCGCGTCCGGCGTCGAGCTCGTCGAGGGAGACCACGAGCCCGCTCACGTCGGTGTTGGTGCCTCGGCGCCGCCCGTCGGCGAGCAGGACGGTGTTGACCGCGCCCGTCGCGGCGCCCACCGCATCGACCTCGTCGAGCAGCGGCAGCACATCGTGCTTGAGCGGCATGGTGAGCGAGAGACCCGCCCAGGTGTCGTCCAGCGAGTCCAGGAACGCGGCGAGGCCCTCGGCGGTCACGTCGACCCGCTCGTAGGACCAGTCCAGGCCGAGGGCGGAGTACGCCGCGCGGTGCAGGACCGGCGACAGGGAGTGGCCGATCGGGTGGCCGAGCACGGCCGCGCGTCGACGGGCCGCCCTAGCCGGCATTCGACTGGAACTTCTTCTTCAACGCCAGGAAGTCGGCGTAGCTCGTGGCGAACTCCGTCTTCTTCGTCTTGGGATCGGTGGTGACGAAGTAGAGCCACGTGCCGGCGGCCGGGTTCAGCGCGGCCTGCAGCGCGGCGTCACCGGGCGAGCCGATGGGTCCGGGCGGGAGCCCCTGGTGCAGGTAGGTGTTGTACGGCGAGTCCGTCTTCAGCTGCGCCGCGGTGAGCTTGAGCGTCGACAGGCCCAGGGCGTAGTTCACCGTCGAGTCCAGCTGCAGGGGCATCCCCGCCTTCAGCCGGTTGTAGAGGACCCGTGCGACCTTGTCGTAGTCGTCGGGACCGGCCTCGATCTCCAGGATGCTCGCGACGGTGACGATCTCCAGCGGGGTGCGGCCCAGGGCCTTCGCGGAGGCCTCGAGGTCGAGCTGGCCCGCCGACTGGTTGAACCGCTTCAGCATGGCGCCGACGACCAGGTCGGGGGTGACGCCGGGCTGGAACTCGTAGGTCGCCGGGAACAGGAAGCCTTCGGTGCTGCTCTCGGCGTACGCCGGCAGCCCGAGGGTCCCGGCGCGGGCGAGGCTGTCCTTGAGCTGGTCGACGGACAGGCCCGTCGCCTTGGCCGCCGCGGTCAGGATGCGGTCCTGCCGCCACCCCTCCGGGATCACCAGCTTCTTCACCTGGCGCGACGCGGGGTCGAGCATGAGCGCCACGGCAGCCTGGCCGCTCATGTGCGACCGCAGCGTGTAGGTCCCCGGCGCGATGCCCTGAGCCCGGTCATCCGAGGACGCTGCGTCGACGAACGCCCCCTCGTCGGACACCACGCCGGCATCGGCGAGAGTGCGCCCGATCTGGCGCAACGAGTCGCCCTTCGCCACGACGACGGTGACCGAGCCCTCGCCCTGGCCCTGGAAGTCGTTGGCCGCGCCGCCGAGCGACCTGAGCCCGAGGAAGACGGCCAGGCCGATCGCGAGCAGCGCGGCGATGGCGACGATGGCAGGTCGGACGCCGGAGCGCTCACGTCGCGGCGGACGCGGGCCGGCCGGGGCGTCGTCCTGCGCCATGCCGAGACCGAGCTGGCTCATGCGGGGTCCTCCGGGGGGTCGAACACGGTGCCCGGCGGCGTACCGGTCCCGCGCTCCGAGTCGAGGGCGTGCTGCACGATGATGACAGCAGCCGCCTGGTCGATGATGGACCTGCCGCTCCGGGAGTCGCGCCCGGCAGCCTGCAGGCCGCGCGTCGCCTCGGCGGTGGTCATCCGTTCGTCGATCAGGCGCACGGGGACGCCGAGCCCCCGCGCGCGGAGCATGCCCACCAGGTCCGCGGCGTAAACCCGGACCGCGGCGGCGGCCGGCCCCTCGGTGCCGTCGAGCCCGAGCGGGAGTCCGACCACCAGCTCGAGCGGCTCGTACTCGGCGACGAGGTCGACGAGGGCGATCAGGTCCGAGCGTGCGGCCCCCTTCGCCGCCGGGCGGCGCAGCGTGGCGACCGGCACCGCGAGCATGCCGTCCGGGTCGCTGCGGGCGACCCCGACCCGCACCGAGCCGACGTCGACCCCGATGCGGACGCCGCGGCGGAAGCCCTCGGTGACGGTCACGCTCCGCCGGACCGGCGTACCTCGGCGGTGGCGGCCGCGAACGCGTCGTCAACCGCCGAGACGTCGGTCCCACCGCCCTGGGCCATATCGTCCTTGCCGCCGCCGCGACCGCCCACGGTGGCGAGCGCCGCCTGGAGGACGCGGTTGGCCGACTGGCCGGCTCCGCGGCCGGCCTCGTTCGTCGCAGCGACGAGCGACACCTTGCCGTCGGCCACCGCCGCGCCGATCACGACCGAGGGGATCTCGCGTCGAGCCGCGTCCCGGCCCTTCGTCACCAGCTCCCGCAGGCCCGCGGGATCGGTGCCCTCG
Source organism: Candidatus Nanopelagicales bacterium (assembly GCA_036510975.1). Lineage (GTDB taxonomy): Bacteria > Actinomycetota > Actinomycetes > S36-B12 > CAIYMF01 > Longivirga. The sequence goes on from DATCCY010000036.1 coordinate 8,444, forward strand.
GGAGCGACGAACGTCCACATCCGCACCTCGCCGACCTCCTGGGCCAGGCCGATGAGCCCGTCGATGTTGGCGACGAGGCTGGCGGAGCGCATCTTGGCGATCTCGCGCTCGGCGTCCTTGAGCCGGGTGAGCGCGGCGTCGACCCGTTCGGGCAGCTCGTCGGGCCGCGCCTTGACGATGTCGGAGAGCTGGGAGAGCAGCAGGTGCTCGCGGGCCAGGAACCGGTAGGCGTCGACACCGACGATGGCCTCGACCCGTCGTACGCCGGCCCCGATCGACCCCTCGGACAGGAACTTCACGAGCCCGACCTGGCCCGAGCGCTGCGCGTGCGTGCCTCCGCAGAGCTCGCGGGCCCATTCGCCCACGGACACGACGCGCACCCGGTCGCCGTACTTCTCGCCGAACAGCGCCATCGCTCCGGACGCACGCGCCTCGTCCTGCGTCATGTACGCCGCATGGACGGGCAGGTCCTCGGCGAGGACGTCGTTGACGCGCGCCTCCACGTCGGCCATCACCGACGCCGGCACGGCCGAGGCGAGCGGGAAGTCGAAGCGGAAGCGGCCGGGCGAGTTCTCCGAGCCCATCTGCGTCGCCGTCTCACCCAGGGCCTCGCGGAACGCCTTGTGCACGAGGTGCGTCGCGGTATGGGCGCGCGAGATCGCCCGCCGGCGCTCGAGGTCGACCCGACCGACCGCGCCGTCGCCCACCACGGCCTCGCCCGACGCCACCCGACCGCGGTGGACGTAGAGACCGGGAACCGGCTGCTGGACGTCGTCGATCTGCAGGACCGCCCCGGTGGCGAGGGTGATGACGCCGGCGTCGGCGAGCTGCCCGCCGCCCTCGGCGTAGAACGGGGTGCGGTCGAGCACGACCTCGACCCGGTCGCCCTCACGGGCCTGCTGCACGTCGACACCGTCGACCAGGAGCCCGCGCAGGATGGCTTCGCTGACGACCTCGTCGTAGCCGGTGAAGGTGGTGGTGCCGCTGACGTCCATGATGCCGCGGTACTCGGTAGCGCCGTGGAGTCCCTGCTTGCGGGCCCGCTCGGCCGCCTTCGCCCGGTCGCGCTGCTCGGCCATGAGGCGACGGAAGCCGTCCTGGTCGACGGCGATGCCCTTCTCCGCCGCCATCTCGAGGGTGAGCTCGATCGGGAAGCCGTAGGTGTCGTGCAGGGCGAAGGCCTGCTCGCCGCCGAGCGTGGAGCCGCCCGACCGCTGCACGTCGGAGACGGCCGTGTCGAAGATGGTGGTGCCGGTCCGCAGCGTGTGGCCGAAGGCCGCCTCCTCGTTCTCGCTGATGCTCCGCAGCCGACCCGCCGAGGCCTCGAGCTCGGGGTACTGCGGCCCCATCGCTGCCACGGAGGCGTCGACGAGCTCACCCATCACCGGGTCGCCCGCACCGAGCAGTCGCATGTTGCGGATGACGCGGCGCATGATGCGGCGCAGCACGTAGCCGCGGCCCTCGTTGCCGGGGAGCACGCCGTCGGAGATGAGGAAGGCGCAGGTGCGGGCGTGGTCCGCGACGACACGGAGCCGGATGTCGTCGACGTGGTCGGCGCCGTAACGCGCACCGGACAGCTCGCAGGCGCGATCGAGGATGACCCGGGTGGTGTCGATCTCGTAGATGTTGTCGACGCCCTGCAGCAGTGCGGCCATGCGCTCGAGGCCCATGCCGGTGTCGATGTTCTTGGCGGGCAGGTCGCCCTTGATGTCGAAGTCGGTCTTGGACCGTACGGCGGACAGCTCGTGCTGCATGAACACGAGGTTCCAGACCTCGAGGTAGCGGTCCTCGTCGGCGACGGGACCCCCCTCGCGACCGTGTTCCGGACCGCGGTCGTAGTAGATCTCCGAGCACGGCCCACCCGGACCGGGGACCCCCATCGACCAGTAGTTGTCCTTCGCATCGCGGCGCTGGATCCGCTCGAGGGGGAGGCCGACGACCTTGTGCCAGATCTCGAGCGCCTCGTCGTCGCTGTCGTAGACCGTGGCCCACAGCTTGTCCTCGGGGAACCCGTAGCCGCCGTCGGGCTGCGGGCGGGTGAGCAGCTCCCAGGCGAACGGGATTGCGCCTTCCTTGAAGTAGTCCCCGAAGCTGAAGTTGCCGGCCATCTGGAAGAACGACGCATGACGTGTGGTCTTCCCGACCTCCTCGATGTCGAGCGTGCGCACGACCTTCTGGACCGACGTCGCCCTGGGCCACGGGGGCGGTGCCTCGCCGAGGAAGAACGGCTTGAACGGCACCATGCCTGCGTTGACGAACAGCAGCGTGGGGTCGTCGAGCAGGAGGGACGCCGACGGCACGAGCGCGTGGCCGCGCTCGGTGTAGAAGCGCAGGAAGCGGCTGCGGATCTCTGCGGAGTCCATCAGGGTCGGGCCTCTCGGGTGCTGGTCGACGTGGGTCGTGCGGGTGGCTGCGGGCCGGCCGTGTCCGCGGCGGCGGTGCCGTCCGGGACGGCGCCGCGGTCCGGGGTGGCAGTCGTCGGCCCGGCGACCCCGCGAGCACGCGCGTTCACCGCCTCGCCGACGGCCCCGCCCGTGCGCGACGCCGAGGCGGCCAGCCTGGACGCCGAGCCCGCGGCCAGCATGACGTTGCCGACCAGGCCGCGCTCGCGCGCCTGCTCGAGCGCCACGGTGCCCTTGCGCGCGACGTAGTAGCCGGCGGCGGCGCCGACGGAGAGCCAGAACAGACGTCGCACCGATCAGCCCACCTCTCCGTGACCCTGGTCGTTCCCGGCCGGTGGCGCCGGGGGCTCCGACCCTACCGGCGGTGCCGGGTCAGGTGCCGCGGCGCTTTCCGGTGCCGGGTCGCGTCCGAGCGCGACCCGCAGCCGCTCCAGGACGTCGGCGTAGCGCGCCTCGGCACCGTGGCGGGTGGGGACGTAGTAGCGACGGCCGGCGGCCTGGTCAGGCGCGTACTGCTGCGGGGCCACGGCACCCGGAAGGTCGTGCGGGTAGACGTAGCCGACGCCGTGCCCGTGGTCGGCGGCACGCGCGTAGTGCGAGTCGCGCAGGTGCGGCGGCACGGGACCGATGAGACCACGGCGGACGTCTGCCTCCGCGGCGCCGATGGCCAGGGTGACGGCGTTGGACTTCGGCGCGAGCGCGAGCGCGATCGTGGCCTGAGCCAGCGTGAGGCGACCCTCGGGCAGGCCGATGAGTGCGATGGCGGCCGCGGCCGCGGTGGCGGTCTGGAGCGCCGTGGGGTCCGCGAGTCCGATGTCCTCGCTCGCGAGGATCACCAGGCGCCGCGCGATGAAGCGAGGGTCCTCCCCCGCCTCGAGCATGCGTGCGAGGTAGTGCAGCGCGGCGTCGACGTCGGATCCCCGAAGGCTCTTGATGAAGGCGCTGATGACGTCGTAGTGCTGGTCGCCGTCGCGGTCGTAGCGCGGTGCCGCGTGCGCCACGGCGCGCTCGACGACAGTGAGGTCCACCACGTGGCTGCCCGAGTCGAGAGCCGCGCCCGCAGCGGCCTCGAGGCTCGTGAGGGCCCGACGCGCGTCGCCCCCGGCGATGCGCAGCAGGTGGTCCTCGGCCTCGGCCGAGAGCTCGATCGCGCCGTCGAGCCCGCGCGGGTCCGCGACCGCACGACGGACCAGGTCACGGATGTCGTCGTCCGACAGCGGCGACAGGGTCAGGACCAGGGACCGGGACAGCAGCGGCGAGATGACGGAGAAGGACGGGTTCTCCGTCGTGGCAGCCACCAGCGTCACCCAGCCGTTCTCCACCGCGGGGAGCAGCGCGTCCTGCTGGGTCTTGGAGAACCGGTGGACCTCGTCGACGAAGAGCACCGTGCCCTGGCCCTGCATGCCCAGGGCGTCGCGGGCGCGCTCGATGACCTCACGGACGTCCTTGACCCCGGCGGTCACGGCCGAGAGCTCGACGAACCGGCGTCCGGTCGAGGTGCTCACGAGGGTGGCGAGGGGGGTCTTGCCGGTGCCCGGGGGGCCCCAGAGGATCACGCTGCTGGCTCCGGCCCGTCCGTCTCCCCCGCCGCTGACCAGCCGGCGCAGCGGGCTGCCGGGCTCGAGCAGGTGGCGCTGCCCGACCAGCTCGTCGAGGGTGCGCGGACGCATCCGGACGGCGAGGGGCGCTCCTGGACGCGACGAGGAGGCTCCCTCGTCGAACAGGCTCGCGGTCACCCCAGAACCCTAGGCGGTGCGTGGTGCGGCGTCTGCGAGGGTGGGACGCATGAGCCCTGCTCCCGATGCCCGCCAGCAGGCGTGG
>DATCCY010000037.1:0-54905 GCA_036510975.1 Candidatus Nanopelagicales bacterium
CGGCGCCGAGTGGGTCGCGCGCCTCCCGCTCGAGGCCGGACGCGCCGCGGTCACCGCGCTCGACGCGCTGCGCTCGCCCTCGGACGTCCTGCGCTCCGGCGCGATCCGGGCCTACGGCCTCGCGGAGTTCGGGCGCAGCGCGGTGAGCCCGACCAGCGTGCTCAACGGCCCGCTCGGTCCGCACCGTCGGTGGGGCTGGGTGCGCGCTGACCTCGCCGACGTCAAGGCCGTGAAGCGCATCGCCGGGTGCACGGTGAACGACGTCGTCCTCGCGGCCATCTCCGGAGGGTTCCGGCACTACCTGATCGAGCGCGGCGAGCCGGTCGACGACGTCGTGGTGCGCTCGCTGGTGCCCGTGTCGATCCGGACGGCCGCGCACAAGGGTCGGCTCGGCAACCAGGTGACGGCGGTGTTCGCCGACCTCCCCGTCGGCGTCGCTGACCCGGTCGAGCGGCTCGCGGCGGTCTCGCGGCAGATGGACCACCTCAAGGGCAGCGGCGTCGCGGTCACCATCGACTCGATGATGTCGGCGGGCGACTTCGTGCCCGCCACGCTCATGACCCTCGGCGCCCGCGTCTACGCCAAGGTCGGTCAGCGAGTGGTGAACACGGTCACCACGAACATCCCCGGCCCGCAGTTCCCGCTCTACCTGCTCGGGCACCGGATGCTCGAGATGTTCCCCTACATCCCGGTGGCGCAGGGCGTGCGCATCAGCGTCGGGATCGTCTCCTACGACGGCCATCTGACCATCGCGGCGACGGGCGACTACGACGCGGTGCCGGACCTCGACGTGCTGTGCGACGCGATCGGGTCGTCGATGGCCGAGCTCGTCGACGCCGTGTTGCGTCCGGACCGCTGACCGTCAACCGCTGACCGCGACGCAGGTGCAGCGGGCCAGCGGCGCGCAGGCCCCGCACTCGGGTCCCCAGCGCCAGGCGAGGCGGGCGAGCACGGCCAGCGCACCGGAGCCGGCGATCACGGCGTAGAGGATCCCGGCCGGGACGTGGGCGAGCAGCGAGTAGGCCATCCAGACCGCGGCGTCGGCGAGCAGCACGTACCACGCACCTGCGGCGATCCCGGTGACGTCCGCGCTCGTCCAGGCCATCACCGCGGCGGGGCCGACGTACCACAGGATCGACGCACCGAGCAGCACGGTGACAGGCATCTCCGTCCACGGGTGGGCGAGCGCCCCGACCGCGAGCGCGGCGGTCCACGCCCACGTGGTCCACATGCCGGCGCGCGAGGCGTGGTTGCGCACGAGGATCCACGTGGTCGCTCCGAGCGAGGGCAGTGCGGCCAGGCAGGTGAGCAGCACCCAGGGGTCGCCGAGCACGAGCCCGAACAGCACCCACGCGGCGCACGAGATGAACGCGTTGCTCGTCGCCGCCAGCGAGACGCCCTCGACCGATCCGGTACGCCGCACCCGCAGCCACTGCGGCAGCGAGTAGAGCGCCGCGAGCGCGACCATCACGACGCCGACGACGATGCGCAGCGTGTCCGTGCTCACCGGTCACCGTCCTCGTGGCGTGGGCGCGGCGCCGGGCGTCCGACGTCCGACCAGATCGTACGGGTCCGTTCGATCGCGACCTGGCCGAGCGGTACCGTGGCGGGGCCAACGGCGGCCTCGGGCCGCTCCGTCGTCCGAGGAGTCACACGGTGAGCATGTACAAGGTCCTCAACCCCGCCACGGGTGTCGTCGAGCGCGAGTACGACTCCGCGACCGACTCCGAGATCGCGAGCGTCCTCGAGCGCACCGACGCCGCGTTCGTCTCCTGGGGCAGGCTCGCCCCGAAGGAGCGTGCCGCGATCATCCACCGGGTTGCCGACCTGCACGACGAGCGCAAGGTCGAGCTCGCGGCGCTCATCACGCGCGAGATGGGCAAGATCACCGGCGACGCGATCGGCGAGGTCGAGTTCGTCGTCGACATCTACCGCTACTACGCCCACAACGGCCCGGACCTGCTGGCCGACCAGCCGCTCGATGCCAGCACCGGCGGCAACGCCTGGGTGCGCAAGGCGCCGGTGGGCCCGCTGCTCGGGATCATGCCGTGGAACTACCCCTACTACCAGGTGGCCCGCTTCGCCGGTCCGAACCTTGTCGCGGGCAACACCATCGTGCTCAAGCACGCGCCGCAGTGCCCGGAGTCCGCGCTCGCGATCGAGGCGATCTTCCACGACGCCGGCCTCCCGGCCGACGCCTACATCAACGTGTTCGCCACCAACGAGCAGGTGGCCACCATGATCGCGGACCCGCGGGTGCGCGGCGTCTCGGTGACGGGCAGCGAGCGGGCGGGCACCGCGGTCGCAGCCCTCGCCGGCCAGCACCTCAAGAAGGTCGTCCTCGAGCTCGGTGGCTCGGACCCGTTCATCGTGCTCGACGCGCCGGACATCGAGAAGGTCGCGAAGGACGGCGTCTTCGCGCGCATGGAGAACGCGGGGCAGGCGTGCAACGCCGCCAAGCGCTTCATCGTCGCCGACGCCCTCTACGACGAGTTCGTCGAGAGGTTCACCGCCGAGATGGCCTCGCTCACCACCGGCGACCCGACTGACCCGTCGACGTCCTACGGCCCGCTCGTCTCCGAGCAGGCGGTCGAGGGGCTCGTCGCGCAGATCGACGACGCCGTCTCCAAGGGCGCGACCGTCCGCACCGGTGGCAAGCGGCTCGAGCGCCCCGGCGCGTTCCTCGAGGCGACCGTGCTCACCGACGTCACCCCGGAGATGCGCGCGTTCCGCGAGGAGCTGTTCGGGCCCGTCGCCGTCATCTACCGCGTGAGCGACGTCGACGAGGCCGTGCGTCTCGCCAACGACACACCGTTCGGCCTCGGCGGCGCGGTCTACACCCAGGACCCGCAGCTCGCGCTCGAGGTCGCCGACCGGCTCGACACCGGCATGGTGTGGATCAACGAGCCCGAGGGCGGCGGCGCCGACCTCCCGTTCGGTGGTACCAAGCGCTCAGGCGTGGGCCGCGAGCTCGGACCGATGGGCATCGACGAGTTCGTCAACCGCAAGCTCATCCACGTCCCCGCGGGCGGCTGACCAGCAGCACCGGGGGTGGTTGCTGAAGATCCGCTCTCGCGGGATGCGCGTCGAGCGGCGGAGTGCCTAGGGTGCTGGTGTGCTGCTGACCCGTGCCCGTCGCGCTGCGGCCGTCGTGGTCGCGATCGCCGCGGTCGTGGCACTCGGCTCCGCGCCGGCCGAGGCGTCGTGGTCGGCAGTGGGCATCGGGGACTCCGTGATGCTCGGCTCCGCCTCCGTCCTGCGGTCGGACGGGGTGTCCGTGAACGCGCAGGTGAGCCGGCAGTTCTCCGCGGCGCCCGCCCTCGTGCGTGCCTACCGACGCGCGAAGGCGCTCCCGGCGAACCTGGTCGTGCACCTCGGCACGAACGGCACGGTGTCGGCTGCCGACTGCCGAGCGGTGGTCGATGCCGCCGGACCGTCGCGTCGGGTCTTCCTGGTGACGATCCACGCGCGCCGCGTCTGGACCACGATCGCCAACCGGAGCATCCGTGCCTGCGCGGCCCACTACGGACCGAGCCGGGTCGTGGTGCTCGACTGGGCCGGGCTCTCGGCGCCGCACCCTGACTGGTTCTCGCCCGACGGGATCCACCCGAACTCGACGGGTGTCCGTCGCTACGCGGCCCTCATCGCGTCCGGCATCGAGCGGTACGGCGTCTGACCACCGCGTCAGTCGCGCGGGCCTCCGGCGACGTAGACGACCTGACCGGACACGAAGCCGGCGTCCTCACGGCAGAAGAACGACGTCGTCGCCGCGATGTCCGCCGGCTGCCCGACGCGACCGACCGGGATCTGCGCGGCCGCCATGGTCTTGAAGTCCTCGAACGGCACCCCGAGGCGTTCCGCGGTGCGCGCGGTCATCTCGGTCTCGATGAATCCGGGCGCGATCGCGTTGACCGTGACGTTGTAGCGTCCGAGCTCGATGGCCAGGGTCTTGGTGAACCCCTGCAGCCCGGCCTTCGCCGCCGAGTAGTTGGCCTGTCCGCGGTTGCCGAGGGCCGAGACGCTCGAGAGGTTCACGATGCGTCCCCACGCCGCCTCGACCATGTGCGCCTGCACGGCGCGGCTCATGAGGAACGAGCCTCGCAGGTGCACGTTCATCACCGAGTCCCAGTCGTTGACGCTCATCTTGAACAGCAGGTTGTCGCGCGTGATGCCGGCGTTGTTGACGAGCACCGTCGGCGCGCCGAGGTCGGCAGCCACCCGGGTGACGGAGGCAGCCGCGGACTGCTCGTCGGACACGTCGACCCCCACGCCCAGTGCCCGGCCGCCCGCGGCGACGATGGCGTCGACCGTCGTGGCGCAGGCCGCCTCGTCGAGGTCGAGGACGCCGACGGCGAACCCGTCGTCGGCCAGCCGGCGGGCGATGGCCGCGCCGATGCCGCGGGCCGCTCCCGTGACGATCGCCGTGCGCTGCTCGCTCATGCCGTCACCTCACGCGGGTGGAGGACCACCACGGGGGTCTCGGTCGAGCGCAGGCCGGCGTAGGCGTCGAGCTTGGGGTCGACGGCGGCCCAGAGGCGCCACAGCCGGGCTCGCTCGTCGCCGGCGGCAGCGTGCGCGCGCACGGGGCGCGGCTGCTGCCCCGAGAGCCGGACCATGGCGTCAGGGTGCGCCTCGAGGTTGAGCCACCACGAGGGATGACCCTCGTCCCAGCCGTTCATCGCGAGCGCGACGAGGTCGGGGCCGTCCTCGACGTAGCCGATGATCACGCTCCGGTCCTGGCCGCTCGCGCGGCCCACGGTGGTCAGGCGCAGCGCTCCCCAGCCGCGCTTGTCCGACGGCAGCCACAGGAAGCGGCCCCCGCTGGCGCGGTACAGGGCGCGGTGCGCGCGCCAGGCCGTGTGGACGAACCACGGGGGAGGGACGGTCGGCGGTCGTGACACTGTCGTGGTCATGGTAAGACCTCCTCGTGCGAGCGCTCCCACGCTACGCGCGATCGGATCGGGACGGGCTGATCAGGACGGGCTGATCAGGACGGGCTGATCACGATCCGGGCAGCGGTCGCGGTGCCGCGCAGCACGACCACCCGGTCGAGCACGAGCACGTCCTGAGCCCACAGCCGGACCTCGTCGGCTCTGACCTGGCCGTCGAGCACCACCAGCATCGTCGTCGCGTCGGGGACCGGCTCGGCGGTCGCGCTGCCTGCCACCGTGACGATGTCGAGGGATGCGGTGCACCGCCCGCGTCTGGTCATGACGTTGAGATCCCTGGTCGGACCCGCCGTCAGCGTGCACGCCGTGTCGGCCTCACCGGCGAAGCGCACCACGTCGTGCCGGCCGAGCGGAACGACCCGGCCGTCGACGACGAGCTCCATGCCGTCCCCCTCGACCAGCACGAGGATCCGGTCGACGCCGGGGAGCGACGAGAACGGACCGGACGAGGCGACCTCGGCCAGGCTGACCCGCCAGTCGAAGGTGTCGAGCCCGGCGCCTTCGGGCGAGGTGGCGACCTGGTACGTCGTACCGCCGCCGTTCGGCCACGCCATGCGCAGGTGGTCGTCGGCGCGCAGCACCGTGAGCCGCGCGGTCATCGGGTGGCCTCCGCGTGGCGCCACACCTGCGAGATCGACGAGTGCAGCTCCTGCGCGACGTCCAAGGACCCGTGCGCGCCGCCGGAGACGACGACGCGGCCGTCGACGACCACCGTGTCGACGTCGGCGGCGAAGGCCGTCAGCAGGATCTGGTCGGGCAGCGAGCCGACGGTGCGCACCGTGTCGAGCCGCACGGCGACGAGGTCGGCCCGCATCCCGACCTCGATGCGCCCCGCGTCGGACCAGCCCAGCGCACGGTGGCCGTTGTCGGTCAGGGCGGTCACGAGCTCGGGCGGCTGCTTGCGGCCGCGTTCGTGGGACACGAGGCGTTCGTGCATCTCGAGGGCGCGGGCCTCCTCGATGAGGTCGATCACGGCGTGCTGGTCGGACCCGAGGCACAGCGGCGACCCGGCGCCGAGCAGCTCCAGCGCGGGGCCGATGCCGTCGGCGAGATCTCGTTCTGTGGTGGGGCAGAAGCAGCTCGACGTGCGCGTGCGCCCGAGCGTCGCGATGTCACGGGCCGTCAGGTGCGTGGCGTGGACGGCCGTCGTGTTCGGGCCGAGCGCACCGCCGTCGTCGAGCAGCTCGGTGGGCGTGACGCCGTAGTGGCCGAGGCAGGCCGCGTTCTCGCCCTTCTGCTCGGACAGGTGCACGTGCAGCGGACGACCGCCGACCGCCTCGACGACGACCGGGATCGACTCGCGGGGCACCGCCCGCACCGAGTGGATGGCGGCACCGATGCGCGTGGTGGTGTCCTCGCTCAGCAGGTGGAGGCGGTCAGCCCAGCGGGTCGCGTCCGCGTCGCCGAAGCGCCGCTGGTCGGGGTTCAGCGGGACGTGGCCGTCGGCGGTGAGGCCTCCGGACAGGTAGCAGGTGTCGAGCAGGGTGAGGCGCAGACCGGCGTCGCGCGCCGCGTGGCGCACCGCCTCGCCCATGGCGTTGGGGTCGGCGTACGGCGTCCCGTCCTGCGCGTGGTGCACGTAGTGGAACTCGCCGACGCACGTGACGCCCGACAGCACCATCTCGCCGAAGGTCGCGCGGGCCAGCGCGTGGTAGGAGTCGGGGTCGAGCGTTCGGGCGACGCGGTACATCCGGTCGCGCCAGGTCCAGAACGTGCCTCCGTCCCCGTGCGTCCGCCCGCGCAGCGCGCGGTGGAACGCGTGCGAGTGCGCGTTGGCGAAGCCGGGGAGCACGACACCCGGCAGCTCCACCGCGTCGCGCGCGGCGGGGTCGAGCGGGCCGACCGAGGTGATGCGTCCGTCGGAGCCGGTCGTGATGTCGACGTCCTGCGCGATGCCGCCGTCGACCCAGGCCGCAGCGGCGCGGAACCGGGTCATCGGGCGAGGTCCGCGAGCACGGCGGCGAGCGCATCGACGCCCGCGTGGCAGTCCTCGGGCTCGGCGTGCTCGTCCGGAGAGTGCGAGATGCCCGTGGGGTTGCGGACGAACAGCATCGCGGTCGTGACGCCGGCGACCGCGAGGATCCCGGCGTCGTGGCCGGCCGCCGTCGGGAGCACGGGTACGCCGCCCGGCGCCCCCGTGCCGGCCACCGTGGCGGCGATGCGGTCGCGCAGCGCGACGTCGAAGGTCAGCAGCGGCGTGGTCGACTCGGTCGTGAGCTCGACGCTGGTGCCGCTGCTCGCGGCGCCGACCGACGCGCCGTGCGCGACACGCTCGACCAGCGACTCGAGCGACTGCTGGTCGGCGGCTCGCGCGTCGAGCCAGGCGCGGACCGTCGAGGGCACGGCGTTGGTCGCGTTCGGCTCGACCTCGAGGCGACCGAAGGTGGCGCGAGCGTCGCTCGCCCGGGCCGCCGCGTCAGCGGCGAGCGCGGCGTGCGCGTAGGCGACCATCGGGTCGTGGCGGTCCTCCATCCGGGTGGTGCCCGCGTGGTCGGCGACGCCTCGGAAGGTCAGCCGGTAGCGGCCGTGCGGCCAGATCGACTCGGCGACCCCGACGGCCGCGCCCTGGTCGACGAGGTTGCGCCCCTGTTCGATGTGCAGCTCCACGAACTCGCCGATCCGGGCGAGGCGGTCGGGGTCCGCACCCAGTCCGGCGGGGTCGAAGCCCTGCGCGGCCATGGCCTCGGCCATCGTCAGGCCGTCGCGTCCGACGAGCGACCGGGCCCTGTCGGCGTCGAGCTGGCCGGTCATGAGCCGCGAACCGGCGCACGCGATGCCGAACCGGGCTCCCTCCTCGTCGGCGAAGGCGACGAGCGCGACCGGCCTGTCGGGCACGATCGCCGATGCGCGGACCGCGTCGAGGGCCACGAAGGCGGACACCACGCCGAGCGGTCCGTCGAAGGCGCCGCCTTCGGGCACGGAGTCGAGGTGCGATCCGATCACGAGGGCCGGAACCGACGCGTCGACGCCGTCCGGCACCCACCACGCCCACAGGTTGGTGTTGCGATCGGTCTCGACGTCGAGCCCGCGCGCCTGCGCGCTCGACACGAACCACTCGCGGCAGTCGAGCTCGGCGGTGTCGAAGGCGAAGCGTGAGTAGCCGCCCGTGTCGGCACTGCGGCCGATCGGCTCGAGCTCCGCCCACAGGACGTCGAACGGGTTCATGCCGGGTCCTCGCTCCGCCGCGGTTGATGCCGTGGGAACGGTAGTGGAGCGGGGCCGGACGTGCGATCGCCAGGTGCACACCGGATGTTCCACCGACGTTCGCCTGCAGATGCGCGCATCTGGAGCAAGAGGAGGCACCGTGGACACCGTGGACGAGCGCTGGATCGATCTCGACGGCATGCACAACGTGCGTGACCTCGGCGGGCTGCAGCTCGACGACGGCGTCATGCCGCGACATGTCGTGCTGCGCGGCGAGACCGTGGTGCACCTCACCGAGCGGGGCCTCGAAGGGCTGCTCGACCAGGGCGTCGAGCGCGTCCTCGACCTGCGCGAGCCTGCGGAGGCCGCCGAGGACGGTTTCGGCCCGCTGTCGGACCTCTACCGCAGCGGCGAGATCGCCCACGAGCGCGTCCCGCTCGTCGGGCTCCCGAGCATCTCCGAGGACCCGGTCGGTCACGTGCGCCACCCGCACGTCGTCGCCGACAGCTACGCCCGCTACCTCGAGCAAGGCGGCTTCCACCTGAGCGCCGCGCTGTCCCGCTTCGCCTGGTCGCAGTCGGCGATGTTCGTCCACTGCGCGGTCGGCAAGGACCGCACCGGCGTGGTCTGCGCCCTGCTGCTCAAGGTCGCCGGCGCCTCCGACGACACGGTCGTCGCCGACTACGTCGCCACCGCCCAGCGGCTCACCCCGGTGATCACCCGGCTGGCCGAGCGTCCGGCCTACCAGCACCTCGTCGACCCGGACTGGGTCGCGCAGCAGCCCTCCGCCGAGGCGATGCACCTGTTCCTCGCCGAGCTCGGCGCGCGCGGGGGAGCCTCCCGGTGGCTGCTCGACCACGGCATGGACCCCGACACGCGCGACCTGCTCGAGCTGCGCCTGCGCACCTCGTCGCGCGACGTCGCCGCCGCGAGCTGATCCGCGCGCGCCGGTTCGTGGGCCCGTCCCGGCGACGTCGCGGGCCCCGGGCGCGAGCGCGGGGACGACCGCGACCGCGACGCGCCGATTGTCATGATCGGGATGACTGCGAGTCACGGGTGCTGTCATGATCTGGCACGGAGTGGGACGACACCCGTGCCGGACGGGGGACGGCGCGGGGTCGTCCGCTCCCCACGCGCCATGGGACCCGGGAGGTCGTCGTGACCGACCGCGTGAGCGGCCCCGACCACGTCGAGTCGGTCGGTGCCCGGTTGCGGCGCCTGCGCCTCGAGGCCGGGCTCTCCCAGGCCGCGCTTGCCGGCGGTGACGTCCACCCGAGCTACGTGAGCCTGCTCGAGTCGGGGCGGCGAGCTCCCACCGCTGGAGTCCTCGCCGAGCTCGCCGCACGGCTCGGGGTCCCGGTGACCCGGCTGACGGGCGAGTCCGACTCCGGGCTGGACACCGCACTGGTGCTGGCCGAGTCGGCGATCGGGCTCGGGCGCGCGACCGACGCCGTGGTCGTCCTCGAGCCGGTGATCGCGCACGTCGGCGTCGCGGAGCTGGCCGCGGACGCGCGCCTGTTCCGCGTCGGCGAGACCTATGCGACCGCCCTCGAGCGGGCCGGACGGCTCGACGACGCGACGGCCGTGCTCGAGCGGCTCCGCGCTGCCGCCGAGTCCGCGCCGTCGCGGCTGCCCAGCCTCCCCCTGCTGATCTCGCTGACCCGCTGCTACCGCGAGGCCGGGGACATCGGCCGCGCCATCGACGTGGGGGAAGGTGCGCTGGAACGGCTGGCGGGCCTGGGCCTCGCCGACGTCGAGGGCTACGCCGCGCTCGTGTCCACCCTCGCCGGGGCGTACCAGGAGCGCGGCGACCTGCTGCGCGCGCAGCTCGTCCTCGACGAGCTCGTCGCGCGCGCCGAGGCCGAGGGCTCGGAACCGGACCGTGCTGCGGCGTACTGGAACGCGGCCGTGCTCGCGGTCGAGCGCGGCCACGCGGGGGAGGGGCTGCGCCTCGTCGAGCAGGCCGCGGCCCTGCTGTCCGAGGCGGCCGACCGACGGTGGCGCGCGAACCTGCAGGTGACGCGCTCATGGGTGCTGCTGGCGCAGGACCCGCCACGAGCCGCGGAGGCGCGCGACGTCCTCCGTCGCTCGATGTCGGCGATCCGTCAGCACTCGGGAGCGCCGGCGCTGGGCAGTGCGCAGGAGAACCTCGCGCGCTGTGAGCTTCTCCTCGGCCGTCCCGATGTGGCGCGCCGGCACGCCGCGGCCGCGCTGCGATCGCTCGAGCCGTCGTACCGCCTCGAGCGGGCCCGGTCCCTCGCCACGCTGGGCGCCGCCTCGGTGGCGCTCGGCGAGGACGCGGCCGGGGTGGAGTCGTTGGAGTCCGCTGCGCAGCTGCTGGAGGACTCGCAGGCACCGCGCCAGGCCGGCGCGGTGTGGCGGCAGCTGAGCGAGGTCTACCGGCTGCTCGGCGACCCGGCTCGCGCGCTCGATGCCGCCGACCGTGCCCTGGACGCCGTGGGCGTCGTCCGCAAGCCGGTGGCTGCGGACCTCAGCGTCGCGCGGTGGGCCGGACGGCGGGCGCGTCGTGCGGCGCCTTCTCCAGCCGGAGGGCCAGGCGCGGGCACGCGTTGACCGCGCGCTTGGCGTGCTGGCGCTCCGACCCCTGCACCGGGGTCGGGTCGATGAGGGGGTAGCCCCACTCGTCGAGGATCACCCGCTCGGGCAGCAGCTGCGCGCACGTGCCGAAGCCGTCGCACGCGATGCGGTCGATGGTCACGATGTGGCCGCTCATCGCCACTCCTCCCCGGGACGCTCGACCGGCAGGGTGACCTTCTCGGAGGGGACCGGAAGGACGAACGTGCGACGGCCGGCGGAGCAGTGCCCCGACAGGTGGCGCTGCACCTCGTCGCCGAAGACCTGCAGCGCGGAGGCGGCGAAGCGCACCGCGCCGTCGGGGTGCCGGCACGCGCCGCGACCGGGGATGATCCCGAGCCGGCGCTCAAGACCGGCGAGCCCGGTGCCCTTGAGCTTGCCGTTGGAGAGCATCGCGAAGTCCTGGGCCACCGCGGCAAGCCCGAACCGGCAGGGACCGCACTGGCCGGCGCCCTGGCCCGCCATCCACCGCACGACGTTCGCGGTCTCGACCAGGCCGCAGGCGTCGGTCGGCAGCACGACGAGGACGCCGGCACCCGGGGTGCCACCGGCGTCGCGGAGCCCCGCGACGGTGAACGGCAGGTCGATGGCTGCGCCGGCCGAGACCCAGGCGCCGCCGTAGCCACCCGTGACTGCGGCACTGACGGCTCCGGTCGTGCCTCCGGCCAGGCCGAGGATCTGGCGCATCGTGGTGCCGGTGGGCACCTCGATCACGCCGGGGCTCGCGACCGCACCGGACACCGAGACGAGCATCGTGCCCGGCCCGGAGGGGTCGCCGACCTCGCGGAACCAGCCGGATCCGCGCCGCGCGATGAGCGCCAGGTGGGCGAACGTCTCCGCGTTGGAGAGCAGGGTCGGCCGACGGCGTACGCCGGACTCGAAGACGCGCGGCGGGACGGTGACGGGCAGCGCGATGCCCTCGCCGACGAACTGCGCCAAGGCGCTCTCCTCGCTGGACACGTAGCGAGCGGGTGCGGCGAGGACCCGCAGCTCGACCGGGTCGCCGCCTCGTGCGTTGCGCTGCTCGACGGCGCGCTCCAGCGTGCCGATCGAGCGGCCGCCGCGGTGGGAGACGACGTAGGCGACCGACGACCCGACGGCCTGCGCCGCCAGGACGGCGCCGTCGAGGACGAGGTGCGGGTTGCGGTGGACGAGGACGGAGTCCTTGCTCGCCGCGGGCTCGCCCTCCATCGCGTTGACGACGACGACCGGGTCCTTGCGCGACGTGCGTGCCGCGGTGACGACGGCGTGCATCTTGCGGCCCGTGGGGAACCACCCGCCGCCACGACCGGCGAGGCCGGAGTGCTCGATCTCCGCGACGAGGGGGCCCGCGTGTCCGCGCTTGACCCGGTGCTGGGCCGGCATCGCGCCGAAGGTCGCCACGTGCTTGGCGAGGTCGACGCCGACGTGCTCGCCGAGCAGGCGCGGGGCGCCCACCTCGGACACGGCACGCGGGGCGGGACTCGAGGTGCGGGTCATCGGGGCAGCTCCGTCCTGGTCCTGACCGACACGACGGGGTCGTCCTGGCGGTGGGGCGTGCTGAACCGTGCGAGGACGGCGGCGATCACCAGCAGCGTCATCGCCGCGGCGACGACCCGGGTGAGCAGCTGGTCGCTGCCCGACCCCAGACCGTGCAGGACCGCGACGAACCACATCAGGTAGGACGCCCAGTGGATCCCCTTCCACAGCGTGGGCGGGATCCGTCGGCGCAGCAGGCTGGTGATGATGATCGCGAGCATGAGGTCGAACGCGACCGTCCCGAGGCCCACCCACAGCGTGCGGTAGGGCTGGATGAAGGGGACGACGACGTCGACCCAGCCGATCGGCACGTAGGCGTCGATGATCGTGGTGCTGATGTGCACGCCGAGGAACACCACCGACAGCAGCGAGATGTTGCGGTGCAGCAGGGTCACGACCGACTCGGGCCAGCGCGAGCTCGCCCAGCCCTTCGTGGTGGCGATGCCCATCACGGTGACCACCGTGAGCAGGACGAGGGAGATCTCGCCCGTGGCGCGCGTGGCGAGCCAGAGGGGGTTCATGCGGACGCTCCTTCGTGCTCCGGGACCGGCCAGGCCCCGAGACGTACGACGCGGCCGTCGACGCCGACGAGGCGCACCGGGAGTCCGGTGCGCGTGAGCCACTCCTCGGCGCGCACGCCGAGGACGAGTGCTGCGGTGCTGGCCGTGTTCGCGGTGACGCAGTCGCCGGCCGCGACCGACACGGTCCGCCAGACCGGGACGACCGGCCGCCAGCTGATCGGGTCGACGACGTGCGCGACGTCGCCGCCCTCGGCGGTGGTGCGACGCCGGACCGTGGTGCTCGAGGTGGCCAGCCCGCCGCCGGCGAGGCTCACCGTCTCGGCCACGGCGTTGGTGGAGTCCAGGCCCTCTCGGTGGTCGTCGGTGACGAGCACCACCCAGCCGCCGTCGGGCACCGGGCCCGACATCGCGATGTCCCCGGCAAGGGACACCAGGACGCCGGCGCCGGACTCGGTCGCGGCGAGCTCGGCCGCGCGGTCGGCGGCCCAGGCCTTCGCGGTGGCCCCGAGGTCGAGCTGCACGCCGGCGGGCATGGTCACGACCGCGGTGTCGCCGTCGCCGTCGGTGTCGACGTGGACGTCGCGGTAGGAGCCGGCCCGCGTGACCGTGGGGACGGCCGACGCGGCGCTCAGCGTGACGGCGCCGACGGTCGGGTCGACCGTGCCGTCGGTCGTCACGGCGGAGGCCAGGGCGACGCGCACGGCCGCCGCGAGGATGGGCCCGACCCTGGTGGGTGCACCCCCGGCGTGGTTGAGCGCGGTGATCTCGGAGTCCGTCCGGTAGGTGCTCGCGGCGGACTCGACGTCGGCGAGCCACCGGCGTACGACGTCGACCGCGACCTCGTGAGCGCCGGGCGCCTGGGCGCCGTGGGTCGACACCGAGGCGATGCCGCCCCAGAGGTCGAAGGCCGTGGTGGTGATGTCGCTGGTCATGTCAGGACCCGCCGGAGGTCGTCGCTGAGCGTGCGGGCTTGGGCTTGGAGGTGGGAGCCGCGGGGGGAGGGGCGAGGGCCTTGGTCTTCGTGGGGGTCGGCGTCGCCTTCGCGGCGGCCGGCGTGGCGACGGTCTTCGTGCTGGCTGAGGTGGCCCGCGAGCTCGACGCCGAACTGGCCTTCGCCTTCGCCGTGGCCTTCGCTGTGGCCTTCGCGGACGGCGTCGTCGCGGCTCGGGCGGCGCTCGTCGCCGCCCCGGCCTTGCTCGAGCCGCCTGCCGTGGCTGTCGGGGTCGGGCCGACGTCCACGGGGGTCGGGCTGCCGGCGTCGGGTGTGGGCGAGGTGTCGACGGCCACCGAGCTCGAGGCTGTCGTCGGGTGCGTCGTCGCGACGATCCCCACCGCCAGACCGGCCGCACCGACCGTGCCGAGCACGGCGGTGCCGGCGGTCAGCACGGTGACCCGGGTGAGCAGGGCGTCGCGGTGGTGCGACGTCCAGTGGCGAGCGTTCACGAGGTCTCCGTGGGTCGGGGCTGGTCAGGACTGGCCGGCAGCGTGCCCGGGGTCAGGATCCTCCCGAGGTGGCGGCGGCGCGCGTTGTGGACGGCGCGCTGGCGACGGTGACGGTCGTCGTGGCCGCCTTCGCCGCGGTCGTCGTGGTGCTCGACGCGCTGGTGCTCGACGCGCTGGTGGGGGTCGCGGTGGTGTCGTCGGAGCCGGTGGTGGCAGCGGTCGTGCTGGCGACGGTCCCGGCGGCGGCCGTGCTGGCGACCGTGGTGACGCCCACCGGTGCGGCGGTCGAGGCGCTCGTCGCGGCGTCGGCCGACACGGTTGCGGCCGTCGTCGCGCTCGCGAGTCCGTAGGACACTCCGGCGGTGGCGACCAGCGCCAGGGCGCCACCGAGCACGGTGGTGAACGAGACGCGTGTCAGCAGCTGGTCGCGGTTCTTCGCGGTCCACGGCTCGGTCATGGTGTCCTCCGGTGCTCATCCAGGTCGCTCGACCTGATGACCACCGTGCCAGGCCCCGATGTCGGAGCCGTGAGGCCTTCCTGTGCCCCGCATGAGAATGATCCAAGGAACTGCCAAGACGCGCGTCCGATGAGCCGCACGAGAGGCACGATGGTGCTCGCGTCAAGCGTTTGGACCCGAACGTGACCTTCCAGACAAAGCCCCGACACGGGGTCCCAGCAGGTGCATCGGTCGCCTCGTACTTCCTAGGGTGGCCGTGGCAGTCAAGGGAATGGCGAGCCGCTGGGGGGCGGAACATGAGAACGGCTTCGCAAGGATTCGGTCGACTCCTGTCGACGGCGACGCCGATGCTGGACACCCCGTGGGTGCGGGCCAGTCTCGACAAGGCGCCGATCGACGTGGCCTCGATGTTCGACGGGGTGGCCGACCGCTACGACGTCGCCAACGAGGTCCTCGCTCTCGGGCAGACGCGGGTGTGGCGCAAGGCGCTCGTCACCGCGGTCTCGCCGATGCGCGGCGAGGTGATCCTCGACCTCGCGGCGGGCACCGGGTCGTCCAGCGAGCCGCTGTCGGGCCGCGGCGCGACCGTGATCCCGTGCGACTTCTCCACAGGGATGCTGCTTGTCGGGCACGAGCGCCGTCCGAACCTCCCGTTCACCGCCGGCGACGCGCTCCACCTGCCCTTCGGCGACGGAGTGTTCGACGCCGCAACCATCTCCTTCGGCCTGCGCAACGTGGTCGACCACGCCGGTGCGCTGCGCGAGCTGCGACGCGTCGTCCGCCCCGGCGGTCGCCTCGTGGTCTGCGAGTTCAGCCACCCGAGCCAGCGCCTCGTGCGCAAGATCTACTCCGAGTACCTCATGGGCGCGATCCCGTCGGTCGCGCGTGCTGTGGCCAGCAACCCGGACGCCTACGTCTACCTCGCCGAGTCCATCGCGGCCTGGCCCGACCAGCCGACCCTCGCCGGCCACATGCAGGACGCCGGCTGGTCCGGCGTCGAGTGGCAGAACATCCACGGCGGGATCGTCGCGCTGCACCGCGCACGCCGTACCTGAGCGGCCGGGCCACTTTCGACGACGGTCCCGCGTCGCCCAGCGGCGTCGGGGCGCCGGTGGGTGCGGGTACTGCCCCGAGATCCCCGATCACGCCTGCTCATGCTCGGTGCATGCGCCCATCTTGGGACCTGACGTAGTCGTAGGAGTGCGAAAGCACCTGCTCCAAGACTCCAAGGTCCACGTCGCTCAGTCGCTTGATGTAGACACAGACCTTGCTCGTCGTGTGCTTGCCCAAGCCGGCCAGCAGGTCGGAGTGACGAGCCGTGCCGTCCATGAGGTAGATGGTGGTCTTGCCCCTTCTGGGGTAGAAGCCGATTGCATGACAGTCGCCTTCACGCCCGCTGTCGTACTTGTAGTGGTAGGTGTCGAAGCCGATCGTGGCGACGTTCCAGATCTGCGGCTCGCACCCGCTGATCCGCTGCATCATGTCGAGGAGAACGTTGCAGTCCCGAGCGGTTGGATCATCGAGTGACGCGACCACATCCGCGACGGAACGGTCGTGAGCGGTGGTGTCGTCCATGCGACATGGTGACCGACCTCAGGCAGATCGCGCCACATGCAGCCCTCGAAGGATGGCCGGGTGCCCCCCCGCGGCCTGGCCCGGCCCGGCCCGGCCTCAGGGCTCCCGGTCAGAGTCCCGGGGGTCACCCACCCGGCGCGCGATGTCTCGCTAGCCTGCGACCGACGACTCGCTGGGGAGGGACCGATGAGCGACCAGTCGGGTGACGACGACAGCGTGCTCGAGCAGCTCGACGAGCTCGTCGACGTCGTGCTGGCCGAGGACATGTCGCCGCAGGAGCCGGAGGACCCGTGGGAGCGACGTCAGCGGATCCTCGACTCGTGGACGGCGATCATCCTCGCGGTGGCAGCCGTGGCCACGGCGTGGGCGTCGTTCCAGGCGAGCCAGTGGAGCGGTGCGCAGAGCGACGCGCAGTCGACCTCGGCCATCGCCCGCGCCGACGCCGGACGTGCGGCGACGGCGGCCACGACCGACACGATCATCGACTCGCAGATGTGGCTGTCCTGGATCGCTGCGGTCGACTCGAAGCAGACGGCGCGCGCCGACTTCCTCGACAACCGCTTCTCGCCGCAGCTCGTCGTGGCGCAGAAGGTGTGGCTCTCCGGTGTGCAGCTCGACGCGCAGGGCGTGCCCGTCGTCGTGCCTGCGGGCACACCACTGGACCTGCCCGCCTACGTCGTGCCGAAGCAGGTGGAGTCCGATCGTGACGCCGCGAAGGCCGAGGCCTACCTGGCATACGCCGACACCGCGGCGGCGACGTCGACCAAGTTCGTCCTGCTCGCGGTGATGCTCGCGCTCGTGCTGTTCTTCGCCAGTGTCGCGACGAAGTTCAGCGGCCCGAAGGTGCAGGTCATGCTGACGATCGTGGCGCTGGTGCTGCTCGTCGTCTCGGCCACGCGGATGCTGGTCCTGCCCCAGTACGTCAGCAGCCGGCCGGACTCACCGCCCGACCTCTCGGCGTCGTCTCAGGGTGCGTAGACAGCGACGAAGTCGCGACTCGTCGGGTTGAAGTAGCGGTCCGCCGGACGCTGGAAGTCGCCGAGCTTGTGCGGCGTCACGTGGCTGCCGGTGTGCGAGTACCACATGTACGACACCCAGGCCTTGTTGATGTCGAGCTGCATGGCGCTCACCGCGCCCGCGCGCTGAAGGACGTCCGCGAGCGAGCTCACCGACAGTGCGTCCCCGCCGGCGAACACGAGGTCACCGGTCGCCGTCACGCCGATGCCGGAGCGCCAGACGGCGTAGCCACCACCGACGGTGGTGCCCCAGTTGCCCTGGACGTTGGCGTCCAGGTTGGGCGCGACCGTGCCGCCGCTGATGAGCGGCTGCAGGTTCTGCCGCACGAACGCGACCTGCGAGGTCATGGAGACGTCGGCGCCCCAGGTGCCCACGGTGGCGTGGCCGTCCTTGTAGACGACGAACGAGGCAGCACCGTTGGTGAGCGGGCCGACGGTCTTCCCGTTGTCGTAGTAGCCGCCCTGGGCATCCTTGAGCTTGAAGCCGCCGTTGAAGGAGGCGACCAGCCCGGGGTACTGCGTCGGCTGGATCTGCGAGGGCTGGGTCATCCCCGCCGTGCCGGGGTCCTGGAAGCCGGGGTGCAGGACGAACCGCAGCGTGTGGCTCATCCAGGCCACACCGGTGAGGTACGACGTGTGCACGGAGTCCGGCCGCACGTAGGTCACCTGGACCAGGGGACCCGACTTCGTGGTGACGGCAGGGACGAAGACGCCCTCGCCGGCGAGGCTCGGCGACACCGGGGTGGTCAGTCTGGCGTGCAGAGTCTCGACTGTGGTCCCGGGCCCGTGGGCCACGGCGCCGTTGGCGATCGCCGCGCCGGACGCGAGGACGGACGTGTCGGGCGAGCCTCCCGTGGCTGGGGGGCTGAGCTTGTACTGGACCGTCTCGGCCAGTGTGACGGCCGGGCCGAGGCCGTGGTCGCGGCCCCACTCGGCGAGCTTCACCGAGGCTCCGTCGTCACCGGGGGCGCGCAGGGCGCCCACGATCGACCATGTCGTGACGACGAGGAGCACGACGAAGCCGGCGAGCACGCCGCGCCGCAGCCAGTAGACCCACGCGGGTCGGCGGCGGCGGTAGGCGCGCGGACGGCTCGAAGGTCGACGCTCCACGTGCACAAGCACTCCCGACTCGCGTGACCGCTCACGGCTGTGGCGGTCCCTGGTCGCCATTAGACGCCCTCCGGCTGCATGTCTTGCGCCAGGTGAGCGGTAGCCGGACGTCCTTCATAGCCGATTCTCAGCCCGCTCACACAGGGCCGCAGCGGTGCGATGATGGGATCCGCATGATGACTCCGAGCCCCGACGACGACCGGTCCGCCGCCGACCTCGTCGCCCGATCAGACGCCGCCGAGCCCCCTCGTACGCCGCGACCCTTCCTGCTGGCCGTGCTCGTGGCGCTCCGGCCGCGGCAGTGGGTCAAGAACCTGCTCGTGTTCGCCGTCCCCCTCGCGGCGGGCAAGCTCGCCAACCGGGACGTGCTCACCGAC
This sequence comes from Candidatus Nanopelagicales bacterium, assembly GCA_036510975.1. Lineage (GTDB taxonomy): Bacteria > Actinomycetota > Actinomycetes > S36-B12 > CAIYMF01 > Longivirga. The sequence continues at coordinate 18,706 of DATCCY010000037.1, forward strand.
ACGGTCGTCGCCTTCGTCTGCTTCTGCGCCGTCGCGAGCGCGACGTACCTCGTCAACGACGTTCGTGACGTGTCCTCCGACCGGGCGCACCCGACGAAGCGCCACCGGCCGATCGCGGCAGGCGAGGTGTCGGTGCCCATGGCTGTCGTGCTCGCGGTGGTCCTCGCGGTGGGTGGCATCGGGGGCGCTGCGCTGTCGACGTATCCCGGCTTCCTCGTGACGCTGTCGGTCTACCTCGTCGCCACCCTCTCCTACTCGTTCGGACTGAAGGACGAGCCCGTGGTGGAGCTCGTGCTCATCGCCGCCGGCTTCGTCCTGCGTGCCACGGCGGGAGGTACGGCGACGGGCATCCCGATCTCCCCGTGGTTCCTCACGGTCGCCGCGTTCGGCTCGCTGTTCATGGCCGCCGGCAAGCGCTACTCCGAGTTCGTCTCGCTCGGTGACGACCGCAGCGACTCCCGTCCCGCCCTGGCCCGCTACTCGGCGACCTACCTGCGCTTCGTGTGGACCGTGTCCGCAGGGATCATGCTGACGGCCTACTGCCTCTGGGCCTTCCAGGTCGGCGTCCGCGACCGGGGGACGCTGCCGCTCGCGGAATGGTCCGTGGTCCCGTTCATCATCGCCGTGCTGCGCTTCGCCCTCGACATCGATCGCGGAGACGCCGGTGCCCCCGAGGACATCGCTCTTCAGGACCGGGTCCTCCAGGTCACTGCGCTGGTCTGGTTCGTGATGTTCGGCCTCGGCGCGATCGGCGTCTGACTCGAGGACGCCTAGCCGCACAGCGGCTGCGTGCCGTAGCGACCGAGGGCGCACCCCGGAAGCCGGGTCCGTGACACGACGGCGTGGACGAGCAGCCGCACGCCGGCCACGACGGCGTCGGGCCGGTCGACCTCGATCACGTGCGCGCTGTGGCGCACGATGAGGAACGTGGACTGCGTCGACAGGGACGCTGCCGCGCGCTGGTGGGCCCGCCAGTCGGCCAGGTCCTGCGGGGTCTCGCCGTAGGACGGCCCGCCCCAGTAGCTGCGGTCCGGGTCCTGCGCGGCGAGGACCACGAGAGGGATCGAACGCAGGCGCATCCGTGCGGCCGTCGTCGACGAGCGCCAGATGTCCACGCGGTCACCGCCCTCGCCCCAGTAGCGCGACGTGTTGTCGTGCGGTGCAACGCCTTCGATCAGCATGAGTCCGGCGACGCGTGTGCGGTACCGAGCCACGAACGATCGTGCGACCAGCCCGCCGTAGGAGTGCCCCATCACGATGAGCGGACCGGTCACGTGGGCGGCGCCGAGCAACGACTCGAGCTCGTCCGCGTGAGTCGCCGCGTCGACGGTGGCGTGGGGTGAGCGCGGCGGGCTGCTGCCGAGGCCAGGGCGGTCGTAGATGCAGGTACGCGTCGTGCGCGCGAACTGGTCCAGCACCAACGACCACATGGTGTGGTCCGCGTGGAGCCCCGCGATGACGACGATGGTGACCGGTCCGTGACCGGCGCACGCGATCCACTGACGTACGCCGTCGGCCGTCCATCTCCGAGCGGACCAGGTCGACGACAGTCCGGAGATCGGTCCGCGCGCGAGCGCCGGCGACGCTCCCGCGTCGCTACCGTCGACGCCGGCACCCAGCGGTGGTTGCTGGGCGCCGGCGGTGGGCGCGGCGAGCGCGAGCGTCAGCGACGCGAGCACGCACGCGACGACCCCCGCCCGCCGAGCACGCGGTCCGCTGCCTGCCATGCGGTCACCGTAACCGCGCGGGCCGCCGCGCGGCGCCTCGTTCACCCGCCTGTGCGTGTCGGTTTCACCGCGTGCTCACAGCGTGCTCACACGCCGCCACGCCAGGATGGGGAGGTGTCACGACCCTTCCCACGACTGCGCACCGGCCGGGCTGTGGTCGCCTCCCTCACCGTCACCTGCACGCTCGCCCTGAGCGGGTGCGCGGCGGCCGCCGTGTCCACCTCGTCGCCGTCCTCGGGGTTGGGCACGGCAGCCCCGTCCGGCTCCCGGTCCGCGTCGTCGACCCTGGCGGCATCGCCTGCCGCGTCGTCGCCGACCTCCTCGGACTCGTCGTCCTCGACCGGGTCGGGAGGCCCGACGCCGGTCGCAGGGTCGGGACCTCCGCAGGGCTACTCGTGGCGTTCGAGCCCCGGGTCCGCCGCGATCCAGGTCGCGACCACGGACGGCGGCGCGGTGTCGCTCATGTGGATGGACCCGACGCGGCTGCGGTTCCGCTACGTCCCCGGCACGCAGGTCCCGGAGGGGAGCCCCGCCACGCCGGCCGACTCGAACCCGCGCAGCTGGGTGCCTCTGATGCTGGCGGCCTTCGACAGCGGCTTCAAGCTGAGCGACCACGTCGGTGGCTACTACTACCTCGGCCGCACGGTGTCACCCCTGCGCGACGGCCTCGCGTCGATGGTGGTGCACCAGGACGGGAGTCTCTCGATCGGCGTGTGGGGCCGGGACCTGCACATGACGCCCGACACGCTCGTCGTGCGCCAGAACCTCCCGCCGATCGTGCTCGACGGAGTCGGGCAGACCTCGCCCAGCGACCGCCTGCGCACGTGGGGCCTGCCGACGCACCAACAGCCGCAGCAGAACCGTTCCGGGCTCGGGCGTCGCGCCGATGGCTCGCTCGTGTTCGTCTACGCTCACGACGTGACGGCCTCCACGCTCGCCTCCGTCCTCGTGAAGGCGGGGGCCCAGATGGCGATCGTCCTCGACATGAACCTGTCCTGGCCCACCGGATTCCTCTACGCCCACACGAACGGTCAGGTCGTGGGGTCGAAGATCAACCACTGGGCGACGCGGTCGCCCGCGACCTACCTCGCGCGTTTCAAGAAGGACTTCGTCGTGGTCGAGGGGGCCTGAGGCGTGGTGGCCACGACACCGCCCACCCTGCTCACCGGCTGGGGCCTCACGATGCCGAGCCGTGCCCAGCTGGTCGATGCGGCCTCGGTCGACGACGTCGTCACCGCGGTGACGAGCGCGGGGCCGCGTGGCGTGCTGGCGCGCGGCGCGGGCAGGTCCTACGGCGACGCCGCGCAGAACGGCGGAGGAGTCGTCCTCGACCTCTCCGCCCTGAGCGGGGTGGAGCTGCTCGACGACGGCGACGTGGTCGCGGGGGCCGGCGCGATGCTGAGCGACGTCGTCGCGCTCCTGCTCGGACGGGGGCGCTTCCTCCCCGTGACTCCGGGAACGCGGTTCATCACCGTCGCGGGCGCGGTCGCCGCGGATGTGCACGGCAAGAACCATCACGTCGACGGCTCGTTCGGCGCGCACGTGCGCTGGGTCGACCTGGTGACCGCGGACGGCACGGTGCGCAGGCTCGACCGCTCGGGTCCCCCCGAGGACGTCGCGCTGCTCGACGCCACGATCGGCGGCATGGGTCTCACCGGTGTGCTCACCGCCGTACGGTTCGCGACCATCGCGTCGCCGACCGCCTTCGTGCGGGTGCAGACGCGTCGGGCGCCCGACCTCGACTCGCTCATGTCGCTGATGGTCGACGACGACGCCTTCCGCTACTCGGTCGCCTGGGTCGACGGCATGGCGCGCGGCGCCCGGCTCGGGCGCGGGGTGCTCACGCGCGGCGACCATGCGCAGCCGCACGACGTACCGGAACGCCGTCTCGGTGCGGCGACGATGACACCTGGGGCGCCGACCTTCGAGGTCCCGAGGATCCCGTTCAGCCCCCTCAACCGGCTGTCGCTGGCAGCCTTCAACGAGATGTGGTTCCGCAAGGCGCCGAGGTCTCGCGACGACGAGCTCGTCGGACTGGCACCGTTCTTCTACCCGCTCGACGCGGTCGGAGGGTGGAACCGGCTCTACGGCCGGCACGGGTTCCTCCAGTACCAGTTCGCGGTGCCGGACTCGGGCGGCGAGGTCGTGCGCACGAGCCTCGAGAGGCTCGCGGGCATGGGAGCGCCGTCGTTCCTGTCGGTGCTCAAGCGCTTCGGCCCCGGGCGTCCCGAGTCGCCGCTGTCGTTCCCGATCGCGGGCTGGACCCTGGCCATCGACGTCCCCGCCCGTACGCCGGGACTCGCGACCGTTCTCGACGACCTCGACGAGCAGGTGATCGCCGCTGGCGGCCGCCTCTACCTCGCGAAGGACTCCCGCGCCGTCCCGGCCACGATCGCGGCCGGCTATCCGGGCCTCTCGGCGTTCCGCGCGATCCGCTCCGACGTCGACCCGTCCGGGGTCTTCGTCTCCGACCTGTCCAGGAGACTGCAGCTGTGACCGACGCCCTCGACCGTCCGACCTCGATCCTCGTGCTCGGCGGGACGAGCGACATCGCGCTCGCCACGGTGCGCGCCCTGGGCTCCCCGGCGTTGCGACGCGTGGTGCTCGCGGCGCGTCCCTCGCCGGGTCGCGACGAGGCCGTCGAGTCGCTGGGCCGCGACGGCTTCCCGGGAGTGGTCGCCGTCGACTTCGACGCCGCCGCGACCGCCTCGCACGAGGGCCTGCTCGCTACGGCGTTCGCCGAGGGCGACCTCGACGTGGTCCTCGTGGCCTTCGGCGTGCTCGGCGACCAGCAGGACTTCGAGGACGACCCGGACCTGGCGGTGGCGGCCGCCCAGGTGAACTACGTCGGCGCCCTGTCGGTCTGCCTGCGCGCAGCGCGCCACCTGAGGGACCAGGGACACGGCACGCTCGTCGTCCTGTCGAGCGTCGCAGGCGAGCGGGCGCGGCGCAGCAACTTCGTCTACGGCTCCACCAAGGCAGGTCTGGACTCGCTGGCCAGCGGCCTGGCCGATGCGCTCCACGGCACCGGAGCCCACGTGCTGGTCGTCCGCCCGGGATTCGTCCGCACGGGGATGACCTCGCACCTCGAGCCTGCACCGCTGTCGGTCACGGCGGACCAGGTGGCCGATGCGGTGGTCTCCGGCTTGCGTCGCGGGTCGACCGTCGTCTACGTCCCGGCCGCGATGCGAGTGGTTATGTCCGGGCTTCGGCACCTGCCGAGATCGGTGTTCCGGCGTCTCCCGATCTAGTCTCCGCTCCCGCGAATCATTGGCAACAACCGGGACGGGGGCACAGCCGTCCGCCTGGTGAACACGCTCGCGCGATCCCGGGCCGGGTTGCTACGGTCCCCGCATGCGTCAGCGGGTGAACCTCGTCTCCCGCCGCTTCGTCGACCTGCGACGGGTGGCGAGCCAGATGTGTATGCCGCGCGACGTCCTCGTGCGAATGCCCGGCTGTCCCTGACCGCAGCCCCGTAGAAGCGCACGAAGGCCGGAGGATCCCCTCCGGCCTTCGTGGTTCCCGGGTCGGGGACATCGCACCGACCGCGCGCCTCACCTCGAGCACGCCGAGACCCGTTCCGTCGGTCGACGACCGAGCCACGCACGACCTCACCCCTGCCGCACCACCCGCCGAGGCGGGCCCACGAACCGGAGACACACGCCATGAGCGCCAACTGGAGCTTCGAGACCAAGCAGATCCACGCGGGCCAGACGCCCGACAGTCAGACCAACGCCCGCGCACTGCCGATCTACCAGACCACGTCGTACACCTTCGACTCCACCGAGCACGCCGCGAACCTGTTCGGGCTCAAGGAGTTCGGCAACATCTACACCCGGATCATGAACCCGACCCAGGCGGTCGTCGAGGAGCGCGTCGCGGCCCTCGAGGGCGGTGTCGCTGCGCTGCTCGTCGCGAGCGGTCAGGCCGCCGAGACGATCGCGCTGCTCAACCTCGCCGAGGCCGGCGACCACATCGTGTCGAGCCCGTCGCTCTACGGCGGCACCTACAACCTGTTCCACTACACGTTCCCCAAGCTGGGCGTCGAGGTGTCCTTCGTCGACGACCCGGACGACCTCGAGCAGTGGCGTGCCGCGGTGCGCCCCAACACCAAGGCGTTCTTCGGGGAGACGATCTCGAACCCGAAGAACGACATCCTCGACATTGAGGGCATCGCGAAGGTCGCGCACGAGGCGGGAGTCCCGCTCGTCGTCGACAACACCGTGGCGACGCCGTACCTGATCCGTCCGATCGAGTGGGGCGCCGACATCGTCGTGCACTCGGCCACGAAGTACCTCGGTGGTCACGGCACCGCGATCGCCGGCGTGATCGTCGACGGCGGCAACTTCGACTTCGCGCAGGACCCGGAGAAGTTCCCGAACTACAACCAGCCCGACCCCAGCTACCACGGTCTGGTCTACGCGCGCGACCTCGGCGTGGGCTCCCCGCTCGGCGCCAACCTCGCGTTCATCCTCAAGGCCCGGGTGCAGCTCCTGCGCGACCTGGGATCGGCAGCTGCACCGTTCAACGCCTTCCTCATCGCGCAGGGCCTCGAGACGCTGTCGCTGCGCATCGAGCGCCACGTCGAGAATGCGCAGAAGGTCGCCGAGTGGCTCTCCGCGCGCGACGAGGTGGAGTCGGTGAACTACGCCGGGCTCCCGACCTCGCCGTGGTTCGAGCGGGGCAAGAAGTACGCACCTCTCGGCACCGGGGCGGTCCTCGCCTTCGAGATCAAGGGCGGCGTGGAGGCCGGCAAGAAGTTCGTCGAGGCCCTCGAGCTGCACAGCCACGTGGCCAACATCGGCGACGTGCGCTCCCTCGTCATCCACCCCGCCTCGACCACGCACTCGCAGCTCACGCCGGAGGAGCAGGCCTCGGCCGGTGTGACGCCCGGCCTGGTGCGGCTCGCCGTCGGGATCGAGGGGATCGAGGACATCCTCGCCGACCTCGACGCCGGCTTCCGCGCGGCCAAGGACGCCTGAGAACCGTGCCGACACGCCTCGGACCCCCTCCCGCCAGCGGTGCCTGGCGGGAGGGAGATCCCGTGGGCGACAGGCGTTTCGTCGAGGTCGGCGGCGTCGACCTGGAGCTCGGTGGGCGCCTCGACCGGGTCTCGGTGGCGTTCGAGACCTGGGGCGTGCTGGACCGTGCGGCATCCAACGCGGTGCTCGTGCTGCACGCGCTCACGGGTGACTCGCACGTCGTGGGGGAGGCCGGCCCGGGCCACCCCACCCCGGGCTGGTGGGACGGGCTCATCGGTCCTGGCGCGGCTATCGACACCAGGCGCTGGTTCGTCGTCGCGCCCAACATCCTCGGCGGGTGCCAGGGCACCACGGGACCGGCGTCGCCCGCTCCCGACGGGCGCCCGTTCGGATCTCGGTTCCCGCGGATCACGGTGGCCGACCAGGTGGCGGTCGAGCGCCGTCTCACCGACGCGCTCGGAGTCCGTCGTTGGGCGTCGGTGGTCGGCGGCTCGATGGGCGGCATGCGTGCGCTGGAGTGGGTGACGGGGTCGCCGGACCGGGTCGCGAGCGGCCTGGTCCTCGCGGTCGGTGCGGTCGCGTCCGGCGACCAGATCGGGACCCAGACCACGCAGAACCTCGCCATCACCGGCGACCCCGCCTGGCGCGACGGCGACTACCACGACGCCGACCCGGGCGGCGGTCCGTGGCGCGGCCTCGGCGTCGCGCGTCGCATCGCCCACCTCACCTACCGCAGCGACCTCGAGCTCGATGAGCGCTTCGGCAACCACCCGCAGGAGGGTGAGGACCCCAGGTCCGACGGTCGGTTCGCGGTGCAGTCCTACCTCGACCACCAGGCCGACAAGCTCGCCCACCGGTTCGACGCCGGGTCCTACGTCGCACTGACGGACGCGATGTCGACCTGGGACCTCGGTCGCGGTCGCGGCGGTGTCGACGCCGCGCTGCGCTCCATCCGGGTGCCGCTGGTGGTCGGTGGCATCGACACCGACCGGCTCTACCCCCTGCACCAGCAGCAGCGCATCGCGGCCCTCGCGCCCGGCTGCGTCGACGGGCTGCGGGTGGTGCCGTCCCTGTTCGGGCACGACGGCTTCCTCGTCGAGCGGGAGCGCGTCTTCGACCTCGTGGCCGAGACCCTCGACCTTTCCGACGTCGCCGCGGCCTGATCGGACCCCTGCGTCGACCAGCGTAGGTGGTACGGGGCCGCGAGCCTCTGCGTTCGCTCAAGATTCGGCCCCGAACGGCCTCTTCTGTTGGTTGCTCTCCGCGGACGCTCCTAACCTCAGTTCATGGTCTCCACCCGGTGTCGTCGCCTTCTCGCAACGCTGGTCGCGCTCGTCGCGACCGTCGTCGTGGCGTCGCCCGCGATGGCTGCGGTCAGCGCGTCGTACGGGACCCTGACCCCCAGCAACCCGACGGTGGCCGCCTGCACCGGCGGCACCTGCATGACGACGGCGGCCACGTTCGCGAGCAACGGCACGGTGTCGACCAACATCACGGTCTCGATCACGCTGTACCGCACGGCGAAGGCGGGTGCCACAGCTGCCTCGAGCAGTGACTACGTCGTGAAGACCGCGAGCGCCACGTACGCCACCGTCAAGGGGACGAGCGCATCCAAGGTCCTGACGGCCACGCAGAAGTGCCTGACGGTCGCGACCGTGACCTACGGCTACTACACCAAGGCGACCATGACCAACGGCACGGCCGCCGGCACGGTCTCGCAGAACTCCTCCATCGTGCAGCTCAAGGGCTGCGTCACAGTCTGACGGTCCACCCGATGTCCTCCGTGAGGATCGCGAGCACGCCGGTCCAGGCGCTGCGCATCGCCGAGGAGTTCCGTCCGGACGTGCTCCTCACCGACGTGCGCCTCGGGGACCCGGACGGCATCGAGGGCCCGGACCTCGCACGCCAGGTCGAGCAGGTCGTGCCCGACGTCACCGTGGTGTTCATGACGGGGTTCAGCGACCGGATGCACGACCTGCTCGCCCAGGGCGAGCACACGCTCGCCAAGCCCTTCACGAAGGAGGCGCTCGGCCGGGTCCTGTTCCCGGTCGACGCCGCGGCCGTGCTCGACGACGGAGGTGCGCGATGACCACCGACCCGCTCGACGTGGTGCAGACGATGCTCGTCGTGGACGACGAACCCGCGATCTGCGAGCTCATCGCGGCCGTGGCCGACGGCGCGGGGTTCCGGACCCAGACCGCGAGCGACTGCCGGGACATCGACCGGCTCGTCGGCGGCGGACAGGACATCACCGTGCTCGACCTCGACCTCGGTCCGCGCGACGGCGACGTGCTGCGGCTGCTCGCGGTGCGCGCCCCCGGGTCGCGCATCGTGCTGGTGAGCGGGGCCTCGGCCGAGGTCGTGTCCGACGCGCACCGGCGCGCAGCGTCCTACGGCCTGCGCGTCGTCGGCTCGCTGCGCAAGCCGTTCGACCTCAGCGCGTTCCGAGTGGTCCTGAGCCGGTGCCGCAACACCGTCTCGGCGTGACGCCTCCGCGACTCGTCGGCGTCAGGCGGTCGCGCTTCCCTCGGCGGGCCTGACGACGGCGAACTTGCGCGCGGCGGTACGGCTCCAGGTCACGAGGGCCAGCACGCCGATGATGATCTGCGGGACGAAGGACGCCGCACGCCACACGAGGTCGGCGGCGGTCGCATCGCCGCCGCTCACGCCCATGGCGGTGAGCAGCGAGATCATGAAGGCGTCGACCGTCCCCAGCCCGCCCGGGGTGATCGGGATCATGATGCCGATCTGCGCGACCGCCCAGGCGCCGAAGGCGACGAGGAACGGCGTGGGGGTGCCGGTGCCCTCGACCCCGCGCAGGGCGGCGTAGAAGATCGCGAACTGGCAGAGGGACACCGCCACCTGCGACACCGTGATGACGTGCCAGCGACGGGTCACCAGGGCGACCGTGTCGGTGCGAAACTTGACGATCTCCGGCACGAGGTCGGGGGCGTCCTTCTTGATCATCCGGTAGAGCGGGCGTGCGACGGCGTTGGCCCAGCCACCGATGCGGACCGCCAGGGCCTCGCTGCGCATGATGAGCGCGAACACCACGATCATCGTGACGAGCACGCCGAGTCCGATGGCGCCGATGTAGATGTACTGGCTCGCGTCGATCGTTCCGGAGGCGGCGATGGCCATGAGGCCGAACACGGGCAGGGCGAGGGTGACGAAGATGCTCCAGACGCCCGTGGCGCCGATGGCGGCCGTCGCGACGGTCGGCTCCACCTCGTAGGACGCGAGCATCGCGTACTGCACGCCGAGGCCGAAGGCACCGCCCGCGGGCACGCCGTTGCTGATCGCGAAGGCACCCTGGTTGAGCTGGAAGGACCGCGGGTAGGGGAGCCCGGGCACGGCCGCCATGAAGGGGAAGCCGTAGACGGTGTTGTAGACCAGGACGGCGATCACGATGACGGCGATGTCGAAGGCGTTCATCGCCTTGATCGCCGTGAAGGCCTCCTCGTAGGAGCCGATCTGCGGGATCACCTTGACGAAGATGAGGACCAGGGCGAGCAGCCCGATCGCCGCCATGATGGCGGTCTTCTTCTTGTCCAGGGCGGGCTGCGGCCCTGCCGCCTCGACGGGGCCGGGAGTCGGCGTCGCGTCGCTCATGACGGACACCCTAGGGCGTGGTCACCGCCCGTGCTTGTGCGCTCGTGCGAGAGTCGGTGCGTGGATGCGCGCGAGGAGACCCGTCGGCTCGGAGCCGAGCCCTTCGTCGACCTCGTGTCCTTCCGCGCCGACGGCTCACCCGCGCACACGCCGGTCTGGGTCAGCGGCGACGCCGAGCGACTCTTCGTCTCCACGTTCGGCGACTCGTGGAAGGTGCGCCGGATCCGAGCCAACCCGCTCGTGGCGGTCGCCGCGTGCGACGGCCCCGGTGCGCTCCTGCCGGGGGAGAGCTACGTCGCCGGTCGCGCCGAGGTGCTCGACCGCAGCGAGTTCCGGGTGGGCGTCCGCGCGCACCGGGCGAAGTACGGGCGGCACTTCGCGCTGATGTGGCCGGCCCGCTGGCCGTTGCGGGTGCTCGGCAAGAAGCGCGTGTGGGTGCTCGTCACGCTGACACCGGACGTCGTGCTGCCGCCCGTCCCGCCTCCCGTGCCGCACTAGGCCAGACTGCTGCCGTGGCTCCTCACGACGTCGACGTCGCGGTCGTCGGCTCCGGGTTCGGGGGCGGCGTCGCAGCACTGCGCCACGCCCAGGCGGGACGCGACGTCGTCGTCCTCGAGCAGGGCAGGCGGCTGTCGCGTGCCGACCTCGAGGCGGGCGGGCGCAGCACCCGCAGGCTGCTGTGGGCTCCCGAGGTGGGGCTGTCCGGGTACTTCCGGCAGACCGCCCTGCGTCACGTCGTCGTCGTGCACGGGGTGGGTGTGGGCGGCGGGTCGATCGTCTACGCCGCCGTCCTGCTGCGTCCGACCGATGAGGCGTGGCAGGCCGCGGGCTGGAGCGCGACGGGGCTCGACTGGCGCGTGGAGCTCGACCGCCACTTCACGACGGCCGGCGAGCAGCTCGGGATCGAGACGAACCCCTACTCCTCGGAGCAGGACAGGTGGCTCGCATCGGCGGCGGCGTCGCTGGGCGCGGGTGCGACGTACGCGCCCACCCCGCAGGGGATCCGCTTCGCCGACTGCGTGCGGTGCGGCTCGTGCCTCACCGGGTGCTCGCACGGGGCGAAGAACAGCATCGACCGCACCTACCTCGCCCAGGCCGAAGCGCTCGGTGCGCGCGTGGTGCCCCGCACCAGAGTCACCCGGATCGCACGGATTCCCGGTGGCGGATGGCGACTCGACACCGTGGATCCCTTGCGCCGCAAGGGCAGTGGTGACTCGCTCACCGCTCGCGAGGTCGTGCTCTCGGCGGGTGTGCTCGGGACGACGGAGCTCCTGCTCGCCTCCAGGGACCGCTGGCACACGGTGCCGTGGCTCTCGCCCACCCTCGGTCGCCACGTGCGGACGAACTCCGAGGCGTTCGCCGCGATCCTGCAGCCGGACTCCTCGGTCGACGTCACCGACGGCGCCACCATCAGCAGCGACTTCCACCCCGACTCCTCGACCCACGTGACGAACAACAGGTTCCCGGCGTCCTACGGCTTCATGCGCTGGTACCTCGCACCGCTCGTCGACGCCGACACGCGCGGGGCGCGGCTGCGTGGGACCGTGGCGGCGATGCTGCGCGACCCGCGCGCGGCGACGGCGAACGCGCGCGCGTCGGACTGGCACACCCGGGTCACCGTGCTCACCGTCATGCAGCACGACGACAACGAGATCGCCCTCGAGCTGCGGCGGGGTGCCCTCGGGTGGGGCCTGCGGTCGCGTCTCGCCCCCGGGGCGGCGCCGATCCCGACCTACCTGCCCCAGGCGTCGGCCGCCGCGCGCGCCGTCGCCGAGGCCAGCGGCGGGACGCCGTACGGAACGCTGCTCGACCCGGTGCTCGGAGTCGGCGCCACGGCGCACATCCTCGGCGGCGCCGTGATCGCGACGACGCCGGAGCACGGCGTCGTCGACACCGACCATCGCGTGTACGCGAGCGCCGACGGCGACGTGCACGAGGACCTGCGCGTGCTCGACGGCTCGGTGGTGCCGGCCAACGTGGGGGTGAACCCCTCGCTCACGATCACGGCGCTCGCCGAGCGTGCGATGTCACTGCGCTGACCCGGCGCGGGCGTCAGCGCAGCCAGCTGCGGTCACGCCACGGGGTGCGCAGGCCACGGTCGTCGCTGGCTGCGGCGAACGCGCGCAGCCGTGCGATCGCGGCGGGTGCGGACGCCGTGCTCACGAATCCCGCTCCCTCGGTCGCGAGTCCCTCCCGGAAGGCGCGACCGCCCTGCATCGCGCGCTTCACCGCGCCGATCGCTGCAGGGTCGCGGCGCGCGACCTCGCCCGCGACGCGCAGCGCCGTGGCTAGCACGTCGGCCGGATCGCACACCTCGTCGACGAGGCCGACGTCGTGGGCCGCCTGAGCGTCCAGCGTCGTCGCCCGCAACGCCATCGAGCGCGCCCGCGCGGCCCCGACCGCGCGCACGAGACGCTGCGTGCCGCCCGCGCCCGGGGGGATGGCGGCGCTGAGCTCGACGAGGCCGATCCGACCGTCGCCGCGGGCCATCACCCGCAGGTCGCAGGCGAGCGCCAGCTCGCACCCACCGGCGAGGGCATCGCCGTCGATCGCCGCGACGACCACCTGGGGCAGGGCGCCGAGACGGGTGAGGGCCTGGTGCGTGCGCACGAGCTCAGCGATCCCGGCGGCGGGGGAGGCGAGCACCCGGGCGCGCAGAGCGTCGACGCGCGAGAGCCCGGCGACCCCGACGTAGGCGATCCGGGCCAGTGCGTAGGGGACGGGGCGGCCCAGGGCCTCGGCGCCGTCGGCGATCTCGCCGAGCCGGAAGTGCGGCGCGAAGACGCCCGGGCGTGGACCGGCGACGACGACGCCACCGATCGTGGGCTCCACCGCCAACCGGCGCCCGAGGGCGTCGATGTCGCCGAACACCGCGGTGTCGAGGAGGTCGCCCGCAGGATTCGTCAGGCGCACGACGAGCAGCCGCGTCGATCTGCCGTCGTCCCTCGCCACGACGTCGGGGTGCAGCGCGCAGGAGAGCGTCGCGAGGTCGGGCCAGAGCAGGTCGCCGTCGAGGTCCGTGGTCATGCGGGCCATCCTGCCGCGCGACCGGCCACCTGTCGTCAGTCGCCGACGACGCCGTCGATGCGCTCGCGCAGGATGTCGGCGTGTCCATTGTGCCGGGCGTACTCCTCGATCATGTGGAGGTAGATCCACCGCAGGTCGAGTTCGGTGCCGCGGCTGCGGCTGCGGAAGGTCTGCTCGAGGGGGACCCCGGCGGCCGCGGCGTCGGCGTCGGCGCACTCGCGGGCGAAGACCTCCCACACCTCGTCGGCCGGCATCGAGTCGAGGTCGTCGAAGTCACCGGTGACGTTGTCGGCCGGGCCGAAGAAGCCGTCGATGTCCTCGCCGCGCAGGTTCATCCGGAACCACCATCGCTCGACGTCGGCCATGTGCCGGACCAGGCCGAGCAGCGACAGCTCGGACGGCGGTGCGCTGCGACGGGAGAGCTGCTCGTGGGTGAGTCCGGCGCACTTGAGGAGCAGCGTCTCGCGGTGGAAGTCGAGCCAGCCCTGCAGGGCGCTGCGCTCGTCGCCGAGGCGAGGGGAGTCGGCGCGGTCGATCTCGGGGGCGGTCCAGCTCATCGCGAGGTCCTGTCGTCTGGGCGCCGACCCGAGCGGACGCCGTGGACCCATCCTGCCGTGCGGGTCCGACGTCCGTCCGGGGTCAGCCTCGTGCGAGCACGTGCAGCGCCACCGCCGGGTCGGCGCCGGGGTTGCGCAGGCCGTGGACGTGGACGGCGCCGTAGGACCGCACGACGTCGCCACCGAGGCGGCGGCGTACGGCGTGCCTGCGCCCCGGCTCGGCGCCGTCGGTCGCGGTCACCCAGGTGGTCTCCTCGAGCTCGCCCTGCAGCACGAGCAGAGCGCCGGCTCGCGCGAGGTGGGTGTGCACCGGGCTCGCCTGACCCGGCAGCCAGGTGGCGATCACCGCCTCGTGGCGGTCGTCGGCCCAGACTGTCGTGACGTAGGGCCCGGACGGGTCGAAGCGCACGTGCGGCGCCCAGAGGTCACGGCGTACGGCGAGGCTGCGGACCAGGGCACCGGGGTGCGCCAGGACGTGACCGGCAGGGAGGACGGGGAGGACGGGCAAGGAAGTCATGGCTCTCTCGGCTCGGGATCGACGGACGTCAGGGCGCCGGGTCCCGTGGGGACCGGCCTCAGCCGGGACAGCGACACCAGCCCAGGGCGCCACGGACGGGCGCGCTGGGACTGGTCACGACGAGGAGCACGGGACGAGCCTACGGAAGGCGCAGTGCGGGGTCACGCCCGGGTCCGCGATGCGAGACGGACCGGGCGCACGGGAGGAGCAGGCGCTCAGCCGACGGTCGGCGAGGGAACGGCGTCGTCGACCGGGTCGCTGCGGTCCACTGCGACGGGCTCGGACTGCGCGGACACGGGCGGGGCGCCGGCCACCGGAGCTGCGCTCACGGGAGAGGCGGTCGTGCCCACGCCGAGCACGGAACCTGCGGTCGGGGCGGGCGCGATCGGCAGGGCGATCCGCACGAGAGCGCCGCGGCCGTCGGGGACGTTGCCGACCTCGACCGTGCCCCCGTGCGCCTCGACGACCGCCTTGACGATCGACAGGCCGAGGCCGCTGCCGCCGGTGGCGCGCGAGCGGCTCGCGTCGCCGCGCGCGAACCGCTCGGTGACGCGGGGGAGCAGGTCGGCGGGGAACCCGGGGCCGTCGTCACGGACCTCGACGTAGCCGTGGGTGGCGTCCGCGGAGATCGTCGTCGTGACCGACGTGCCGGTGGGGGTGTGGGCGCGAGCGTTGGCGAGCAGGTTCGCGATGGCCTGGTGCAGCCGGGTGGCATCGCCGATGACGGCGACCCGCCCGGTCGTGCCCTCGACCGACCACTCGTGGTCCTGGCCCGCGGTGGCGGCCTCGGCGACGGCCTCGTCGACGAGACGGTGCAGGTCGACGACCTCGTGGGCGAGGGGTCGCTCCTCGTCGAGCGAGGCGAGCAGGAGCAGGTCCTCGACGAGCAGGCCCATGCGGCTGCCGGCCGCCTCGATGCGCTCCGCCGCGTGCCGCGACTGCTCGGGGTCGTTGGCGGCGCCGCGGCGCATGAGCTCGGCGTAGCCGCGCACGGCGGCCAGCGGAGTGCGCAGCTCGTGACCGGCGTCGGAGACGAAGCGGCGCAGGCGCTCCTCGGTGTCGGCACGGGTCTTCAACGAGCTCTCGACGTGGTCGAGCATCGCGTTGACCGCGAGGCCGACCTGGCCGACCTCGGTGGTGGCGACGGGGCTGCTGACCCGCGCGGGGA
The DNA here is from genome assembly GCA_036510975.1 of Candidatus Nanopelagicales bacterium. GTDB lineage: Bacteria > Actinomycetota > Actinomycetes > S36-B12 > CAIYMF01 > Longivirga. Next base: position 34,296 of record DATCCY010000037.1, read on the forward strand.
TGTCGACGTCTCCGTGCTCGAGCGGGAGCCGCGCGACCTCGCTCGCGGTCTCGGCGACCTCGCTGAGCGGGCGCATCGACCGGCGTACGAACAGCGTCGCGATGATGCCGGCGAGCACGAGCGCGATCGTGATGGCCACGACCTCCACGATGAGGAGGCGGGTCGCGATCGCGTCCGCCTTCGACAGCGGTGTGACGGCGACCAGTGCGCCGGACTGCGTCGGGGTGCGCACCTCGACCGCGACGGCGCGGCTCTTGCCGTGCGACTCCAAGGTGATCGAGACGGGTGCCGCTGCCGACCCCGTCGGGACGCTGCGCAGCGCGGCGGCGTCAGCGGCGGACACCTGTGCGGGGTCAGGTGCCCCGGGGATGTTGAGTGCGAGGGGGGCGGCCGAGGTGGCCGTGACGAGGTAGACGGTCGAGCCGGCCGAGGTCCAGGCCTGGACGGCCTCGCTGACCGCGCCGCGGTCGTTGGTGTCGGCGTAGATGTGCGACTTCGACTGCATCAGCGAGGAGTCGATGCTCTCCGTCGTCCACGCGCGCAGCGAGAAGAACGTCGCTGCGGCCACGACGACGAGGGTGACCGCCATGACGGACAGCAGGCCGAGGACGAGCCTGCGACGCAACGGCATCGCGGCCCATCGGGAGGTCGAACGCTCAGGCACCCGTGTCCCCGGCCCGAGGGGCGCGCAGCACGTAGCCCACGCCGCGCACGGTGTGGATCAGCGGCTCGTTGTCGGCGTCGACCTTGCGCCGCAGGTAGCCGACGTACTGCTCGACGATGTTGCTGCGACCGGCGAAGTCGTAGTGCCAGACGCGGTCGAGGATCTGCGCCTTGCTCACCACCGTCCGCGCGTTCTGCATGAGGAAGCGCAGCAGGTCGAACTCGGTCGGCGTGAGATCGATGAGCTCGCCGCCGCGGTGCACCTCGCGGGTGAGCTCGTCGAGGGTGAGGTCGGCGACGCGCAGGACAGCACCCTGCTCGTCGAGCCGCCCGGTTCGGCGCAGCACCGCCTGCAGCCGAGCGAGCAGCTCCTCGAGGCTGAAGGGCTTGGCGATGTAGTCGTCGGCCCCGGCGCGCAGGCCGGCGATGCGGTCGCGGGTGTCGCCGCGCGCGGTGAGGAACACCGCCGGGAGATCGGGGTGCTCGGCCCGCAGCCGGGCGAGCAGCTTCACGCCGTCGTCGCCCGGGAGCATCATGTCCAGCACGGCGATGTCGGGGCGCAGGTCGCGAGCGACCCGGACCGCCTCGTCGGCGTCGCCGGCGGTGGCGGTACGGCAGCCGTCGAACCGCAGCGCGGTCGACACGAGGTCGGCGAGGTCGGGCTCGTCGTCCACCACGAGCACGCGGACGGGCGGAACCCCGTCCGCCGCGCGCAGGTAGCTCTGCGGCAGGTCGGTGTCCTCGGTGCGTGTCATGGTCATGACTCCTGTCCCCTTGCAGTGTCGTCGAACGCGGGTCCCCAGGCGGTGGCCGTGTCACCCTCGATGACGTACGCGGACCATCCTGGCAGTCGGGTGAACCAGGCGGCGCCGGCGGCACCGGACACCATGAGTGCCGTGGCGTAGGCGTCGGCGAGGGCGCCGTCGGGTCCCACGACCGTGGCCTGGCGGGCGCCGCGGGCGGGCGCCCCCGTACGGGGGTCGAGCACGTGCTCGCCGCGTTGGCTGGTGCCGGAGGTCGCAATGGCGCCGTCCTCGATCTCCACCACCGCGACGACCGCGGCCGGGTCGTCCGGGTGCGCGATGCCGATCGGCCAGCCCGGGTGGCCGGGGCCGGCCGAGCCGCGGCACGAGAGGTCGCCCGCGGCGTCGATGGAGTAGCTGCGCAGCCCGTGCTGGTGCAGGATCCGGGCGCACCGGTCCGCGGCCCATCCCTTGACCAGGCCGCTGGGGTCGAAGCCGCCTTGCACCTGCCACGGGTCGAAGGCACCGTCGGTCGTGCGGCGCGCCTCGAGGCAGCGCTCGATGACCTCGGCGACGTCGTCGGCCACGACGTGCGTGCCGCCGGCGCGCAGGCGGGACACGACGCTGTCGTCTCGGAAGGTCGAGAACACGGCATCGATGCGGTGCAGCTCGGCACGCACCGACGCCCAGGCGGCGTCGACGGCGGAGTCCGAGGCGCCGGCGTCCCGTACGTCGATCGACACGACCGTGCCCCACACCGGCTCGACGCGCGAGCGGAGGGGTCCGGCCAGCAGCGTCGCGCTCATGTGTCCACGATGCGGCCGGAACCTGTGAGAAAGGTGTGAACCGGAGGACTCTGGGGTGTGAGTCGGCCACGTGCGGACCTCGAGCGCCGGCTGCGCGTGCCCCAGGGCGTGACGGCGCGTGCTCGAGGGCGTGACGGCGGCGGTGGCCTAGGGTCGTCGCGTGATCACGCGTGTGGGCAACCGATGGGTCGTCGTCGGCGTGACCGTGGTCCTGGTGGGCTCGATGGTCGTCGCCGTGTTCATCGGGACGCGCTGGTTCTGACCCGCGCCGGCGGCGGGTGCGGAACCTGCGCCGCTAGAAGTGGAACGGCTTGGGCGGTGCCGCGAGCGTTGCGCGCGGGCAGGTGGCGAGGTCGAGACTGCCGTAGCCGAGCGCCTCGTCGCAGAGCTTGGTGACCGTCCAGCCGAGCTCGGTCCCGCGCCGGGTGATCGTGGCGCGGTAGATCGTGATCTCGTAGCGCGTGGGAGTGCCGTAGGCCACCTGGATCGTGCCGACGAGCTGGGCCTTCCCGGGCTGGCCGGGAGCGCTCCACGGCGAGTCGTACATCGCCCAGCGCGACGGGTCGGACAGCCACAGTTCGCCGTACTGGACGTCGCGCAGCGCCAGCTCCACGAGGACGGCGCGCGCCGACTCCTCGGGGACGATCGCAGCCGGTCGGATGACCTCCGTGACGACGCCCTCGTCGTACATCTCCGTCATGAAGATCTCGGAGTCAGCCATGCCGACGCGCCTCCCTCCCTGTTCCCCCCGGCCGGTCCGGCCGAGCGCCCCCCGATCCGCGGGGCGGTCAGCCGGTCTATCGGCCGGTCGGGACCCCGGTCCTTAGCCCCGACCGCGTCGTTGCTCCGATCGATAACCTCGCGGCCAGCATGCTGCTTTCCGTAACGAATCGATCACTCAGCGTGTCGTGCGTGGGACGTCTGGTGCGGGAGGGACGGACGGGGTTATCGTTGCCCCACTGATCCGGATCTCCCGCAGGCCGCTGGGGAAGGCGTCCCTCGAGGAGGAGGTCCGGAGATGGCCGATCACCACGGCGCGCCCGGCGCGCCCTGCGGCGCACGGGCGCAGACCCGGGGCGTCGTCTTCGTGCATGCCTGCCCCCGGGCCCTGGCCTCCCACATCGAGTGGGGTCTGGCCGACGTGCTGCGCACCCCGGTCACCCTGGACTGGTCCGCGCAGCCGGTCGCACCGGGCACGCTGCGCTCCGAGCTGTCGTGGACCGGGGCGACCGGGACCGCATCGCGCATCGTGTCGAACCTGGCCGGCTGGGGCCGGCTGCGCTTCGAGGTGACCGAGGAGGCGACCTCGCGGACCGAGGGCGAGCGCTACTCGGTCACGCCGTCGCTCGGGATCTACCGCGCCGTCATCGGCGTCCACGGCGACATCCAGGTGCCCGAGGAGCGGCTGCGCGGAGCCGTCGCCCGAGCGACGCTGTCCGGCGCCGACCTCTCCGAGGAGATCTCCGACCTGCTCGGCGGCCCGTGGGACGCCGAGCTCGAGGCGTTCCGCTACGCCGGCGAAGGCACGCCGGTCCGGTGGTTGCACCAGGTCGTGTCCTGACCGCGCCACCCCCGAAGACCCCTCCTCCCTGAGGGACACGTCGACCCCCGGCACCTTCCGGCCGGGGGTCGACGAGCGTCCGGGGGGCGGCGGGTCGTCGGCCGGGGCACCCGTGGCGGTGGCACGCTGGGTCGATGGCGGTGACCCGGACTCGGCGGGCGAGAGCGGCTCGCAAGCGCAAGGTCCGGATGGGCCGCGTCGAGCACGACCTCACCGTCGAGCAGTGGTCGGCTGTGACGGCGGCGTGGGGCGGCTGCGCGTACTGCGGAGCCACGGACCGCCCGCTGCAGCGCGACTGCGTGCTCGCGATCTCCCGGGGTGGTCGCTACACCCTCGACAACGTCGTGCCCGCCTGCGGTCCGTGCAACGCCAGCAAGTGCAACGACGAGGTGACGGGGTGGATGCGTCGCAAGCGGCTCGACGAGCGGGCCTTCCTGCGCCGCCTCCTCGAGGTGAGGTCGGAGCTGGCCGGCGCCTTGGCCGACCCCCATGCGGTCGGGCTCTCCCGGTCCGACGAGACGGAGCCGACGCTGTAGCGGGTGTGTCCGCACCTTCGCGACGGCGTGCCGCGTCACCGACGCGCGCGATCCCGCCGCGTCGAGGGGCACGGCGGTCCAGCACCGAAGCGCCGCGCCCCCCGACGGTCTCGTGGCCGGTCGTGGTGGGGCCACCACGACCGGTGGTCTACAGCGGGATGTTCCCGTGGTCGCCGCGGACGTCGTTGTCGGCTGCGAGCGCCTCGGCGAGCGCCGTGGCCAGCGCCGACTTCGTGCGCGAGGGCTCTACCACCTCGTCGACGACGCCGATGGTGACGGCCTTCTCGACGCCGCCGGCGATGCGCGAGTGCTCGTCGGCGAGCTCGAGCTCGACCTCGGCGCGCGCGTCCTCGGGGACGTCGGCCAGCTTGCGACGGTGCAGGATCCGCACGGCGGCGACGGCGCCCATGACGGCGATCTCGGCCTCGGGCCAGGCGATCACGCGGGTCGCGCCGAGCGATCGCGAGTTCATCGCGATGTACGCGCCGCCGAAGGCCTTGCGGGTCACGACGGTCACGCGCGGCACGGAGGCCTCGGCGAACGCGTGCAGCAGCTTCGCGCCACGGCGTACGACGCCGTCCCACTCCTGGCCGACTCCGGGCAGGTAGCCGGGCACGTCGACGACCACGACGAGCGGCAGCCCGAACGCGTCGCACATGCGGACGAACCGGGACGCCTTCTCGGCGCTGGTCGCGTCGAGGCACCCGCCGAGGCGCAGCGGGTTGTTGGCGACGACGCCGACGGCGCGGCCGCCGAGGCGACCGAGGGTCGTGACGACGTTGGGCGCCCACTTCGCGTGCAGCTCGAGCGCCGAGCCCTCGTCGAGGATGCCGGCGATCAGCGGGTGGACGTCGTAGGCGCGTTTGCGGTTCTCGGGCAGCAGCGCGGCGAGGTCCGAGTCGGTGACGGCGGAGACGTCGAGTGTGCCGTGGGTGCCGAGCAGGTTCGCGAGGCGGGCCCCGTCGTCGAGGGCGGCCCGCTCGGTCGCCGAGATGACGTGGACGACGCCGCTGCGGCGACCGTGCGGCTCGGGACCACCGAGGCGCAGCATGTCGACGTCCTCGCCGGTGACCGAGCGGACGACGTCGGGACCCGTGACGAAGATGCGTCCCTCGGGGCCGAGGACCACGACGTCGGTGAGCGCCGGGCCGTATGCCGCACCACCGGCTGCAGGTCCGAGCACGACGGAGATCTGCGGGATCCGACCCGAGACGCGGGTCATGATCGCGAACACCTCGCCGACGGCGTGCAGGCTCTCGACGCCTTCGCGCAGACGTGCGCCGCCCGAGTGCCAGAGCCCCACGACCGGGACGCCGTCGGCGATCGCGCGGCGATAGGCCACGAGGATCGCCTGGCAGCCGCCGATGCCCATCGCTCCGCCCTGCACGGTCGGGTCGGTGCAGAAGACGACGACGGGGGTGCCGTGCGCCGTGCCGGTCGCGGCGATCACACCGCCGTCGTCAACCTCGGTGATGAGCTCCATCGTCCCGTCGTCGAGGAACGCGGGCACGCGGACGAGCGGGTGGCGCGGGTCGAGGTCGGAGACCTCGAGGCCGACGTCGGCGGCTGTGATCGATGCGGTCATCAGACGCTCCGGAAGACGAGGGCGACGTTGTGGCCGCCGAAGCCGAACGAGTTGTTGAGCACCACGGCGTCGCCGCCGCGGAGCTTGCGCGCCTCGCCGTGGACGACGTCGAGGCCGACCTCGTCGTCGAGGTCCTCGAGGTTCGCGGTCACGGGCGCGACGCGGTGGTAGAGGGCGAGGATCGCCGCGACCGACTCGACCGCGCCGGCACCGCCGAGCAGGTGGCCGGTCATCGACTTCGTGCCGCTGACCGCGACGTGGTCGACGTCGCCCCCGAGCGCCGCGCGGATCGCGCCGGCTTCGGCGACGTCGCCCTGCGGGGTCGAGGTCGCGTGGGCGTTGAGGTGGATGACGTCGGCGGGCGTGGCGTCGGCGCCCTCGAGCGCGAGCTTCATGGCGCGCGTGGCACCACGGCCCTCGGGGTCGGGCTGCGCGATGTGGTGGCCGTCGGCCGTCACGCCGGCGCTGGCCACCTCGGCGTAGATGCGCGCACCGCGCGCACGGGCGTGCTCCTCGGACTCGAGGACGAGGCAGCCGGCGCCCTCGCCCATGACGAAGCCGTCGCGGCCCTTGTCGTAGGGGCGGCTGGCGCGCTCGGGCTCGTCGTTGCGGGTCGACAGTGCCCGCATCGCGGCGAACGACGCGATCGTGATCGGGTGGATGCAGGCCTCGGTGCCGCCGGCGACGACGACGTCGGCGCGGCCGCTGCGGATCATGTCGAGGGCGGCGCCGACCGCCTCGGCGCCCGAAGCGCAGGCGCTGACCGGCGTGTGGATGCCGGCCTTCGCGCCGAGGTCGAGGCCGATCCAGGCGGCGGAGCCGTTGGGCATGAGCATGGGCACGGACATCGGCGAGACTCGCGTCCAGCCGCGGGTGTTGAGCACCTCGTTCTGCTCGAGCAGCGAGACGATGCCGCCGATACCGGTGGCGACGACGACGCCGAGGCGCTCGGGGTCGAGCTCGGGCGCGCCGGCGTCGGCCCACGCCTCGCGCGAGGCGAGGATCGCGAGCTGCTGGCAGCGGTCGAGCCGCCGCGACTCGGACCGCTCGAGCAGCGTCGTCGGCTCGACGGCGACCTGGCCGGCGAAGCGCACCGGGAGGTCGGCGTACTGCTCGCCCTCGAGCGGACGGACGCCGGACCGGCCCGAGACGAGGCCCTCCCACGTGGTGGCGACGTCTCCGCCGACCGGCGTGGTGGCGCCGAGTCCGGTCACGACGACGCGCCGCTGCGAGGTGGTCATGCGAGGTGCTCCTTGTACGAGTCGAGGTGGGCGTGGGGGTGGCGCCCGCGGGGGGCGCCACCCGTCACGAACGTCAGGCCTGGGCCTTCTCGATGTAGGACACGGCGTCGCCGACGGTCTTGAGGTTCTTGACCTCGCCGTCGGGGATGCTGACGCCGAACTTGTCCTCGCACGCCATGACGACCTCGACCATCGACAGCGAATCGATGTCGAGGTCGTCGATGAACGCCTTCTCGGGCGTGATGTCGGCGACGGGGGTACCGGCGACCTCGTTCACGATGGCAGCGAGGCCCTCGAGGATCTCTGTGTTGGACATGAACGCGTTCTCTCCTTGCGATGCTGGTGCGGTGCTGGACGGGGGTCGTGCGGATCGTGCACCCGGAGCCGGTACGGCGCGGGGGACCTAGGGGAGTTCCACCACCTGCGCGGCGTAGGCGAGGCCGGCGCCGAAGCCGACGAGCAGCGCGAGTCCGCCGCTCGGCAGGTCCGCGGACTGGATCACGGCCTCGAGGGCGAGCGGCACCGACGCGGCCGAGGTGTTGCCGGTGGTCGCGATGTCGCGTGCGACGACGACGTGCTCCGGCAGCTTCAGCGCGCGGACCATCGCGTCGGTGATCCGCATGTTGGCCTGGTGCGGGACGAAGGCGACGAGGTCGTCGGAGGTGATGCCCGCGGCCTCCAGCGCCTCGGTGCAGACCTTCGAGATCTCGCCGACGGCCCAGCGGAACACGGCCTGGCCCTGCATCGTGAGGACGGGGTAGTGCTCGCCCGGCTCGTCGCGGTACTCGACCCAGGACTGGGTCATCGTGATCGCGTCCTTCTGCGACCCGTCGGCACCCCACACCACCGGCCCGATGCCCGGGTGGTCCGACGGCCCGACGACGACCGCTCCCGCGCCGTCGGCGAAGATGAACGCCGCGCCGCGGTCGTCGAGGGAGACGAAGTCCGTGAGCTTCTCGACCCCGATGACGACGACGTACTCGCAGGTCCCCGTGCGCACGATCGTGTCCGCGAGGCCGAGGCCGTAGCAGAAGCCGGCGCACGCGGCGCCGATGTCGAGGGCGCCGGCGTTCGTCGCGCCGAGGCGGTCGGCGACCTCGGCCGCGGCCGACGGCGTCTGGTAGGGGTGGGTGACGCTCGCGAGGAGCACCATCCCGACTGCCTCGGGTGCGACCCCCGCACCGGCCAGGGCCTTGCCTGCGGCGGCGAGGGCCATGTCGGCCACCGACTCGTCCGGCGCCGCGAAGCGACGCTCGATGATGCCGGTGCGCTCGCGGATCCACTCGTCGGAGGAGTCGATCCGGGGGGCGAGCTCGTCGTTGGTGACCACGCGCGCGGGGCGGAACGTGCCGACGGACATGATCCGGCTGCCGGGGCGGGTCGCGGGCAGGTGCAGGGTGGCGCTCACGCGGACGCCGCCTCGGGGTGCAGCCGCACGATCGGTTGGCCGGGGGAGACGGGGTCGCCGTCCTCCACGAGCCACTCGACGACGGTGCCGCCGTGCAGCGCGAGGACCGGCTGCTCGTCGCGGAGGTTGACCACCGCGCCGACCGGCGCTCCCGGCTCGAGGCGGTCGCCCACCATCGAGCTGACGGACAGCCGGAAGATGCCCTTCGCCGGCGAGACCAGCAGCCGCCAGGTCGGGGCCTGCGACATGACGGTCTCGGTGGCGTGCCGCTCGATGAGGTCCCAGGCGGCCGGGAGGTCGGCGGGGGTGTTCAGGGCGAGCGTCTCGACGCCGGGCAGGGCGCGCCTGGCGAGACCGGTGAGCGTTCCGGCCGGCGGGAGCTCGAGCATCGCGGTGACGCCCATGTCGGCCATCGTCGCCATGCAGAGGTCCCAGCGGACCGGCGAGCAGACCTGGGTGACCAGTCGCGCGAGGATCTCGCGCCCGCTGTGCAGGACAGTGCCGTCGGCGTTGCTGATGACGGGCAGGCGGGCGCTGTGCAGGTAGATCGAGCGTGCGTGCTGAGCGAGGATCCCGACAGCGGGAGCCATGTGCTGGGTGTGGAACGCGCCGGCCACCTGCAGCGGCCGCAGCCGCGACCGCTCCGGCGGGTCGGCCGCGAAGGCCTCGAGCTGCTCGAGGGTGCCTGCCACCACGATCTGGCCCGCACCGTTCTCGTTCGCCGGGGTGAGGCCGTACGTCGCGGCCTTGGCCACCACCTCGTCGCGATCACCGCCGAGGACCGCGGTCATGCCCGTGGCGGTGACGGCCGCCGCCGCAGCCATGGCGTTTCCGCGCTCGCGGACGAAGACCATCGCCTGCTCGGCGGTGATGACACCGGCACCGACGGCGGCGGTGACCTCGCCGACGCTGTGGCCCGAGCCGGCGGCGATCTTGGAGTAGGCGTCGGACGGGTGCGGGAACAGGCTCAGCAGGGAGACCAGGCCGGCACCCACCAGGAGCGGCTGCGCCACGGCGGTGTCGCGGATGGTGTCGGCGTCGCTCGTCGTGCCGTGGGCCACGAGGTCGACCCCGGCGACGGTCGACAGCCAGCGCAGACGGTCCTCGAAACCGGGCACCTCCAGCCAGGGCGTGAGGAAACCGGGGGTCTGGGAGCCCTGAGCGGGCGCGACGACGACGAGCACGGGTCCAGCGTGTCGAAGACCTGACCTGATCTCGCTCACGACCCGACCAACGAAGCGCTCCGAATCTTGGAGGTTTCCTACAACGAGGTGGCGACGATCCCCTACAACGAGGGTGCCTCGTCCGCGAGCCGGCCGAGGGACAGCGCCAGCCGGAGGGACCACGCGTCACGCGGGGAGGTGGGAGTGAGGCCGGTGACGTCGGCGACCCGGCGCAGGCGGTAGCGCACGGTGTTGGGGTGCACGAACAGCTCGCGGGCGGCGCCCTCCAGCGAGCCCGTGCGTTCGAGGTACGCCGCCAGCGTGTCGACGAGTGTGGCGTCCTCGGCGACGAGCCGCAGGTAGACGTCGTCGACGAGGCGCCCGATGGCCTCGCCGTCACCGTCGAGCGCGCGCTCGGGAAGCAGGTCGGAGGCGAGCACTGGACGGGGTGCGTCCGGCCAGGCGACCGCCGCGCGGAAGCCGGCGAGCGACTCCCGCGAGCTGCGCGAGGCCTCGGCCAGGCTGGGCACGAGGGACCCCACGACGACCGGTCCGCGCGCGAAGTGGCTGACGATGCCCTTGGCCGCGCGTTCGGGGTCGGTGACCCGGCCGAGGACGACGACGAGGCGCTGCGCCTGGACGCCGGTCAGCGCGTCCATCCGGTGGTGGCGCGCCGACCGCTTGACCGCCTCGGCGATGGTCTCGGGGTCGCCGCCGGGCGCATGCCCGGTGACGACGCACACTCCCGAGATGTTCCCCCAACCGAGCGCGGCTCCACGGGAGACGACGTCGTCGTCGACGTCGTCGCGCAGCAGCGCGTCGAGCACGAGCGACTCGAGCCGGGCGTCCCACGCGCCGCGCGCCTCTGCGGCGCGGGCGTAGACCTCGGCGGCGGCGAAGGCGATCTCGCGGGAGTAGAGCAGCAGACCCTCGCGCAGCCAGGCGCTGTTCTCGGGGCCGGCCAGCTCCTCGACGTGCTCCTCGGCGACGGCGATGGTGGTACGCACGAGGTCGACCGTCTGCCGCAGGGACACCGCCCGCACCAGCTCGCGCGGTGCCGTGCCGAACACGTCGGCGGTGATCGCCTGCGCGCCCTCGGGGTCGCGGAACCACTGCACGAACGCGGCGATGCCTGCCTGCGCGACGAGGTTGACCCAGGACCGGTCCTCGGCCGACATCGCGGCGTACCAGGGGAGCTCGGACTCCATCCGCGCGGACGTCTCCGTGGCCAGCCGACCCGTCGCGCGCTCGAGGCGGCGTACGGTCGCAGCTCGCTGGCGGGTCGTCACGCCTGGCAGCCTAGGGGGAGCGCGGTTCCCTCAGCGGTCCACGTTGGCGGAATGCCACAACCCGACGTAAAGTTGAGTGGTCAACTACTAGTGATGGTGGCTCCATGGAGACCAGGCTCACCCCGGCGGTCGACCTGCGCCGCGCCGCCGACCGGTTCCGCACCGACGCCGGCTGGCTCGACAGCGCCCACTGCTTCTCGTTCGGGCAGCACTACGACCCGCGCAACACCCGCTTCGGGCTGCTGCTCGTGTCGAACGACGACGTCGTCGCGCCCGGCACGGGGTTCGAGACGCACCCGCACCGCGACATGGAGATCGTCACGTGGGTGCTCGACGGCGGGCTCGTGCACCAGGACTCCGAGGCGCACAGCGGCGTCATCCACCCCGGCCTCGCCCAGCGGATGTCGGCCGGGACCGGGATCCTGCACTCGGAGAGGAACGACTCCTGGCGCATCACGGGCGGACCGAAGCACTCCGACCCGGTCCACTTCGTGCAGATGTGGGTCGTGCCCGACACCCCGGGCGTCGACCCCGGCTACGAGCAGCTCGACATCACCTCCGAGCTCGAGCGCGGCGGCCTGGTGACCGTGGCGTCTGGCATGGCCAAGCACGCCGACGACCGCGCCATCCGGATCCGCAACTCCTACGCCGGCCTGCACGCCGCGAGGCTCGAGGACGGCGAGACGGTGACGCTGCCCGACGCCCCCTTCGTCCACCTCTTCGTCGCGAAGGGAGCCGTCGACCTCGAAGCGGCAGGAGCCCTCGCCACCGGCGACGCCGGCAGGATCACGGTGAGCGACGGCCGCAGAGTCACCGCAGTCGCCGGTCCCGCCGAGATCCTGCTCTGGGAGATGCACGCCCAGCTTTCCTGATTGCGATGAAGGACGCCTTGGTTGCATCGAGGACAACAAACTCCGCCTTCATCTGGAGTCTGGAACCAAGGCGTCCTTCATCGGCCACGGCCCGGTCCGTGGGACCGGGCCGTGGCCGATGCGGGGTGGGTGGGTGGTGGGGCGTCAGCCGCCGCCTTCGGTGTTGCCGGCGTCGGCCTTGGTGGGGTCGGTGAGGTGGTAGTGCTCGATGGCCTCGGCCACCGTCGCCCGGTCGAGCTCGCCGCGCTCGGCGAGGCTGGCGAGGGTGCGCACGGTGATGCTCTGGGCGTCGACGAGGAAGTGGCGCCGCAGGGCGCCTCGGGTGTCGGACATCCCCCAGCCGTCGGTGCCGAGCGTGGCGTAGTCCGACGGCACCCAGGAGCGGATGACGTCCTGCAGCTCGCGCATGTAGTCCGAGACGCCGACGACGGGTCCCGGACGGCCCGCGAGCCGCTGGGTGACGTACGCCGTGCGCGGCTCGTCCGTCGGGTGCAGCAGGTTGTGGCGGTCGACGGCGAGGCCGTCGCGGCGCAGCTCGGTCCACGACGTGACCGACCAGACGTCGGCGTGCACGCCCCAGTCCTCGCGGAGCAGCCGCTGAGCCTCGAGCGCCCACGGCACCGCGACGCCGGAGGCGAGGACCTGGGCGCGCGGCCCGTCGCCGTCGCCCGCGGCCGACACGAGGTGCAGGCCGCGCAGGATGCCGTCGACGTCGACGCCCTCGGGCTCGGCCGGCTGGACGTAGGGCTCGTTGTAGATCGTCAGGTAGTAGAAGACGTCCTCGGGGCTCTCGCCGTACATCCGGCGCAGGCCGTCCTTGACGATGTGCCCGAGCTCGTAGCCGTACGCCGCGTCGTAGGCGACGACGGCCGGGTTGGTCATCGCGAGGATGGGCGAGTGGCCGTCCTCGTGCTGCAGCCCCTCGCCGTTGAGCGTCGTGCGTCCGGCGGTGGCACCGAGGACGAAGCCGCGCGCCATCTGGTCCATGGCGGCCCAGAAGCCGTCACCGGTCCGCTGGAACCCGAACATGGAGTAGAAGATGTAGATCGGGATCATCGGCTCGCCGTGCGTGGCGTACGACGACCCCACCGCGGTGAACGACGCGACCGACCCGGCCTCGTTGATGCCCTCGTGCAGGATCTGGCCGGACGTCGACTCCTTGTACGCCAGCACGAGGTCGCGATCGACGGACATGTAGGTCTGCCCGTGCGGGGAGTAGATCTTCGCCGTCGGGAACATCGAGTCCATGCCGAACGTGCGCGCCTCGTCCGGGATGATCGGCACGATGCGCGGACCGATCTCCGGGTCGCGCATGAGGTCCTTGAGCATCCGCACGAAGGCCATCGTCGTCGCGACCTGCTGCTTGCCCGAGCCGCGCCGGACAGCGTCGAACGCGGAGTCCGGCGGCTGCACGAGCGCCCGAGACCTCGACCGTCGTTCCGGTACGCCGCCACCGAGGGCCTTGCGGCGCTCGAGCATGTACTCGATGTGCTCGTGGTCCATGCCCGGGTGGTAGTAGGGCGGCAGGTAGGCGTCGAGCTGGTCGTCCGCGATCGGGATCTGCAGCCGGTCGCGGAACGCCTTGAGGTCCTCGAGGGTCAGCTTCTTCATCTGGTGGGTCGCGTTGCGGCCCTCGAAGTGGCTGCCGAGGGTCCAGCCCTTGATGGTCTTCGCGAGGATGACCGTGGGCTGGCCCTTGTGCTCGGTGGCCGCGCGGTAGGCGGCGTACATCTTGCGGTAGTCGTGACCGCCTCGCGAGAGCGACCAGATCTCGTCGTCGCTCCAGCTCTCGACCATCTTGCGGGTGCGCGGGTCGCGGCCGAAGAAGTGCTCGCGGATGAACGCGCCGTCCTCGGCCTTGTAGGTCTGGTAGTCGCCGTCAGGGGTGCGGTTCATCAGGTTGACGAGCGCACCGTCGTTGTCCATCGCGAGCAGGTCGTCCCACTTGCGGCCCCAGACGACCTTGATGACGTTCCAGCCCGCACCGCGGAAGAACGACTCGAGCTCCTGGATGATCTTGCCGTTGCCGCGCACCGGGCCGTCGAGGCGCTGCAGGTTGCAGTTGACGACGAACGTGAGGTTGTCGAGCTCCTCCTGCGCCGCGATCTGCAGCGCGCCGCGGCTGTCGACCTCATCCATCTCGCCGTCGCCGAGGAACGCCCACACCCGCTGCTGGCTTGTGTCCTTGATGCCGCGTCCCGCGAGGTAGCGGTTGAACCGCGCCTGGTAGATGGCGTTGAGCGGGCCGAGTCCCATCGAGACGGTGGGGAACTCCCAGAAGTCCGGCATGAGGCGCGGGTGGGGGTAGGACGACAGGCTGCCGCCCGGGTGCGAGAGCTCCTGGCGGAAGCCGTCGAGCTGGTCGGTCGAGAGCCGGCCCTCGAGGAAGGCGCGCGCGTACATGCCCGGCGAGCCGTGGCCCTGGAAGTAGACCTGGTCGCCGCCGCCGGGGTGGTCCTTGCCGCGGAAGAAGTGGTTGAAGCCGACCTCGTAGAGCGTCGCGGTCGAGGCGTAGGTGGAGATGTGGCCGCCGACTCCCACGCCCGGTCGCTGGGCGCGGTGCACCATGATCGCGGCGTTCCAGCGGGCGTAGGCGCGGATCCGGTGCTCGATGTGCTCGTCGCCCGGGAACCACGGCTCGCGCTCGGGCGGGATCGTGTTGATGTAGTCCGTGCTGCGCAGGCTGGGGACGCCCACGTTCTGTTCGGCCGCGCGGCGCAGCAGCGACAGCATGATGTAGCGGGCCCGGTACGGACCCGCGTTGGCCACGAGGGCGTCGAAGGAGTCGAGCCACTCACCGGTCTCGTCGGGGTCGACGTCGACGTACTGCGTGGGGAGGCCGCCGGCCAGCAGCGGCTCGCGGTCGCGTCCTGGTGCCACGGGGTGATCCAACTCCTCGGGTCGCAAGGGTGCTGCACATGGCGTCCCCGGGTCACGGGGACGACCGGCTCCATCCTGCCGGTTACTCGCGAGTCGCGCCGCATCGGCTCCCGGACGGTGCCCGAGCGCCACGTCGGCCCGTGGCCGCGCCCGCGACGCGTGGCACGGCTGGGGCCGTTGTGCTTGCGTCAGGTGCTCGTGGTCGGCTGGACTACGCCCATGCCCTCGGGGCACCAGGGCCGGATCCACCGGTCCGAGACGAATCGGAGGACGTCGTGACCGCGACCGCGGACAACGCGGAGGTCCAGCGCAGCCTGGCCAGCAAGCTCGGCATCGCAGCCGGCCAGGTCGTGCAGGAGATCGGCTACGACGACGACGCCGACGGCGACCTGCGCGCAGGCGTCGTCGCGGTCTGCGGCTCGGCGCTGGTCGACGAGGACTACGACGACGTCGTCGACGTCGTGCTGCTGTGGTGGCGCGAGGACGACGGCGACCTCGTGGACGCGCTCGTCGATGCCATCGGCATCCTGGCCGACCAGGGCGTCGTGTGGCTGCTCACGCCGAAGCCCGGACGCGACGGCCACGTCGAGTCCTCCGACATCTCCGACGCCGCCCCGACCGCCGGGCTGCAGTCCACGAGCACGATCTCCGCCTCGCGCGAGTGGCAGGGCACGCGCCTCGTGGCCCCGCGGGCGGTACGCCGCTAGTTGTAGCCGGCGCCCGGCCTAGACCGTGGGGCCGGTGGTCATGGTGACCAGCGCGGAGTGCGGCGCACCGGACGCGTCGGTCCAGCCCACCCGGACGCGGCTGCCGGCATGCAGCGTCTGCATGATGGCGGAGAGCGACGCGGCGGACCCGATCCGCCGCCCTGCCACGGACGTGATCAGGTCGCCCTGCACGAGGCCCGCCCGATCGGCGGGGGAGTCGGGGTCGACCGCGAGGACGAGCGCCGGGCCGCCGACGCTCACGGCCACGCCGAGCAGTGCCGACGCGCCGATGTGGGACGTCCGGCTCCCGTGGCCGGCGCGGAGGGCGGCGACGATGCCCATCGCACGCATGATCGGGATGGCGTAGCCGGGACCGCGACCGCTCGGCGCTCCGGCGGTGTCCATGCCGACGACGCTTCCGGCAGCGTTCTCCAGCGGACCGCCCGAGTCTCCGGGCGCGATGCGGGCGGTGGTCTCGATCATGCCGGTCAGCCGCTCCGAGGTCCCGCCGCCCTCGTCCTGCGCGATGATCGTGCGGCCGCCACCGACGACGGTCCCGGCCGCGGCGAACGGCCGACCTCCTGTGCCGCCGGCGTTCCCGACCCCGACGACCGGCTGATGGGCGACGACCCCGGCCCGGGAGATCGACACGGTGCGCAGGCCAGTCGCCGCGGTGAGGTGGAGGAGGGCGACGTCCTCCGACCGGTCGTAGCCGAGCACCGTGGCGGTGTAGGTGCGACCGGTGCTCACTACGGTCGCCGTGAGCGACAGCGCGCCGGCGATCACGTGATGGTTGGTAAGGACGTCGCCGAACGGCGTGACGACCATGCCGGTACCCGCAGCCCAACCGCCGTCGGCGAGCGAGGCCACGATGTCGACGACGCCGACCGACTGCGTCGCCGTGGCGCGGCGAGGGACCGGCGCGGCAGACGCGACCTGCGTCGGGGTGGCGGCGCCGAGGACCGCCGCGGTGACGAGGACCGCGGCGACACCGGATGCGAGTCGCGCTGGCCGGCCCATGCGCTCAGCAGACGCTGGACCCCTGTGCCCAGGCTGAGTCCCGGCTGTGAGAGCGCGATGGACGGCGCCGCGCCTAGCCCCCGCCGAACGGAAGCCGACGCCAGACGCCTGTGAGCGCCGTCGTCGCCCGGATCGCGGCGACCAGCGCCGCGCGTCCGGGGATGCCGGGCACCTGCTCGACGATCGGCGCGAGCGCCAGCAGCCCCGCCAGGTCGTGGATCGCGATCTCCTTGCGCCGCACCGCTCCCGGGATGTCCGCACGGCCCGACGTGATGTCGAGGACGAGGCGCGCCCTGCCCTCCACCGAAGGACCGACGGACTCCGGCAGCTCGCCGCGCAGGTCGTCCGGATCGAGCAGCGAGGTGCGCCACGAGCCCGCGGAGGCGCCGGTCGCCACGATCGCGGTCGGCGTGATGGCGGCGATCGACGCCGTGACCCGCTGACGCGCCGCGAGCGCGCCGATCGTGTCGACCAGGCCCAGCAGTCCGTTGAGCAGCAGGGCATCGGGCGCCACCGCGCCCGCCAGCTCGAGATCCAGCGCGGATGTCGCGAGCGGGTAGGTCGCGGCGTGCAGGAAGGTCAGGACGGGCAGCGTCCCGAGCATCGACGCCACCGGCAGGGCACCGAGCTCGCGCACGGAGTCGCCGTAGAGGAAGTGCTCCATCTGGTCGCCCTGGCGGCGGATCGCCTCGCGGACCGCCTCGTCCGGCTCGTCGCGGTGCGCGGCGCGCACAGCGTCGACGAGCGCACCCTGGTCGTGGTCGCCGACGTTGCCCGCCCGTGCCTCGTCGAGCAGCACGGTCAGCGGCCGGTTGTCCTCCCAGGCACCGAGCGGGATCACCACCTCGCGCGCCCGCAGGCCCTTGGCGCGGGTCGGGGCATCGAGGTCGAGGACGTCGACGAGCGCCGCGAAGATGGCCCACGACTGGGAGATCGACGCGGCCAGCCGGGCCGGGTCCGACGTCGCGAGGCCCCGCTCGCCGGGTCCCGGGATGAGGGCCTCGGGAAGCTGTGTCACGATCGCATCCTGCCGTGACCGGTGGTCGGTGCGGCCCAGCACCCCAGGAGAGGACGACGCATGACGATCGAGGCCGGCCAGGAGGCTCCGGACTTCGAGCTCCAGAACCAGTTCGGGACGCCGGTGCGGCTCTCGTCGTTCCGCGGTGAGAAGAACGTCGTGCTCGTGTTCTTCCCGAAGGCGTTCACCGCCAAGTGCACCGGTGAGCTGTGCGAGATCCGGGACGAGAGCAGCGTCTTCGAGAACGACGACACGGTCGTGTTCGGCATCTCGTGCGACACCACCGCGACCCTCAAGGTGTTCGCCGAGAAGGAGAACTACGAGTTCGCCCTGCTGAGCGACTTCTGGCCGCACGGCGCGGTGTCCCAGCTCTACGGCGTCTTCTTCGACAAGGGCGGCTTCCCGCTGCGCGCCACGTTCATCATCGACAAGGAGGGCGTCGTGCGCTGGTCGGTCGTGAACGGCCCCGCCGACGCGCGTCGTACGTCGGACTACCGCGAGGCCCTCGCCGCGCTGTAGCCGTCACCTGCCCCGCACGCGGCAGAATCGCACCATGGGCTGCCAGTTCTGCGGACGACGCCAGGTCGACCCCGACTCGGGGCCGTCGACCTGGCGTCGTGCGGTCGTGGCGGGCGAGCAGGTGCTCGTCTGCCCCGAGTGCCAGGTCGACGGCTGGACCGACGGGCTCGACCGCTGCCGCACGTGCGGGTCGACCACGCTCGTGAAACGGCTGGGCGAGGTGTCCTGCCGTGGCTGCGGCGCGACCGGCGAGCGCGCCTGGTCCGCGACGTCGACCGCGGTCATCGCTCCGACCCGACGGTCTAGCGCCGATGGCGGTGACTCGTCGCGTGAGCAGCTCGCCGCGGAGGTCGAGGCTGCCCTCGATCGTGTCCTGCGCGGGAGCGCAGGCTGAGAGTCGCCCGACTCGGACCGCCCAGCAGCCGGCAATCGCGCTAGGTGTTCCGTGCGCTCACCGCTCCTGTCGAATCCGCGGTTTCCGGCCCCCTCCAAACCGCGGATTCGACAGGTGTGGCATGCCCATGGGCCGTGTGCGGCGGCGTTGGGAGGACGAGCTGGCGGATCCGGACCCATCGTGAGCGGCTGGGCCTCGCCGCGGGTCGGCCTCGGGATGCGGAGGCGGCCGACCGGCCCCAGGATGCTCAGCACGGCCACGTCGCCGGTGGCCCGAGACCCCGGCGACGTGGCCGCCACGCGCCCTGCGCCGTCCGGCCGTGCCCGCCGGGCACGGCGAGGTTCGTGGCGGCACGGCCGACCGGGGTAGTCTCGCCGCTCGGCACCCGGTGCCGACGGGGCGTATAGCTCAGCTGGTCAGAGCACCTCCCTTACAAGGAGGTGGTCGGGGGTTCGAGTCCCTCTGCGCCCACTTTCCCAACACTTACAAGGGGTTTAGGCCTCTTGTGGTGTGTCGGTAGGTGCGCTCACCGCTCATGGACCGCGACCGGCTCGAGCTCAAGGGGGACCGACTGTGACCCGGAAGCGTGGCCCGCGTCGGCATCCCATCGTGATCGAGTACCGCGACGATCACGCCAACACCGTCGCGCGGGAGCAGGTTCCGCCCAAGCGCTCACCGTCGCTCGAGCCCGCAGAGGAGAAGGTGCCGCGGGATCAATGCCTTGCCCGAGTCGTCTGCAGCTCCGGGCACGTCTTCGCGGTGGTGCGTCGTCCTGTCCGGGGTACGCCGGCGCTTGCGGTCATCGCGGGACCGCCTGGACCGGGCTACTACGCCGCGCTCCGCCCGGAGGGCTGGCGCTACCTGCGCGGGCCGGATCCGAAGGGGCAGTATCACGACGTCGGCGAGCCGGTGGCGAGCCTGGTCCTGCCGTGCGGCGCATGCGGGTTCGGGTCCGAGCTGCTCCGGGCCGACCTCCCGGATGATCCCCGGGCGGACACGGTTGAGGTCGTCGCGCCTGGGCCGCCATCTCCGGCACCGGTCTGATCCCGCAGGCGGGCTACCAGCCACACCCCGGCGTCAAGGTCACCCCCTGGCTGCTTCCGCTGAACACTCACGGCCCGGGGGAGCTATGGCGAGCGAGCCGCGCGCTTTCCCTGCGGCAGTGACCTCGCCAGCGTCGTTCCGAAAGACCCGTGCGGCCCTGTCCCGGTGGGGAGCGGGGCCGTTCGGTTTGAGCAGCGCTCAGTCGAAACCGGCCTTGTCGAAGGAACCGGGTTTCACGATTCGTCGAAACGGCTTGACGCCGGGCCGGTCGCCGGTGCAACTTGCGCTCGGGGGATGCAAGCAGCGGCCGCCGTCTTCCTCTTGCGCGGTCGCAGAGGGTCGGGGTTGCCCTCCCGCCGTGGGGGCCCAGGGGCGGGCAGCCCCGACTCCAGTTTCGCCGTGGGCTCCCTGCCCTCGGGTGAGGAGCCCGCGAGGGAGCCACATCGAGTTTCCGGTTCCGCCGGACAGAGGAGATGGAGCGCTCCTACGCTCGTCCCGGCAGTCCTGTGCGCGGACCCCCCACGGCGCGCTAGGGGCAGTCGATCGAGGGGCCGGCGCAACCGGAGTCGAGCTGACGCGCGTCCCGCCAGCCGGCAGCACAGCCCCGCAGCCACTCTCCCCAGATGGGCTCGCGGGGCTGCCCGATGTTCGGAGTGCTGCGAGCAGGAGCCAGGGTCGGCGCGCCCGCGATGATTCGGTGTCCGCGGCCGAGCAACGCGAATCGGCCTGACCCGAGGTCGGGGCCCGTTCGTGCCAGCATCACGAGGTGTCACGTCGGCGTGAGTCGAGGCAGCGGCGGACCTATCCTGGGAGGTGGCAGGAGGGCGCGAGCGATCCCCCCCGCGAGCGCCCCGGCCATCACCCCTCTTGGGGTTGAGGCGGCCCCGGTCCGCCCGTCCGGGACCGCCGACCGCTTCCCACCGTCCGCCCTCGGCCCGCGGCGCCGTTCGTGTACCCGCCTGTCGTCCGAACGTCCGACGGCCGAGCGAGTGACACCGCCTCGCCAACGGCGACGACCCGGCGCACCCTGAACCCACGACCCCGGATCGGCGAGGGAAGCTCCCGGGGCCGCGCCGGAAAGCGACACGCCGCCGACCTCCGTCGCCGTCGACCTCATCGGGGGGCGGCACCGTGACGCACCGACAGTGACGAGCGCCCCGA
>DATCCY010000038.1:0-18698 GCA_036510975.1 Candidatus Nanopelagicales bacterium
GTCGACCGAGCCGGTCGGGGTGTAGGTGACGGCCGGGCTCGGTGGCAGCGCTGCCGCCGAGAGCACCACCACGCGCGCGCCGGAGGCGCGCAGCACGTCCAGCGTGCCGTCGTCGGCCAGGCCGCCCGCCGGCAAGGCGAGGCCGTGGCCGACGGGCGCGGTCAGCAACTGCTGCGGCAGGTCGCGCGCGGTGGTCGAGGCGAGGGCGATGTCGACGTCGAGGCCGGCCCGGTGCAGGGCGACGACGTCGGGATCGGCGTAGGCCGAGGCGGTCACCTCGGCGGACGCGGTGAGGGAGCGGAGCCTGGACAGGAACGCGGCGGCGGCCGCCCCTCCTCCCCCCGGCGTGCTCGTGCCGTCGGTGTGGCGGACGACGTAGCCGTCGGTCATGTCCTGGAGCGACTCGAGCAGCGCGGGGTCGACGACCCAGCTCACCGCGCTCGTGGCGCCTTCGGCCGAGTCGAGCAGGCGCGAGAGCCGGCCGCCGCTCGACACCTCGGTGGCGAGGTGGTCGTCGTCGAACACGCCGTCGCCGACTCGCGAGGGCGCGGTCGACAGCGGGAACAGCCAGACGACCGGGGTGGGCGTGACCTGGCCAGGCACGGGGAACCAGGGCAGGAACGTGCGGGTCAGGCCGGTGGAGATCGCGCCCTGGCCGTCGCCGTCGAGGTCGGCCTGGGACTCCACGCCGAGCACCACGACCTCGGCCGTCGAGGACAGGTGCAGGCTCGCGACGGGCACCGAGAGGGTGAAGGCGGCCTTCGCCCCCGGTGCCAGGGCAGCTACCACCGCGACCCGGGTGCCGTCGACCCCGACGCCGCCGCGCCCGGCCGTTCCCGCGAGGATGTCGGTGATCTCCGAGCGGTTGCGGACGGGTGTGGGCGAGAGGCGAAGGCGTACGACGACCTGGCGTGCGGTCGTCGCCGCGGCGTTGGCGACGGATCCGGTGATGACCAGGGTGTCGTCCGGTGTCGGGACCGCAGGGGTCATCGTGCGCAGCGTGACCGGCAGGGCCCCGGAGGCCGGGTCGACGGCCCGGACCGCGGTGCCACCGGCGCCACCTGCCGCCCCGGCCGCGGGCCAGGCGGCGGGCGCGCCGACGCCGACCGAGACGAGCACGACCGCCGCCGCGACCAGGCGCGCCGCGCGGCCGCGCCTCATCCGCCGGTACCCGTGTCGGCGCGCGGATCGCTCGGCGCGAGGAGGTCCTCGACCCGCTCGATCAGCCGGCGCTCGTCGGCGTAGGCCAGGGCGGCGGCGACCTCGGTCAGCGGGAACCAGGCGACCTCGACGACTTCGACGTCGGCGTCGGACAGCTCGCCGCCCTGCGCCTCGAGCAGGAAGTGGTGCACGGTCTTGTGCACCCGGCGCTGGTCGGCGACGAACCAGAAGTCGATGGTGCCCAGCGGGGCGAGGACGACGCCGCGGATGCCGGTCTCCTCCTCGACCTCGCGCACGGCCGCGTCCGCCGGGGTCTCCCCGGCCTCGACGTGCCCCTTGGGCAGCGACCAGACGAGGCGTCCGCGCCGGTCGTGGCGGGCGATGAGCGCGGCCCGGGGGACCTCGCCGGTGCGGTCGACCACGAGGCCTCCGGCGCTGGTCTCGTCGACCCGGACGAGCCGCGGGGAGGGGGTGCGCGGCTCCGGTCGCCCGCCCGCGGGGGGCGCGGGACGGGGGGAGCCGGACATACCCTGAGGATAGCCGCGCCGGTGGACGCCTAGGCTGTCGCGACGTGCCCACCGAACGCCCCGAACCCGACGCCGATGCGGTGGGGCGCGCCCTCGAGGCGCTGAGCGTGCAGGCGGGTGTCGCGCTGGAGCTCGGTGAGCTCTTCGCTGCTGCCGGGCACGAGCTGGCGCTGGTCGGCGGACCGGTGCGCGACGCCCTCCTCGGCGGTCTGGGCGACGACCTCGACCTCACCACGGACGCCCGGCCCGAGACCGTGCTCGCGCTCGTGACCGGCTGGGCGGACGCCGTGTGGGACGTCGGCATCGCATTCGGCACGGTCGGCCTGCGCAAGGGCGCCCACAAGCTGGAGATCACGACCTACCGCGCCGAGGCCTACGACCGCGGGTCGCGCAAGCCCGAGGTCAGCTACGGCGCGTCGCTCGCAGACGACCTCGTCCGGCGCGACTTCACCGTGAACGCGATGGCCGTGCGGCTCCCGGCGCTGGAGTTCGTCGACCTGCACCACGGCCTGCGCGACCTGCGGGCGGGCGTCATCCGCACCCCGGGCACGCCCGAGGACTCCTTCAGCGACGACCCGTTGCGGATGATGCGCGCCGCACGGTTCGCCTCCAGCCTGGCGTTCGCGGTCGCCCCCGAGGTCGTCGCCGCCATGTCGGCGATGTCGGGGCGGCTGGCCATCGTGTCGGCGGAGCGCGTGCGCGACGAGCTCGTCAAGCTGGTGCTCGGCGCGGCGCCGCGGGCCGGGCTGGCCCTGCTGGTCGAGACAGGTCTCGCCGAGCTCGTGCTGCCCGAGCTCCCGGCCCTCGCCCTCGAGGTCGACGAGCACCACCGGCACAAGGACGTCTACGAGCACACCCTGCAGGTGCTCGAGCGCGCCATCGACCTCGAGACCACGCACGAGCCCGTGACCGGGCCCGACTTCGTGCTGCGGTTCGCCGCGCTCATGCACGACGTCGGCAAGCCGCGGACACGGCGCTTCGAGCCCGACGGCGGGGTGTCCTTCCACCACCACGAGATGGTGGGGGCGCGGATGACGCGCAAGCGCATGCAGGCGCTGCGGTTCTCAGGCGAGCTGACCGACGAGGTGTGCCAGCTCGTCGAGCTGCACCTGCGCTTCCACGGCTACGGCGACGGTGAGTGGACCGACAGCGCGGTGCGCCGCTACGTCCGCGACGCCGGGCCGCAGCTGGCGCGGCTGCACAAGCTGACCCGGGCCGACTGCACGACGCGCAACCGGCGCAAGGCCGAGAAGCTCGCGCGGACCTACGACGGGCTCGAGGAGCGGATCGCTCGGCTCTCCGAGGAGGAGGAGCTCGCCGCGATCCGTCCCGCCCTCGACGGCAACCGGATCATGGCGATCCTGGGCATCCCGCCCGGGCGGGACGTGGGTGCGGCGTACAGCTTCCTGCTCGAGCTGCGCCTGGACCGCGGCCCCATGTCCGGGGACGACGCCGAGACCGCCCTCCGCATCTGGTGGACCAACCGCCCGCCGACCTAGCCGTTCTCACTGAAGGACGCCTTGGTTGCATAGAGGACAAAACACTCCGCTTTCACCTGTGACGCGCGGCGGCTGTCCGATCGGCGCGGTCCGGGGGTGCCGGTGCGCGGGCGTCGCTCATGCGTCGACGCGACGGAGCGGCTCGGCGCCGACAGGGCGCCGCCGCTGGTGCACGAGGTAGAAGCACGTGTGGACCAGCAGCAGCACGACCACGGGTCCGACGACGAGCAGCTCGAACTCCCCGCGGTCGCCCGCGAAACCGGGAGGGAGCGCCGCGTCTGGGTCCGCCGTGCCGAACCCCGGCCACAGCAGGCAGAACGCGGCCAGCAGGGCCCATCCCGTCGCGACCACGGTGATGAGCCACGCGACGCCGAGCCCGCCCGGCACCCGGAACGGACGGTCGAGCCCCGGCTCGGCGATCCGCAGCCGGACGAAGGTCGGGAACACCAGCAGGTAGGCGAGCACGATGAGCGCGACGGCGAGGGTCAGCGCGGCGGAGAAGTAGCGTTGGCCGTCGCCGTCGGTGAGCGTCACGTCGACCGCCATGGTCACGAGGGCCACCGCCCCGGACACCAGACCCATCCGCACGGGGACGCCCGTGCGCTCGGAGATGGTGCCCATCCACGCGGGGCCGGCACCCTCGAGGCAGGCGGCGGCCTGCGCTCGGCCGGCGCCGATGGTCCACGCCGACCCGCTGGCCAGCAGGACCCACACGAACGCGAGCGCGCAGACGTCGCCGACCAGCACGCCGGGACCGGTCAATGTGGCCGACCCGTCGGCCCCGACGCTGCCGCCGTAGACGGTGAACACGGTCTTCATGGCGTCGACGAGCCCGTGCAGCGACGTCACCTGCGCGGGCGGCAGCACGAGCAGCACCGCGAGGATCGGGACGGCGTACATGAGCAGCTGCCCCACGCCCGCGCGCCCGATCGCGACCGGTATGTCGCGGCGGGGATCGACCATCTCCTCGGCCGCCGACGTCGGCAGCTCGATGCCGACGAAGGAGTAGAGCAGGATGGGTGCGACCGCGATGAAGCCGAGGTACGTCGGACGCAGGTCGCCCACCACGATCCCGTGCAGCCCGTGCTGCACGCCGTAGACGACGACGGTCACCGTGAAGAACGCCAGCAGCGCGATCTGGGTGAGCGCTCCGCTGGTCGGGACCCACTTGCCGATGCGCAGCGGCACGATCGCGCCGATGGTCGCCGCGACCACGAAGACAGCGCCGAACACGTAGACGCCGGTCCGGTCGAGCTCGCCGAAGAACCGGCCCCACACGGCGATCGCCACGACCGTGACCGAGCCGCCGAGCCACATCGGCGTACCGGCCCAGTAGAGCAGCGACGCCACCCCGGCGGCGTAGCGACCGAACGACCGGCGGACCCACACGTAGAGGCCGCCCTCCTCGGGAAGGGCCGCGCCGAGCTCCGCGCTCGCGAGGGCGGAGGGGACGAAGAAGAACACGAAGAGCACCAGCAGCCAGGTGAACGCCTGACCACCGCCGATCGCGATGGCGCCGATGGTGTCGACGACGACCATCGCGGAGATGAGGAAGAAGATCGTGTCGAACCTGCGCAGCTCGCGCCGCAGCTTCGAGCGCTCCTGCGCCGACCTACCCTCGACCAGCTCGGCCACGGCCCCCCCGGCTGCCTCGTCCTGACGGTCAGGCTAGAGGTGACGGGACAGGCGCGCGGGGGTTCCGCGCACGTCGGGCACCCGGCCCTCGCCGTCGCTCGGTCGTGACTCCGCGCGGTGCCCCTGCCAACGGTGAAGGCGGAGTTGGTTGCTCTCTATGCAACAAAGGCGTCCTTCACGGCTACCGGTGGGGTCAGGGGGTGGGGGAGACGTCGACGGGGGTGGTGTCGGTGACCGGGGGTGCGGCTTCGGCCGGCTCGACCTCGGCGCTCGTCGCGTCGTCGGACGGGACCGAGCCGGCACCGGCTCCGGCGGCGGCGAGGAACTCGAGGACCACGAAGGCCACGACGGCGAGGACGGCGGTCCACAGGATGAGCGAGCCGGTCAGCGGGCTCGCCGTCAGGATGACGGCCGCCGCGACGCCGACGATGAGGAACCGCCAGAACACCCGGGTCCTCGCGAACCACGCGGCCACGGGCGCGATCGCCGTGCCCGAGGCGCGGCCCCCGGCTCCTGAGACCGCGCCGCCGAAGAGGCGACGAGCGGCGAGGGCGGACGAGGTGCCGGAGAGGAACCAGCCCACGACCAGGAGCACGAGGCCGAGCGCGTAGGCCGCGCGGACCGCGTTGAGCAGGAACGCGGTGAGGATCGTGAAGAACGCCTGCTGCGCGATCGCGAACGACGTGCCGGTGAGGGTGAGCTCGATCTGGCTCTGCCCGTAGGCCATGAGGAGCCGTACGACGAGGCCGCCGAGGATGATCGCGATGCCCACCGCCATCGTCATGCGGGCGCGCTTGCGCGAGACGAGCACCGCGATGACGAAGAGCAGGAGCACGGCGTAGATGAGCCACTGGGCGATCGGCTGGCCGACGGCGTAGGCGAACCGTGCCTGCGCGAGTTGCGGTGAGGTGAGGAGCACGACCTGACGGTCGGCGATCGGGGGCACCGGGATGTTGGCTGCGAAGGAGAGCCCCTGGTCGACCAGTCGCTGCTTCACCACCGCGATCAGGTCGCCGGTGTCGAGGATGACCTGGTCGCCCTGGATCGTGACGGGGCCGGTCGGGTCGCCCGAGAGCGCCTTGACGAGGCCCTCCTGCAGCTTGGTGTTGATGGTGATCCACAGCTGGTCGAACTGGTCGCTGTCGAGCACCTTGGTCACCGTCTGGCCGACGAGGTTGTTGACGGCGACCGCGATCGGTCCGGCGAGCGGCTGGAGCTTCGGGTTGTCGGTCAGCAGGTCGGACACCCGCTGCTGCGCGTCGATCTGCGTCACGAGCACCGTCGTGAGCTTGTCGCCGACCGCCTGCTTCACCGTCGGGTCCTGCGCCAGTGGCGCGACCGTGGCGATGTAGCGCTCGGTGTCGGTGAGCGTGCGCTGCCCCCAGTACGCCGTCAGCGCGATCGGGAACAGCAGTGCCGCGACGATCACGAGCACCCAGGCGGTGAGCCCGCGGCCGTCGAAGCGGCGCGGTGCCTTCGCCTCCTCGAGCTCCGCGATCCGCGCCTGGAGGGCGGCGACGTCCTCGGTACTGGCGTCCGACATGGCAACTCCTCGTGATGGTCCACGGCGGCACACCTGGTCGCCGTGAGGAGCCTAGTGGCGCGACCGGCCGCTATGTCGACACCCGAAGCGGGTGAGCGGGCCGTCAGCTGCCGTGCGCGAGGGCGGCCGGATCCTCGGCGTAGCGCACGGCCGGGTCCCGTGCCTCGCGCACCGCGGCCCACGCCCCCGCGGCGACCGCGACGGCGGCCATCACGACCGCCATGACCGTGGTGCTCGTCTCGGTCGACAGCGCCAGGGTCGCGAGGACGACTCCCGCGACGATGCCGACGTTCGTGGCGACGTCGTACCAGGAGAAGACGCGGCCGCGGTGGGTGTCGTCGACGTCCTCCTGCACGATCGTGTCCGAGCAGACCTTCACTGCCTGGCCCGCGAAGCCGAGGAAGACGCCGCGCACGACGAACCCGGCGAGATCGGGCATCGCGACGCCGACGGCGCCGAGGCAGACGCCGACCACGAGCGCGCCGACCGACCACGGCACGGGCCCGATGCGCCGCGACGTCCAGGGTGTGACCACCGCGCCCGCGAGCGCGCCGATGCCGGCCGCCAGGCTCGTGACGCCGATGGCCGCGATGGCCGCGTCGGGATCGCCGGGGTGGAGCGTCTCGCGCGCCTGCAGGACGGTGAGCAACGTGGCAGCGCCGAAGATCGCCCGGTGCACCGTGACCAGCCCGATGGCGCGGGCCGCCGGGCGGCGCGCGGCGAGGTGGCGCACGCCGGCCACCATCCCGGACGCGATCGAGCGGATCGTCTCGCGCGAGGCGCCGGCGTCGGGTCCGAGCTCGTCGGGCGCCAGACGCGCGGCCACGAGCCCGGCGAGAAGGTAGACCGGGACGGTGGTGGCGAGCACGATCACGGCGCCGGTGTCACCGCCACCGGCCGCGTGCCGCAGCAGGAGTCCGCCCAGGCCGCCGACGATCCACGCGACGGTGCCGGCGGTCGGGGCCAGGGCGTTGCCGGTGACGAGGTGGCGCCCGGCGACGACGTGGGGCAGGCCCGCCGACAGCGCGGCGAGGATGAACCGGTTCACGCCGAGCAGCCCGAGCACCCAGACCGCGAGCAGCAGGTCGCCGGGACCCCGGGCGACGATCACCGCGAGCCCGGCCACGAGCGCGGCGCGCGCGACGTTGGCATAGAGCAGCACCGAGCGTCGACGCCATCGGTCGATCAGGACGCCGGCGAACGGACCGATGAGGGAGTAGGGCAGCAGCAGGATCGAGAACGCCACCGCGGCCTTCGCCGGCGTCGGCTGGCTGGTCGGCGAGAACAGCACGAACGCCGCGAGCCCGGCCTCCAGGAGACCGTCACCGGTCTGACCGACCAGGCGGGTGCCGAGCAGCAGCCGGAACCCGCGCACCCGCAGGATCTCGCGCAACCCGACCCCGCCGCTGCTCACGCCGCGACGGTACCGCCCCGGGATGCGGCGTCAGCGCCCGTGACATCTCACGCGCAGGGCACGGCTTCGACCGTGATGCGGCGGAGGCCGGACCCCCGTGGGGATCCGGCCTCCGCAGTCGTGCGTGGGTGCTGGTGTCAGCGCTCGATCTCGCCGGCGATGAAGGCCTCGACGGCCTGCTTCGCCTGGTCGTCGGAGTACTGCACCGGCGGGCTCTTCATGAAGTACGACGACGCCGAGAGGATCGGGCCGCCGATGCCGCGGTCCTTGGCGATCTTCGCCGCGCGCAGCGCGTCGATGATGATGCCGGCGCTGTTCGGGGAGTCCCACACCTCGAGTTTGTACTCGAGAGAGAGCGGGACGTCGCCGAAGTTGCGGCCCTCGAGGCGCACGAACGCCCACTTGCGGTCGTCGAGCCACGCGACGTAGTCCGACGGACCGATGTGCACGTTGCGGGGCGAGATCTCCTCGCGCAGCTGCGAGGTGACCGACTGGGTCTTGGAGATCTTCTTCGACTCCAGGCGCTCGCGCTCGAGCATGTTCATAAAGTCCATGTTGCCGCCGACGTTGAGCTGGTAGGTCCGGTCGACGGTGACGCCGCGGTCCTCGAACAGCTTCGCGAGCACGCGGTGCGTGATGGTCGCGCCGACCTGCGACTTGATGTCGTCGCCAACGATCGCGACACCGGCGTCGGTGAACTTCTGCGCCCACTCCGGGGTGCCGGCGATGAAGACGGGGAGCGCGTTGACGAACGCGACCTTGGCGTCGATGGCGCACTGGGCGTAGAACTTCGCCGCCTGCTCCGAGCCGACGGGCAGGTAGCAGATGAGGACGTCGACCGCGCGCTCGCGCAGCGTGGCGACGACGTCGACGGGAGCGTCGTCGGACTCCGTGATCATGTCGCGGTAGTACTTGCCGAGACCGTCGAGGGTGTGGCCGCGCTGCACCATGACGCCGGTCGGCGGCACGTCGCAGATCTTGATCGTGTTGTTCTCGCTCGCGAGGATCGCGTGGGCGAGGTCCTGGCCGACCTTCTTGGCGTCGACGTCGAACGCGGCGACGAACTCGATGTCGCTGATGTGGTAGTCGCCGAACTTGACGTGCATCAGGCCGGGGACCTTGGCGTTGGGGTCGGCGTCCTTGTAGTACTCGACGCCCTGGACCAGGGACGACGCGCAGTTACCGACGCCGACAATGGCTACTCGTACCGAACCCATCGGGATTCCTCTCTCAAACACCGTGGGCGGACGGGTGGATCCCGGCCCCGGACGTGGTGGTGGTCGCCGCGTGCCCCGACGGGGCGGCGGAGTCGTGCGTGGTGTCCTCGGTGGTGCTGGGCTGGTCGCGCTCGCTCGCGATCAGCTCGTCGAGCCAGCGGACCTCGCGCTCGACGCTCTCGAGCCCGTGCTGCTGCAGCTCGAGGGTGTAGCTGTCGAGCCGCTCGCGTGTGCGGGCCAGCGAGGACCGCAGCGCGTCGAGGCGCTCCTCGAGCCGCGAGCGGCGGCCCTCGAGGATCCGCAGCCGGACCGAGGCCTCGGTGCGGCCGAAGAACGCGAGGCGGACGCCGAAGCGCTCGTCCTCCCAGGTGTCCGGGCCGGCCTCGCCGATGAGGGCCTGGAAGTGCTCCTTGCCCTCCGCCGTGAGCCGGTAGACGATCCGGCCGCGCCTGCCCGACAGCGGCGCGCCGGTGGTTGCCTCGCCGTCCTCGACGAGCAGCCCACGGGCCTCGAGGTCCTTGAGGCAGGGGTAGAGCGAGCCGTAGGAGATGGCGTGGAACGTGCCGAGCACGCCGGAGAGCCGCTTGCGCAGCTCATAGCCGTGCATCGGGTTCTCCTGGAGCAGACCGAGGACGGCGAGCTCGAGCACTCCGCTGCGCCTGCCGGGACGCGGTGACATGCTCAGGACCCTCCTCACGGTGCTCTCGACGATTCCGTACGCCGGTTCTGTGACCGCTCGATGTATCGATGCGATATAGCGAGAACACTACGTCCTCGATGAACGAACGGCAAACTCGGGGGGCACCCGCCCGCCACGGGCGCGCCGTAGGCTCCCTGTCGTGGCCTCCCCCCGGCACTCCAGCCACCGCGCCAGCCGCATTCGCGGGGCGCGGCCGGCCGAGCCGTCCCGTGCACCGCTGCCCGAGGCCGAGGACGTCGCCGATCCCGCCCGGCCTCGTGCGGTCGTCGACCACGGACTGACCCGCCGCGCCGTGCTCGAGGCCATCCGCGGGGGCGATGCGATGGCGCGCGACGACCACTGCGACGCCGACCCCTACCTGCTGCGGGCCGCCCGCCACCACGGCGAGGCGACCGAGCGGCCCTGCCCGATCTGCCGCAGCGAGCTCGTCCACGTGACCTACGTCTTCGGCGACGAGCTCGGTCCCTACTCCGGACGGGTCAAGTCCTCCGCCGACCTGCCCGTGATGGCCTACGAGCACGGCCAGTTCCGCGTGTACGTCGTCGAGGTGTGCGCGGACTGCGGCTGGAACCACCTCACGATGTCCTACCTGCTCGGTGACGGCGTGCCCCGCCGACCGCTGCGCCGGCCTCCGGACCTGCTCGACTGAGGCGGTCGTCACACCCGCCGTGCGGTTGTCGGACGGCGGCGTGGGGCATGAGACACGGGCCACAGGTGCGCGATTCGGCCGCCGCCCCGAAACCTGGGAGCGTCGCCGTACGTCAGCACTGTGGTCGGGCCGTACGCCGCCGTACGCCCGACGGACCCCAGCAGAGGATGTCTCGTGAGGATCGACTACCCGCGCCGCGGGCGCACGGGTGTGCGGCACTGGCTGCCCTCGTGGCGCCAGCTGCTCTCCCTCGCCGTCCTCGGGTTCGTGGCTGTCGTCGGCACCTTCGCCGTCCTGGTGGCGCGCACGGACGTCCCCCAGCCCAACGACGTCGCCACGGCCCAGACCACGATCGTCTACTGGAACGACGGCAAGACCGAGCTGGGCCGCTTCGGCGACGCCAACCGGGTGAGCGTCCCGCTCGACCAGGTTCCGCTCGCGATGCAGCACGCCGTGCTCTCGGCCGAGGACCGCGAGTTCTACGACGAGGGCGGCTTCTCCCCCAAGGGCATCGGCCGCGCGATCTGGAACAACCTGTCCGGCGGCAGCGTGCAGGGCGGCTCAACCATCACCCAGCAGTACGCGAAGAACGCGTTCCTCACCCAGGACCGCACCTTCACGCGCAAGTTCCATGAGCTCGTCCTCGCGGTGAAGCTCGACACGAGCGTGTCCAAGGACCAGATCCTCGGCGACTACCTCAACACCATCTACTTCGGCCGCGGCGCCTACGGCATCCAGACGGCGTCGCAGCAGTACTTCGGCGTACCCGCCAGCAAGCTGACGCTGGGGCAGTCGGCGGCTCTGGCCGCGATCATCCGCTCGCCCGGCGGCTACTCCCCGGACACCAACCTCGACAAGCTCAAGGGTCGCTGGACCTACGTGCTGGACGGCATGGTGGAGAAGGGGTGGATCACGCCCGCGCAGCGCGCGGCGGTCACCTTCCCGAAGTTCGTCGCGAAGAAGCCCGCCAACAAGTTCGCCGGCACGAACGGCTACCTGCTCGACAGCGTGCGCCAGGCGCTGCTGGCGCACGGCTTCACCGACGACGACATCAACAGCGGCGGCCTGCGGGTGGTCTCGACGTTCGACCAGCAGGCGCAGGCCTCGGCGGTCGCCGCGGTCGAGGCGAAGGGCCCGAAGACCGGTGCGCAGGGCCTGCGGATCGGCCTCGCCGCCGTCAAGCCGGGCACCGGCGAGGTCGTCGCGATGTACGGCGGCGCCGACTTCCTCACCAACCAGGTCAACAACGCCACCCAGGCCCTCGGCCAGGCGGGATCGACCTTCAAGCCGTTCACCCTCGCTGCCGCGATCGAGCAGGGCATCAGCCTCGACTCGGTCTGGAACGGCAACAACGGCGTCATGATCCAGGGCCGCAAGGTCGTGAACTACGCCGACGAGTCGCTCGGCCAGATCACGCTGCTGACCGGCACCGAGAAGTCGGTGAACTCCGTCTACGTCGCCGTCACCGACAAGATCGGTCCCGCCAAGGTCGTCGACGCCGCGGTCCGCGCGGGCATCCCGGACAACACGCCCGCGCTGCACCCTGTGGTCCTCAACGTCACCCTCGGCGTCTCCTCGCCGCACGTCATCGACCTCGCCGCGGCCTACGCGACGTTCGCCGACCGCGGGCAGCAGGTCAGCCCCACGGTGCTCAAGGAGGTGCGCGGCCCCAACGGCGGCGTGCTCCTGCGGCTCGACCCGTCACCGAAGCAGGCGTTCTCCTCCGACACCGCGGACACGGTCAACTACGCCCTGCGCAAGGTCGTCACCGACGGCACCGGGTTCGCCGCTATGGGGCTCGGCCGGCCGGCCGCCGGCAAGACCGGCACCACCAACGACAACAAGTCCGCACTGTTCGCCGGCTACACCCCGCAGCTCGCCGCCGCGGTGATGCTCGTGAAGGACGGCAAGGACGGTCTGCCCGTCTCGATGTCCGGCGTCGGAGGCCTGCGCACGGTCACCGGTGGCTCGTTCCCAGCACGCATCTGGACGGCGTTCATGAAGGGCGCGCTGAAGGGTCAGCCGGTGGAGCAGTTCACCGACCCCGCGAACCTGCCCACCGCGACCCCGACGCCGTCCGGACCCACCGGTGCCACCGGTGCGAGCGGAGCGACCGGAGCGACGGGCCCGGCGACCCCGACCCCGACGGCGCCCGCGCCGAGCGGCAGTCCGTCGCCGGCGACCCCGCCCGCGACCCCGGCCCCGCCGGCTCCGCCGGCCAGCACGCCGCCGGCGTCGACCCCGCCGGCGGCCCCGGCCCCGCCGGCCCCAGCGCCCACGACGGCGTCCGCCTCGCCGTGACGGGCCCGACGGGCGGCGCAGCGTCGTGAGCGACCGGCGGTACGGCACGATGGCGTCCGTGCGCGAGCCCGATGCCGTCGTCCTCCCGGCCGACTCCGACCCCTTCGTCGCCGCGGCGACCGAGCGGATCGGCGGCCCGTCGGGCGAGCACCGCGGGCGCTTCGTCGGCTTCTGGACGCCGCTGCGCTCGCTCGTGCTGATGGCGACGTTCGCCTACACCGTCGGCTACCTCGCCAAGCTGCCCTGCCACGCCGAGTCCTTCGGCGGCGACGCCCGCTACACCCGGCTGTGCTACTCCGACATCCCCTACCTCTACCAGCTGCGCGGTTTCGCCGACGGCTGGCTGCCCTACGTCCAGACAGGTCCGGGCCAGGGTCCGCCGCTCGAGTACCCGGTGCTCACCGGCTTCTTCATGCAGGTCGCCTCCTGGCTCACCGGCCGCGACGGGAGCGTCGCGGCGCGCTCGCTCACGTTCTACGACTGGAACGCGATCCTGCTCTTCGCCTGTCTCCTGCTCACCGTGGTGGCGACGGCGCTCACGGTGCGCCGCCGGCCGTGGGACGCCGCGCTCGTCGCGCTCGCACCCGGCGTGATCCTTTGCTCGTTCATCAACTGGGACCTGCTCGCCGTCGCGCTCACCGCCGGGGCGATGCTCGCCTGGTCGCGCACGCGGCTGGGCTGGGCCGGCGTGCTGCTCGGCCTCGCCGTGGCCGCCAAGTTCTACCCTGTGCTGCTGCTGGGGCCGCTGCTGCTGCTGTGCCTGCGCTCGGGCCGGATGCGCGCGTTCTGGGTCACGACCGGGTGGGCCGCGGCGGCCTGGAGCGTGGTCAACCTGCCGGTCTACCTGGCCAACCATGACGGCTGGCTGGAGTTCTACACGTTCTCCTCGTCGCGCGGCGGCGACTGGGGCTCGATCTGGTACGTCCTGCAGGTGCTCGGCCACCCGGTGCCGGCGAACCGGCTCAACGTCGTCGCGATGGCTCTGCTCGGGCTGCTGTGCCTCGGCGTCGCGGCGCTGATCATGGCGGCGCGACGACGGCCGCGGCTCGCGCAGGTCTCGTTCCTTGTCATCGCCGCGTTCTGCATCACCAACAAGGTCTACTCGCCGCAGTACGTCCTCTGGCTGATCCCCCTCGCGGCGATGGCCCGTCCGCGGTGGCGCGACTTCCTGATCTGGCAGACCGGCGAGGTCGTCTACTTCGCCTCGATCTGGTACTTCCTGCTGCAGTACGGCACGAGCGACAAGGGCCTGCCGGAGGGCTGGTACTGCCTCGCGATCGTGGTGCACGTGCTGGCGACGTCGTACTTCGCCGCCATGGTCGTGCGCGACATCCTGGCGCCGCGCTTCGACCCGGTGCGCACCGACGGCGTCCCCGAGCACGAGGACGACCCGGGCGGCGGGGTGCTCGACGGCGCACCCGACGTGCGGGTCCTGCGCCTGCGCCGCGACGACGACGACCTGGTGGGAGCCCACGGGGCCCACAGCACGCCCGCGGCGCCCCCCGCGCCCCCACCCCTGCGCCGAGACTGAGGGTGTGGGGGCGTAACAGGCTGGGACACCCCCACACGATCAGTCTCGGCGGCCGGGAGCAGCCTGATCTGCTGCCTCACCCGCCCAGCCCATCGGAAGGCGGTGGGGGTGGGTGCGTCAGTCGAGTCCGACGACGCGGTCCGGGTGCACCGTGGTCATCCGGACGTCGACGTCGACCTCGTCGCCGACCGCCGGGAGGGGTACGCCCTCGGGGACGCGCAGGAGGCTCACCTGCATGTGCGGCGGCTCCGCGAACCAGCGCTGGCGACCCGCGACATGGAACGGCGAGAGCGCCCGGCCAGCCGCGTCGAGCACGCCGGTTCCTGCGGTGACGGCCCGCTGGCGCACGCTCGTGTTGGCCGACGGCGACTCCAGCGCGACGCCGTGGGCGGTGCCTCCACCGATGACGAGGACCGCGCCCGCGCGTGACGCGCGCCGCTGGCGGTAGCCGCTGGCCTGACCGCGGCCGACGTCGTGGACGGCGAGGACCGTCCCGCGGGTCTGCAGCGCGGACCGGTCGCCGAGCCACAGGCGCGTGCCGATGCGGGCGAAGAGCGCGATCTCGGGGAGGGAGCGGCGTACGGTCGCGAGCTCGCGGTCGTCGAGGTGGCTCACCCAGAGCGCCGCGGCGGAGGTCATCGCCGCGACCGTGTCGTCGGTGGCGGTGTCGGCGGCGGCCACCCGGTCGGAGAGATCCGCGACGGCGCTCAGCCAGCCGAGGCCCCACGCGTGCACCTCGATTACCCGCCCGGTCGCGCCGGCGGGCGGGACCGGGGCGACGGCGGAGTCGTGCCAGCGCGCGCCCGGATCCGTGCGGTGGTCGGTGTGCGGCTCGGCGATGGGGAGGTGCAGCGCCAGGCCCTCGAGGCGGAGCCGGCCGCTCGCCAGCGCGTCCACCGCCGCGTCGTCGCGCAGCACCGCGAGGAGCTCGTCGACCGTGAGGCCGAAGCGGTTCATCGAGGTGAGCGCCTCGAGGACCACCCGGACCGGTCCGGGGCCCTCGGTGAGGGTCGACCAGGCGGCGGGCGAGGACACCGTGCGGACGATCCGGCGGGCGTGCGGGCCGTGGGCGAGCTCGACCCAGGCCGTCGCGGCGATCCGGTCCGCCGGCTCGAAGGGCTCGAGGACGAGGATGTCGCCGTCGAACGACGCCGCCGCGGCGGTGGCCTCGAACACCGTGCCGACGGCGAGGCGGGTGAGTCCGAGCCGGGCGACCTCACGCGCGAGCCGGTCGTTGCCGATGCCGTAGCCGTTGCCCTTCGCGACGGGGACGAGGTCGCCGTCGGTGTGCTGGTGGGTGCCGGCGCTGATGGCCGTGCGGACGGCGTCGACGGTGGCCGCGGCGTGTGCGCGCCACCGCTCGCCGTCCACGTGCAGCGTGAACGTCATGCGACCAACCTAGGCCGGTGCGGGCGCGGACTCGCGCAGGCGAGGACGGTCAGCGGCGGGAGAGGTAGGCGTCGACGGCGCGGGACATGAGCGGGCGCAGCCGCAGGTCCCACTCGCCGAGGTACTCCTGGGCGTGACCGCCGGTGCCGAGCTTGAACTGGATGAGGCCGAACAGGTGGTCCTCGGGGTCGAGGGTGTCGCTGATGCCGCGCATGTCGTAGAGCTCGCAGCCCGCGGCGAGGGAGTCGCGGATCATCGCCCACTGGATCGCGTTCGACGGGCGTACGTCGCGACCCTCGTTCGAGGACGCACCGTAGGAGTACCAGGAGTGCGTGCCGACGCGGACCATCGTCGTCGCGGCGAGGACGCGTCCCTCGTGCCTGGCGAGGTAGAGCCGGATGCGGTTCTCGTCCTCTGCCTTCATCGCGCGGTACATCCGCTGGAAGTACGCCAGGCCGCGCGGGGTGAACCGGTCGCGCTCCGCGGTCTCGACGTAGACCTGGTGGAACGCGGGGAGGTCGTCGCACGTGCCGACCACCACCTCGACGCCGGCCTTCTCGGCCTTCTTGATGTTGCGCCGCCAGAGCTGGTTGAAGCCGGCGAGCAGATCGGCCTCGGTGCGCCCGGCGAGCGGCACCTGGAAGACGTAGCGCGGCTGGACGTCGCCGAAGCCCGCACCCGTGTCGGCCTTCTGGCTCCACCCGAGGTCGCGCAGCCGGTCGGCGACGGCGAGGGCCTCGGGGAACGACTCGTCCGGCTCGACGTCGCGCAGGCGTCGCGCGGTGCCGACGGCGATCGCGTCCTTGAGGGTGTCGGCGTGCCATCGGCGTACGACGGCGACCGGGCCCAGCTTCACCGCGAAGGCACCCATCGCCCGCAGCACGTCGGCGAGCGGGTCGAGCCAGTCGGCGAGGTCGCGGCCCGTGCGGGCGCCCGTCCAGTCGATGTCGGGACCCTCGGGCAGGTAGGCGAGGTAGCGCTT
This sequence comes from Candidatus Nanopelagicales bacterium, assembly GCA_036510975.1. Taxonomy (GTDB): domain Bacteria; phylum Actinomycetota; class Actinomycetes; order S36-B12; family CAIYMF01; genus Longivirga. The sequence goes on from DATCCY010000038.1 coordinate 16,549, forward strand.
CACCCGCGGGACCTGGCGCAGGAGCACCAGACCGGCGCCGACCATGACGTCGTCGTCGAACCAGCCCAGCGAGGCGTGCGACCACTCCGCCTTCGCCGCGGCCCACGAGGGAACCTGGAGGAAGGAGATCGACGACCGGTCGGACCGCTCGCGCACGTAGGCGAGGTGCTCGTCGGCCGTGATCCGGCGGACGGTGAGCGGAGCGATGGCCACGAGCCCCGAGCCTACGTCCCCGCCAGGCCCCACCCTCCCCCGACAGCGTGACGTCCCCCACCTCGTAGTCACTGAAGGACGCCTTTGTTGCATAGAGAGCAACAAAGTCCGCCTTCATCGAGGCCGCGGACCCCCGCCGGCTCCGGCCCGGTGACAGGATCGTCGGGTGCGCATCGCCAGCTGGAACGTGAACAACGTCGTCACCCGGACCGAGCGCCTCCTCGCCTGGCTCGCCTCGGCGCAGCCCGACGTCCTGTGCCTGCAGGAGCTCAAGGTGCCGACCGAGCAGGTGCCGGTCGCCGAGATCGAGGCAGCCGGTTACGCCGTGGCCGCGCGCGGCGACGGCCGCTGGAACGGCGTCGCGATCCTCTCGCGGGTCGGCCTCGAGGACGTGACCTACGACCTCCCCGACCAGCCGACCTGGGACGGCGTCCTGGAGCCGCGGGCCATCGCTGCCACGTGCGGCGGCGGCGTACGGGTGTGGTCGCTCTACGTCCCCAACGGCCGCACGGTCGAGGACCCGCACTACGCGTACAAGCTCGAATGGCTCGCCGCGCTGCGCGGCACGGCCGTGGCGGAGCTCGGTCGACCCGAACCGCTCGTGATGCTCGGCGACTTCAACGTCGCGCCGACCGACGCCGACGTGTGGGACATCACGCAGTTCACGAAGTCAACGCACGTGACGGCCGCCGAGCGTGCCGCGCTCACCGCGCTCGAGGACGCGGGACTCGTCGAGGTGCTCCCGCGAGCCCTGAAGTACGACGTCCCCTTCACTTTCTGGGACTACCGCCAGCTCGCCTTCCCCAAGAACACCGGCATGAGGATCGACCTCGTCTACGGCTCGCCCGCCCTCGTCGCCGCCGTCACGGACTCCTACGTCGACCGCGAGGCGCGCAAGCCGGGCCCGAAGGGCACGCCGCCCCCGAGCGACCACGCGCCGGTCGTCGTCGACGTCGACCTCTGACCTCGGGACTGGCGCTCGTCGCACGCTGCAGGCCCTCACCCGCCTGAAGGTCGACGCCGCCGTCAGGCCGGAAGACACCGCCGACACCGCCGGCACCGCCTGGCACCTCGTCCTCGAGCGGCTGATCATCGACGCTGATGCCGAGGCCCGGTGGCTCGACCATGTCGATGCGAGACCCACCACCCCCAACGGGGGTGAGATCGGCGGTTTGGGGTACGCCGGGGCTCCCGGTAGGCTGGCACCACGTGCCCGGTCACTCCGGCGCCCCACCTGGGGCTCCTCGGCCGGGCGTCGTGACGCTTCAACCCTCCTGCCACGGAGAGACCGTGGCCGTTCTAGTCCAGAGGAGGTGGGTACGCATGCGTCATTACGAGGTCATGGTGATCCTCGACCCGGATCTTGAGGAGCGCACCGTCGCTCCGAGCCTCGACACGTTCCTCAACGTCGTCAAGGCACAGGGTGGCACCGTCGACAAGGTCGACATCTGGGGCCGTCGTCGGCTCTCGTTCGAGATCAGCAAGAAGGCCGAGGGCATCTACGCCGTCGTCGACATGACCTGCACCCCGGCAGCCGTTCAGGAGCTGGACCGTCAGCTCAACCTGAACGAGGCCGTCCTGCGCACCAAGGTCATGCGCCCCGAGGCTCACTGAGCCAGTTCGTGAGCCTCGCGCGGTCGCGCCGCGCGTCGTCCACAGTCCGCGCCCCGGCACACCTTCACCGGAGTCGGTGCGCACCCGTAAGGTCCGGCTGACACGTCGAACCCATCACTTCACTCGAGGCGGTACTCCATGGCCCAGGGCGACATCAACCTCACGATCGTCGGCAACATCACCAACGATCCCGAGCTGCGGTTCACCCCGAGCGGTGCTGCGGTCGCGTCCTTCACGGTCGCGTCCAACTCCCGCTACCTGGACAAGACCACCAACGAGTGGAAGGACGGCGAGCCCGTCTTCATGCGGTGCTCGGTGTGGCG
>DATCCY010000039.1:0-8737 GCA_036510975.1 Candidatus Nanopelagicales bacterium
CACCCTCGGGCGCTCGTGGCGGCTGCTGGCGGACTTCCGTCACGAGCAGGACGACCCGGACCGGTTCTACGGCGCCCTCGCCCAGGACTCCGCGGCCCAGGTCGCGTCGTACACCTCGCTCGAGGGCGCCCGGGTGCTCGACGTCGGGGGAGGCCCGGGCTATTTCGCCGACGCGTTCGAGGCCCGCGGTGCCATCTACGTCCCACTCGACGCGGACGCGGGCGAGCTGGCGCTGCACGGTCGCGAGCCCGGCCCACGCACGGTGATCGGGGACGGGACACGCCTGCCGTTCGCGTCGGGCGCCTTCGGCGTCACCTATTCCAGCAACGTGGCCGAGCACGTGCGCGAGCCGTGGGCGATGGCCGACGAGATGGTCCGGGTCACTGCGCCGGGCGGGCTCGTGTTCCTGTCCTACACGCTCTGGTACGGCCCCTGGGGCGGGCACGAGACCTCGCCGTGGCACATCACCGGAGGCGAACGGGCGGCTCGGCGCTACGCCGTGCGGCACGGTCACCCGCCCAAGAACGTCTACGGCGAGTCGCTCTTCCGCACCACCGCGGCGGCGGGTGCCCGCTGGGCGGGTCGGACAGCGCGGAGCGGTCGGCTGACCGACGTCCGGCTCGTGCCGCGCTACCTGCCGGACTGGGCGGGGTTCCTCGCGCGGGTCCCCGGTCTCCGTGAGGTGGTCTGCTGGAACCTCGTGGTGGTCGGGCGGCGGAGATCGTGACGCGCCTCGCCTGGCGGATCCGTCTGGTGGCCACCTGCGCCGTGCTCACCGCCGTCGCCTTCGTGCAGTCCCCGGGCCTTACGGCGGCGGACACGAAACTGGACCTCACGCAGGACCCGGGTGCCTTCCTGGCCCGGGCCCTGCACCTCTGGGACGACCAGGCGTTCTTCGGCCAGCTGCAGAACCAGGCCTACGGCTACCTGTTCCCCGTCGGGCCGTTCTTCTGGCTCGGCCAGCGCCTCGGACTGGACCCCTGGGCGATCCAGCGGGCGTGGTGGGCCCTGCTGCTCTGCACGGCCTTCCTCGGCATGTGCCGACTTGCTCGGTTGCTGGGCCTCGCCGAGCCTTCGGCGCGGTGGGTGGCGGCGTTCGTGTTCGCGCTCTCGCCCCGGGTGATCTCGACGTTCGGACCGATATCCGTCGAGACCCTGCCGTACGTGCTGGCCCCCTGGGTGCTCGTGCCGCTCGTGGCACTGCGCTCCGGTGGGTCGCTGCGAAGGGCCGTAGCCCTGTCCGGCTGCGCGGTCCTGCTCATGGGCGGGGTCAACGCCGTCGCCACGGTGGTCGCGGCCGCGCTCGGACTGCTCTGGATCGTGACCGAGGCCCCGCGTCCTGTCCGGGTGCGGCTGGCGCTCGGCTGGACCTCCTGCGCCGCTCTCGCGTCCGCCTGGTTCCTCCTCCCGTTGCTCCTCCTCGGGAAGTACTCGCCGCCCTTCCTCGACTGGATCGAGTCGTCGTCGGTGACGACGTCCATCACGGACGGCTCGTCCAGCCTGCGTGGGACGACGGACTGGGTGGCCTACCTCGCGGGCAGAGCCGGACCCCAGTGGCCCGCAGGCTGGCAGCTGATCAGCGAGCGCGCACTGGTCACCGGGACGGTGGTAGTCGCGGTGATGGGGGCCTCAGGCCTCGCGCTCCGTCGGACGCCGCACCGCCGATTCCTGGTCGCGTCGGTGGTCCTCGGCTTCGTGGCGCTCATCGTGGCCCACGTGTCCGGCGCCGGCTGGTGGGCGGACGGCCTCGCCGCGCCCACCGTGCGGACGCTGCTCGACGGCGCGCTCGCGCCCCTGCGCAACGTGCACAAGTTCGACGTCTGGGTGCGGCTCCCGTTCTCCCTCGGGGTCGGCTGGTGCGTGTCCGTCCTCGTCCAGCGAGTGGGTCGCACACGTGACGACACGCTCACCCGCGACTCCATGTGGACCTGGAACTCCTACCGCTGGGGCTGGGTGGTTCCGCGAGTGCTGGTGGTCGCGCTCGTCGGGGCGCTCCTGGCGGCGACGGCCCCGGTGTGGCGCGCGGACCTCACCGCAGGTCGCACGTTCATCGCGGTGCCGGGCTACTGGGCTCAGGCCGCGGCGTGGCTGGGGGCGGCGCCCGATCGTGGGAGAGCCCTGGTGATCCCGGGGGCGTCGTTCGGCAGCTATCTGTGGGGGGAGAGTCACGACGAGCCGCTGCAGGTGCTCGCAAGCACGCCGTGGGGAGTGCGCGACGCCGTGCCGCTGTCCTCCGCCGGCAACATCAGAGCGCTGGACGAGGTCGAGGCGCTGCTGGTCGACGGTCGTGGGAGCACGGCCCTCGCGTTCTTCCTGGCCCGGATGGGCGTCAGCTACCTCGTCGTGCGCAACGACCTCGACTACGCCGCGGTCGACTCACCGCGTGCATCCCTCGTGCACCAGGCACTGGCGCAGTCCGGCGGCTTCGACCTGGTCGCGTCCTTCGGCCCGGATCTCAGCGGGTTCGAGCTTCCCGGACTCGTGGTCGACGCCGGGGTCGACGGCACCTACCCGGCTGTCGAGGTCTTCCGGGTGGGCTCCGGCATCGCCGACCCGCGGGCCGTCCTGCGCGACGCATCGGCAGTGGACGTCATGGACGGGGAGGCGGAAGGGCTGCTCGGGCTGGCCGCGCTCCCTTCGGAGGGCGGCCGCACGGTCGTCCGCACCGGCGACCTGCCGACCGCCCTGACCGCGGGGCGGACCGTCGTCACGGATGCCGGACGACGCATCGAGGTCGACTTCGGCCGCGTCCACGACAACCGGTCGAGCCTCCTCACCCCGACCGACAGCTGGCTGCTGCCGCGCAGGGTCCACGGCTACGACGTCACCCCGGCGATCCCCTCGCCCACGACCGCGTTCCCGACCGGCGTCACGATCTCGGCCTCGTCGAGCCGCGGCGACGCGAGCAGCATCCGGATCGACCCGTCCATGGGCGCCTGGAACGCCATCGACCGCGACCCGGCCACGGCATGGTTCCCTCGGGCCGGGCAGAGCGGCCCGGTGCACTGGGACGTCGCGCGAGCGTCGCCGATGAACATGGGCGGCACGCTGCTGACGTTCGCAGAGGACCCACCAGGCGCCACGACCACGGTGCGGCTGACCGTGACGACGGACACCCAGACACGGGTGCTCGACGTCTCGCTGCCCTCGGGAGACATCACCCTGCCGCCCGACCTGCGGCCCTCGACGCACCTGCGACTCGGGTTCGAGCGACCCGCCGGCACGGGCGGGGCGGCCGTCGGTCTCAGCGAGGTCGTCCTGCCGTCGACGACCGCGCCACGGACGGGCGTGACCCCGCCGGTGGCCGGGGCTGCGGCGCTGTCGCTCATGACCCGGCACGGGCAGCGACCGGCCTGCGTCGTCCGCCTGCCGACCAACTGCCTGCCCTCGCTCGCCCGTGCGGGGGAGGAGTCCTCGGGACTGGATCGCACCGTGTCGACCGGAGGGGTCTCCGGGACGCCGATGGTGCTGGTCTACCCGCGCCCGGGGACTGCCCTCGACAAGCTGCTCCGCCCCCCCGGTGCCGCTGCGCTGGCCGTGGCCTCGAGCACCTGGGTGCCGGACGCGCCCGCTCGCCCGCAGTCGGCGATCGACGACGATCCCTGGACCGCGTGGCTCGCGAGCCCGCTGGACCCGCATCCGTCGCTCACCGTGACGCTGCAGCGTCCGACGGTCGTGTCGTGGCTGAGGATCCAGGAGACGACCGGTCTCGGCGCCTCCCGGCCGCTCGACATCGACGTGACTGTCGGACGACACATCTACCGCACCGTCAGCGACGACCTCGGGTACCTGCGGTTCCCCGCCACCCGGACGTCGAGGATCCGGATCACGGTGACGGCGACGTCGCCGGTCCTGACCTACGACTCGTTGCTGCAGGTCCGCACCGTGCTCCCGGTCGGGATCAGCGAGCTGGTGCTCGGACAGGCCGAGGGGCAGAAGGTGAGCGTCGCGAGCACCGACGCGGTCATCTCCCCCTGCGGCTTCGGTCCTACGATCCAGGTCGACGGGACGCTCATCCCCACGACCGTCGTGACCAGCGAAGGAGCGGTCCTCGCCGGCGCACCGGCGACGGCGACCGCGTGCGGGCCCGCCACGCTCGGCGCCGGTCAGCACCACATCGTGGTGCGACCCTCGGCCGAGTTCGACGTCACCGGTCTCGTCTGGGGCGCGGGTGCGCGGCTGGACCGGCCCGAGGAGGCGTTGATCGAGAGCTGGTCCGCGACCGACCGGCTCGTGAGGATCGCGGGGTCGGGCCATGCGCGCACCTTGGAGCTGGGGGAGAACGCGAACACCGGCTGGCGCGCCGACGCGAACGGCACCGAGCTGGTGCCGGTCCGGGTCGACGGGTGGCGTCAGGCCTGGGTGGTTCCTGCGGGTGCCGTCGGAGAGGTCCATCTGTACTACGCGCCCGACCGGGTCTACCGTGCGGCGTTGGCCGTCGGTGCCCTGCTCGCCTTCGGGCTCGTCCTGCTGGCCCTGGTGCCGACCCGCCGACGCACCGTCTGGGATGACCGACCTGCGCGGCTCGTCCGGCTCCGGACCCGGCTCGCGATCGCCGCGGTCGTCGGGCTCGCGACCTTCGGCGTCCTCGGCGCCGTCGCGGCAGCCCTCGCCTGCGCGCTGCCGCGCGGGCGCACGGGACGGCCGATGCTGGCGGCGGTCGGGGTGCTCGTCGCCACGACGGCTGCGGTGATCGGTCCGTGGCCCTCCGGGACCCAGTGGCCGTCGTCGTCGGCGAACCTCGTCGCGGTGTGCGCCGCCGTCGGTGCTGCGACGGTGGCAGGTGCGTTGCTCGCCCCGTGGCGGCCGAGGGCCCGGGTCAGAGCCGGTGCGCCCAGCGTTGGGCCGGCCGCTCCACCAGGCGATACGTGACCGTCGCGACCACGAGTGTCACGGCGAGCAGGACGACTGCCAGCTCCAGAGCCCGTCCGCTGAACACCGGGATCCCCAGCACGTGGAGCAGGATCCTGAGCAGCATCAGGTGCCAGAGGAAGATGCCGTAGCTGATCAGCCCGACCCGGCGCGGCCATCGGCGCGCGAACAGCGTCGGCCAGCCGCGGTCTGCGGCCAGTATCCCCGGGGCCAGCAGGGCGAATGCCGCGACCAGGTAGAGGCCGTGCTTGACCAGGCTCTGCAACGGCGACGTCTGGCCGAAGTCGTAGGACCCCGCGATCGGCGTGCAGATCACGGCGAACGTCGCCAGGAACAGCACCAGGCTCGAGGCGTGGTCGCGCGCGAGTGCGGTGGTCACGATCACGAGTCGGGGGGCACCGGCGTGCCGTCGTCGCACATCGACAAGGGCGAGGAACATCCCGGCAGCGAACCAGTCGAAGAACCCGGGGAGCCACACGCTCTCGCGGAACGGTGCCGCCCCTCGGAGCGCCTGGACCACGTTGTAGGCCACCGACACCAGGACGAGGATCCCGAGGACCGTCAGCTGACGCCTCCAGGCCTGCTCGAGGCTTCGCTCTCGCCGACCCAGAGCGACCACGCCGATGATCGGCAGCGCGGCGTAGAAGGCGATCTCCGTGCACAGGCTCCAGGTGTGGCTGAGCCCCTCGGCGATCCCGGGGCCGACGTAGATCTGCACCGCCAGCAGGTGCGTCCACCAGGTCGTGAACGATGCCGGTCGGACCTCGGGGAGGACGAGCAGGGTCGTGGCGACCACCACCCAGTAGAGCGGGACGATGCGCCCGACCCGCCGGACCGCGTAGCGGCGCAGGTCGGGGCGCGCGCGGCCCTCGAGGGCGGTCCGGACCCACGGCCGGTACAGCAGGAAGCCGGACATGAGGAAGAACAGGGGCACTCCGAAGTCGAACCGCGCCAGCACGTGCCCCAGGGTCGACTGCCGGGAGAGCGCCGTGGTGGTGGCCACGTGGGTGAGCAGCACCATGAGCGCCGCGAGGGCCCGGTAGCCGTCGAGTGCGGCGAAGTGAGCCCCACCGGAGACCTCGCGTCGCGTGCTCTCGGCGGGCTCGCCCGCCGCTCCCGTCGTCGGGCGCGCGTCGGCGGTCGCGGCGGCCGGGCGAGGGCCGCCGGTCGTGCTCTCCATGGGCTCCCCATCGGCTGGCGGGACGATCTGCTCGACACGCAGGTTACGGGCCCGTGTCGAATGGTTACCCGCGAGTCACTTATCCGCTACCGTTCCGCCCGACACAGCAGGTAGTGCGAGGAGGCACGCAATGCGTCGGGTGCTCGGGCTCGTCCTCATCGGCCTGGGGGTCGCACTGCTCGTGCTGGCTCCGATGGTCAAGTTCTACGCCGTCCCCAAGCTCTCCGTCGCGCCGCTGGACCTCGACCCGAACAACACCTCGGACAGCTCCGGGACCGTGACCACGGTGGTCGACCTGGCGACCGGGACCGAGAAGAGCAACGTCGAGCTGAAGAGCACGCGCCGCACCAAGGCGGACGTCGCCGCCTCGCAGCAGGCCGGCGGCAACGTCGGCGTTTACGACAGCTTCAGCGTGATCAGCCTGGCGTCCGACCCGGCGGGCAAGCCCTACCTGCCTGCCAGCCCCGAGCGCTACGCGTTCGACCGCACCACCGCGATCATGGTCGCCACGGCAGGTGCCAACGTCGGTGGCGTTCCCATCACGGAGGCGATGATCGGCAACGACACCGTGATGCCGCTCAAGTTCCCCTTCAACTCCCAGAAGTCGACCTACAACGTCTTCGACACCTCGATCATGAAGGGCGCCCCAGCCGAGTTCCTCGGCGAGGAGGCCGTCCAGGGCCTCACCACCTACAAGTACGAGCAGAAGATCCCGGACACCGTCGTCGGCAAGCAGGGCGACGCCGACATCCACTACCAGAACGACACGCTCTTCTGGGTCGAGCCCGCCACCGGCCAGGTCGTCAACGGCTACAGCGTCGCTAAGCAGTGGCTGAAGAACGCCGACGGCGCCGACGGTCTGGTCCTGCTGGACGGGAAGATCGGCTTCACCGACCAGGAGGTCACCGACTCGGTGAACGAGGCGAAGGCCAACTCCTCGAAGCTGAACACCGTGTCCAAGGTCCTGCCGGTCGCGGCGCTGGTCCTGGGCCTCCTCGCCCTTGTCGGAGGCATCCTGCTCGTCCGTCGACCCGAGGACGCGCGCATCTGATCGGTCACGCCTACGGCTGGCCCGCGCCCGCGGGGCCGTAGCCGTCCCGCGGCGCATCACCTCTCGGTGACCCACACGGCCGTGCCTGGCAGCATCCGCCCTCGCAGCGGCGACCACCCGCCCCACGTCTCGACGTTGCGCCCGGGCCACTCGGGCTCCACGAGGTCGACGATGTGGAGCCCCGCAGCGACCAGCGCTCGCACCGTGTCGCCGAGGGTCCGGTGGTGCTCGACGTACGTGGCACGGCCCGAGCCGTCGCGCTCGACGTACGGCGTCCGGTCGAAGTAGGACCGGTCGGCGACGAGGCCCTCCGGTCCCGGGGCGTCGGGGAAGGCCCACCGCACCGGGTGGGTGACGGAGAAGACCCAGCGGCCACCGGGTCGCAGCACGCGGGCCACCTCGGCGAAGACGGCGTACGCGTCGGCGACGAACGGCACCGCGCCGTACGCCGAGCACGCGAGGTCGAACGACGCGGAGCCGAACGGCAGGGCGCCGGCATCGGCCTGGAGCCGGGGCACGGCCGGGGAGCGCCCCTGCGACTGGAGGAGCATGGCGTGGCTGAGGTCGAGGGCGACCGGCGCGGCTCCCTGGGAGGCGAGCCAGCGGGAGCCCTGTGCCCCGCCCGCACCGACCTCCAGTACGCGGCGTCCGGAAAGCGGTCCGAGAAGTCCGAGCTCGGCCTCGGTCCAGCCCTCCGGGCCCCACACCAGGGCCCCGCCGGGGAGCTCGTCGCCGAGGAAGCGGCCGTGCTCGTGGGCGTAGCCGGCGGCCTCGGCGTCCCACCAGGACCTCGACGCGCGCACGGACTCCTCGGCTCCGAGTCCGCTGCCGCGGTTGTGCAGCGGCAGCGAGGGTCCGGCGGGCTCTCCGAGGTTTGACCCGTCTTCCGTCACCTCCGTATCCTTGCCTGTGCGTCGCGGGCCTGCGCGCACCTCAGACCGAGCAGGCACGCGCATGTCGTTCGTCGTGACCCACCGCTGTGAGCCGACCAGCCCGCTGCCCGGAACGCGCCGCATGATCAGGGCCCGCCGTCGCACCCGTCACGACACCCATCCACCGGAGCTCTTTACTCCATGACTGCCACCATCGACACCCCCGCGAAGTTCCAGATCGCGGTCAACGACATCGGCGATGCCGAGGCTTTCGCCGCCGCTGTCGACGAGACCATCAAGTACTTCAACGACGGCGACATCGTCGAGGGCACCATCGTCAAGGTCGACCGTGACGAGGTCCTCCTCGACATCGGGTACAAGACCGAGGGCGTCATCCCCTCCCGTGAGCTGTCGATCAAGCACGACGTCGACCCCAACGAGGTCGTCAAGCTCGGCGACGTCGTCGAGGCCCTGGTCCTCCAGAAGGAGGACAAGGAAGGCCGCCTGATCCTGTCCAAGAAGCGCGCGCAGTACGAGCGCGCCTGGGGCACGATCGAGAAGGTCAAGGAGGAGGACGGCGTCGTCACCGGCACCGTCATCGAGGTCGTCAAGGGCGGCCTCATCCTCGACATCGGCCTCCGCGGCTTCCTGCCCGCCTCGCTCGTCGAGATGCGTCGTGTCCGCGACCTCCAGCCGTACGTCGGCAAGGAGCTCGAGGCGAAGATCATCGAGCTCGACAAGAACCGCAACAACGTCGTGCTC
>DATCCY010000040.1:0-4699 GCA_036510975.1 Candidatus Nanopelagicales bacterium
GGCGTACGCCGACGAACTCGCCGCACGCCACAACGTGCGGGTTGACGTCCTCGTCGCCGACCTCACCGACCGGAACGCTCTGCGCACGGTCGAGGACCGCCTGGCCGACGTCTCGCGGCCGATAGACCTGCTGGTGAACAACGCCGGGTTCGGCGTCAACCAGCACTTCGTCGGCGGCGACGTCGAGGCGGAGCAGGCGATGCTGGACGTCCTGGTGACGGCCGTGATGCGGCTGACGCACGCCGCGCTGCCGGGGATGATCGGGCGCGGTACCGGCGGCGTCATCAACGTGTCGAGCGTCGCGAGCTTCATCGCGGGCGGCACGTACAGCGCCGCGAAGTCGTGGTGCACCGTGTTCTCCGAGTCGGTCGACCGCTCGGTCGAAGGCACCGGCGTCACGGTCATGGCCCTGTGCCCCGGCTTCACCCACACCGAGTTCCACCAGCGCGGCGGCATGGACGTGAGCCACCTGCCCGACTGGATGTGGCTCGACGCGCCGGACCTGGTGCGCGACGCGCTCGCGGACTTCCGTCGCGGCAAGCCGGTGTCGGTGCCGGGCGCGCAGTACAAGGCGATCCGGGTGCTCACCAGCGTGGCGCCGCGGCCCCTGGTCCGCCGCTTCTCCGGCGTCCGCGGCCCAGACCGCCTCCGCCTCCCCAGCCAGCCCCGCTGACCGCCTCCCTGACCCGACGTCACTGGCGTCAGTGTCGAGCTGGGGCCTGTCCGCGTGACATTCAGGCGAGTGACGTCGCGATGGTGATGACGGCGGCGGCCACGGTGCTGGGGGCGTTGTCGGCGACCTCGTGCACCGTCCAGCCACGGAGGCGGGCCTGGTTGACCTCGAGCGGGTCGGCCGCGGGCGAGACGACGGCGTGCACCGGCGCGTCGGGCCAGTCAACGCCGCGCGACTCCGCCGGGGGCGTCGCCGCGTCGACGAGGACGTAGCCGCTGACCGCGCGCCGCGCCGCCTTCTGGCTGAATCCCAGCGCGGGTGCCAGGGCGCCGCTCTCGCCACCGAGGACGAGGAGCACCGGCGCCTGCGCCCCGCCGGTCGAGAGCCCGATCGCGAGGTGCGCCACCCAGTGGGCGCGGATGGTGCGCGCGTCGTCGCCGTCCTCGGGGTCGGGCACGAACGGCGACAGCGCGCGAAGGCCGGACGAGCGCGGATCGTCGAGCAGCACGTCGACCACCTCGACGGGGTCGTACGTCGTCCCCGATCCGGGCAGCGGCGGGCACAGCACGATCGTCGCGGTGGTCACGCGCACAGCCTGCCGCACCCGCGGCCACGCACGCGCGCGCTACTACGCTGCGTGCCGTGACCTCTGCAGACGACCGTGCCCAGCTCCGCCAGCACATCCTCGACAAGGCCGTCGTGCACGGCCGTGTCGTGCTCTCGAGCGGCCGGGAGGCCGACTACTACGTCGACCTTCGCCGCGTCACGCTCGACGGTGCCACGGCTCCCCTGGTCGGCCGCGTGATGCTCGACCTCACCGCCGACCTCGACTACGACGCCGTCGGCGGGCTCACCCTCGGCGCCGACCCCGTCGCCACGGCGATGCTGCACGCCGCCGCCGCGAACGGTCGACGCCTCGACGCCTTCGTCGTGCGCAAGAGCGAGAAGGCCCACGGGCTCCAGCGCCGCATCGAGGGGCCCGACGTCGCCGGCCGACGTGTCCTCGCCGTCGAGGACACGTCCACGACGGGCGGGTCGGTGCTCACAGCCGTCGAGGCGCTGCGCGACGCGGGCGCCGAGGTCGTCGGCGTCGCCGTGATCGTCGAGCGTGGCGCGGCACCGGCCGTCGAGGCCGCCGGGCTGCCGTACCTCGCGGCGTACTCGCTCGAGGAGCTCGGGCTCGGCTGACGCTGCGTGCTGCTCCGCACGGGTGACGGTCACCCGTTCGGAGCATCGGCTCGCGCCACCGTGCGTCGATGCTCGCTCTGCAGGCATCCCGGGGGGATGCCGCAACGTGGAGGTGACGCGGCGTGCACATCGACGGGTCCGCGTCGCACCTGCCCGGCCGCCGGGCCTGCGCCACCCCGCAGGAGGCCGGGACGTCCTGGCTCGCCGGCCACAGCCGACGCGTGCGCATGCGCCGCTATGCGCGCGCCATGGGCTGGGACCTCACCACCACCGGCGTGCTCGTCGGCGACGTCGACGGGGTCGCCGTCCGCGCGTACGAGGACCGCTTCCACGCCGCGGTGCTCGAGTTCGTCGCGCCCGGGGTCCTGCCGCGCATGGAGATGGTCTACGCCACCGCGCACGTCACCCAGGTGAGCGACGGGATGCGCGACGTCCACCTCGGCGACGTCATGTTCGAGAAGCAGTACGTCGTGCGCGCGAGCGAGCCGTGGATGGCCCGCGCCGTCGTCGACACCACCGTGCGCCGCGCCCTGATCTCAGCTCCGCGCCAGACCTGGGCGACGAAGGACGACCGGCTGATCTCCCGGTCGCCGTCGCGCCTCGAGCCGCTCGACCTGTTCGCCCGGGCCACCGCCCTGCGCACCGTCATCGCCGCCGTGCCGTGGGAGGCCTACGCCGACCGGCACACGCCTCCCACGCTCGAGCAGGTCCAGGCGGTCGTGTCGGAGCGGCGGATGCGTCCGATCGAGGTCCTGCCCTCGATGTCGCGCCGCGCCTGACGGTCTCGAGCTCAGGACGCCGCGGCGTCCTCGCCCGCCCTGCGCGAGCGCCACCACTCGAACCCGGCCGGCAGGACCGAGACCACCACGATGAGGATCGCGATGATCTCGATGTTCTTCTGCACGAACTCGTTCTGCCCGAGGAAGTAGCCCAGGACCGTGAGGCCTGCCGCCCACAGGACGCCGCCGACCAGCGAGTACACGCCGTAGACCCTGGCGTCCATCCGGCCCACGCCCGCCATCGCGGTGATGAAGGTGCGCACGATCGGGACGAAGCGGCCGAGCACGATGGCCTTGGGGCCGTACTTCTCGAAGAACGCGTGCGTCCTGGCGATGCCCTCGGGGTTGAGCAGCTTGGAGTCCGGTCGGTGGAAGAGCGAGGGACCGACCTTGCGTCCGATGGCGTAGCCGGACAGGTTGCCCGCCCACGCCGCGAGCGACAGCAGGACGCAGGCCAGCCAGAGCGGGATGTCGATGCCGGGCTGCACGCCGGCTGCCGCGTTGGCGATGAACAGCCCGGTGACGAACAGCAGCGAGTCGCCGGGCAGGAAGAAGATGAACAGGCCGCACTCGACGAAGATGATGACCAGCACGGCGATGAACGCCGCCGTGCCGAACTTCTCGAGGATGTAGGTCGGCTGGATCCACTCGGGGCCGAGGGCGGAGACGGCGGCGAGGGCGGGGGCGAGGCTCACGAGCGCTGAGGCTACGTCAGGATGCTGTGGGCCCGCTGAGCCGGTCGTCGTCCCCGGTCGCGTCGCCCGGCTCGGCGATCGGGTCGCGGCGTCGGCGTACGGCGTCGCGCACGAGCACGACGACCACCCCGACGACCGAGAGCGTCACGACGACGCCGGCCACGGCGAACGCGATCGTGCGCACGACCGGCAGCTGGTGGGCGACGTAGCCGACGACCGGGAGCGCCACGGCCCAGGACAGCGCACCGACCACGTTCGCCGACGTGAAGGCTGCGCGAGACATCGCGGCGGTGCCTGCCACGACGGGGGTGAACGTGCGGACCCACGGGATCCACCGTGCCGAGACCACCGCGAGCCAGCCGTAGCGCTCGTAGAACGCCTCCGTGCGACGCAGCTGGGTCAGCGCGCGACCGGACTCGCGGCCCTCGAGCCAGGTCCGGCCGTAGCGACGGCCGGTGAGGTAGCCGACCTCGTTGCCCGCGACCGCCGCGACGAACGCCCCGAGCACCAGCACCACGAGGTTGACGTCGCTGCGCGGCGAGGCCGCGAGCAGCCCGGCACCGAACAGGAGGGTGTCGCCCGGGAGCAGGAACCCGAGGAGCAGCCCGCACTCCGCGAACAGGAATCCCCAGACCACGGCGTAGACCGCGAGCGCCCCCAGCGACGCCAGGTCCGGCTCCCCGATCACCCCCCGACCCTAGGCCGTCACCGTTGTCACTGAAGGGCGCCTTGGTTGCATAGAAGCAGACAAACTCCGCCTTCATCGCGCAGGTGCGATGAAGGCGTCCTTCAGTCGCTACGTCGGGTCCTGGTCACGCCCGGCCTAGGCTCACCCGGGTGAGGGACGAGGAGCGCGACCACCGCGACGAGGTCGGTGTCGGCCCGCACCCGCAGCCGTGGCCGGAGGACGCGCGCTACGACGCGGAGCTGATGCGCCACGGCGACCGCCGCAACGTCCTGGATCGCTACCGCTACTGGACGGTCGAGGCGATCGTCGCCGACCTCGATGCGTCACGGCACCCGTTCCACGTCGCCATCGAGAACCTCGCGCACGACTTCAACATCGGGTCCGTCGTCCGCACGGCCAACGCCTTCAACGCCGCCTCGGTCCATGTCGTCGGACGCCGTCGCTGGAACCGACGCGGCGCGATGGTGACCGACCGCTACCTCCACGTCGCCTACGACGACACCGCTGCGGACCTCGCCGCGTGGGCGCACCTCACGGGGCTCACGCTCGTCGGCGTCGACAACCTGCCCGGCTCGGTGCCGCTCGAGACGACCGAGCTGCCGCGCGAGTGCGTCCTGCTCTTCGGCCAGGAGGGCACCGGCCTCTCCGACGGCGCCCGCGCGGCCTGCGACGTCAC
>DATCCY010000041.1:0-13879 GCA_036510975.1 Candidatus Nanopelagicales bacterium
ACGTAGGGCTTGAGCGCGGTGGTCTCCGGCTCGAGGTAGTAGCTGCGGTCGAGGAGCACCGGGTCGATCTGGTCGCTCGGCACGAACTCGACGACCTCGATCTCGCGCATGCCCGGCACGGGCAGGCCCTCGAAGTCGGAGTCCTCCATCAGCACGACCTGGCCCGAGGCGGTCTCGTAGCCCTTCGCGAGCTCCTTGTACTCGATCGGCTTCCCGTCGATCGAGCAGGTGCGCTGCATCTTCACGCGGCCGCCGTCGGCGGCGTGCACCTGGTGGAACTTGACGTCGTGGTCCTCGGTCGCGGCATAGAGCTTGATCGGGACGTTCACGAGGCCGAAGGCGACAGCGCCCTTCCACATCGCACGCATGAGCACTCCTGACCGGTGGGGAAGTCACCTGACCCAGGGGTGCGCAGGTGCCGGATCACCCATGATGACTTAGTGCAGCCCATGCTCGCCAGTCCCGGCGACCTCCCTCTTTCGGACGACCGTTCGTGGTCGTACGAGGTGAAATGGGACGGCATGAGGGTCCTGGCGACCTCGTCGGCCAGGGGACTTCGGCTCACCAGCCGCACGGGGAACGACGTCAGCGGACGCTTCCCGGAGCTCGTCGAGGCCGTCCCGCAGGGCCTCCCGCCCGGGTCGGTGCTCGACGGCGAGGTCGTGCTGTTCGACGCCGCGGGGCGTCCCTCGTTCGGGCTGCTGGCCCCACGCATCCAGCGCAACGCCACCACCGCTGTGCTCCGGCCGGTCACCTTCCTCGTCTTCGACATCCTGCGGCTCGGCACCACCGACGTGATGGACCGCCCCTACGACGAGCGGCGCCGGCTGCTCGACGCCGCGGTCGGCGTCTCGCCGCGGGTGGTCGTGCCCGGTGCGTTCGACGACGGGGCCGGACTGTTCGCGAGCACGGTCGAGCAGGGCCTCGAAGGGGTGATCGCGAAGCGCCGCGCGTCGCGCTACCAGCCGGGGGTGCGCAGCAGCGACTGGGTCAAGGTGCCGCACCGCAGCACCCGGTCGCACGTGGTGGGCGGGTGGAAGTCGCGCACCGACTCGCCCACGCGACTCGCCTCGCTGGTGGTGGGCTCGCCCACCGGCGACGGGATGCTGCGCTGGGACGGCGCGGTCGGGTCGGGGCTCTCCGAGCCCGAGGTCGCGGCCGTGCTCGGCGTGCTGCGCGAGATCGAGGTCGAGACCAGCCCGTTCCACGCCTATCCGGCGCCGGAGCCGAGCCGCGAGCACGTGCTGCACTGGGTGGAGCCGGTGCTCGTCGTCGACGTCGAGCACCTCGGGCGCACCAGCAACGGCCTGCTGCGCCAGCCGACGATCGCCCGGATGCGTCCTGACCTCTCGCCCGACGACGTGGAGAAGGGAGCCAAGGCATGACGCCGGCGTCCGACACCGGGGGAGCCGTGGAGATCGACGGCCGCACCCTGCGGGTGACCAACCTCGACAAGGTGCTCTACCCCGCGACCGGCACGACGAAGGCCGAGGTGATCACCTACTTCCTCGCGGTCGCCCCGCTGCTGCTGCGCGACGTGCGCGACCGGCCCGTGACGCGCAAGCGCTGGCCGCACGGCGTGGGCTCGGACCCGTTCTTCGAGAAGAACCTTCCCAAGGGCACGCCCGAGTGGGTCCCGCGCGTCACGCTGCACCACACCGGCGCTCGGAGCGGCCGCGGTGCGCGCGACATGGACTACCCGCTGGTCGACGAGCGCGCCACGCTCGCCTGGCTGGCCCAGTCGGGCGCGCTCGAGCTGCATGCCCCGCAGTGGCGCGTCGACCGCGACACCGGCGAAGCGCTCCCGGCCGACCGCGTCGTGGTCGACCTCGACCCCGGGGCACCCGCGGGCCTGGCGGAGTGCGCCGTCATCGCGCTCGACGTGCGCGACATGCTCGCCGCGCACGGGCTCGAGGTGATGGCCGTGACGAGCGGGTCGAAGGGCATGCACCTCTATGCCGCGATCCCCGCCGGTTCCTCGCGCGGCGGCGAGGCCATCGAGCGCGCCGGGTCGACCGCGGAGTACGCCCGTGCGCTCGCGCTCGCGCTGGAGAAGCACCGTCCGGAGCTCGTGGTGTCCTCGATGTCGAAGGACCTGCGTCCCGGCAAGGTCCTCGTCGACTGGAGCCAGAACAACCCCGCGAAGACCACGATCGTGCCGTGGTCGCTGCGCGGAGGACCCCGGCCGACGGCCGCGACCCCGGTGAGCTGGACCGACGTGGAGGCCGGCGTGCTCTCCCATCGCACGATGGCCGAGGCGATGGAGGCGGCGGCCCGCGAGCCGTGAGGCCCGCGCGACCCGGTGCCTCAGCGGCACAATCACCGTCATGACGATGCAGCCGGACCCGACCGCTCCCGAGATCCGCGTCTGCAACCTCGCGGTGGTGGGGCTCGGCAACGTCGGCTCGGCGTTCGTGGAGCTGCTGCGCGAGCGCGGCGACCAGGTGCGCGACGAGCTCGGGCTCGACCTGCGGCTCACGGGTGTGATGACGCGCCGCCTCGGCATGGTGGCCGCCGTCGCGGGGCTCGACCTCGAGTCGGTGGTCCGCGGTGAGCTGCCGGCGGGCTCGGCGTACGACGTGGGTGCGGTGGGCGCGTGGCTGGAGGCATCGGCCGCGGACGTGCTCGTGGAGCTCAGCGCGGTCGACCTCGCGTCGGGCGAGCCGGCGAGCTCGTTCCTGCGCGCGGCGCTCTCCCGCGGGGTCCACGGCGTGACGGCGAACAAGGGTCCGGTGGTGCACGCCTACCGCGAGCTCACCGCGCTGGCCGACGCCCACGGCGTGCGGTTCCGCTTCGAGTCGGCGACGGCCGACTGCCTGCCGGTCTACTCGCTCTACCGCGAGTCGCTGCCGCTGGAGCGCCCGCACCGGGTGCGCGGGCTCCTCAACGGCACGACCAGCGTGATCCTCGAGGCGATCGAGGCCGGCGGCTCGTTCAGCGACGGCGTGCGCATCGCGCAGCAGCGCGGGATCGCCGAGGTCGACCCGAGCCTCGACGTCGACGGGCACGACTCCGCCGTGAAGGTCGTCGCGATCGCGAACGTGCTCATGGACGCCGACCTGCGCCTCGCCGACGTCGACGTCACCGGCATCCGCCACATCGACGCCGCCGAGGTCCGCGCGGCGCGGCACGCGGGCACGCCGATCCGCCTCGTCGCCGTTGTCGAGCGGATGGACGGCGTCGTGAGCGGGCGTGTAGCGCCGACGCGGCTCGAGCCCGGCGACCCGTTCCTGGGCATGGGCGCGATGGACCTCGGCCTGCACTTCGAGGGCGACCTGGTGCCCGGTCTCACGGTCATCGGCCACGACCTCACCCCGCGCCAGACGGCCTACGGCGTCCTCGCGGACATCATCTCTGTGCTGCGCGGCCGCTAGGTCCTCGTCGCGTCGATCGCGAGCGGGCGGCACCGTCGCGGACGAACCCGGGACGCCGACCACCGGGAATGCATGCGGTTACTGGGCATTTCGGGTGATCGACCGAGGGCCGCACCAGGCGCACACTCGATCGCATCGTCGGGTTCGGATCGCCCGACCGGGGCGGCACTCGACGCCTGGCCCCCGGCCACGACGCCTGGGTGGTGGGGCCGGAGCCCCGCGTGATGCTCGACTGGCAGGGGGCGGTCGACTACGCCCATCCGAGCGTCGACCGGCGGACGACGTCTGCCTGACGGCGTCATCCTGACGACCACATCCTGACGACCACATCCTGACGACCTGCCGAGGCGTCAGGTCCCGGACCGGTCCGCCAGGCCCGGGACCTGACGGCGGGCCGGGCCTCGACCTGGAGCGGGCACGGGGTCGAGGGGTGGACGGGCAGGCAGCGTGTCGGCCGCGGCGGGTAGGGTCCGCGGCGAGATGAGTCAGCCGGGGACGACACGCGCAGCCGCCCGACCGGGGGAACCGACCACTGCCGCCCAGGTGCTCCGCGAGGTGTTCGGCTTCACCTCGTTCCGGGGGGCTCAGGAGTCGATCGTCGAGCGCGTCCTCGCAGGTCAGGACACCGTCGTGCTCATGCCGACCGGTGGCGGCAAGTCGCTGTGCTACCAGCTGCCGGCGCTCATCCGACCCGGCGTCGGCATCGTCGTTTCGCCGCTCATCGCCCTCATGCACGACCAGGTCGAGGCGCTGCACCTGCTCGGCGTCCGTGCCGCGTTCTGGAACTCCACGACCACAGCGGAGGAGACCGCCCAGGTACGTCGCGATCTCATGGACGGCACGCTCGACCTGCTCTACGTCGCACCCGAGCGGCTGCTCATGCCGTCGTTCCTCGACACCCTCGAGCAGGTCCACGCACGCGGTGGCCTCGCGCTGTTCGCGATCGACGAGGCGCACTGCGTGTCGCAGTGGGGCCACGACTTCCGTCCTGAGTACCTCCGCATCGCCGAGATCACCCAGCAGTTCCCCGACGTGCCGCGGATCGCGCTCACGGCCACGGCCGACGCCGTCACCCGCCGCGAGATCCACGACCGGCTCCGCCTGTTCGAGGCGCGTGAGTTCGTCTCCAGCTTCGACCGCCCCAACATCCGTTACGTCGTCGAGGAGAAGACCGACGTGCGGGCGCAGCTGCTGCGCTTCCTGCAGACCGGCGACGACGGCAACAGCCTCAAGGGATCCGCGGGCATCGTCTACGCGCAGTCGCGCAAGCGCACCGACGAGATCGCCGAGATGCTGCGCAAGGAGGGCTACGACGCGGTCGCCTACCACGCGGGCCTGCACGCCGAGGTGCGCAGCCGTGTGCAGCAGCGGTTCCGTCGCGAGGACGGCGTGATCGTGGTCGCGACCATCGCGTTCGGCATGGGCATCGACAAGCCCGACGTCCGTTTCGTCGCGCACGTCGACCTGCCCAAGAGTCTCGAGGGCTACTACCAGGAGACCGGCCGCGCCGGCCGCGACGGCGACCCGGCGACCGCGTGGATGGCCTACGGCCTCGCCGACGTCGTCCAGCAGCGCTCGTTCATCCTGAGCTCCGACGGCTCGCCCGAGCACCAGCGGGTCGACCACATGAAGCTCGACGCGATGCTCGGCTACGCCGAGGCCTCGACCTGTCGGCGTCGGCTCCTGCTCGCCTACTTCGACGAGGAGTCCGGCGACTGTGGCAACTGCGACGTCTGCCTCGACCCGCCCGAGCTGTGGGACGCGACCGTCCCTGCGCAGAAGGTGCTCTCCGCGGTCGTGCGCACGGGGCAGCGCTTCGGTGCCGGTCACGTCATCGACGTGCTCACCGGCAAGCTCACGCCCAAGGTCGAGCAGTGGGACCACCAGGAGCTGCCCACCTTCGGTGTCGGCGCGGACCTGTCCGGCCCGGAGTGGCGCAGCATCGTCCGCCAGCTCGTGGCGCGGTCGGTCCTCTCGCCCGATCCCTCGCGCATGGGCGCGCTCACGATCACCGAGAAGGCCCGGCCGATCCTCGAGGGCACCCAGCGCGTCGAGCTGCGCCGCCTCGCCGCGCCGGTGGCCAAGGTGACGAAGGCGCGCAGGGGGGCGAGCCGCTCCGACGCCGAGTCCGCGGCGAGCGACGCCGACCGTGAGCTCTTCGAGATCCTGCGGACCGAGCGGCGCACGATCGCCGACGCCGAGAGCGTCCCGGCCTACGTCGTGCTCCCGGACCGCACCCTCTGGGAGCTCGCTGCGGTGCGTCCGTCGACCACCGCGGAGCTCCTCGCGGTGAACGGCATCGGCCCGGTCAAGGCCGAGAAGTACGGCGCCGCCTTCCTCGCCTTGATCGCGGAGCACGCGGCATCCTGACGCCGGCCCCCGATCTGCATCGAGGCCGCTCGAGTGGCACAGTCGGAGAAGGACCCGGCGCCGGGTCGGGCGTCCGTCTGCCGTTCGGGCCACGTGGGCGCCGTGGTCCCTACCGGTTCGGACCGAGGTGAGAGCGATGACCGTGCCGCTCGTGGGGCCGGGCCCCACCGCCGACGTGGCGCACGCCCTCCCGCAGTTGGCCAGCGGTCTGCTCGCCACCGAGCTCGGCGTGCAGATCCCGTTCGTCGGTCCGAGCGGCCTGCAGGCCGTGTTCGGGGTGGTGCCGGCCGGGCTTGCGGCGTTGGGCCTGCAGGTTCGGCGTACCGGATTGAGGCCGAAGGGAGTCTCGTGATGACCAGTGCATGGGCCTGGGTGAAGGAGCTGTTCGGTGGCGCGCCGGAGTGCCCCGAGTGCCACGCCGCGGTGAAGAAGGCCCAGGCGCACTGCACGCAGTGCGGCTACGCCCTGGTCGAGCAGTCCAAGGCTGCGGGCGGAGGCGCTCGAGGTCCGGTCTGACGCCGGAGTCCGTCGCAGGCGACGCGAGAGGGTGATCGTGCGATGAACGGCGACACGGCGCTGAGCACACGCGGGCTGACGAAGTTCTACGGAGACCAGCGCGGGATCGAGGACCTCGACCTCGACGTCCGCCCCGAGGAGGTGTTCGGGTTCCTCGGGCCGAACGGTGCGGGGAAGACCACCACGATCCGGATGCTGCTCGGCCTGATCCGCCCCACCCGTGGGACGGCCACGATCCTCGGCTCGCCGCTGGAGTACGGCGCGGTCGGGTGCCGTGCCGAGATCGGCTACCTGCCCGGCGATCTCGCCCTGTACGATCGCATGACGGGCGAGCAGCTGCTGTCGTACGTGGCCCGGCTGCGCGGCGGGGTCGCCGCGGAGCGCTACCGGTCCCTCGCCGAGCGTCTCCGCCTCGACCTGACACGGCGCGTGCGCGACCTCTCCCGGGGCAACCGGCAGAAGATCGGCGTGGTGCAGGCGTTCATGCACTGGCCGCGCCTGCTGGTGCTCGACGAACCGACCTCCGGGCTCGACCCGTTGGTGCAGCTGGAGTTCCAGCATCTGGTGCGTGAGGCCGTCGACTTCGGTGCCACTGTCTTCCTGTCCTCGCACGTGCTCACCGAGGTCGAGCAGCTCGCCGACCGGGTGGCCATCGTGGACGACGGCCGACTCGTGGTCGTCGATACCGTCGACGGCCTGCGCGAGAAGGCGACCAAGCGCGTGGAGCTCGACTTCCCGGGCGCCCCGCCGCGCGACCTGCTCGACGCGACGGGGGTGCGCGACATGGAGGTGCGTGGAGACACCGCTATCTGCACCGTCGCGGGACCCGTCGGGCCGCTGATGGCGGTCGCTGTCGGTCACGGGGTGATCGACGTCCATACCCACGACCCGGACCTCGAGGACGCGTTCCTCGGCTACGTGACGGGAGGCGCGCGATGAACCTCGTCAAGACGCAGCACCACCTGGGCGCGCACTCCGGGACGACTGCCGAGACGTCCACACCGGCCGCGGCGACCGCGCTCGGGCAGATCGCCGTCGTGGCCGACCACTCGCTGCGTGACCGCTGGCGTTCGCTCGCCGTGTGGTGCTTCGGCCTGGCCGGGATCTCGGCGATCGAGCTCGCGGTCTATCCCTCGGTCGCGGCGACCGAGAAGAGCTGGACGGCGATGCTCGACCAGTGGCCGGAGGCCTTCAAGGTGGCCTTCCGGCTCGACGCTTACTCCTCCGGCCCCGGGTTCCTCAACACCGAGCTGTTCTCGATGATGTTCCCGCTGGTGCTCATCGCCGTGGCGCTCGGTGCCGCTGCCGCCGCCACCGCGGGGGAGGAGGAGCGCGGCACCGCCGATCTCCTGCTGTCGCTGCCCATCCTGCGCGGTCGCGTCCTGGCCGCCAAGGTCCTGGCCATGGTGCTCGGCGTCGTCGTCGTCATGCTCGCGGCGGCGCTGACGATCATCGTGGGTGCGCCGCTCGCCGACCTGTCCGTCGGTACGGACGACGTGCTCGCGGCCGGTGCCATGACGTGCCTGCTCGGGCTCGTGTTCGGCTGCATCGGGCTCCTCCTCGGCGCCCTGACAGGGAAACGGGCCGCCGCGCTCGGGGGCGGAATCGCCCTGGCCATCGCCGCGTTCCTGCTCCAGATCCTCGCCCCCATGGCCGACTGGCTCGTGCAGTGGCAGAAGGCCAGCCCCTTCTACTGGGCGTTGAACTCCGACCCCCTCGTCAACGGGATCGACTGGGGGGCCGCGTGGCTCATGGTCGGCGTGTGCGCCCTCCTGCTCGCCGGGACGACCGTGGTGTTCCACCGTCGCGACATCTCCGGCCGCTGACCGACCGGACCACCTTCGAGGGCGGGAGCCGACGATGGCCACGCACGCGACGCTGACGTTCCTCGGTGCCGCCGGCACTGTGACGGGCAGCAAGTTCCTCGTCGAGGGGTCCCGCGGGCGCATCCTGGTCGACGCGGGGATGTTCCAGGGGCTGCGCGACCTGCGCCGCCGCAACTGGGAGCCGCTGCCGTTCCCGCCGTCCGAGCTCGACGCGGTCGTGGTCACCCACGCTCACCTCGACCACACCGGCTACCTTCCCGCCCTCGTCCGCCAGGGCTTCCAGGGCGACGTGCTGGCCACCGCCGCCACGATCGAGCTGGCCGAGCTGGTGCTGCGCGACAGCGCGAAGATCCAGGAGGAGGACGCCGAGTACGCCGCCGCGCACGGCTACTCCAAGCACGACAGGCCGCGCGCGCTCTACGACACCGACGACGTCGAGGCGCTGCTGCCCCTCTTCCGCAGCGTGCCCCTGCGCGAGCCCCTCCAGGCCGCCGACGGCATCGACGTCGTGCTGAGCCCCGCCGGCCACATCCTGGGATCGGCGTCGGTGCTCGTGGACGCCGACGGCAGCCGCGCGGTGTTCAGCGGCGACCTCGGGCGGCCGCACCATCCGCTGCTCGTCGCCCCCGACGCCCCTGGCGCGGCCCGGACCCTCGTGGTCGAGTCGACCTACGGCGACCGGACACACGACGAGAGCGGGCTCGACGTCCTCGCCGACGTCGTCACCCGCACGATCGCCCGCGGCGGCGTCGTCGTGGTGCCCGCATTCGCGGTCGACCGCACCGAGGTGATCCTCATGGCGCTGCGTCGGCTCGCGCTCGAGCACCGGATCCCGCCGGTCCCCGTCTACGTCGACAGCCCCATGGCGCTCGGTGCCCTGCGTGTCTACCGTCGTGCGCTGGAGCGCGACGACCCCGACGTCCGCGGCGACCTCGGCCCCGACGCGCTGGTGTTCGACCCCGGGCACCTGCACGAGGCCCGCACCGCCCAGGAGTCCATGGCGCTCGACGCATCCCGCACGTCGTGCATCATTGTCTCGGCGTCAGGGATGGCGACGGGAGGACGCGTCGTCCACCACCTCAAGCACCTGCTCCCGGGCCGCGACAACGCGGTCGTGCTCGTCGGCTACCAGGCCGAGGGCACCCGGGGCCGCGACCTCGTCGAGGGTGCGACGTCGGTCAAGATCCACGGTCAGTACGTCGTGGTGCGGGCGGAGGTGGTCGCGGTCGACGGCTTCTCGGTCCACGCGGACGCCGACGAGCTCCTCGCCTGGATCGGCTCGGCGCCGCAGCCGCCCGAGGTCGTCTACGTCGTGCACGGTGAGCCTGCGGCCTCGGCCGCCCTCGCCGAGCGCGTGCGCGATGAGCTCGAGCTGCTCGCGGTGGTCCCCTCGGACGGCGAGAAGGTGATGCTGCGCGGCGAGCCGCTGAGGCCGGCGTCATGACACGCCACGGCGCGGCCGGCGGCGGAGTCCTCGACTGGCTGCTCGAGGAATCGGACGCCGCGGCGCGGGCGGCGACGCTGATCCGCCTCCTCGGGCGGCCGCACGACGACCCGGATGTCGTCGCCGCGCGCGCCGCAGCGCTGGACCAGGACCCGATCCGGGCGATCCTGGCCGCGCAGGAGCCCGACGGCCACTGGGGGCCACCGGGCCCCGGTTACTACCCGAAGTACACCGGCACCGTCTGGCAGCTGATGTTCCTGGACCAGCTCGGCGCCGACCCGCACGACGAGCGAGTGCAGCGCGCCTGCGACTACGTGCTCGCGCACAACCCGACGTCCAACGGTGGACTGGGGCTGCGCCCCGCCGCGGGCGACGGCCCGCCACCTCCGTCGATGGTCATCCACTGCCTCAACGGCAACCTGCTCCGCGCCCTCATCGGCTTCGGTCGCTACGACGACCCGCGCGTGAAACACGCCGTGTCCTGGGCCGCGACCAGGATCACGGGCGACGGTGTGGATAACTGGTACCGCTCGGGCACGAGCGGTCCGCGCTTCGCGTGCGCGGCGAACGACGGCAACCCCTGTGCGTGGGGGGCTGTCAAGGAGATGCTCGCCCTCGCTCGCATCCCGGCACGCCGACGGACCCGGGCGGTGCGCGACGCCATCGACGTCGGGGTCGACTTCCTCCTGTCGTGCGACCCGGCGACGGCGGCGTACCCGACGGCCGAGCGAGACTCGAAGCCGTCCGGCGCGTGGTTCCAGCTCGGCTTCCCGGTGGCCTACGTCACCGACGTCCTTCAGGTGCTGGAGGCGCTGGTGGAGCTCGGTCACGCGCGTGATCCGCGCCTGCGTGGTGCGCTGGAGTGGGTCGTCTCACAACGTGACGACGACGCGCGATGGCGCAATCGTCATGCATACCGAGGCAAGACGACCGTGGACTTCGAGCGTCAGGGCGCACCGTCGAAGTGGGTGACGCTCCGCGCGTGCAGCGTGCTGAAGGCAGCGCAGGCACCGCGGGAGGGGTCGACGCAGTGACCACCGGTCTGCCAGAGCGGACGAACGCCGACGGTTCTTCGCTCGTCGGTGACCCTCGCGTGGCGGGTCTCAGCATCGCGGAGGCCGGGCGACGTCTCGCCGAGGACGGCCCCAACGAGATCGAGCAGCGGGGCCGCGTGTCGGTGCTCTCGAGCATCTGGGCGCAGCTGCGCGACCCGCTCATCCTCGTGCTGCTCGCGGCGTGCGTGCTCACACTCGTCACGGGTGACTTCACCGACGCGGCCGTCATCGCCTTCGTCGTGGTGGTCAACACCGCTGTCGGCGTGCGCCAGGAGATCAAGGCCGACCATGCGGTGACGGCTCTCGCGGCGCTGAGCGCGCCGTCAGTGCGCGTGCGGCGCGGCGGGACGGAGTCGTCGGTCCCCGCTGCCCACCTCGTCGTGGGCGACGTGGTGCTCCTGGCCGAGGGCGACATCGTCCCTGCGGACTGCGGGGTGCTCGAGGCGACCTCCCTGCTCGTCGACGAGTCTGCGCTGACGGGGGAGTCGGTGGCCGTCGGGAAGACCGCGGCGGGCGGCGAGGACGCCGGGGAGCCGTTGTCGTCGGGCACCGTGGTGGTGAAGGGTCGCGCCGTGGCGGTGGTCGAGGCCACCGGTGCCGCGAGCGCCATGGGCCGCATCGCCGCGCTGATGGACACCCACGTCGAGCCGACCCCCCTCCAGAAGCGGCTCGCCGGGCTCGGCCGGGTGCTGGCGCTCGTGGCCGTCGTCCTCTCGGGCGTCGTCATGGTGCTCGGCCTGGTGCGCGGAGAGCCGGTGGAGCTCATGCTCGTCACCGCCGTGAGCCTCGCGGTCGCGGCGGTGCCGGAGTCGCTACCCGCCGTGGTGACCGTGAGCCTCGCGCTCGGCGCCCGACGGATGGCAGAGCGCAACGCGATCGTGCGACGGCTCTCGGCCGTGGAGACCCTGGGTTCGGTGACCGTCCTCGCGACCGACAAGACGGGCACTCTGACGCAGGCGCAGATGCTCGTCGAGCAGCTCTGGACGCCGCAGCGGTCGGTGGGGGTGTCGGGCGAGGGCTACGCGCCCGTGGGCGAGCTCGTGGAGGGCGGCACCACGATTGACGTGGAGCACGCGACGGACGTCGTCGACCTGGTGCGCGCGGCCGCTCTGTGCAACGACGCGAAGCTGGTCGCGCCGGCCACCGAGGGCGGTACATGGACCGGGCTGGGTGACCCGACGGAGTGCGCGCTGCTCGCCGTCGCCGCCAAGGCCGGTCTCGACAAGGACGACCTCGACCGACGGCACCCACGGGTCGGCGAGATCCCGTTCGACAGCGCGACGCAGCAGATGACGACCGTGCACGAGGTGTCGTCGGGAGTGCCCGGACGCGTGCTGGTCGTGTCGAAGGGGTCAGTGGAGGCGCTGCGTGCCGCGCACGGGCACGGGGTGGGTGCGCGTCTCTGGCACGAGGCGTCGGCACGCGCCGCCCAGCTGGCCGGCGAGGGCTACCGCGTGCTGGCCGTGACGATCGGCGAGACGACTGACGCGACCCGGTGGCAGGACGCCGAGCAGCGTCTTGTCGGCCTTCTCGGCATGAACGACCCGGCCAAGCCGGCCGCACGCGCCACTCTCGAGACCTGCCGGGCGGCCGGGATCGTGTCGGTGCTCATCACGGGCGACCACCCCGAGACCGCTCGCGCCGTCGCGCTCGACGTCGGCATCCTCACCGCGTCCGAGGCGGGGCGACCCGACGCGGTCGTCACCGGGCCGCAGGTCGCCGACGGATCGGTCGCGGACCTGACGGTGTCCCGTGTCTTCGCGCGGACGACCCCGGAGCAGAAGCTGGCGATCGTCCAGGCCTGGAGGGACCGCGGGGCCGTCGTCGCGATGACGGGGGACGGCGTCAACGACGGTCCGGCGCTGCGCCGGGCCGACATCGGCGTGGCGATGGGCCACCGCGGCACCGAGGTCGCCCGCCAGGCAGCCGACCTCGTGCTGGCCGACGACGAGCTCGCCACGGTGGTCGCCGCGGTCGGCGAGGGCCGACGGGTGTACGACAACATCCGGCTCTTCCTGGTGTTCGGCCTGTCCGGCGGGGCCGCGGAGATCCTGCTCATGCTGCTCGGACCGTTCGTGGGCCTCACCGTGCCGCTGCTCGCGGCGCAGATCCTGTGGATCAACCTGCTGACGCACGGTCTCACCGGCGTCGCGCTCGGAGCCGAGCCCGCCGAACGCGACATCCTGCGACGCGCACCGAGGCCCCCCGAGCAGAGCGTGCTTGGCGACTGGCTCTGGCAGCGGGTGGTCGTGGTGAGCATCGTGCTCGCCGCTGCCACGGTCGCGCTGGGTCTGTGGGCCGAGGACACCGGCCGGGAGTGGCAGACGATGGTCTTCCTCGCTCTCACCGCCGTGCAGCTCGGGGTGGCGCTAGGGCTGCGGCCGAAGCAGCTCACGACGAGCAACCCGATGCTCGTCGTCGCCGTCGTCGGGTCGTTCCTCCTCGCGCTGGCCGGCGTCTACCTGCCGGTGCTCCAGGACCTGCTGGGCACGGTGGCGCTCCCGACGGCGGACGCCGGGATCGCGTCCGCCGCCGTGCTCGTCGGCTGGATCGCGAGCCGGGCCACGCGTCGACGTCGGACCTAGACTCGCCGCCTGCAGCTGGGCGACAGGTGGGTGTGGGACTCGCGTCGCCGTGGCGGTCGTCGATCGGCCGCGGCAGGCACGTCGCGCACCACGCAGTCCGACGGCGATCTGCTGCCGAATCCGGTCGTGGGGCGTCGGTGGGCGGTGAGAGCCTGGTGGGGGTGTGCGTCGTCGGAGGGAGGTCGCGTGGCCGAGATCCTGTTCGTCCGCGAGCTCGCCGCCGACCGCGACCTCGTGTTCGCTTTCGCATCAGACGGACGCCCCGCCTGGGCGACAGACCTGGAGAGCGGTCTGCAGTGGTGGTACCCCGGCGGCGATCGCGCGGCCGTACGCGAGGCCATCTCCGCGCGGTGGAGCACCTTCCCGACGATGCCCATCGCCGCCGCGTCGTACGCCGGTCCGCACCCGGCCCTCGAGCTCGGTCGGCGGGCCGACGCGGCCGCTCGCGTCTCGGCCCCGTCGCCGACCGGCGACGGGTCCCCGTTCTCGCGGCTCGTCGCCGCGCTGCGCGAGCTGTCGGTGCCGGCGCGGCTCGCGGTCGCCGCGGGCGTCGTCGTGGTGGCTGTGACCGTCGTGCCGTGGGTGGTCGGGTTCGTGCTCGGCGGGGTGAACGGGACGATGCACCACCCGGTCGACGACGCTCCCGGTCCGCCGGCCGTCGCGGTGGCCGGTGCTGCGTGCCCGGTGCGCGGCGAGATCTCCCACGACG
>DATCCY010000042.1:0-3840 GCA_036510975.1 Candidatus Nanopelagicales bacterium
AGGACCTCACGACCTGCGTTCGGCTGGTCCTCGCGCAGCCCTGAGCCCAAACCTCGTCATCGGGCCGTCCACAAAGCCGCCGGCCGCGCGGCGAGACGCCGGGCATTCGGCCCAGCCGTCGGTACTCCAGGGAGCATCACCGGGCGTTGTCCGGTGTTCGAGTCTGGCGATGGTGGGTCACGGTGGCACGCGTGGTGACGCGTCTCCCCCGCCTCCCGGCTGGCACAGGCCGCGTGCTCGGGGCTCCCGCACCGTGTCTGCTGCCGGAGGTCCAGGACCCCGGAGGGGTTGACGCGTCACACCGGTCACCCTGAGCGGGGACGCATCACACCTGCTCCCCCACGCTGCACCCGCGCGGACCTCGTTCGCGCGGTCATCCCAGACCTCGATGACGGGCCGTCCCGCGACCACGACTCGTACGGGTGGCGACGAGGATGCGGAGTATCACGGCCGACCTGGACCACACCGTGGACCTGTGCACCGCCGGTGTCACGGCGGAGGTATCCCCGCAGGTCAGCGCCCTCAGGTCGCGTTGAAGTACTTCGCCTCGGGGTGGTGCACGATCAGCGCCGACGTCGACTGCTCCGGGTGCAGCTGGAACTCCTCGGACAGCTCGACCCCGATGCGCCAGGGCTCGAGGAGGTCGACGAGGACGGCCTGCATCTCCACGTCGGGGCACGCCGGGTAGCCGAAGGAGTACCGCGAGCCGCGGTAGCCCTGCTTGGCGATCAGGGTGTCCATGTCGGCGTCGTCGTCGGAGTCGATCCCGAGCTCGCCGCGCACCCGCGCGTGCCACATCTCGGCGAGCGCCTCGGTCAGCTGGACGGACAGGCCGTGCAGCTCGAGGTAGTCGCGGTAGGCGTCCGCGGCGAACAGCTTGTTGGCGGCCTCGGCGACCGGGCTGCCCATCGTGACGACGTGGAAGGCGATGACGTCGGTCTCGCCCGACTCCTTCGGCCGGAAGAAGTCCGCGAGGCAGAGGTGGCGGTCGCGGCGCTGGCGCGGGAAGGTCAGCCGCACCCGCTCCTGGCCGGTGAGCTCGCCCTCGTGGTGGAGGATGACGAGGTCGTCGCCTTCGGAGTAGCACGGGAAGTAGCCGTAGACGACCGCCGCCTCGAGCAGGCCCTCGGTGTGGACCCGGTCGAGCCACATCCGCAGCCGGGGTCGCCCCTCGGTCTCGACCAGCTGCTCGTAGGTCGCACCGCCCTCGCCACGACCGGGCTTGAGGCCCCACTGCCCGAGGAAGGTGGCCCGCTCGTCGAGGTAGCTGACGTAGTCGGCCAGCTGCACCCCGCGCACCACGCGGGCGCCCCAGAACGGCGGGGTCGGCACCGGGTTGTCGACGGCGACGTCGGACCGCGCCGGGATGTCCTCGGGGGCGGTCTCGTCGGGGCGCACCGTGGCCGACGTCACCCGCCGCCCGCGCAGCTCGGGCAGCGCGGCCCCCGGCACACCGCGCTTGACGCCCATGATCGCGTCCATCAGGCGCAGCCCCTCGAACGCGTCGCGGGCGTAGCGGACGGTGCCCTGGTAGACCTCGGCGAGGTCCTGCTCGACGAAGGCGCGGGTCAGCGCGGCGCCACCGAGCATCACCGGGTACTTCTGCGCGACACCGCGCAGGTTGAGCTCCTCGAGGTTCTCCCGCATCACCAGCGTGCTCTTCACCAGCAGGCCGCTCATCCCGATGGCGTCGGCGCCGGCCCTCTCGGCCTGCTCCACGATCTCTGAGACCGGCACCTTGATCCCGATGTTGACGACGGTGTAGCCGTTGTTGGTCAGGATGATGTCGACGAGGTTCTTGCCGATGTCGTGGACGTCGCCCTTGACCGTGGCCAGCACGATGGTGCCCTTGCCCTCGTCGCCGCTGCGCTCCATGTACGGCTCGAGGTGCGCCACGGCGGTCTTCATGACCTCGGCGCTCTGCAGCACGAACGGCAGCTGCATCTCGCCCCGGCCGAAGAGCTCGCCGACGGTCTTCATGCCCTCGAGGAGCGTGTCGTTGACGATCTCGAGCGCCGAGCGGTCGCGGAGGGCCTCGTCGAGGTCGTCCTCGAGGCCCTTGCGCTCGCCGTCGATGATGCGGCGCTGGAGCCGCTCCTCGAGAGGCAGGGTCAGGAGCTCGTCGGCGCGCGCCTTGGCCAGGTCTGCGGCGTCGACGCCCTCGAAGAGCTCGAGGAAGCGCGAGAGCGGGTCGTGCACGAGGTTGCCCTCGTCGTCGTAGCGGCGTCGGTCGTAGACCATGTCGAGGGCGGCCTCGCGCTGCTCGTCCGGGATCCGCGACATCGGCACGATCTTGGAGGCGTGCACGATCGCGGAGTCGAGGCCCGCCTCGACGCACTCGTGCAGGAACACCGAGTTGAGCACCACGCGCGACGCGGGGTTGAGGCCGAACGACACGTTGGAGACGCCGAGCGTGGTCTGGACATCGGGGTGGATGCTCTTGAGCCCGCGGATCGCCTCGATGGTCTCGATCGCGTCGCGCCTGGTCTCCTCCTGGCCGGTGGCGATCGGGAAGGTCAGGCAGTCGACGAGGATGTCCTCGACGCGCATCCCCCAGTTGCCGACCAGGTCGCGCACGAGCCGGTCCGCGACGCGCACCTTCCACTCCGCGGTGCGGGCCTGGCCCTCCTCGTCGATCGTCAACGCGACCACGGCGGCGCCGTGCTCCTTGACGATCGGCATCATCTGCTCGATGCGGGATCCCGGTCCGTCGCCGTCCTCGTAGTTGACCGAGTTGACGACCGCACGGCCACCGAGCATCTCGAGCGCGGCCTCGACGACCGGCGGCTCGGTCGAGTCGATGACGAGCGGGATCGTCGAGGCCGTGGCGAAACGACCCACGATCTCGCGCGCGTCTCGCACGCCGTCCCGGCCGACGTAGTCGACGCAGACGTCGAGCAGGTGGGCGCCGTCCTTGATCTGGTCCTTGGCGATGCGGACGCAGTCGTCCCAGCGCTCCTCCAGCATCGCCTCGCGGAACGCCTTGGACCCGTTGGCGTTGGTGCGCTCCCCGATGGAGAGGTACGCCGTGTCCTGCCGGAACGGCACGTGCATGTACATGCTCGAGGCACCCGCGTCGCGCAACGGCGAGCGCGGCGTGATCTCACGGCCGCCGACGCGCTCGACGACCTGGCGCAGGTGCTCGGGCGTCGTGCCGCAGCAGCCGCCCACGAGCCCGAGGCCGTACTCGCGGGTGAAGGTGTCGTGCGCCTCGGCCAGCTGCTCGGGCGTGAGGGGGTAGTGCGCACCCGTGCCCTTCAGCACGGGGAGGCCGGCGTTCGGCATGCACGAGACACCCACCTGCGCGTGGCGCGCGAGGTGGCGCAGGTGCTCGCTCATCTCCGCGGGACCGGTGGCGCAGTTGAGCCCGATCATGTCGATCCCGAGCGGCTCGAGCGCGGTGAGCGCCGCGCCGATCTCCGAGCCGACGAGCATCGTGCCGGTGGTCTCCACCGTGACCTGGACCAGGACCGGCAGGTCGACCCCCGCGGTCCGCAGGGCCCGCTTGGCGCCCACGACGGCCGACTTGGCCTGCAGCAGGTCCTGGGCGGTCTCGACGAGGATCGCGTCGGCGCCGCCGGCGATCATGCCGCGCGCCTGCGCCTCGTAGGCGTCGCGGAGTGTGGCGTAGGGCGCGTGCCCGAAGGTCGGGAGCTTGGTCCCCGGGCCCACCGAGCCGAGGACCCAGCGGGGCCGGTCCGCCGTGGCGTAGGAGTCGGCCACGGTGCGGGCATGGCGCGCGCCCGCCTCGGCGAGCTCCTCGATGCGGTCGGAGATGCCGTACTCGCCGAGGTTCGCGAAGTTCGCTCCGAAGGTGTTGGTCTCCACGGCGTCGACGCC
>DATCCY010000043.1:0-8312 GCA_036510975.1 Candidatus Nanopelagicales bacterium
CCCGATGCCCGCAGGCGCCGGCACCGTGAGCGACACCTCCTGCATCGACCCCGCACGGCGTCCCAGCTCTCGGGTGTCGAGCACGAGAGGGGATCGGGGGTCGATCGTGGTCAGGAGGTACGCCTTCCGGGGCCGGGCACGCTGGAGCACGGCCTCATGACGGCCGACACGCCAGGGTAGCCGAGGGCGGCCCCTCGTCCCAAAACGTCGCGCGGGGCCGACGAGGACCGACGAGGACGTGGTGTCGTCAGCCGGGCAGCGGCGTGTCGTCGACGGGACCGCCGAGGTCGTCGTAGTCCGCACGGCCGCGGATCTTGTCCCGGCCCTTCTGGACCGCGGCGATGGTCTTGTGCAGCGCCACCTCGAAGTTGGCGAGCTTGGCGTCGACGTAGTCGTCGGTCTCGCGGCGCATGCGCGTCGCCTCGGCGTCGGCGTCGGCCCGCACGGCGTCGGCCTCGGCGACGGCGGCGCGGTAGATCTCGTGCTCGCTGACGAGGGCTCGGGCGTCCTCCTGCGCCTGCGCCAGGATCTGGTCGGCCTCGACCCGTGCCGCGGCGACGATGTCCTCGCGGTCGGCGAGCACGTCGTCGGCGGCCGCCAGGGAGTCGGGCAGCAGGGCGCGCACGTCGTCGAGCAGGTCGAGCACCTGCCCTCGGTTGACCAGGCACGAGGCCGACATCGGCATCGCGCGGGCGTTCTCCACGAGGGAGGAGACTTCGTCGAGCTTGTCGTGGACGTCCACGGTGGTCCTTCGTTCGGTCGGAGGCTCGCGCGAGGTCACGAACCGGGCGTGCCCTCCTCGATCCGCTCGAGCAGCCGGGCGAGCACGGAGTCCGGCAGGAGGCCGGACGCGTCACCACCGTACGTCGCCACCTCCTTGATCAGGCTCGAGGACAGGTAGCTGTAGAGCGGGTTCGTGCTCACGAAGAGGGTCTCGACGCCCGCGAGGCGGTAGTTCATCTGCGCCATCTGCAGCTCGTAGTCGAAGTCGCTGACGGCCCGCAGTCCCTTGACGATCGCGGAGATCTCGTGGTTCCGGCAGTAGTCGACCAGCAGCCCGTGGAAGGAGTCCACGACGATGTTGGGGTGCGGCGCGACGACCTCGCGGAGCATCTCGATCCGCTCGTCGACGGTGAACATGCTGCTCTTGGTCTTGTTCACCAGCACTCCGACGACGACCTCGTCGAACTGGTCCGCAGCGCGCACGAACACGTCGAGGTGCCCGTAGGTGACGGGGTCGAAGGACCCGGGACACACGGCCTTGCGCACGCGGACCTCCTCGCGGTGCCGGGACCCCGGACTACGCCGAACCGGCGCCGCGACCGTACCAAAGCGCCGCCCTCACGCGGGTGCCGCCGTAGTCCCTGTCGCGACCGGGTTCGAAACCGACGGGCCACTCGAAGCCGGTCCCCCGCCGCGGATTCTCGCGCTCGACGACGACGAGCGAGCCGTCGTCGAGCCAGCCGTGCTCGCCGAGGCCGGCGAGAACGCCCTCGACGACCTCGTCGGCCACGTCGTAGGGCGGGTCGAGGAACGCGACGTCGTACGGCGCGACCGCCGACGGCGGTGGCGCGAACGAGGTGAGGGAGGTCACGTCGGCGGCGAGGGCCACGGCGTTCGGCAGTCCCACGGTGGCGATGTTGGCCTTCACGACCTCGAGGGCCTTGCGGTCCCTCTCGACGAGCAGAACGTGCGACGCCCCGCGTGAGAGCGCCTCGAGCCCGATGGCACCGGAGCCGGCGTAGAGGTCGACGAGCCGGGTGCCGCCGAGAGCGCCGACCTGCGACTCGATGGAGCTGAACAGTGCCTCGCGCACGCGGTCCGAGGTCGGGCGTACGCCGGCCTGGGGCACGGCGATGCGCCGGCCGCGCGCCGACCCGGCGATGATCCGCGTCACGACGTGACACCGGCCCGAGCCTCGAGCCACAGGGACATCGCCGCGATCTCGGTGATCTCGCCGGCCGCCACTCCCATGACGAACGCGAACGCGTCGTCGTGGTCCGCGCGCAGGTCGAGGCCGTTGAGCACGTAGAAGAGGCGGACGGCCACCCAGCCGAGTCGCTTGTTGCCGTCGACGAGGGCGTGGTTGCGCACGAGCGAGTGCAGCAGCGCCGCCGCCTTGTCGTGGATCCCGGGGTAGGCGTCCGCACCGAAGACCGTCGCCTTCGGCCGGGCGAGCGCCGACTCCAGCAAGCCGTAGTCCCGGACCTCGGGCGTGCGACCGACCGCCGCCTCGGCCGCCGCCAACAGGTCGTCGAGGCTCAGGAAGGCGATCACACCGAGCCGAGGCGGTCGAGCAGTGCGGCGTCCTCCCGCACGATGTGCGCCAGCGCTTCGTCGCGACGGGCAGTGTGTCGCCCCGTGTACTCGCGGATCGCCTCGCGGGCAACCTCCTGCATGCTGCGGTTCTCCGCCTCGGCGGTGAGTCGCAACTGCTCGGTCTCCTCGTCGGTGAGGCGCAGGGTCATGGCCATGAGGGATGGTACCGCCGTGGTATCACCCTGACCAGCGCGAATCCGCGGGCTCAGCCTCGGGCCAGCAGGTCGTCGACGATCTCGGCGGCGCGCCCGACCCCGATGGACAGATGGCCGTCGCCGGGGAGCAGGCGTGCGCGCACCCCAGGGATCGCGGCCGCGAGCCACTCGCCGTGGGCGAAGGGGACCATGAGGTCGTCGCTGCCCTGCCACACGGTGGCCGGCACCTCGATCGAGCCGAGGTCGAAGCCCCACGGCCGCGTGAAGGCGAGGTCGTCATCGACCCAGCCGTCGATCGACACGGACACCGCCTCGCGGAACGAGAGGGCGAGGTCGTCGCCGAACGGGCCGAGCAGGTGGAGGCGATCGACCGCGGGCAGCAGCGAGGCCATCGTCGCCACGATGCCGTCGGCTTGCACCGTGCGCAGCTGCGCGCCCTGCGGCTCGAGGTAGTCACGGACGGCTGCCTCCCCCTCGAGCGAGGCGCCGAACTCGTCGAGGTTGTCCTGGCCCATGCCCGCGAACCAGTCGAGCGACCCCTGCGACTCGACGTAGGGCGCGACGCCCGCCAGCGACGCGACGGCGCGGAGACGCTGGGGAAGCAGGGCCGCGCACGCGAGCACGTGCGGACCGCCGCCGGACCCGCCGACGGCGTAGGCCGACTCGATGCCGAGGTGGTCGAGCACCTCGGCGGCATCGGAGACGCTGTCGGCGACGCTGCGCCCGGGCCGGCGCGAGGACGTGGCGTAGCCGGCGCGCGACCAGGAGACCAGCCGCATCCCTCGAGCCAGCGCCGCAGCGCCGATGTCGCTCGGCACGGCGCCGCTGCTCGGGGTCCCATGGATGTAGACGAGCGCGGGCGCGTCGGTGGGCCCGGCGAGCCGCAGGTCGAGGGTGCGTCCGTCCGCGAGCACGATGTCGGTCACGACTTCTCCAGGTAGTCGGCGCGCTCCTCGTCGAGGAGGGCGGCCACGGCACGGGCGAGCGCGGGGACCGTCGCGAGGTCAGGATCGCGCAGGACGAGCGACGTCGCCTCCTCGCGCGAGGCCACGATGACGTCCTCGTCGCGCAGCACGGCGAGCATGCGCAGCGACGATCGGCTCCCCGACTGCGACGCCCCGAGCACGTCACCCTCGCGGCGCTGCTCGAGGTCGATCCGCGAGAGCTCGAACCCGTCCGACGTGGCGGCCACCGCGTCGAGGCGCTGGCGCGCCGGGGTGCCCGGCGGCATCTCCGTCACGAGCAGGCACAGACCCGCGTGAGCGCCTCTGCCGATGCGACCGCGCAGCTGGTGCAGCTGGGAGACGCCGAAGCGGTCGGCGTCCATCACGACCATCACCGTCGCGTTCGGCACGTCGACGCCGACCTCGACCACGGTGGTGGAGAGAAGGACGTCGATGCCGTCGGGTGACGACGGTCCGGCGGCGAACCGCCGCATGGCGTCGTCCTTGTCGGCGGGGCTCATGCGCCCGTGCAGCACCCCCACCCGCAGTCCCGTCAAGGGACCGTCCGTGAGGCGGTCGACCCACTCGAGCACGGCGAGCGGCGGGCGCCGCTTCTCCGTCGCGGCCGGGTCCGTCGGCACGTCGGTGTCCTCGCCCTCGGCGCCGTCGCCACCGATGCGGGGGAAGACGACGTAGGCCTGGCGGCCCTCGGCCACGTGCTGCTGGATCCGCTCCCAGGCGGCGGCGAGGTAGGTGGGCTTCTCCGTCACCGGCACCACGTGGGTGGCGATCGGCGAGCGCCCCGCCGGCAGCTCGGTCAGGGTCGACACCTCGAGGTCGCCGAACACGGTCATCGCCACGGTGCGCGGGATCGGGGTCGCGGTCATGACGAGCACGTGGGGGCGGTTGTCGTCACGGGCCTTGGCCGCGAGCGCGGCCCGCTGCTCGACCCCGAAGCGGTGCTGCTCGTCAACCACGACGAGGCCGAGGTCGAAGAACTGCACCTTCTCCTCGAGCAGCGCATGGGTGCCGATGACGATGCCGGCCTCGCCGGAGGCGATGTCGAGCATCGCCTGACGCCGTCGCGCGGTCGACGCCGAGCCGGTGAGCAGGGCGACACCGGTGCCCTGGTCGGAGCCCCCCAGCAGGCCGCGCTCGGCCAGCGGACCGAGCATGGCCGTGATCGAGCGATGGTGCTGCTGGGCGAGGACCTCGGTGGGTGCGAGCAGCACGGCCTGCCCGCCGGAGTCGACCACGGTGAGCATCGCGCGCAGGGCGACGACGGTCTTGCCCGAGCCGACCTCGCCCTGCAGCAGCCGGTGCATCGGGTGGGTGCGGCCGAGGTCCCCGGCGATCGTGCGCCCGACCTCGAGCTGCCCGTCGGTCAGGGTGAACGGCAACCGCGCCTCGAACGCCTCGAGCAGTCCCTCCCCCGTGGCCGAGCGCGGCACCGCGGGCAGCGCCGCGGCCGCGACCCGACGCTGCGCGAGCACGGTCTGCAGGACGAATGCCTCGTCCCAGCGCAGCCTGGTGCGGGCAGCCGTGACGTCGTCCCTCGAGTCGGGACGATGGATCGCCCGCAGGGCCCCGGGCAGGTCTGGCAGGCCGTAGCGGATGCGCGTGGCGGGCGGGATCGGGTCCTCGAGCTGCTCGGGCAGCTGGTCGAGCACGATGTCGACGGCGCTGGCGATCTTCCACGAGGCCATCTGCGCGGTGGCGGGATAGACCGGGATGAGCGCGCCGGCGTAGCGCAGGACCGACTCGTCCGCGGTCGGCATGTCGTCGAGCGCGGACACGCCCTCGGGCGGCAGCGCGGTGTCAGGCAGCAGGACGTAGTCCGGGTGGGTGAGCTGGCGGCTGCGGTTGAACACCGTCACCTTGCCGCTGAAGAGCCCGACGCGTCCTTCCCGCAGCTCCTTGGCGCGCCACGACTGCTTGAAGAAGGTGAGGGTGAGGTTGCCGGTGCCATCGGTGACGACGACCTCGAGCCGGTCCGCGCGGCGACCGGTGCGGCGGTCGACGTAGGACCTGGTGTCGACCTTCTGCACGCGGGCCATCACCGTGACGTGCTCGTCGACCTCGAGGGCGGCGAGGTCGGTCAGCTGGCCGCGCTCGGCGTAGCGGCGGGGGTAGTGGCGCAGCAGGTCCTCGACGCTGCGCAGCCCGAGTCCGGTGTCGAGGGCCTTGGCGGTCGCGGCACCGAGGACGTTCTTGAGGCTGTCGGTGAGTCGGAGCTCGGCCACGTGCCTACTCCACGCCCAGGATGAGCGGCCAGAAAGGCTGGCCGCCGTCGTAGGCGACGATCTCGACGCCGTGGTGTGCACGTCGCAGCCGGCGGGTGACCGTGGTGGTGCAGGTGTCGTCCGCCTCGTCGCCACGGATCATCGTGACGAGCTCGCCACCGGTCGAGAGCAGTCGCGAGAGCACGCGTACGGCGACGTCCTCGACGGTGTCACCGATCTCGACGACGTCGCCCTCGACGATGCCCAGGACGTCGCCGACGTGGCACGGGCCGGCGCTCGTGAACGCCTCGCGTGAGGCGATCGACACCCCGCCGTAGCGGGTCGCCGCGGCGGCGCGCGTCATGGCCACGACGTCGTCGCCGAACGGCGCTGCGGGGTCGTGGACCGCCACGGCGGCGAGGGTCTGGACGATCGAGCGGGTCGGCACGACCGAGATGCGGATGCCGTCGGCGCGTGCCTTCTCCGCGGCGGCCTCGGCGACCGGGCGGATGTCGGACTCGCTGGGGAGCAGGACGATCTCCTCGGTCCCGGCCCGAGCGACGCCTTCGAGCAGCTCGGCGGTGGAGGGCGCGACATTGGCCTGCGCGCGCACGACGACCGTCCCGGTGGTGTCGAGCAGCGCCGCGGTGCCGGGACCGTGCGCGACCGCGACGATCGTGCGCCCGGCGGGGCGCTCGGACGCGCGGCGCTCGGCCGCCTCCTGACGCAGGTCGGTGACCCGGATCCGGTGCGGACGACCCGCCTCGACCCCCACCTCGATGGCGGCGCCGACGTCGTCGGTGTGCACGTGGACGTTCCACAGCCCGGCGCCGCCCACGACCACCACGGAGTCGCCGAGCTCGGCGAGACGGGCGCGCAGGGTGTGGACCGCGGCCTCCTCGGAGTCCAGCAGGTACATCACCTCGTAGGCACCGCCGCCCTCGTCCATCTCGTGCACGTCCCACGGGATCGGCGGCGCGGACGGCCCCGGGTCGCGGCGCACGCCGGTGACCGTCTCCACGAGGGCGTCGAGGATGACCACGAGGCCCTTGCCGCCGGCGTCGACGACGCCGGCCCGGGCGAGCACCTCGAGCAGCTCGGGCGTCCTGGCGAGGGCGTCGGAGGCGGCATCGGCTGCCGTCGTGACGACCGCGTCGAGGCTGGTCCCCGGTCCCAGCGACGCGACGGCGTCGGCGGCCGCCCGCGCGACCGTGAGGACCGTGCCCTCGCGCGGGTCGGCCACGGCTGCGTAGGCCGACTCCGACGCCCGCCGGAAGGCCGAGACCAGCAGCTCGTTCTGCGTGACGGCCGCGCCGACGTGCTCGACGGCGTCGAGCGCCTCGGAGAAGCCGCGGACCAGCTGGCTCAGGATGATCCCCGAGTTGCCCCGGGCACCGAGCAGCGCGCCGTGGGCGAACGTGCGCACGGTGGCCCGCAGGTCGAGCTCGCCGCCCGCCTCGTGCAGCGCCCCGGCGGCCGACTCGAAGGTGAGGTAGAGGTTGGTCCCGGTGTCGCCGTCGGGCACTGGGAAGACGTTGAGCGCGTCGATCTCGGTGCGGTGCCGACCGAGCGCCTCGAGCCCGAGGTCGGCCCACCGGCGGATCCCCGCGGCGTCCAGACGCTCCAGCACGGTGCGAGGCTCCTCGGGGACGGGTGGCGACGGGGTCGGGCGCCACGTGATGCGGGTCACGGCGAGCGTAGTGTCCGCCGGGGACCGAGCACCGGTTTGGGACTCCGCGCCTCCGCCCTGTACCCTGTGCTGGTTGCCCGGTCGTCCGGGCGCGCCCGGTGATCACCGTGGCGCTGACATGACACCCGATCACGACCGTGAGGACTACGACTGTGGCTGCCAACTGCGACGTCTGCGGCAAGGGCCCCGGTTTCGGCCACTCGATCTCGCACTCTCACCGCCGTACCAAGCGCCGCTGGAACCCGAACATCCAGACCGTGCGCGCGATGGTCGGCAAGAGCCCGAAGAAGCTCAACGTGTGCACCTCCTGCATCAAGGCCGGCAAGGTCGCGCGCGTCTGACCTCGCACCCGTCGCCCGTCGAGAGGGCCGTACCGGTCACGGGTGCGGCCCTCTCGCACGTCCGGATGGGACAGGA
This sequence comes from Candidatus Nanopelagicales bacterium, assembly GCA_036510975.1. GTDB lineage: Bacteria > Actinomycetota > Actinomycetes > S36-B12 > CAIYMF01 > Longivirga. The sequence goes on from DATCCY010000043.1 coordinate 7,748, forward strand.
TGCTGCGAGTGACGGACGTGCAGATCGGCCCCGCGGGCATCCGGCTCGGCCAGTTCCTCAAGTACGCCGGTGCCGTCGAGAGCGGCGGAGAGGCCAAGGCGGTGCTCGAGGCCGGCGAGGTCCGGGTCAACGGCGAGATCGAGCCGCGGCGAGGGGCCCAGCTGTACCCCGGGGACGAGGTCTCCCTCGGCGACCGCACCTGGCGCGTCGTCTGAGCGCCATCTGACGCAGCGCGCCATCGCTCGAGTCGACCTATCCGCGACGCGCGCTTCACCACCCGGCATCCTGACGTCGCGGCGATGCACCTGCCGACCGGCCCCGCGGCCCGGGCTAGGGCGCGAAGTGGTCGTGGCCGGCCGGGCCGGCCCAGGGAGCGCCGTCGACGAGCACGGCCGCCGCTCCCGACGTCACCTCGCCGATCGCGACGAAGCCCTCGGGCAGCGTCGTCCCGGACGGGAACGTGGCGAGCAGCGCGTGGTCGTCCCCGCCGCCGAGCACCCACACGAGCGGGTCGGCGTTGAACGCCGCGGCCGCGCCTGCCACCGGTTCGTCGACCGCGATGCGT
>DATCCY010000044.1:0-7855 GCA_036510975.1 Candidatus Nanopelagicales bacterium
GTACCTCCTGACCACGATCGACCCCCGATCCCCTCTCGTGCTCGACACCCGAGAGCTGGGACGCCGTGCGGGGTCGATGCAGGAGGTGTCGCTCACGGTGCCGGCGCCTGCGGGCATCGGGATCATGTCGATCGGCGTCCCCGAGGGATCCGAGGTCGAGCTGGACGTCCGGCTCGAGTCGGTGATCGACGGTGTGCTGGTGTCGGGAACGGCGCTGGTGCAGCTCACGGGTGAGTGCAGCCGCTGCCTGGACCCGATCTCCGACGAGCTGGAGGTCGACCTGCAGGAGCTGTACGTGTACGGCGAGACCGACTCACGAGGTCGGCCCGTCGCGCACGAGTCGGTGGAGGACGACGCGGACGACGAGCAGGCCCGGCTGGTCGGGGATCACCTCGACCTCGAGCCGGTGCTGCGCGACGCCGTCGTGCTCGACCTGCCGCTCGCCCCCGTGTGCCGGGACGACTGTCCGGGGCTGTGCCCGCAGTGCGGGTTCCGTCTCGAGGACGACCCGGAGCACGACCACGACGTGATCGACCCCCGCTGGGCCGCGCTGGCCGGGCTGGAGCCGACCGAGACGACCGACGTAACGACTGAGAAGGAAGAGGGCTGAGCCATGGCCGTCCCGAAGCGGAAGACCTCGCGAAGCAACACCCGGCACCGCCGCGCGAACTGGAAGGCGAAGCTGCCGCAGATCAACAGGGTCGTGCGCAACGGCCGCGTCGAGTTCGTGGTGCCGCACCGCGTCGACGCCGACGGCGAGTACAACGGCCGTCAGGTGCTCGACGTCTGAGACCGCCTCCGGCCCTGCCGGGAGCCGCTCGGCAGACGCCGCGCCGTACGACGCACCGCCGCACGTCTCGACGAGACCCGACCGCCCCGCGCGGTCGGGTCTCGCGTGCTGTCCGGACCCCGACCGCGAGTACCTGGTCCCAGCGTCGTCCGCGAGACCCCGGGAGCGGCCGTTCGGCCAGGTACCCGGGCGGCGGCGGGGGCGGCATATAGCGTGGGGCGCATGACCGACCGCCAGACCGACCCGGCTCTCGACGTCGCCGCCCGGGCCCTCGCCGTCGTGCTCGACCTCGAGGCCGACGACCTGCGGGCAGACAGCCCGCTCGCCGACCTGGGGGCCGACTCGGTGGCCAGGATCCTGTGGGCCGACGTCGTCGAGGAGTTCGCCGCCACCGGGCGCACCCCCGTCATCGTGTCCGACGCCGTGCTGGGCACGGCCGACACCCTCGGGGCCCTCGCCGACCACCTCGCACCGCAGCTCGCCGGCCACCGGGCCGCAGCGCCGGTGGAGGTCCCGTGAGCCGCCGCGAGAGCACCCGACCGCCGCTGTCCGACCTCGCGACCCGGCTCGAGGTCGACATCGATCCGGGCATCCTCGAGCGCGCCGTGACGCACCGGTCCTTCGCGTACGAGAACGGCGGCCTGCCCACCAACGAGCGCCTGGAGTTCCTCGGGGACTCCGTCCTCGGCCTCGTCGTCACCGACACGCTCTACCGCACGCACCCGGACCTGCCCGAGGGCCAGCTCGCGAAGCTGCGCGCCGCCGTCGTCAACGCCAAGGCGCTCGCCGGCATCGGGCGCCAGCTCGGCCTCGGCGAGCACCTGCTGCTCGGCCGCGGCGAGGAGACGACCGGCGGACGCGACAAGTCCTCGATCGTGGCCGACACGGTCGAGGCGGTCATCGGGGCGGTCTACCTCGACCAGGGGCTCGATGTCGCGACCGCGCTCATCCACCGCCTGTTCGACCCGCTCATCGCGGAGTCGGCCGGGCTCGGCGCCGGTCTCGACTGGAAGACGAGCCTGCAGGAGCTCTGCGCCGCACAGTCGCTCGGCGTCCCCGAGTACGTCGTCGACGAGAGCGGACCGGACCACATGAAGTCCTTCCGCGCCCGCGTCCGGGTCGGCGTCGAGCTCTACGGCGACGGCCGGGGGGGCAGCAAGAAGGAGGCCGAGCAGCAGGCCGCCTCCACCGCCTACGCCGAGCTTCTCGAGCGCTCGGCCGCGCCCGAGGCCGTGGCGGGCAGCTAGTGCCGGAGCTGCCCGAGGTCGAGGTCGTCCGCCGCGGGCTCGACCGGTGGGTGGTCGGGCGGACGGTCGAGGACGCCGAGGTCCGCCATCCTCGGGCGGCCCGTCGCCACGGCGCGGGTGCGGCCGATCTCGAGGCGCGGCTGCGGCGTCGCACGATCGCCGCGGCGAGCCGACGCGGCAAGTACCTGTGGCTGCCGCTCGACGGGCGCGACGCCGCGCTCGTCGCGCACCTGGGCATGAGCGGCCAACTGCTCGTGGCGCGGGCCGACGCCCCGGACGAGACCCACCTCCGGGCCCGGATCACCTTCACCGACCACGGCCGCGAGCTGCGTTTCGTCGACCAGCGCACCTTCGGTGGTCTGGCGGTCGACGCGCTGGTCGACGACGGAGCCGGGGGAGCCGTGCCCTCGACCGTGGCGCACATCGCGCGCGACCCGCTCGACCCTGCGTTCGACGACGCGCTGTGGGTCCGGCGGCTGCGCTCGCGGCGTACGGGGATCAAGCGCGCGCTGCTCGACCAGACGCTGGTCTCGGGGATCGGCAACATCTACGCCGACGAGGCGCTCTGGCGGGCGCGGCTGCACTGGGCGATGCCCACGGACGAGATCGCACCGGTTCGGGCTCGCGAGCTGCTGGGGCACGCACGGGCGGTCATGGCGGCAGCGCTCGACGAGGGCGGGACCTCCTTCGACGCCCTCTACGTCAACGTCAACGGCGAGTCCGGCTACTTCGACCGCTCGCTGGCCGCCTACGGCCAGGCGCACCGGCCGTGCCCGCGCTGCGGGCGGCCCATCGTGCGCGAGGCGTTCATGAACCGCTCGTCCTACCGCTGTCCCCGGTGCCAGCGCACCCCGCGACGGCCGCACCCGTGAGCCACGAGGATCCGGCGTACGCCGAGGGCCCGGTGCGCGTGACCGCGTGGGTGCGCGGTCGGGTGCAGGGGGTGGGGTTCCGCTGGTGGACGCGCGCGCGCGCCCTCGAGCTCGGACTGTCCGGCTGGGCGCTCAACCTCGACGACGGCCGCGTCGAGGTCGTGGCCGAGGGACCCCGGACCGCGTGCGAGGCGCTGGTCGCGCTGCTGGGTGGGGGCGGGGCCCCGGGGCGGGTGGACCTCGTCACCCAGCGATGGTCGGCCGCCCGCGGCGCCGACGGGTTCCGCGAGCGCTGAGGCCGACCGGCCAAGCCGAGCCTGTCCTGTGTGACGAACGCGTTGGTCGCCGGGTTGACGCTGCCGTGAGGCCGCTGTCACCCTGAGGGCACCGGGGGCCGTGCGGCTACCGGACCCGAACCTCGCGCCGGAGACGGCGCACCCGGCACTGCGCCCGCACGGGCGCCGCACCGCAACGAGCGCCCCCGTGGCGCCGTCGTGCACGACTCGCGTCAAGGGAGACCGAGGATGTCCAAGGCGATCTACGGCCACCTGGGTGGGTCCGACGCGATGCTCGCGAGCGAGGTGGCCCGGCTGCGTCGCCGCGTCCGCGAGCTCGAGGAGCTGGTCGCGACGTACGAGGCCGAGCTGGTGTCCCTGCGCGAGCCGGTCGAGATCGTCGCCTTGCGCGGCACCGACCTCGACGTCGCCCTGCGCGAGCTGGGCGAGGCCCAGGTCGCGCTGACCTGATCATTGCCGCCTCCCCGTTTTCTGCCGCCTCCAAGCGGCCACCCTCCGGGTGGCCGGGTCGGCGGACCCCTCCGCCTGCGCGCCTGGCCGTCGCTGCGCTCCGGCCCAGCGGCGCCGTGCCCACCACTTCGGGGCGGACCCGGCGCCGCTGGCGCTCCGGGCTTCGGGGTAGGTCGGGTGGCGACTTCGGCGCGTGCGCGGCTCCGTCGGCGCTCGGGCGTCGGGGGAGTTCGGGTGGCGACTTGGGCGGGTGCGCGGCTCGGGCCGCGTCGCCGTGGGGATCTCGGCTCCCGCGGGTAGGGTGTGGTTCTTCCCCGTGACCCGCTGACTCCGACGCGCCTGGAGCTTCTCTCTTGCACCTCAAGAGCCTCACCCTGCGCGGCTTCAAGTCGTTCGCGTCGTCGACGACGCTGCACTTCGAGCCGGGGATCACGTGCGTCGTCGGCCCCAACGGGTCGGGCAAGTCCAACGTCGTCGACGCCATCGCCTGGGTCATGGGCGAGCAGGGCGCCAAGAGCCTGCGCGGCGGCAAGATGGAGGACGTCATCTTCGCCGGCACCGCCGGCCGCCCGCCGCTCGGCCGGGCCGAGGTGCTGCTGACCATCGACAACCACGACGGCGTCCTGCCGATCGAGTACTCCGAGGTCACGATCTCGCGGACGATGTTCCGCAACGGCGGATCCGAGTACGCCATCAACGCGACGCCGTGCCGGCTGCTCGACGTCCAGGAGCTGCTCTCCGACTCGGGCATCGGCCGTGAGATGCACGTCATCGTCGGGCAGGGCAAGCTCGACGACATCCTCACGGCGTCGCCCGAGGAGCGCCGCGGCTTCGTCGAGGAGGCCGCCGGCGTCCTCAAGCACCGCAAGCGCAAGGAGAAGGCGCTCCGCAAGCTCGATGCGATGCAGGCCAACCTCACCCGCCTGCAGGACCTCACCACGGAGCTGCGGCGCCAGCTCAAGCCGCTCGGCAAGCAGGCCGAGGTGGCCCGCCGCGCCGCGGTGATCCAGGCCGACCTGCGCGACTCCCGGCTGCGCCTCATCGCTGACGACCTCGTGACTTTGCGCGACGCCGTGGAGCAGGAGGTCGCCGACGAGACCGCCCTGCGGGAGCGTCGCTCCGAGGTCGAGTCCGAGCTGGTCGGTGCGCAGTCGCGCGAAGCCGTGCTCGAGGCCGAGATCGCGAGCGAGGCGCCGACCGTCGCCCGCACCCAGGAGACGTGGTACCGCCTGTCCAGCCTGCGCGAGCGGGTGAGCTCCACCGCGGCTCTCGCCGCCGAGCGGGTGCGCCACCTGCAGCCCGAGCCCGAGGGCGAGCGGCATGGTCGCGAACCGGAGGAGCTCGAGGCCGAGGCACGTGCCGCGCGCGATCAGGAGGCCGAGCTCGGACGTCGGGTCGCGTCCGACCGGGAGGTCCTCGCCGCCGCGGTGTCCGGTCGCGCAGCGGCCGAGGCCGAGCACGCGGCGGAGGAGCGTCGCCTCACCGCGGTCGTCCGTGCGGCGGCCGACCGGCGCGAGGGTCTCGTGCGGCTCACCGGTCAGGTCCACGCGGCGACCTCCCGGCTCGAGGCGAGGGCGGCCGAGGTCGAGCGGCTCGAGGCGCAGCACGCCGACGCCCGCGCCCGCGCCGACAAGGCCACCCAGGACTTCCACGCCCTCGAGTCCCAGGTCGCGGGTCTCGACGAGGGCGAGGTCGGGCTCGACGAGGAGCACGAGCAGGCCGCCGCCGCGCTGGTCGAGGCCGAGTCGCGGGTGCAGGCGCTCCGGCTCGAGGAGCAGGAGTCCGAGCGCGAGCGTCATGCCCTGACAGCGCGAGTGGAGGCCCTCGAGCTCGGCCTGGCCCGCAAGGACGGCGGTGCGGCCCTGCTCGCCGCCGGCGAGCGGCTCTCCGGCGTGCTCGGCACCGTCGCAGCACTCGTCCACGTCCAGCCCGGCTACGAGGCAGCCGTCTCGGCCGCCCTCGGCCCGCTCGCGGACGCCGTGGCCGTCGGCTCCGTGTCGCACGCAGTCGACGCCGTCACCCTGCTCAAGGCCGACGACGCCGGTCGCGCCGCGATGCTCGTCGGCGGCGCCGTCGCTCCCGACCGCACGACCTGGCCGGCGCTGCCGACCGGTGCCCGCTGGGCCGTGGACCTGGTCACGACACCCGACGAGCTGCGCGGATCCGTGGACGTCGCGCTCGCCCGCGTCGCCGTCGTCGACAACCTCGACACCGCTCGCTCCCTCGTGTCGGCGCACGACGTCGTGGCGGTCACCCGGGCCGGCGACCTCGTCGGCGCCGGCGTGGTGCAGGGCGGCTCGTCCGCGCAGCCGTCACTGCTCGAGGTCCAGGCCGCCGTGGACGAGGCACGTACGGCGCTGACCGCCGTCGTCCACCGGTGCGAGCGGGTCCGCTTCGAGCTCGCCACGGCCGACTCCGCCGCGGCCGAGGCGCAGCAGCGGGTCGACCATGCGCTCTCGCGTCTGCACGAGTCCGACGCGCGGATGGCCGCCGTCGCCGAGCAGCTCGGGCAGCTCGGCTCGGCGGCGCGGGCCGCGTCCGGGGAGGCCGAGCGCATCGCCGCGGGCATCGCCTCGGCGACCTCGGCCCGCGACGCCGACCAGGACACCCTCGACGAGCTCACCGCCCGGCTCGCGGCGGCCCAGGAGGCGCCCGACGAGGGGGAGCCCTCGAGCTCCGAGCGCGACCGGCTGGCCGAGGTGGCCGTCCTGGCCCGCCAGGCCGAGGTCGAGGCGCGTCTGGCCGTCCGCACGGGTGAGGAGCGCGCACGTGCGCTCGCCGGGCGCGCCGAGCAGCTCGAGCACGCCGCCGTCGCCGAGCGCAGCGCCCGCGCGCGTTCCCTCGAACGGCGGGAGGCGCGAGCCCGCGCATCGGCCGTGGCGGCCGCCGTGCAGGCCGGGGCCCGGGCCACGCTGGCCCGCCTCGAGGTCTCGCTCACCCTCGCCTCCTACGAGCGCGACGCCGCCGAGCAGGCCCGCACCGTCCGCGAGGGCGAGCTGCTGGCGCTGCGCGGTCGCACCCGCGAGCTGCAGGCCGAGCTCGAGTCGCTCACCTCGTCCGTTCATCGCGACGAGATGGCGCGCGCCGAGCAGCGGCTGCGGATCGAGGCCCTCGAGACCAAGGCGATGGAGGAGTTCGGCGTCGACGCCGAGACCCTGGCCGAGGAGTACGGCCCCGATGTCCTGGTGCCGCCGTCGCAGGTCGCGCCCGGGGACGAGGTGGACCCCGAGGCGCCCGAGCCGGACTACTACCCCTACGTCCGCGCCGAGCAGGAGAAGCGGCTCCGTTCGGCGGAGCGCTCGCTCGCGCTGCTCGGCAAGGTCAACCCGCTCGCGCTCGAGGAGTTCTCCGCGCTCGAGGAGCGCCACCGCTTCCTCAACGAGCAGCTCGACGACCTCAAGCGCTCGCGCACGGACCTCCTGTCGATCATCAAGGACGTCGACGACCGGGTGCAGCAGGTGTTCGCCGAGGCCTACGCCGACGTGGAGCGCGAGTTCGTGCGCATCTTCGCCCGTCTGTTCCCGGGCGGCGAGGGCCGGCTGATCCTCACCGACCCCGGTGACATGCTCACCACCGGCATCGAGGTCGAGGCGCGGCCGCCGGGCAAGAAGGTCAAGCGGCTCTCGCTGCTCTCCGGCGGCGAGCGCTCGCTGACCGCCGTGGCATTCCTGGTCGCGCTGTTCAAGGCGCGGCCCAGCCCGTTCTACATCATGGACGAGGTCGAGGCCGCCCTCGACGACGTCAACCTCCAGCGCCTGCTCACGATCATGGAGGAGCTCCGCGAGGACTCCCAGCTCCTGGTCATCACGCACCAGAAGCGCACGATGGAGATCGCCGACGCGCTCTACGGCGTCTCGATGCGCGGCGACGGCGTCACCACGGTGATCGGCCAGCGACTCCGCGAGGACCGCCACGAGCCCGGCGACGCCGACCGCCCCGAGCACGTCGACGTCACCGAGGCCGCCCTCCCCGCCTGACCAAGAAACCGTTCTTGAGCGTCCCTTAGGGACGATCGAGTCTTCTTCACCGGGGCGTCCACACGTCGTGATCTTGGTGGGCCGAGAAGCCCGCTGGGTCTCCCTCGAGCGGCCGCCGCCGGTCGCGATGGGAGGATGACGCCGTGGATTCCGTCGTTCTCTACGCACTGATCGCTCTCGCCGTCCTCGTCATCGGCGGGGTCGCGCTCCTGCTGCGCCGCTC
>DATCCY010000045.1:0-5547 GCA_036510975.1 Candidatus Nanopelagicales bacterium
GTTTGCCGGTCGGGATCCGCGGGAACACCCGCTGCGTCCCGTCCGTTAGAACCACACGAGACCGGTCTCCCCCGACCGGCCAGCGACAAAGGCAGGCACACATGAGCGACGGCGCCCTCCGCGGCACCCGACTCGGCGCGACCAGCTACGAGACCGACGCCCACGTCGAGCTCGCCCCCCGGCAGGTCGTGACCTACGACTGCCCCAACGGGCACACCATCTCGATGCCGTTCTCGGTCGAGGCAGAGGTCCCCTACTCCTGGGAGTGCCGCTGCGGCGCCGAGGCGATCATGCGCGACGGTGAGAAGCCCGAGGAGAAGCCGGCCAAGCACGTCCGGACCCACTGGGACATGCTGCTCGAGCGCCGGACCATCGAGGACCTCGAGGTCCTCCTCCAGGAGCGCCTCGAGCTGCTCCGCGACGGCCGCACCCCGGCCAAGAAGACCGCCTGACCCGCGCGGAGCCCCTTCCCTCCGCGGGACGAGAGGAACCTTCCCCTCTCGACGAGCCCGGTGTCCTCACGGACCCGGGCTCGTCGCGCGTCCGGACCCGGAGAGCTCGTCAGCGGTCGTCGTCCTCCGGGCCACGAACGATCTCGCCCGCGATGATCTCGCCCGCGGGCCGGACGTCCTCGCGCACCACGTCGCCGTGCACGACGTCGCCCTGCACGGTGGTCGTGGCCCGTGCGTCGAAGACCACGCCCGCGGCCTCGGCGCGGCGACGCACCGATCGGGTGAAGCGAACTCGTGCCCAGCGCCGCAGCGGCGGGACGAGCAGGAGCAGTCCGACGAGGCTGGTGACGAGTCCGGGCAGCGCGATGAGCACCCCGGCCACGAACAGGGCACCCGCGTCGCCGACGTCGCGACCGACCTGGCTCATCGTCTCCGGCGTGGCGCCGGGCAGGACGGTCGCGCCCTCGTAGGACACCGGGCGCAGCGAGCGCACCGCGGCGAAGCCGGCTCGCCGCATGACCACGACGCCGACGAGGACCAGCACGAGGACGACGACGATCACGCCGCCCCACCCGATGAGCGTGGCCAGCCACGCCGCCGTGATCCACTCGACGGCGACGTAGAGCACCAGGCCGAGGATCACCCACGGGTTCACGGCGTCACCGCCCCGGGCCGTCGGCGGCCCTCCGCGAGGCCAGCAGTCGCTTGGCCTTGGCCGTCTTGTCCTGAGCACCCCAGACCGTGACGCGCCACAGCGCCTCGACGACGATGCGCTGGCTCATCTTCGACGAGCCGAGCTCGCGCTCGACGAACTCGATGGGCACCTCGCGCACGCGCATGCCGGCCTTGACGGCGCGCCAGCCGAGCTCGACCTGGAAGCAGTAGCCCGCGCTCTCGACACCGGTGAGATCCAGCTTGCGCAGCGTGTCGGCGCGGAAGGCGCGGTAGCCGCCGGTGGCGTCGCGCATCGGGACGCCGAGCATCATGCGCGTGTACAGGCTGCCGCCGCGTGAGAGCAGCTCGCGGGACTTGGGCCAGTTGACGACCGAGCCACCAGGCACCCAGCGCGAGCCGAGGACGAGGTCGGCGTCGCGCAGCGCGACGAGCAGCCGCGGCAGCTGCTCGGGCTGGTGGGAGCCGTCGGCGTCCATCTCCACGACGACGTCGTAGCCGTTGTCGAGCGCCCAGTCGAACCCGGCGAGGTAGGCCGCGCCGAGTCCCTCCTTGCCACGGCGATGCATGACGTGGACCTGGTCGTCGGTCGCGGCGAGATCGTCTGCGAGCACCCCGGTGCCGTCGGGACTGTTGTCGTCGGCCACGAGAACGTGCGCCTCGGGCACCGCCGCACGCACCCGAGCGGTGATCAGCGGAAGGTTCTCGCGCTCGTTGTACGTGGGCACGATCACCAGGATGCGGCCGAGATCGGCGAAGGTGGCCTCGCTCACGTCACTGACTCCTCGGTGGACTGTTCGAGCTCCGACCCTACGTCGCCGGTACGTCGGCGTCCGAATGCGGCCACCGCGATCAGGACGACGGCGGCCAGGGAGGCGGCGTACTCCGGAACGGCGCCGACGCGGTCGGACACCGTGAGCGTGTCGCGCAACGGGACCTTCTCGACGAGGTAGCCGGCGGTGAACTCGGGCAGGGACTGCGACACCGAGCCGTCCGGACCGATGATCGCGCTGATCCCGCTCGTGGCCGCGATGAGCACCGCGCGGGCGTGCTCGACCGCGCGCAGCCGTGACATCGCCATCTGCTGCTCGGGCTGCCCCGTCCACCCGTACGTCGCGTTGTTCGTCTGCACGGTGAGCACCCGCGCCCCCAGCCCCGCGAGGTCCCCCGCAACGCCCTCGCCGCGGACCGCGGCACGGCCGAGCTCGTCGTAGGCGACCTCGAAGCAGATCAGGTCACCGAGCCGTGCCGCGCCGAGCTGCAGCACGCCGGTGCTGTCTCCGGCGGCGTAGTCGCGCGGGATGCGGTCGAAACGGCTGATCAGCCGGGACAGCACTGCGCGTCCGGGGATCCACTCCCCGAAGGGGACCGGGTGCTGCTTGACGTAGTAGTCCCCCGGCCCCGGCGACCCCGAGGACGTCGGCAGCCAGACGATGCCGACGTTCCAGATGCGGTCGGGGTCGGTGGGGGTGTTGACCACCGCTCCCACCAGGACCGGCACGTCGACGGCGTCGACCGCCTGCTGGATCTGGGCGTGCGCCGACGCATCCACGAACGGGTCGATGTCGGTCGAGTTCTCCGGCCAGATCACGAAGTCGGGCCGCGGTGTCACACCGGCGCGGACGTCGGCGGCGAGCCGCTCGGTCTCGCGCACATGGTTCTGCAGGACGATCGAGCGCTGGTCGAACGCACCCATGCCCGCACCGGGAACGTTGCCCTGCACCACGGCGGCCGTGAGGACGGACGGCCCTCCCGCGGTCTCCCCGTCGGTGGGCAGCGGCACGAGCCCGCCGAGCGTGCCGACCAGGGCCACACCGACGAGCGAGGCCACCACCACCCGTGGCCGTCGCCGCTCCAGCCACGCATACGCCAGGAGCGCACCGATCAACGAGACGGCGAACGTGACGGCCGGGGCTCCCGCCAGGGCGGCGTAGGGGGTCAGGCTCGTGGCCGTCTGGCCGAATGCGAGGCGGCCCCAGGGGAAGCCGCCCAGCGGCGCGCGGTCGCGGACCGCCTCCGAGAGCACCCACAGGAGCGGGACGGCCAGCGGCCAGACGCGCAGCCGCGACGTCGCTGCGACCCCGGCGCCCACGAGCCCGATGAACAGCGCGAACGTGCCGGCGAGGAGCACCCACGCGTCGTCGCCGATGACGCGCATCCAGGACAGGTGCCAGAGCAGGAACGCGAGACCGGAGACGGTGCCGAGCCAGAACCCGCGGCGGGCGCGGACGCCGTGCCAGCTCAGGGTCATGATCGCGAGCGCCGGTGGCGCCAGCCAGACCACGTCGTACGGCGGGAACGAGAGCACCAGCAGCAGTCCGCCGCCGACCGCTCCCCCGACGCGCGGCAGGAGGCCGCCGCGCGACGGCGGCGCGGTCGCCACCGAGCCGGGGTCCTCAGGCATGGCGCCAGGCTACGGGAGCACGCAGCCCCACCCGCCCCCCGAGACACCTCACGCAGGACCGACGCAGAGCACCCCCCGAACGTTCCACGGTTGGAGGTGAAGGACGCCTTTGGTCACTCGAAGCGGGTGGGGTCTCCGGCTCCGACGCGGAGGATCACCGGCTCCTCGCCGGAGAGATCGACGACCGTCGTCGGCTCGACGCCGCAGTCGCCGGAGTCGACGACGGCGTCGACGAGGTGGTCGAGACGCTCCTTGATGTCCCAGCCGACCGTCATCGGCTCGGCCTCGTCGGGCAGCAGGAGGGTGCTGGACACGAGGGGCTCGCCGAGCTCGGTGAGCAGGGCCTGCACGACCGTGTGCTTCGGGATCCGTACGCCGACGGTCATCTTCTTCGGGTCCTGCAGCTTGCGCGGGACCTCGCGCGAGGCCGGCAGGATGAACGTGTAGCTCCCCGGGGTGCAGGCCTTCACGGTGCGGAACATCGCCGTGCTCACCTGGACGTACTGGCCGAGCTGGGCGAAGTCGGCGCACACCAGGGTGAAGTGGTGGCGCTCGTCGAGGTGGCGGATCGCGCGGATGCGGGCGAGCCCGTGCACGTTGCCCATGGCGCAGCCGAGCGCGAAGCAGGAGTCGGTCGGGTAGGCGATCACGCCACCCTCGCGCACGATGTTCGCCACCTGGGTGATCGACCGGGCCTGCGGGTTGTCCGGGTGGACGTCGAAGTAGCGGGCCATCCCCCGACCCTACGGCGATCCGCCCTGCGGCGCGGGCGGTCTAGCGAGCCGGCGCGAGCCACCTCCGCGCGGCAGCCACGAGCGCGGCCCGCCCGTTCGCGAGGGTGGGTTCGATGACCGGTGCGTAGAGCGGTGAGTGGTTGGACGGGATGACGCGCACCTTCTCGGCGATCTGCTCGATGCTCGTCAGCCCTTGGAACTCCGCGGGATCCGCGCCCCCGAGGAGCCAGTAGACACAAGGCACGCCGGCTGCGGTGGCGAAGGCGCCGACGTCCTCGCTGCCCGTCACCGGACCTGGGTCCACGACAGCCATGGCGACCGATGCCAGCGCCGCGCGCGTCGACTCGACGGCGTCGACGTCGTTGATCACCGCGGGGAACGACGCGAGGTGCTCGACGTCGGGCGGGCGCGGCGCACCCGCCGCCGCCGCCTCGCCCTCGGCGATGCGGGTGATCGACGTGAGCACCCGGTCGAGGACCTTGGGGTCGTACGTGCGGATGTTGAGCACAAGCTCGGCGGAGTCGGGGATCACGTTGCCCGCGGTCCCCGCCGACATCCGACCGACGGTGACGACCGCCGTCTCGGTGCCGGCGATCTCGCGGGACACGATGGTCTGCAGCCGCATCACGGTCGCGGCCGCCATCACGACCGGGTCGACCGAGGCCTCGGGACGGGACCCGTGCGCTCCGCGGCCGTGCAGCACGATGCGCACACCGTCCGAGGCGGCGAAGGCAGGACCGGAACGCAGGCCGATCACGCCTGCGGGGATCGGTGCCACGTGCTGCCCGAGCACGACCACGGGCTCGGGGAACCGGTCGTAGAAGCCGTCGTCGAGCATCGCGAGCGCACCCGCGCCCTGCTCCTCGGCCGGCTGGAAGACCGCGAGGACCGTCCCGCTCCAGCTGCCCCGGTCGGCGGCGAGCTCGGCGCACGCGGCGAGCAGGCAGGTCACGTGCACGTCGTGGCCGCACGCGTGCATGACCGGGACGTCCGCGCCGCCGACGTCGATGCCACGGGCCGTGCTGGCGTACTCCAGCCCGGTCGCCTCCTCGACCGGGAGCGCGTCCATGTCGGCGCGCAGCAGCACCACGGGTCCCGCACCGTTCGCGAGCACGCCCACGACTCCCGTGCGGCCCACGCCCTCGGTGACGTCGTAGCCCGCCGAGCGCAGCCGCGACGCGACGACGCCCGCCGTTCGGGTCTCCTGGAATGCGAGCTCGGGGTGACGGTGCAGGTCCCGGTAGAGCTCCGCCCACTCCTCGGCCACGGCCATCCCTCATCTCGC
>DATCCY010000046.1:0-7605 GCA_036510975.1 Candidatus Nanopelagicales bacterium
CGACGAGCGACACCCCGACCCCGACGTCCGCCACGCCCACTCCGACGCCGACGAAGACCAGCCCCGCCCCCACTCCCACGCCGACGAAGACCAGCGCCGCCCCGACCCCGACGCCGACCAGCGCCTCGCCCACGCCGACCAGCGCCTCGCCGACGCCGACGAGCGCGTCCCCCACGCCCACCAGCTCTGCGCCGACGTCCCCTCCCAGCGCCACGGTCGCGCCGACGGCCGCGCCGGTGCCGGAGGCGTCGTCGACCCCGTGGTGGCCGTATGCGCTGCTCGTCGCGGTGCTCGCGGTGCTCGGCGGCATCTGGGCCGTCGTGAGCGGCAAGCGTCGTCGCTGGGACGCCGCGTTCGCGAAGGATCTCGGCGAGGCGCGCTGGGCCGTCGACTCGCTCGTGCCCTCGATCACCAACCGCGCGCTGCCCGCCGACCAGGTCACCGCCCAGTGGCCCGACGGCAAGCGCCGTCTCGACGACCTGCAGAGCGACCTCTACCAGCTCGGCACCGACATCCCGAACACCGAGCGCGCCACCCGGCTCGGCGCGGTCTCCGGTGCGCTCGGCGGTCTGCAGCAATCGCTGGAGTCGGACGTCGCACTGCGCTCGACCGCGACCGGCCCCGAGGGCGAGACCGCTCTCGCCGCGTCGTTGCAGGAGGTCGTGCGCCGCCGCGAGGCGCTCATCACCGCGATCGCCGGTACGCCGCCCACCGGCAGCCACCAGGCCTGAGCACAGCCTCACCTTCGCCGGTCATCGGACGTTGCCCCCGCTCGGCTGCAACGCGCCGCGCGCGCGGCTAACGTCATGGGTGTCCGAGGAGTGCGGCACGTGGTCGGTGCACCGGCTCCCTGCACGCAGGCGTCGCCGACCTGGTCGGGAGGTGGGCCATGTCCCCGTCGTTGTCGGATCGAGTCCCGTCGGTGGATGTCACCGAGGCGATGGCCCTGATCGCGGGCGATGCCGTGATGTTCGACGTGCGCGACGGCCATGAGTGGGCCGCGGGTCACGTGCGCCACTCCGTCCACGTCCCGATCGACGAGGTGTCGACGGCGACGCCGTACACGACGCACGTGCGCCGCGTGGTGGTCGTCAGCCGCACGGGTCGCCGGGCGTCCGACGTGGTCGTGCACCTGCGGGCAGCGGGAGTCGACGCGGTCGTGCTGCGCGGCGGCCTGCGTGCCTGGCTCGACGCCGGCGGCGAGCTGATCGCCGACGACGGTCGCGAGCCACGGATCGTCGGCCCGCAGCACAGCCACGGCTGAGCAGCGGTTCCCGACGCACCTCGCGTAGGCGAGGCCGCTGGCGTGGCCCCGAGGTCCCCGCCTCGGGACGGACCCGCTCAGGTGAGCGACGCGCGGTAGATGCTGGCGATCGAGGCGTCGAGCGTGCGGTCGAACTGGTCGGGCGTCTGGTCGACGTCGAGGCCCTCGGTGAGCGCGCGGGAGAAGCTGGCCACGACGCCGTGCTGACGGGAGAGCCGCTCGACGGCCTCGGCGCGGGAGTAGCCGCCGGACAACGCGACGACCCGCAGCACGCGCGGGTGCGCCACCAGCGGGGTGTGCAGCCCGTCCTGCTCGGGCAGGGTGAGCTTGAGCATGACGTGGCTGTCGGCGTCGAGCTGGTCGAGGTGGCGCAGCAGGGTCTCGCGGAGCAGGTCCTCCGCCGCTTCCTTCTGGTCGCTGCGGATGTCCACCTCGGGCTCGATGATCGGGACGAGACCGGCGTCGATGATCTGCCGCGCCACGTCGAGCTGCTGGGCGACCACCGACTCGATGCCGATCCGGTCGGCGAGGCCGATCACCGAGCGCATCTTGGTCCCGAACACCCCGTGCGCGATCGCACGACGAAGGACGTCGTCGAGGTCGGGCATCGGCCTCATCAGGCGGGTCCCGTGGCTCTCCTCCTCGAGGCCGTGGTCGACCTTGAGGAACGGCACGATCCCCTTGTCCTGCCAGAGGTGCTCGGCGGTGCCCTTCCCCCCGACCGTGCGCTCCATCGTCATCTCGAACAGGATCGCCCCGAGGATCCGGTCGCCGGAGAAGGCGGGGCTCGTCATGATGCGCGTGCGCATGGCGTGGACCAGGTCGAACATCTCCGCCTCGTCGGCGTACGCCGTCTCCGGGATGCCATAGAGCCGCAGGGCACGCGGCGTGCTGCCGCCGCTCTGGTCGAGCGCCGCGATGAACCCGTGGCCGTGCCTCATCCGCTCGAGCTGCTCCTCGTTCATGACGCTCCCTCCTGAGGCATCGCGACGTGCAGGTGTGGCAGCGCCGCGGACGGCGCCGGCCGAGGCGTTCAGCCGGCCGAGGCGCTGCAGGGGAAGCACACGACGGTGCGCGGCGCCGGCGCGTCGGGAGCGTCGAGGTAGAGCTCCCACGGTGCGCCGGTCGGCTCGCGCCCCTCGGCCTCGAGCCAGGCGGTGACCGCGGTGTAAGCGGCCGAGATCGCGTCGTAGGGACCGACGTGCACGGTCTCGGCGATCTCGCCGCCCGGCAGCGTCGTCGGCACGACGCGTCCGGTCGGTGTCACCGGCCCCGGGACGGGGAAGCCGGCCTCGACGTCGAATCCTCCCGGCTCGAGCCGGTAGCGCGCGAGCGGCGGTCCGGTCGGGAACATGTTCTGCTGCGCGAGCACGACGCCGACCTCGCCGAACGCCGCCCCCAGGAACGCGGACAGGTCGTCGCGGCTGACCACCTCGTGCACGACGGCCGCGGGCTGCTCGGGCCGTGTCTCGACCGACACCTCGTAGGTCACGGTGCTCATCTCCTCGCCCGACCGTGCCGTCCGCGTGAGCGCGGACGGCCGTGCCGGTTCTGGTCTCACGTGCGGGTCACGGGAACCTTGCTGGGCGTCGATGCCGGCGTACCGGTCGGGACGCGCACCTCGAGGATGCCGTCGGAGTAGGTCGCCTTCACGTCGTCCTCGTGCACGCTGCTCGGCAGGCGCATGACTCGGCGGAAGCTGCCGTAGCGGAACTCCGAGCGGTAACCCGGCTTCCCGCGCTCGCCTTCCGTGCTCTCCTCGCGACGCTCGCCGGCGATCGTCAGCAGCCCGTCGCCCACCGTGATCTCGACGTCCTTGTCCGGGTCGAGCCCCGGGAGCTCGGCGCGCACGACCACGTCGTGGCCGTCGACGAACTCCTCGATGCGCATCGGCATCGTGTCCTCGAGGGTCAGGTCCAGCCCGAGCGAACGCAGCGGCCAGGCCGACAGGAGCAGGTCCTGAAGGCTGGGACGGTCGAACTTCTCCAGGGTCGTCATCGTCAGACACCTCCGTGTCGTGTCTCGTCGCAGGCGCGGTCGGAGCGCGCCCGCGCGGGGGTCAGCCGTGCGCGATCGCGCGCGGCCGGTGCGAGTGCCGGTGCGTCGTACGACGCGTGCTCGCGCGCTTCGCCGAGGTCGCGGCCGCGCGCTGCGCGTCGTACCGCGGGTCGAAGAGGAAGGCCGTCCGCCTGTCGTGGCGGGCGTCGGGCATCCACCCGGAGGGCATGGCCATCACCTCCTTCACACACCTCGATTGTCCCACCGCCGACGCGCCGCCGCGCGGCCTGGGCACGACGCGATCGCAGGCGTACCGTGGAAGTGACGGACGAGCGCCGGGCGAGCAGGTCGGCGCCCGGAGGTACGACGGTGATCGACACCGGCGCCCTCGCGGCAGCGAGTCTGGGAGCGTGGGTCATGAAGGCACAGGTAGGAGACCAGGTCATCGTCGCGTCGGCCACGATCGGCTCCCCCGCCCGCACCGGCACGATCGTCGAGCTGCGGCACCCGGACGGCACACCGCCCTACGTCGTGCGCTGGTCCGACACCGGCCACGAGGCCGTGTACTTCCCGGGACATGACGGACGGGTCGAGACCATCGACCTGCGCGACGCGACCGTCCCGCTGCAGCACTCCGCGAAGGCGCGCACGAAGACCTGGGTGGTCGACGTCGAGCTTGTCGAGGACGGCCCGGAGACCACGGCGCGGGCCGTGCTGCGTGTCGACGACGGCCGTCCGGTCGAGAGCCGGCACGGACGCGCGATGCGCGCACCGACCGACAAGGAGCTGCCGCACATCGGTGACGAGATCGCGGTCGCCCGTGCCCTGCGCCACCTCGCCGACACCCTGCTCGCGGACGCGAGCGACACGATGTCCGGCCTCGAGCACCGCGACGTGATCGTCTCGCACTGAGGCGTCGGACCTGCGACGACGTCGAGCGGCGCCCCGAGCGTCGGCGTGACGCCAGGTTTCGTGACGCAATGTTCATGACGACAATGCACCGGTGTTGACGACCGGTGTCACCTGGCTCTCCCCGCACAGGACCACCATCAGGTTGCTCACCATGGTGGCCTTGTGCTCCTGGTCGAGTTCGAGCACACCCTTGTTCTCGAGGTCGGCCAGTGCCATCTCCACCATGCTCACCGCACCGGTGACGATCTTGCGCCGTGCAGCGATCACGGCCTCGGCCTGTTGGCGGCGCAGCATCGCCTGCGCGATCTCGGGTGCGTAGGCCAGGTGCGTGAGGCGCGCCTGGTCGACCGTCACCCCGGCCGGCGCCAACCGCTCGCCGAGCTCCTGGCGGAGGGCCTCGGACACCTCGTCGACGTTGCCGCGCAGAGTCAGTTCCTCGGGCTCGTCGGCCGCGGACTCCGCCGGGTCGTAGGGGTACTTCGTGGCGAGGTGCCGCACCGAGGTCTCGCTCTGTGTGGCGACGTAGCTCTCGACATCGTCCACGTCGAACACGGCGCGCGCCGTGTCCTCCACCCGCCACACGACGACCGCGGCGATCTCGACGGGGTTGCCGCGACGGTCGTTGACCTTGAGCCGGTCACCGTTGAGGGTGCGGGCGCGCAGCGACACCTTGTAGCGACGCGGCACGGACGGTTGCTGCGGCGTCTCGGTGTCGCCCTTGCCCTTGCGCTGCGCGCTCGACTGCTGCTGCTGGTGCCCTGCGGAACCGTTGGCGTAGAAGGGGTTGCCCCAGGCGAATCCCGCGGCGCGCGCCGTGCCCTTGTAGGTGCCGAACAGGATGAGCACGCGCGCCTCGTTGGGCTGCAGCGTGTAGAAGCCGACGGTCAGGACGATGGCCACCAGCAGCACCAGGAACGAGAGAAGGAAGTAGGCCCACAGGGGGTGGGCGCCGTCGGCGGACATGTCGGTGCCGGCGAACGACCACCAGAACAGGACGGGCGTCGCGACGTAGAGGACGAGCGCGATCGGAAGGACCAACCACCCGCTCGTCGCGCGTACCTGGCGTTCCTGGGTCATGGCTCATCCCTCCGTCGGGTGCACAACCGGGCCACCACCCATCCTCGTCCGTCCGGTCGGGCGTTGCAGCGCCGGGCCGGGCCGGCCCGATCGGCGGAATCCACTCCGGATCAACGGTTCTCGGCCGTCACAGGTGAGCGAAGCCTGCCCTCGCGCCCGAGTGCTCGCCCTATCTCCCGAAACGTTCCCCGAGCATCGCGCGGCCCGCGGCGAGGCCCCCGATCGGGCGGAAGGCGCGTGCCTGCTCGGTGAGGGCGGCGACCTCGTCGTCGCTGAGCGCGATGTCGGCGGCGGCGGCGTTCGCCTCGACCTGCGCCACGCTCGACGCACCGGGGATCACCACGACGCCGGGGTGATGGATCAGCCACGCGAGCGCGACCTGCGCGGGTGCCGCGCCGTGCGTCTCGGCGACGTCGCGCAGGGTGTCGAGCAGCGGGGTCGCGCGGGCGAGGTTCTCCTCGAGGAAGAGCGGGTTGGCGCGGCGTACGCCTCCGCTCGGGCGGTTCGCCGCGTCGTAGCGGCCGGAGAGCAGTCCCTGGCCGAGCGGGCTGTAGGCGATCACGATCCGCCCGCGGGAGGCGGCGTAGGGGACGAGGTCGTCGAGCGGATCGGCGTGGGCGAGGCTGAACAGCACCTGGTTGGACAGCACCGGACGGCCGAGCGCATGCTCGGCGTCCTTCCAGCGGGAGAGGGAGTAGTTGCTGACGCCGACCTCGCACACGACCTTCTCGTCCTGCAGCCCGCGCATCCCGGCCATGGTCGTGCCGTCGCGCACCACGGGGTTGGGCTGGTGGACCTGGTAGAGGTCGATGGTGCGCACGCCGAGGCGCTCGGCGCTCGCGTGCGCGCGCTGCTTGACGACCGGGGCGATCGGGAACAGCGGGAAGATCTTCGTCGCCACGAACGCGGTGTCGAGCACGCCGTGCTTCGCCAGCGCCGCGCCCAGGATCCGCTCGGACTTGCCGAAGGCGTAGGCCTCCGCGGTGTCGAACAGCGTGATGCCGACCTCGGCCGCGCGCGCGACGATCTCGTCCGCGCCGCGTCCGGCATAGTCCTCGCCGTAGCCCCACTCGCGGGAGCCGAACTGCCAGGTGCCCAGACCGATCCGGGAGATGGGCTTGTCGCTCGCGATGCCGTCGAGGTACTTCACGGCTGTCTCCTCACCTGGGTGGCGCCACCGGCGGGCGGTCGCCCCCGGCCGGTCCAGCCTCCCAGCCCGGCGCCGGCCGCGCGCGGTGGCGGGAATCTCGAGGCCTGCGCAGGTCACGCACATGCTCCGCGCGAGAGACCGTCGTAAGGTCGGCGGGTGACGGGTCGCGAGCTGATGCACCGGGACGATCTGGGGCATGTGGTGCCGCTGCCGACGACCGTGGGCCGGGTGGTGTCGCTCGTGCCGTCGCTCACCGAGGCGATCGCGGCCTCGGCTCCGGGCGTGCTCGTGGCGGCGACCGACTGGTGCGTGCACCCTCCCGACCTCGACGTCGCGCGGGTCCGCGGCACGAAGAACCCGGACTGGAGGGCCATCGTCGAGCTCGCGCCGGACCTCGTGGTCGCCAACAAGGAGGAGAACCGGGAGATCGACGTACGCCGGCTGCGCGATGCCGGCGTCCCCGTGTGGGTGACCCGGATCGAGACGGTGCCCGAGGCGTTCGCGTCGATGTCGCGGCTGTTCGTCGAGGCGCTCGGCGTCGGCGAGCCGACGTGGCTCGTCGAGGCCCGCTCGGAGTGGGACGCACCCGCGGTGCCGCTCGGGATCAGGGTGGCGGTGCCCGTCTGGCGAGACCCGTGGTTCGTGGTCGGGCGCTCCACCTTCGCCGGCGACGTCCTGCACCGGCTCGGGCTGATCAACGTGTTCGCCGACTCCCCCGAGCGCTACCCGAAGGTCGACGTGAGCGCGCTGACCTCGGGCGAGGTCGACCTCGTCCTGCTCCCCGACGAGCCGTACGTCTTCACCCCCACCGACGGCCCCGAGGCGCTGCACGTGCGCACGGCACTGGTCGACGGCCGAGCACTGACCTGGTACGGCCCGTCCCTGCAAGGCGGACGAACCCGCCTGCTGGCGACAGTCCTGGCCGCCTTCAAGACCCCCACCCCCACCACCCCCCGAGACGGTTCTTGACCGTCCCTTAGGGACGATCAAGACGTCGAGCGCCAGATGAGCTGGTAGGACTGGGCTTCGGACGGCGAGACGCAGACCAGCACGTGGCCGTCGGCGTCGTGGGAGATCTCGCCGCGCACCGGGCACGCAGCACCGGCCACCGCGACGGCCGGCGGACCGGGAGCGTCGTCGACCGGGTGGTGCATCGTCCCGTTCACCCCGCCGAGCACGAACCCGACCACCCACGGCACGACGG
>DATCCY010000047.1:0-29384 GCA_036510975.1 Candidatus Nanopelagicales bacterium
CGGCAGGTTCGCACCCTCGCCGGACCCGAAACCGCTGATGGAGCAGACGACGACCCGGGGGTTCTCCGCCGAGAGCGAGGCGTACCCGAGCCCCAGGCGGTCCATGCCGCCCGGCTTGAAGTTCTCGACGACGACGTCGGCGCGCAGCGCGAGCGAGCGAGCCTCGTCGCGTCCGTCGTCGGTCGCGAGGTCGAGCCACAGCGTGGACTTGTTGCGGTTCACGCCGGTGAAGTAGGTCGCCTGCCCGTCGGCCGCGTACGGCGGCCCCCAGTGCCGGGTGTCGTCGCCGGCACCGGGACGCTCGACCTTCACGACCTCCGCGCCGAGGTCGGCGAGCAGCATCGTGGCGTAGGGCCCCGCGAGCACCCGGGAGAAGTCGGCGACGACGACTCCGTCCAGCGCACCGGGGGTCATCCGCGGTAGGCGGCGAGACCGGTGAGCGCCTCGCCGACGACGAGGGTGTGCATCTCGTTCGTGCCCTCGTAGGTGAACACCGACTCGAGGTTGTTCATGTGCCGGATCACCGGGTACTCGAGGGTGACGCCGTTGGCACCGAGGATCGACCGGCACTCGCGGGCGATCGCGAGGGACTCGCGTGCGTTGTTGAGCTTGCCGACGCTCACCTGCTCCGGGCGGATGGTGTGCGCGTCCTTGAGCCGGCCGAGGTGCAGTGCGAGCAGGTAGCCCTTGTCGAGCTCGAGGGTCATGTCGGCGAGCTTCTTCTGGGTGAGCTGGAAGCCGGCGATCGGCCGATCGAACTGCTCGCGGTCGATCGAGTAGGAGATCGCGGTCTCCAGGCAGTCGCGGGCCGCTCCGAGGGTGCCGAACACGATGCCGAACCGTGCCTCGTTGAGGCACGACAGCGGTCCGCGCAGGCCCTTCACGCCGGGCAGCACGGCGTCGGCCGGAAGGCGCACGCCCTCGAGCACGAGCTCGGCGGTGACCGAGGCGCGCAGCGAGAGCTTCTTGTGGATCTCGCGCGCGCTGAAGCCCGGAGTGCTCGTGGGGACGACGAAGCCGCGGATGCCGTCGTCGGTGCGGGCCCACACCACGGCGACGTCGGCGACGGTCCCGTTGGTGATCCACATCTTCGTGCCGTCGAGCACCCAGTCGTCACCGTCGCGCTTGGCCGACGTGCGCATCCCGCTCGGGTTCGAGCCGAAGTCGGGCTCGGTGAGGCCGAAGCAGCCGATCGCCTCGCCGGCGGCCATGCGGGGGAGCCACTCCTGCTTGTGCTCCTCCGAGCCGAACGCGTGGATGGCGTACATCGCCAGCGAGCCCTGCACGCTCACCAGCGATCGGATGCCCGAGTCACCCGCCTCGAGCTCGAGACAGGCCAGGCCGTATGCCGTGGCGCTGGTGCCGGCGCAGCCGTAGCCCTCGAGGTGCATGCCGAGCAGGCCGAGCGCGCCCATCTCCGCGGCGAGCTCGCGCGCGGGGATCGTCCCCGACTCGAACCAGTCGCCCACCTCGGGCTTGATGCGAGAGTCGACGTAGTCGCGGACGACGTCGCGGATCGCGCGCTCCTCGTCGTTGATCAGAGTGTCGAGGTCGAGGAGGGCGAACGGGTGCTGGGGCGTGACGGGCATCGGGTCTCCAGGGCTCGGGGCGATGAGGAGACGCTACCAGATTGGATCCAATATTCAAGCGTCGCCCGAGACACCGGTGGCCGGTCAGATGGCCACCGGGAGCGCCGCCGGGCAGTCCAGGACCAGGAGCCGGTCGATCCAGGAGAGCAGGCCGAGGTGGTCGAACGGCTTGTCGAGGTACACGTCAGCACCCGCCGTCATCCCGGTCCAGGTGGTCGTGTCGTCCCCGGCCGCCACCTCGGCGAGCAGCGCGCAGTCGACGAGGTCGCCGGCGGTGACGACGTAGCTGCCCCTCGCCGTGAACGGCCGGACGCGCCGACGCCGATCGTGCACGCCGTCCCGGTGTCGGCGCCGTTGACGCGCAGCCGCACCGTGCTGACCCTCGTGGTCGGCGCCCCTGCGGGCCGGCACCACAGCCGGGTGAAGGTGGCGGAGAACGGGACGAGGGAGGCGACCGCCGACTCGGTGACGCCGTTCGCGTTCAACCCGACGAACTGAGCGGTCGAGTAGTTGAACGCAGGTCCGCCGCCGCCGCCGAGGGCGGCGCTGGCGTCCGTGCCGTCCCGGCCCGGCGTGCCGGGCAGGCCCTGCGCGCCGGTGGGACCCGTCGGCCCGACGGCACCGGTCACCCCAGCGGGACCGGCCGCGCCGGTCGTCCCGCCGACCCCGGCCGTGCCGGAAGCACCGGTCGCACCCGCCGTGCCGGTGGCCCCGGATGGTCCGGCCGCACCGGCGGCGCCGGTCGCGCCGGTCGCTCCCTCGAGGCCCTCGGGTCCGGAGGTGCCGGTGGGCCTGCGGGTCCGGTCGCGCCGGCCGCACCTGCCGCTCCGTTCGGCCCGGTCGCACCGGGGAGTCCCTCCGCGCCCTCCGCGCCGTCCGCGCCTGCGGTGCCTGCGGTGCCTGCGGTGCCTGCGGGACCGGCCGGCCCGCGGGCTCCCGCGGCGCCCGGCGCGCCCGCGGCGCCCGGCGTACCCGCGGCACCGGTCGGGCCGGCGCTGCCGGTGCCGGCACCGCGCCACACGACGTACTTGCTCGCGCCGCGCGGGCAGACCGTCCGCGACCACGCGAGCGTCACCACCCGCGAGGTGCGGTCCACGCACATGAACAGGTCGCCGACTGGTGCGGCCGGGCCGGAGGCGGCACCGACGGGTGGTGCCACGAGGATGCCGGTCGCCAGCGTGCCCGCGAGGAGCAGGAGGGAAGCGTTGCGGGAGAAGGGGTAAGGGGACACGACGGACTCCGCGGGTCGGGGCCGCCCTCCTCGGTCACGACGGTACGCCGGGCGATCCGGGGCACGCAGGTCGCGCGTTCACCCACATGCAGTACGGGTCGCCGCACCTCGGCGGGGCGCGACCCGAGGACGTGGGCCGAGCGGCACGAAGGTCACGGAACGGCTCGCGAACGGTCTCGGGCACGCGATCCGCGCAGCCCGCCGGTTACCGTTCCGACATGGCGGCCGAGACCGAGGCGCACCCGGGCGACGGGGCAGCGCCCGACGAGGTGCGACCGCCGCCGCGGCACCGTGGCACCGACGCGTGGCTGTCCCGGGCGCTGCGCTCGCCCGAGGGCGACCTGCGCTGGAGCGCCGTGCTGGTGGCCGGCGTCGTAGGACTCGCACTCGCGCTGGTCGCCTGGACCTGGGCCACGAGCCCGCGACCCGGGTCGACGGTCGCGGCGCCGACGGCGTCGGCCGCTCCCGGTCCGGTGCTCATGACCCGCGACCAGCTCGTGGGGCTGGCGGCGTCCGTGGGGCACGCCGTCTACTGGGCCGGGCCGCAGGGCCTGACCCGCTACGAGGTCACGACGGTCGGTCGCGACATCTACCTGCGCTACCTGCCGACCGGCGAGACGGCCGGATCGGTGACGCCGCACCTCACCGTCGGAACCTACGAGAAGCCCGACGCCTACTCCGGTCTCGTCGCCGCGGCGAAGGTCGCCGGAGCGAGGTCCGAGAGGCTCTCGGACGGCGCGCTGGTGGTGCAGCCCGCGGGGAAGGCGACGTCGGCCTACGTCGCTTCCCCGGGCGCGGCTCTGCTCGTGGAGGCGTACGACCCGACTCCAGGCGCGGCCTACCGCCTCGCCGGGTCCGGTGCAGTGCAGCCGGTCTCGTAGACTTGGCCACCTGATGCTCAGCTGGATCGTGGCGTGGCTCGTCGTCCCCGTCGTCGTCGTCGCACTCGCCACCGGGCTCGGGTTCCTCGTCGAGCGCGCGACCCGCGTCGAGCTGGCCGGTCCCGCGCTCGTCGCCGTCGGCGCGAGCGCGCTGGTCGTGATCACGACCCTGCTCACGGACTTCCCGCTCGTCGCGCCCGTGTCGGGTGTGGTCGTCGTCGTGCTGGCCGTGCTCGGCTGGCTGTTCGCCGCGCCGAACCCTCTGGCGCGCGAACGCCGCTGGTGGCCGGTCCTCAGCGCCGTCGCGGTGTTCGCCTGCTACACCGCACCCGTCGCGCTGTCCGGTGCGACCACCTGGGCCGGGTTCATCAAGCTCGACGACACCCCGGACTGGATGTCGCTGGGCGACCGGCTCGCGACGGTGGGCAACACGACCGAGGGGCTCGCCCACTCGACGTACGGCGTCCTCATGCAGGAGCTCATCGGCGGCGGCTACCCGCTCGGGTCGTTCGCCGACCTCGGCGTGGTCAGCCGTCTGCTCGGGCAGGACTCGGCGTTCGTCATCCAGCCGTTCATGGCCACCCTGGCCGGGATCCTCGGTTTCGCGCTCTACGCCGTCACCGCGGGGCTGATCCGCAGCGACCGCTGGCGGGCCGCGGTCGCCTTCCTCGCTGCGTCCTCGACCCTGCTGTTCGGCTACACGCTCTGGGGCGGCATCAAGGAGGTGACGCTCGCGTTCCTCCTGGCCACCTGCGCCGTCGCCATGGTGCAGGGTCGCGACGACCCGCGGCCGCTGCTCGGGCAGGCCGCGCTGTTCGCCGTCCCGATGGCCGGCGTCTTCGTCGTGTTCGGCGTGGCCGGCGGTGTCTACCTCGCGCCCCTCGCCCTCGTCGAGCTCGTGCTGGTGGCGCTGTGGTTCGGCGTGCGTCGGGCGGCGCTCGCGTCACTGGTGTTCCTGGTCGTGTTCTCGGTGCTGTCCGTGCCCACCTGGCGGGTGCTCGGTCTGCAGCTGCAGGGAGCAGGCACCAGCGGGCTCCGCGGGTCGGAGGACCTCGGGAACCTGTTCGCCCCGTTGAAGTTCCAGCAGATCTTCGGCGTGTGGCCGACCGGCGACTTCCGGGCGGTCCCGTCGTCGACCGCGCTGACCTGGCTGCTCGTCGCGATCGTGGCCGCGGGGGCGGTGGCCGGCGTGCTGATCGCCATCCGCGCCGGGCTCTCGGCGATACCGACCCTGGCCCTGACCAATCTCGCGGTCTCGATCTGGTACGTGTTCGGCAACCCCTGGCTCGAGGCCAAGACCCTCGCGGTGGCGTCGCCGACGATGCTGCTCGCCGCGGGTGCCGCCTTCGCCTGGCTCGCCGAGAACGGGCGGCTGTTCGAGGGCAGCGTCCTCGTCGCGATCGTGGCCGTCGGCGTGATCGCGTCCAACGTGATGGGCTTCCGGGACGTCTGGCTCGCCCCGTCCGACCGGATGCACGAGCTGGCGGACATCGGTCGGGCCGACCTTCCCTCGCCCGCGCTCATCCTCGAGTACAACCCCGCCGCGGCGCGTCACTTCCTCGCCCGGCTCGACGGCGAGGCGGCGGGTGAGTTCCGCTGGAACGTGATCCCGCTCTACACCGGGCAGGGGCTCGACAAGGGCGCCTACGCGGAGATCGACGACTTCCCGCTCACCTCGATCACCGCCTACCCGACCCTGGTGATGCGGACCGACCTCGTCGGGAGCCGCCCGCCGTCGATGTACCGACTCACCCGGCCCGGCACCTACTACGACGTCTGGACCCTCGACCCGAGGGCGCCCTCGGTGATCGCGCACTGGCCCCTGGGGGACCACTCCGACCCGGCCGCGGCGGCGCCGTGCCCGGTCGTGAAGCAGGCGATCGTCGCGGCCGGCCCGAGCGGCCGGGTCGCCGTGGCCGAGCGCGCGCCGCTGGTCACCGTGCCGCTCGACGCCCCGCCACTGCCCACCGGCTGGACGGCGGCTGGCGTGCCCGGCTCGGTCAACGCCACGAACGCGGGGAGCGTGACGACGACGTTCAGCGTGCCGGCCGCAGGCAGCTACCGGGGAGACCTCGGCGGCCTGGTGTTCGGCGACGTCCGCGTGGTCGTCGACGGCCGCGAGGTCTACGCCGACCACGGACGGCTCAACTGGACGCCGTACTCCAACCCCATGCCCTCGATCGAGCTCGCGGCGGGGGAGCACACGCTCACGGTGGAGTACACGACGAGCTGGCGCCCGGGCGGGTCCGCCACGCCTGCGACCCTGGGCCCGGTGGTGTTCTCGACCAGCGGCGCCGACGTGCCGGTCACGTACGTCGCACCCACGAAGGCGCTCGCGCTGTGCGGTCAGCGCCTCGACTGGATCGAGGCCGTCGCGGGCTGACCCGGGTCGGACCGAGGCTCGGCGACCGCCTTCGACGATGCGCCGGCGCGGGTTGCCGCGCCCTACTCGGCGGTGACGAAGAACTTGCGCACGGTCTCGGTGACGTCCCAGCGTCCGGACCAGCCGCGCGGCAGGACGAACACGTCGCCCTCCTCGAGGTCGACCGGCTCGCCGTCGAGCGGGGTGATCGTGACCGCGCCCGCGAGCAGCAGCATCGTCTCGGTGTCGGCGCGGTCGGTGATCTCCCAGCCGCCCGGGGTGCACTCCCAGACGCCGACGCTCACGCCGTGGCCATCGAAGAAGGTGATGCCGCTCGTCTGCGGGTCGCCGCGGTCATGGCCGACGCGCGGGCCCCACGGCTCGAGCGCGCCGTCGAGGACATCGGCGTAGGCCACGACCATCGTGCGCAGCGCGTCGGCGGGGGAGAGCTCGGGGGTCGTCATCTCAGGCTCCAGGGGTGCGCGCGGATTCGTGCGGGTCGCCCTGAGCGCGTCTGTCGCGCGTCGGGCACTGTCATGCGGGAGACAGCGGGGTGGACCGCCGGGGGTCAGTGGCCGCCGAGGAAGGGGGCCAGCAGCTCGGCGCGCCGGGACGCCTTGCCCGAGCGCTCCTCGGCGTCGTCGGCGGAGCCCATCACGCGCAGACCGAGGTTGACGCCGAGCCAGCGCAACGGCTCGGGCTCCCACTTCGGCGAGTGACGGTTGACCCACGGGAGTGCGGTGCGCTCGGTGCGCTCACCGCGGACGAGGTCGGCGAGGGTGCGCCCCGCGAGGTTGCTCGACGCGACGCCGTCGCCGACGTAGCCGCCGGCCCAGCCGACACCGGTCGCAGGGTCGAGGCCGACCGAGGGGTACCAGTCGCGAGGGATGCCGAGCGGACCGCCCCAGGTGTGCGTCACGGCGCGGGAGGCGACGGCGGGGAACAGCTCGCGCAGGACCCGCCACAGCTCGTCGAAGACCGCCGGCTCGTGGTCGAACTCCGGCTTGATCCGTGACCCGAGGTGGTACGGCGCCCCGCGCCCGCCGAAGACGAACCGGTCGTCGGCGGTGCGCTGGCCGTAGATGATCAGGTGGCGGTGGTCGTTGAACGTCTCGCCCTGCCGCAGCCCGATCTGCGCCCACAGCTCGGCGGGCAGCGGCTCGGTGGCGAGCACGAGGGAGTAGACCGGAGCGATGTCGCGCTCGTGCCCCGGCAGGTGCGAGGTCCACGCCTCGGTGGCACGTACGACGCGCGGCGCGCGTACGTCGCCGCGCTCGGTGCGGACGACTCCGGGCTCGATCGAGGTGACGCGCGTGCCCTCGTGGATGGTGACGCCGAGCCGCTCGACGGCACGAGCGAGGCCGCGCACGAGCCGCGCCGGGTGGATCGCGGCGCAGTGCGGGGAGTAGGTGGCGCCCAGCACGTCGGTGGCGTCGAGCCGGGCGCGGGCCTCGTCCGCCGAGAGCAGCGCGAAGTGCTCCGGGCCGAACCCCCACGAGCGGTGGTCCTCGATCTCGGCCCTCGCGCGCTCCATCTGGACGGGCGTGCGGATCAGGGCGATCGTGCCGCCCTTGCGGAAGTGGCAGTCGATCCCCTCGGCCGCCGTGACGCGACCGACCTCGTCGACCGTGTCGAACATCGCCTCGAGCAGCGAGACCGCGCCCTCGCGCGAGGACGACTCCGCCACCTTCGACATCGACGTGGGGAACAGCGCCGACGCCCAGCCGCCGTTGCGACCGCTCGCGCCGAAGCCGGCCGTCTCGGCCTCGAGGACCACGATGCGCAGCGCGGGATCGGACTTGGCGAGGTAGTACGCCGTCCACAGGCCGGTGTAGCCGGCACCGACGATCGCGACGTCGGCGGTGGTCGACGTGGCGAGCGCGGGCCGGACCGGACCCGCGAGGTCGTCGGGGAGCGAGTCCCACCAGTACGACAGACGGCGGTAATCGCGCGTGCTCATCGGGTCCAGCTCTCCAGGTAGAGGGGGGTCGGGTACGCCGCACCGAGCTCGTCGGGGACGGGAGCACCGAACGTCTCGTGGATCGGCACCACGCCGCCCCACACCGGGCGGTCGAGGTCCTGCGGGTCGTCGGCGGGCATCGTGTCGCTCACCTTCGCGCTTGCCTCGTTGAGCGGGAGCGCGAGGACGAGGGTGGCGGCGAGCTCCTTCTTCGACGGCGGCCGGATTTCGTCCCAGCGACCGGGCAGCAGGTGGTCGGAGATGATACGCAGGGCCTCGTCGCGCTCGTCACCCTCGAGCACGGTGCAGGTGCCGAGGGCCATCGCGCCGCGGTAGTTCATCGAGCTCTCGAAGGCCGACCGCGCCAGGACCAGGCCGTCGAGCAGCGTGACCGTGACGCAGGTGGGCGCGCCCTCGGCCAGTCGGCGGAAGAGCCGAGAACCCGTGGAGCCGTGGAAGAGCAGGCGGTCGCCGTCACGGGCGTAGGCGACGGCGACGACGTAGGGCTGCCCGCTCTCGTCGACGATGCCGACGTGCGCCACGAGACCCGCGTCCAGGATCGCGTCGAGCACGGTGCGGTCCTCGACCGCCTTCTCGGGGATGCGCCGCACCCGGGTCCTCTCGGAGGACCCGGGT
Organism: Candidatus Nanopelagicales bacterium; assembly: GCA_036510975.1. Lineage (GTDB taxonomy): Bacteria > Actinomycetota > Actinomycetes > S36-B12 > CAIYMF01 > Longivirga. The sequence continues at coordinate 8,660 of DATCCY010000047.1, forward strand.
GCGGGGATCGTGCCGTGGTCCATGCGGACCCTTCTCGTCGTCGTGGCGGGCTAGAGGACGTTCTGGCCCTCGATGAGCACGGCGCGCAGGATCTGCTCGATCTCGTCGAACTGGGCCTGCTCGACGGTCAGCGGCGGAGCCAGCTGGATGACCGGGTCGCCGCGGTCGTCGGCACGGCAGTAGAGGCCGGCGTCGAAGAGAGCCTTCGACAGGAAGCCGCGCAGCAGGCGCTCCGCCTCGTCGTCGTCGAACGTCTCCTTCGTCACCTTGTCCTTGACGAGCTCGATGCCGTAGAAGTACCCGGCTCCGCGGACGTCGCCGACGATGTCGAGGTCCTTGAGCTTCTCGAGGGTCGCCTTGAACGCGCCCTCGTTGTCGCGGACGTGCTGGGTGAGGCCCTCGCGCTCGAAGATGTCGAGGTTGGCGAGTGCCACGGCGGCCGAGACCGGGTGGCCTCCGAAGGTGTACCCATGGGCGAAGTAGGTCGTGCCGTGCCTGAACGGCTCGAACAGGCGGTCGCTCGCGATCATGGCGCCGATCGGGGCGTAGCCGGAGGTCATGCCCTTGGCGCAGGTGATGATGTCGGGCGTGACGCCGAAGCGCGCGGTGGCGAACATCTCGCCGATGCGACCGAACGCGCAGATGGTCTCGTCGGCGACCATGAGCACGTCGTACTCGTCGCAGATCTCACGGACCCGCTCGAGGTAGCCCGGGGGCGGCGGGAAGCAGCCGCCGGAGTTCTGCACCGGCTCGAGGAACACGGCCGCGACGGTGTCGGGACCCTCGAACTCGATCGCCTCCGCGATGCGGTCCGCGGCCCAGCGGCCGAACGCCTCGATGTCGTCGGCGTGGTGCGGCGCCCGGTAGAAGTTGGTGTTGGGCACCTTGTGCGTGCCCGGCACCAGCGGCTCGAAGTACTTCTTGGCGTCCGGTATGCCCGTGATCGACAGCGCGCCCTGGGGCGTGCCGTGGTAGGCGACGTTGCGGCTGATGACCTTGTGCTTCATCGGCTTGCCGGTGAGCTTGAAGTACTGCTTCGCGAGCTTCCAGGCGGACTCGACGGCCTCGCCGCCACCCGTGGTGAAGAACACCCGGTTGAGGTCGCCGGGGGTGTAGTGCGTGAGGCGCTCGGCCAGCTCGATCGCCTTCGGGTGGGCGTAGGACCACAGCGGAAAGTAGGCGAGCTCCGACATCTGCTTCGCGGCGGCGTCGGCGAGCTCCTGGCGGCCGTGGCCGACCTGCACGGTGAAGAGCCCGGACAGGCCGTCGAAGTAGCGCTTGCCGGCGTCGTCCCAGATGTGGTGGCCCTCGCCGCGGACGATGATCGGGACGTGCCCGCCGGTCTCGTAGACGGAGTGACGGGTGAAGTGCATCCAGAGGTGGTCGCGTGCGACGTCGGCGAGCTTGTCCTCGCCGGGCTCACTGACGTACTGCGGTGACGTGGTCATCGTGTTCCCCAGGTGTAGATCTGCTTGCGGAGCTTCAGGTAGACGAAGGTCTCCGTGTGGCGCACTCCGGGGATGGCCCGGACGCGGCGGTTGACCACCTCGAGAAGGTGCTCGTCGTCCTCGCACACGACTTCGGCGAGGATGTCGTGGCCGCCCGCGGTGATGACGAGGTAGTCCACCTCGGTCATGGCGGCCATCTGGTCGGCGACGGCCTCGACGTCGCCCTCGACCCGGACCCCGATCATCGCGGAGCGCGCGAACCCGACCTGCATCGGATCGGTCACGGCCACGATCTGCATCACGCCGGAATCGATCAGCCGCTGGACGCGCTGGCGCACGGCGGCCTCGGACAGGCCGACGGCCTTGCCGATGGCGGCGTACGGCCGACGGCCGTCCTCCTGGAGCTGCTCGATGATGGCCTTGCTCACGTCGTCGAGACCGACGCTGGCCGTCCGTTCACGGGTCACCACGTCTGGCATCGTCCGGGATGGCGGTGGCCGTTGGCAAGCGAATCCGCAGTTTCAGTCACGATTTGTTGCGGATTCTGTCGCTGACGGGCGGTCTGTCTATCGATAACCGAACCGCTGTGGCTAGGGTATGACCCGCGTCACGGCGGCCGCGGAACCCTTCGGCGAGCCACCGCCGCGCCCCTGACCCCACGACCTGGGAGATCCGCGTGAGCGACAAGCGCACCCTGCGCAACTTCATCGACGGCGAGTCCGTCGACTCCGTCGAGGGCCGCACGAGCGACCTCGTCGACCCGAGCACCGGCGAGGTGTTCGGCACGGCCCCGGTCTCCGGGGCCGAGGACGTCGACCGGGCCTACGCCGCTGCCGCGGCCGCGTTCGAGACCTGGCGCGACACCACGCCGTCGCAGCGCCAGAAGGCGCTGCTCACGATCGCCGACGCGCTCGAGGCGCACGCCGACGAGCTCGTCGAGCTCGAGTCGCAGAACACCGGCAAGCCGATCGCCGTCACTCACTCGGAGGAGATCCCTCCGATGATCGACCAGATCCGGTTCTTCGCCGGTGCCGCTCGCGTCCTCGAGGGCCGTGCAGCGGGCGAGTACATGGCTGGCTTCACCTCGATGATCCGCCGCGAGCCCGTCGGCGTCATCGGTCAGGTCGCTCCGTGGAACTACCCGATGATGATGGCGGTGTGGAAGTACGCCCCGGCGATCGCCGCGGGCAACACCGTGGTGCTGAAGCCGTCGGACACCACGCCGGTGTCGACGGTCAGGATGGCCGAGATCATCGCCGAGGCCGACGCACTCCCGCCGGGCGTCCTCAACGTCATCACCGGCGACCGCGAGACCGGGCGCGCGCTCGTCGAGCACCCGACGCCGTCGATGGTCTCCATCACGGGCTCGGTGCGCGCGGGCATGCAGGTCGCGGAGTCGGCGGCCAAGGACCTCAAGCGGGTCCACCTCGAGCTCGGCGGCAAGGCACCCGTCGTCGTCTTCGACGACGCCGACGTCGCGGCCGCCGCCGAGTGGCTCGCCGTCGCCGGCTACTTCAACGCCGGCCAGGACTGCACCGCCGCCACCCGCGTGCTCGTCGGTGCCGGCGTCCACGACGACTTCGTCGCGGCCCTCGCCGAGCAGGCCAAGGCCACCAAGACCACCTTTGAAGGCGGCCGGGGCGGCGACTCGCTCGTGCCGCCGGTCAACAACATCAACCAGCTCAACCAGGTCCTCGGGTTCATCGAGCGCACGCCGGACCACGCCACGATCGCCGCCGGCGGGGTGCGCCAGGGCGACCGTGGCTTCTACGTCGAGCCCACCGTCATCGCCGGCCTCCGGCAGGACGACGAGATGATCCAGAACGAGATCTTCGGGCCGGTGATGACCATCCAGCGGTTCTCCGACGAGGACGAGGCGCTGCGCTGGGCCAACGGCGTGAAGTACGGCCTCGCATCCTCGGTGTGGACCAAGGACTTCGGGCGTGCGATGCGGATGGCCAAGCGCCTCGACTTCGGCTGCGTGTGGATCAACACCCACATCCCGCTGGTCGCCGAGATGCCGCACGGCGGCTTCAAGCACTCCGGCTACGGCAAGGACCTGTCGATGTACGGGTTCGAGGACTACACGCGCATCAAGCACGTCATGGCCTCGCTGGACTGAACGCCCGGTCGTCGCGTGCGAGGGTCGCGCCCGGTGGGGTGCGACCCTCGCACGTACCGCGGGGTCGGTGGCGACGCGGGCCTGGACCGCTGTTCGCGCCGGTGGCATCCTCGTGCGATGGGGTCGGCCGGTCCACGCCGCGATCTCCTTCGTCGACGGCCGTCTCGGCCACGGCCGCGCACACCCGCCCGCGCGGTCCTGATGTCCGGGCTCGGCGCGGCGCTCCTCGTCGGGTGCACCGCCGCCGGGGGGACGACCTCCACGGCCGGGTCCTCGACCCGGTCGACGCCCGCCGGCCCGAGCGGACCGTCGGCGTCGGGCTCGGCGCCCTCGCAGGACGCCGCGGAGCAGGTCCGTCCAGGTGAGTCCTGGATCGTGTACCAGCTCTACAGCGGGGGTCCCTTCCACATCAGGCTCATCCGTCCCGACGGAACGGGTGACCACCAGCTGCTGCCCGACTCCGTCCCCGCCACGCAAGTGCATCCTGACTGGTCGCCGGACGGGTCACGGATCGTCTACTCACTGGACGGCCACGAGCTGTGGACCGTCGGGGTCGACGGGACGGACCTGCGGCGGCTGCCCATCCCCTGCGACGCGACGTGCGAGGCACTCGACGCACCTGCCTGGTCCCCGGACGGTCGCTCCATCGCGTTCATGCGCCAGGACCACCCCGTGGGCCACGACCCCTACGTCCGGGTGCAGCGCCTGGCCATCGACACCGGCGCCGTGACGACCCTCTACACACCTCCGCACTCCGTCGGGACGTCGTGGCTGAGGTGGGCACCGGACGGTCGCAGCCTCGTGCTGGACCTCCAGACGTTCCCGAGCATCGACTCGGCTGTGGTCTCCGGCTCGGCCGTGGCGACGGTCGACGTCACCAGGCCCGGGGCGAAGGCGCGGCCGCTGACGCCGTACGCGATGTTCGCGGCGTACCCCGACTGGAGCCCTCGCGGGGATCGGATCGTCTTCTCGACGCACGACCTCGGTGTCCGCGACGCCGGCAACTTCGCGGACATGACTCCGCCCTCGGACCTCTACACGGTCCGGCCCGACGGCACCGGACTGACGCAGCTGACGCACAACCCGAGCGGCTCGCAGCTGACGCGGAACGGCACGGCGAGCGGGCCGCTGTCGACCCAGCCGACCTGGTCCCCCGACGGCGGGTCCATCACCTTCGTCCAGGTAGACGGACCTGACTGGCCCGGCTGGCAGATGGCCACCATCCGGGCGGACGGCTCGGGCCAGGCGCCTGCGGTGGCCACCGGTCATCGCATCGGGACCCACCCGCGACTCCGTCCGGTCCGCACCTAGCGCCAGCCCGGGACGGGGGCGGACGGCCTCAGCGGCGGATGGCGTCGAGGCCGAGCAGGGCGACGTGGAGCGAGAGGCAGGACTCCACCGAGTCCAGGTCGACCGACAGCACCCGCTCGATGCGGTGCAGCCGCTCGTAGAAGCTCGGGCGCGACATGTGCGCGGCATCGGCCGCGGCCGACTTGTTGCGACCGGCCGCGAGGTAGGTCCGCAGGACGCCGACGAGCTCGGAGGAGTGCTGGGCGTCGTGCGCGAGCAGGGGTCCGAGCTCGCGCTCGACGAACGTCTGCAGCCGGTCGTCGTCGCGCAGCAGGTGGAGCAGTCCGCGCAGCCGCACGTCCGGGAGGCGGTAGTACGGCCGCACGACGCCGTCGTCGCCCGAGGGTGCGGCGTCGGCGACCTGTGCGGCCTCGAGGAACGCGCGTCGCACGTCGCGCACCGACGACACGATCGACCCCACCGCCATGACCCAGTCGTCGGAGCCGACGACGACCCTGCCGGTGGCCGCCCGCTTCGCCAGCGCCGCCGAGAGCCGCTCGAGGGCCCGGTCGACGTCCTCGCGCGGTGGAAGCGAGAGCAGCACGCCGACCGTGGCGTCGTCCACGCCGCCGACGAGCGCGACGCCACGCGTGTCCCGCACCGCCGCCGACACCGTCTCGGCGAAGTCGCGCAGCCGTTCCTGGGTCTCCAGCGCCGGGCCCGAGATGCCGCCGGTCAGCCGCACGAGCACCGACACGAGCGCACGTCCCTCGAGCGGGACGCCCAGCGCCTGGGCCCGCGCCGTGGTCTCGGTGAGCGCGACCGAGCCGGCGATGATGCCGGTGAGCAGCGTGCGGTGGCTCTGCCGCTCCAGCGACTCGCGGTCCCGCTCGACCAGTCGCGACAGCGCGACCGTGGCGGCGCCGCGCTCGAGAAGCATGGAGTCGCGCACCGAGGGGGCGGCGGCGGTGACCAGCACGAGGCGTCCCCAGTCCTGCCCGCGGGCGCCGACGGTCGTGAGCAGCCAGCCGCTGGCGGCGTCGTAGGCCGTCCGCTCGCGGACCCGGACGGCCCGGCTGCGGTCCTCCCACCCGTCGAGGACGCTCGCCAGGTCCTCGCCCGCGGCGTCGACGGCCAGGACCTGGTGGGCCAGGTTCTCCAGGACCACGGGGCGGCCCGCCATCCGCGCGACCTGCCGCACGATCTCGGTCGGCGGGGCCCCTTCCACGGTGAGCGCGGTGAACGCCGCATGCACCTCGTCGGACGCACGCAGCTCGGCGAGCTGGGCGTCGACGATCCGGGCGTGCACCGCCTCGGTGACCGCGGCGAAGCGCACCTCATGGGTGAGCTCGACGAGCACGAGCCCGTGCTCCTCGGCGGTCCCGACCATGGAGTCGGGCAGCCGGTCGAAGCGGCGCCCGACCTCGACCAGGACGCCGGTGACACCTGCGGCCGCGAGGCCCTGCACGTAGTCGGCGAGCCCGGCGTCGTCGGCGGGGAGCAGGACACCGGTCGTGAGCAGCAGCTCGCCGCCCTTGAGCAGCCGGGCGACGTCGGCGACCTCGGCGGCATGCGTCCAGCGGACCGCGCGTCCGAGCGCCGCCGCCCCGGCACGCACGACCGGGGCACCCTCGCGCACGGCGGGGAGGTCGAGGACCTCGCGGACGGTCGGGTAGATGTCGGCGAGGCGGTCGGGGGAGCCCACGGCGGACGAGGCTATCCCGCATCGAGACAGAGCGTCAGACATCTGCTAGCAGGTTTGTCAGGCTGTCGGTCCCGCTGGCGGGATCCCGACGCCCGTCGTGGCCGTCCCGAGCGTGGTGGGCCGACCACGCTGAGGTACGGGAAACCTCACTCACAGGTTACAAACTCGATGCAATCCGTCGCGAGATGTGGTTTTGGCCACGGAATCCCTTGTCTCAGTCCGGACCCCGTGTAAGGATCACGACACTTCCGGCGGGGGTCCCGTGGAGATCTCGTCGTCCGTCGTTCACGTCGCAGGAGGAACCGGTGCCGGATCACGGCTACCAGTACGTCGCCGGGGGGTTCCGCAGCGGTACGTCGGGGGAGACGCACGACGTCGTCAACCCGGCCGACGGCAGTGTCGTCGCCAGCACCGACCTCGCCGGTCCGCGCGACGTCGACCTCGCCGTGGCCGCAGCGAAGGCGGCGCATGCCGACTGGTCCCGGGCGACCCCCGGCGAGCGGGCCGCGGGGCTCAACGCGCTCGCTGCCGCGATGACCGATCGGGCCGAGGAGTACGCCCAGGTCGAGACCGCGCAGGCGGGCAAGCCGATCAAGCTCACCCGCGAGTTCGACGTGCCCGGCTCGATCGACAACGTCAGCTTCTACGCCGGAGCCGCACGCAACCTCGAGGGCAAGGCGGCCGCCGAGTACGACGGCCTGCACACCTCGATGCTCCGCCGAGAGTCGGTCGGCGTCGTGGGGTCCATCGCCCCGTGGAACTACCCGCTGCAGATGGCGATCTGGAAGGTGCTCCCCGCGATCGCGGCGGGCAACACCATCGTGCTCAAGCCGGCCGAGATCACGCCGCTGACGTCGCTGATGCTCGCCGAGGACTGCACGAAGGCCGGGATCCCCGACGGCGTCGTCAACGTCCTCACGGGTGCGGGTCGGATCGTCGGTGAGGCGCTGCTGACCCACCCCGACGTCCGGATGACGTCGTTCACGGGGTCGACGCCCGTGGGCATGCGGGTCATGGAGCTGGCGTCGAAGACCGTCAAGCGCGTGCACCTCGAGCTCGGTGGCAAGGCGCCTTTCGTGGTGTTCGACGACGCCGACCTCGACGCCGCGGTCCAGGGCGCGGTCGCCGGCGCACTCATCAACTCCGGCCAGGACTGCACGGCAGCGACTCGCGCCTACGTCCAGCGCCCGCTCTACGACGCCTTCGTGCAGGGCGTCGCCGACGTCATGCGCACCGTGCGCCTCGGCGACCCAACGAGCCCGTCCACCGACCTCGGTCCTCTGGTGTCCCTGCGCCAGCGCGACTCGGTCGGCGGCTTCGTCGACCGGGCGCGCGGCTACGGCGCGCGGATCGTCGTCGGCGGTCAGGCTCCGGGCGGCGAGCTGGCTCGTGGCGCCTACTACGAGCCGACGCTGGTCACCGACGTGGCCCAGGACTCCGAGATCGTGCAGCAGGAGCTCTTCGGGCCGGTGCTCGTGGTCCTGCCGTTCGACACCGACGACGAGGGGATCGCGCTCGCGAACGACACCCCCTTCGGGCTCGCCGCGTCGGCGTGGACCCGCGACGTCGTGCGCTCCATGCGCGCCAGCCGCGAGATCCAGGCGGGCTGCGTGTGGATCAACGACCACATCCCGATCGTGTCGGACATGCCGCACGGCGGCTACAAGGCCTCCGGCTTCGGCAAGGACATGAGCCAGTACTCGTTCGACGAGTACACGCAGGTCAAGCACGTCTCGATCGACATCACCGGTGACGTCCGCAAGGACTGGCACCGCACCATCTTCGGCGACCGCTGACCGCAGCGCCGGATCGTCAGGCCCCCACCGCACGACTCGCACACCGCACCGAGGAGACACCACGATGGCCGAGCGCCCTGTTGACCCGATGACCGAGGCCGTCCGTGCCGCCGCCCGCGCGGGAGTGCCGCGTCGTCGCCTCCTGCAGGCGGCCGCCCTGGGCGGCGCCGCCGTCGCCGGCTCGCCGCTGCTCGCCGCGTGCGGCACCAAGGGCACCGCGAACACGAGCGGTTCGGCCGCGCCGACCACGCCCGACAAGTCCGACACGGACAAGACGCTGAACTTCAGCAACTGGCAGCTCTACATCGACGTCGATGCCAAGAACCAGAACGTCCACCCGACGCTCGACGAGTTCAAGAAGAAGTATGGCGTCACAGTGGCCTACACCGAGGACATCAACGACAACGACTCCTTCTACGCGAAGATCGTCCCCGCGCTGCGTGCGGGCCAGGACACCGGTCGCGACCTGATGGCGCTCACCGACTGGATGGCCGCGCGCCTCGTTCGCGAGGGCTTCGTCCAGAAGGTCGACAAGGCCAACACGCCGAACGTCACGGCCAATCTCATCGACTCGCTGAAGTCGCCGAGCTGGGACAAGAACCGCGACTACTCCGCGCCGTGGCAGTCCGGCGTGACCGGAATCGCCTACAACTCGGCCAAGACCGGTGAGGTCAAGAGCATCGAGGAGCTGCTGACCCGCGCGGACCTCAAGGGCAAGGTCACGGTCCTGACGGAGTGGCGCGACACCCTGGGGCTGATCCTGCTGCAGCAGGGTGCGGACCCCGCGAACTTCACGGCCGACCAGTTCAACGCCTCCGTCGACTACCTCCAGAAGGCCAACGACTCGGGCCAGATCCGCCAGTTCACCGGCAACGACTACTCCTCGCTGCTGTCCAACGGCACCGCGCTCGCGTCCATCGCCTGGTCGGGCGACGTCGTGCAGCTGCAGGCCGACAACCCGGCGATCAAGTTCGTGCAGCCGGAGGCCGGAATGATGATCTGGGCCGACAACATGCTCATCCCGAACATGGCGCAGCACAAGAAGAACGCCGAGGAGCTCATGAACTTCTACTACGACCCGGCGATCGCCGCGCAGCTCACGGCGTACGTGCAGTACATCTGCCCGGTCAAGGGTGCGAAGGAGGAGATGGCGAAGATCGACAAGACCCTCGTCGACAACCCGCTCATCTTCCCCGACGAGGCCTTCCTCAAGCAGACCCACCTGTTCATGGGTCTCGACGAGGCGACCGAGAAGACCTACGCCGCGGCGTTCAACAAGGTGAAGGGCTCCTGATCCGATGGCCAACGCCTCCGCCGGAGCCGACCTGCGCCTCGTCGACGTCACCAAGCGCTTCGGTGACTTCGTCGCGGTCGACGACCTGACCCTGACGATCCCGGCAGGCTCGTTCTTCGCGCTGCTCGGCCCGTCGGGCTGCGGCAAGACCACCACGCTACGCATGGTCGCGGGGCTCGAGGAGCCCACCGCCGGCTCGATCCTGATCGGCGACGAGGACGTCACGTGGGCCAAGCCCTACAAGCGTCCGGTCAACACCGTGTTCCAGAGCTACGCGCTGTTCCCACACCTCGACATCTACGAGAACGTGGCCTTCGGCCTGCGTCGCCGCGGGATCAAGGACGTCAAGAAGGTCGTCGAGGACATGCTCGCCCTCACCGAGCTGACCGGCCTCGCCAAGCGCAAGCCGACCCAGCTCTCGGGCGGCCAGCAGCAGCGTGTCGCGCTGGCGCGTGCGCTCATCAACCAGCCGCAGGTGCTGCTGCTCGACGAGCCCCTCGGCGCGCTCGACCTCAAGCTCCGTCGCCAGATGCAGCTCGAGCTCAAGCGCATCCAGACCGAGGTCGGCCTGACGTTCGTCCACGTGACGCACGACCAGGAGGAGGCCATGACCATGGCCGACACCATCGCCGTCATGAACGCGGGCAAGGTCGAGCAGCTCGGTGCGCCCGCCGACCTCTACGAGAACCCGCGCACGACGTTCGTGGCGAACTTCCTCGGCCAGTCGAACTTCTTCGACGGCGCGATCTCCGAGCGCGGCGCCGACGGCTACGCGACGGTCGACGTCAAGGGGAACCACGTCAGGCTGCCCCTGGGTCGCGTCCACACCCAGGGCGCCCGCGTCCACGTCGGCGTCCGTCCGGAGAAGCTGCGGATCCAGTTCCGTGACGGTGCCGAGGTGCGCGACCACGAGAACCGCCTCGACGTCGCCGTCACCGACTCCTCCTTCATCGGCGTCTCGACCCAGTACCTGGTCGACACGCCGTGGGGCCAGGAGCTCACGGTGTTCGCGCAGAACACCCACCGCGACGAGCGGCTGGCACCGGGTGCGAGCGCGACGGTGACGTGGGCGCCCGACCACAGCTTCGCCCTCGACGCCGCGCAGGACGTCGAGGCCGGAGTCGAGATCGACGAGGACGCGGCGGCCCCGGATCCCGTGGGAGCGAGTTCGTGAGCGGCGGCGCGGTCGCCGCGACGGCGGCGGAGCAGCAGGACATCCGCGGCCCGCACGACGACGGTGCCACGGAGGCGAAGGGCGTCGGGACGTCCAGGTGGACGCCCTACCTCCTGCTCGCCCCGGGTTTCCTCTGGCTCGCGATCTTCTTCGTCGTCCCGACCATCGTCCTGCTGGCGACATCGCTGTACACCGGGTCGCTCGACCAGGGCTACAGCTTCGAGTTCCCGGGCAACTGGTCGACGTACAGCGCCGTGATCACCTACCTGCCGCAGTTCATGCGGTCGTTCGTGTTCGCGGGACTGGCCACGTTGTTCTGCCTGGCGCTGGCCTACCCGCTCGCGTACTTCATCGCGTTCCGGTCCGGGCGGTGGAAGGCGACCCTGCTCGTCCTGGTCATCGCACCGTTCTTCACGAGCTTCCTGATCCGAACCCTGGCCTGGAAGACCATCCTCTCCGACGACGGCTTCGTCGTGAGCGTGATGAATGCGCTGCACATCACCGACCTCATGTCGCACATGTGCCTGGGAAGCCTGTGCCTGACCGAGTCGAACCGCGTGCTCAACACCCCGCTCGCGGTCGTGCTCGGTCTCACGTACAACTTCCTGCCGTTCATGGTGCTGCCGCTCTACGCGTCCCTCGACCGCATGGACCCGCGGCTGGTCGAGGCGGCTCAGGACCTGTACTCCTCGCCGTGGACCGCGCTGCGCAAGGTGACCTGGCCGCTGTCGCTGCCCGGCGTGGTCGCGGGCACGCTGCTCACCTTCATCCCGGCCGCCGGCGACTACATCAACGCCGAGCTGCTGGGCACCACGAAGGTGTCGATGATCGGAAACGTGATCCAGGACCAGTTCTTCGTGGTGACGGACTACCCGACGGCGTCCGCGCTGTCGTTCGTCCTCATGCTCGCGATCCTGGTGCTGGTCTTCCTCTACGTACGACGAGCCGGAACGGAGGAGCTGGTCTGATGGCCACCGTGACCGCCCCGCCGGGCAGCGCCGCCGAGCCGCGCGTCGTCCGCACCACGAAGCGACCGTCGGGACCGGTGCGCTGGGTCCGCGAGCGCATCATCCCGATCCTCGGATCGCTCGTGCTCTTCTACATGTTCCTGCCGATCTTCGTGGTCATCCTGTTCTCGTTCAACCTGCCCAACGGCCGGTTCAACTACCAGTGGGTGCAGTTCTCGACCCAGGCCTGGACGAACCTGTGCGCGCCGGGCGGCATGTGCGAGGCGCTCCGGCTGAGCCTGTTCATCGGCCTGCTGGCGACGCTGGGCGCGGTGATCCTCGGCACGCTGGTCGCGTTCGCGATCGGACGTCACCGCTTCCGCGGTCGCAGTGCCACGAACCTGCTCATCTTCATGCCGATGGCGACCCCCGAGGTCGTCATGGGTTCGTCGCTGCTCACGCTGTTCGTGGCGATGAGCTTCGCCCGCGGGCTGCCGACGATCCTCATCGCGCACATCATGTTCTGCCTGAGCTTCGTGGTCGTGACCGTCAAGGCCCGCATCGCGGGTCTCGACCCGCGCCTCGAGCAGGCGGCCATGGACCTCTACGCCGACGAGCGCACCACGTTCTGGAAGGTCACCTTCCCGCTGGTCCTGCCAGGCATCGTCGGGGCGTCGCTGCTGGCGTTCTCGCTGTCGTTCGACGACTTCATCGTCACGAACTTCAACTCGGGCTCCACCGTGACCTTCCCGATGTACGTCTGGGGTGCCGCGCAGCGCGGGACGCCGCCGCAGATCAACGTCGTCGGGTCGCTCATGTTCCTCGTGTCGCTGGCCATCGTCCTGGTCGCCCAGGTCGTCCAACGCCGCCGAGCCAAGCCCTGAACCCCAAGCCCAACCCACCAAACATCAGCCACCAGAACCTGCTCTTGATCGTCCCTCACTGGGTGTAGCGGGAAGCACGGGCGCTACGTCGGCGCCCGAGCGGGCGAGCATCACTTCGCGGGCACCGTCGGCGGCCCTCGCTTTCGGCACGGGTGCGTGGTGCCTGGCTCTGAGCGGCGTCCGTGGGGTCGTGGTCAGCGGACGCTGAACTGCTCCCAGCGGATCTGACTGCGTGGGATGCCGTGGCTCTGGAAGCCGTCTGCCATCGCCGTCATCATGGCCGGAGGCCCGCACATGTAGACCGAGGCGCGGGAGGGGTCGGCCAGGTCGGCGATCGCCTGGTCGGCGGTGAGGTAGCCGTCGACGCTGGAGTCGACCAGGTGAGGTTGAAGGCTGGGGTGCGCCTGGGCGGCAGCGGTGAGCTCGTCGAGGTACAGGGCCTCGGTGGCGTGGTTGACCGAGTAGTAGAAGGTGACGTCGCGGTCGAAGTCCTGGGGAAGCGATCGGATCCAGCTGATGAAGGGCGTGATGCCCACGCCACCGGCGATCCAGATCTGTTGCTGGCCGCCGTGACGGAAATCGAAGGCGCCGAAGGGGCCGGCGATCTTGGCGGGGGTTCCGGGCTGGAGGTTCTCGCGCAGGTCCCGGGTGTAGTCCCCGAGTGCTCGGATCGACACCTCGAGGCGGCCCTGGGACGGGGCGCTGGCGACGGTGAACGGGTGGCGTTCCCAGCCGTTCGTGCCGCCGAACGCGAGGAAGATGAACTGGCCCGGCTCGAAGGCGAGGGCCGGGCCGTCCGGCTCGAGGAACACGTCGATGGTGACGTCGTTGGGTCGTTGCACCTCTGCCACGACGTAGTCGTAGATCGGGACGACGTAGCGGGCGAGGAGTTCTCGGTAGAGGTAGGCGACCACGCCGATTGTCCCGATGAGCAGGTAGGTCACCTTCAGGGTGGGCGACTGCGCGAGCACCGGATCGACCACGGCACCGTGGACGACGGCCGCGATGACGAACAGGCCGGTGAGCCGGTGCCCGGTCAGCCAGCGCTCGTGGCTCAGGGACGCGAGATGCCGGATGAGCCTCGACCAGCGCGCGGCCTTGAGGCTGGGCGCCAGGGCCCAGATCGAGAGCAGCACGAGCCCGAGCATCGCCAGGCTGCCCAGCTTGAGCCCGACCTGGGACACGTCGGGCACGGCCGTGAGACCGGCCAGCGTGGGGTGTACAAGCATGATCACGACACCCGTGACCGCGGTGTAGCGGTGCCATCGAGCGACCCGATCGAGCCCATCGAAGGCGCGCTCGACCACCGGCAGGAGGGTGGCCAGGACCAGCGAGCAGGACAACAGCAGGACCGCTTCGACGCCGACGATCTCCCCGACGTAGCGACCCCATGGCTGGTCAGCCGGGTGCAGCAGGACCCACAGCAGCAGATTCGCGACGACCACGATCGCGAGCAGCGACGTCCCCCACGTCGGCGACTCCAAGCGATCCGACGCCCTCACCGGAAACGCCGTCCCGCCACGTTGGGGAGTCCGAGAGTGTGCCCGGCACGCTGGACGCGACCCGTCACAGCGACGTCAGGCCCTTGATGACGAGGACGACGCCGATGACGGCGACAACGGCCGCCACGGCCTGAATCTTGTGCGTGCCCAGCCATGTCGAGAACGCCTCTACCCGGGTCGCTGTCCCCTCAGGGGCGATCGCGTAGCTGATGATCGGCACCTCGACGACGAGGTAGGTGATGAGACCGAAGACGAGGATGAGCAGCAGCTGCGTGACCAGGCCGTATCCGTTGCGGACCATGAGCCCGACCGCGGCCAACGAGAAGGGTGACGGTGCGCCGAGGAAGACACCCACCAGGATCGCCATCCACACCGACCCCTGCTTCAAGGCCTCATCTGCTTTGGCTTTGACCTCCGCAGCCTTGGCCTTGGCTCGATCGCCACGCGAACCCTTCGGGTTGGGATCGACCGCCTCGCTCTTCTCGATCTCACGGCCGATCAGCTCCCGGCCACGCTTCGTCGAGGCGAACACCGCCACCGCCAGTGCGATCACCCCGACGATCAGGTAGGCCGTGGGGCTGACCGTCGTCGATGTGCTGCCGAGGATCGTGCCCTTGGCACGGAAGACCGCCAGGACGACGGCTGAGACGCCGCACAGGACGACCACGGCACTGAGCCAGAAGGCCCACAGCAAGGGCCGCGGCCGGGGCCGGGTCAGGATGACCAGGACCACCGCGAGCAGCTGAACCAGAAGGGACCCGGCGTTCGCGAGCGCCAACAGGATGATCTGCTGCATGGCGCGCTCTACGGCTTGCCGTGCAGGTCGTGCATCTTCTTCGCCCCGTCGGCGGACATCCGCGTGATCACCGCAGCTCGCGTTGCAGGGTCGAGCGACGCGAGTTGCCTCTCGATGTCGTCGACGGTCGCAAGGGCCAGACTCCGCTTCTCGCGCACTTGAACGGCCGCGAACGCCAGCGCCACTGCAGCAGCGACGACCAACCCTACGCGCAGGGCGACCCTTGGGTCCAGCATCGCGCTTCTCCCCACGTTCGGCACATCCCAGTCGCGGCACGGGAACGGCGGCCATGCTGCCGTGACTACGACCCCGGCCGACGGATCCGGCTCGCACTCACATGAACTACACACCATGACCCACCGATCGCCTCCCCGCGAGTCCCCGGGACGGCGACGCAGTCCCGTACCACGGAGGTGGAAGACGATTCGCGCCGCGCGACCCGATGCCTAGTGACCCGACCAAGACGCTCACCCGCACGCTGCCGCCCACCGGAACACCCGTCGAGAGCATCGAACTGCGCGGCTGGCGCGGTGCTCGTGATGCTGTACCGCCGTTCAGGATGTGAGGTAGCCTGACCACGCCCCGGGAGGATGAGGCGGACCCTCCGCCCGCCCGTGGCGGTCGTAGCGTCCGGAGGACCCGGGGCGGCCAGCACCGGAGCCGTGAGAGTCGTGCCGTTCGCACGCACCCCCCGCCCCTCGTCGTACGCCGCTGTCGCGGACGCCTCGCCGCTGTCGTTCTGGCTCGACGACACGCGTCGACCCGACGCGCTCGAGCCCTTCTCCGGCACCGCCCGGACCGACCTGCTCGTCGTCGGCGGCGGCTTCTCGGGTCTGTGGACGGCGCTGCTGGCCAAGGAGGCCGACCCGTCGCGCGACGTGCTGCTCCTCGAGGGCTCGCGCATCGGGTGGGCTGCGTCCGGCCGCAACGGCGGCTTCTGCTCCGCGTCGATCACTCACGGCTTCGAGAACGGGCTGCACCGCTGGCCGGAGGAGCTCGACGTCCTCACCCGTCTGGGCCGGGAGAACCTCGAGGCGATCGCGGCGACCATCGACCGGTACGGCATCGACTGCTCGTTCGAGCGCACCGGGGACATCGCGCTGGCCACCGAGCCGTACCAGCTCGACGGGCTGGCGAGCGCCCCCGAGGTGGCGGCGGCCTACGGCGAGAAGCTCGAGCTCCTCGACCGCGCTCAGGTCCTCGAGCTCGTCCGCTCGCCGCGCTACCTCGGTGGGATCCTCGACCGTGACGGCGTCGCCCTGGTCAACCCGGCGCGACTCGCGTGGGGGCTCCGCGACGCCTGTCTGTCGCTCGGGGTGCGCATCCACGAGCACACCCGCGCGGTCGACTTCGGCGACACCGCTGGTCCTGCCGTCGAGATCCTCACCGAGTCCGCAGCCGGTCCCGGCTCGGTGCGTGCCGGCCGGGTCGCGTTGGCCACCAACGCCTTCCCGCCGTTGCTGCGTCGCCTCTCCCACTACGTGGTGCCGGTCTACGACTACGTGCTCGTCACCGAGCCGCTCAGCGCCGAGCAGTGGACGGCGATCGGGTGGGACGGCCGCCAGGGCCTGTCGAACATCGGCAACCAGTTCCACTACTACCGACGCACGGACGACGGGCGCATCCTGTTCGGCGGATACGACGCGGTCTACCAGCGGCGCGTCGACTCGCGCCACGACCAGCGTGCGGAGTCCTTCGCCCTGCTCGCCGAGCACCTCGTCGAGGTCTTCCCCGAGCTCGAGGGGATCCGGTTCTCGCACCGCTGGGGCGGCGCGATCGACACCTGCTCGAGGTTCTCGGCGTTCTTCGGCCAGGCGCGCGACGGCCGCGTCGCCTACGCGGCCGGGTTCACCGGACTCGGCGTCGGCGCCACGCGGTTCGGGGCGAACGTCATGCTGGACCTGCTCGACGGTCGCGACACCGAGCGCACCCGGACCCGGATGGTCTCGAGCATGCCGCTGCCGTTCCCGCCGGAGCCGCTGCGCGGCGCCGCGATCGGCCTCACCACCTGGTCGCTCGGCCGCGCCGACCGCCGCGACGGGCGCCGCAACCTCTGGCTGCGCACCCTCGACCGCCTCGGCCTCGGCTTCGACTCCTGACCCCCCGCCCGTCGGCGCATGACTGTGCCCGGCGCGCGATAGCGGCACCCGTGGCACCCCCTGAGTCGGCGAACCCGTGACATGTCGTCAAGCCCCGAGGCGATACGCCGACGGTCTGCAGGTGGCGTCCTGGCGGGGCGGCGGTGAGACTCTGTCCATGACCGAGCCCACACGCATCACCCACTGGATCGACGCCAAGCCGTTCGGCGCCGTCGCCGAGCGCACCGGCGAGGTGCACGACCCCGCGACCGGGGCCTTGACCGGGCGGGTCGACTTCGCGACCGCCGAGGTCATGGACGAGGCCGTCGCCGCGGCGAAGGCCGCGTTCGCGGAGTGGGGGAAGACCTCGCTGACCAAGCGGGCGAACGTGCTGTTCGCCTTCCGCCAGCTGCTCAACGAGAAGAAGGAGGAGCTCGCCGCGATCATCACCGCGGAGCACGGCAAGGTGCTCTCCGACGCTCTCGGCGAGGTCACCCGTGGACTCGAGGTCGTCGAGTTCGCGTGCGGCATCCCGCACCTGCTCAAGGGCGGATACTCCGAGAGCGTGTCGACCGGGGTCGACGTCTACTCGATCCGTCAGCCCCTCGGCGTCGTCGGGATCATCTCGCCGTTCAACTTCCCGGCGATGGTCCCGATGTGGTTCTTCCCCATCGCGATCGCGTCGGGCAACACGGTCGTCCTCAAGCCGTCCGAGAAGGACCCGTCGTCGGCGAACTTCATCGCCGCGCTGTGGGCCGAGGCGGGCCTGCCCGCCGGTGTGTTCAACGTCGTGCACGGTGACAAGGTCGCGGTCGACGCGCTGCTCACGCACCGCGACGTCAAGAGCGTCTCGTTCGTCGGCTCGACGGCGATCGCGAAGTACGTCTACGAGACCGGCACCGCGCACGGCAAGCGGGTCCAGGCGCTCGGTGGCGCGAAGAACCACATGGTGGTCCTGCCCGACGCCGACCTCGACCTCGCCGCGGACGCCGCGGTCAACGCCGGCTTCGGCTCGGCCGGCGAGCGGTGCATGTCGATCTCCGCCCTGGTCTGCGTCGGTGACGTCGCCGATCCGCTGGTCGGGAAGATCGCCGAGCGGATGGCCACCCTGCGCACCGGCGACGGTCGACGCGGCTGCGACATGGGACCGCTCGTGACCGAGGCGCACCGCGACAAGGTGAGGTCCTACGTCGACGCCGGTGAGGCTGCGGGCGCGACGATCGTCGTGGACGGGCGCAACCCCGAGGTCGACGGCGAGCCCGGTGGCTACTGGCTCGGGCCGACGCTCATCGACCACGTCACGACCGGAATGACCGTCTACACCGACGAGATCTTCGGCCCGGTGCTCTCCGTCGTGCGCGTGGACAGCTACGCCGAGGCGCTGCAGATGGTCAACGACCACCCGTACGGCAACGGAACCGCGATCTTCACCAACGACGGCGGTGCCGCGCGCCGCTACCAGAACGAGGTCGAGGTCGGCATGGTCGGCGTCAACGTGCCGATCCCGGTGCCGATGGCCTACTACTCCTTCGGTGGCTGGAAGGCCTCGCTCTTCGGCGACAGCCACGCGCACGGCACCGAGGGCGTGCACTTCTTCACCCGCGGCAAGGTCGTCACGAGCCGCTGGCTCGACCCGAGCCACGGCGGCATCAACCTCGGCTTCCCGACCCACGGCTGACCCATGGCAAGGCTCTCCGAACCTGCCTGACTCACGACGACGAGACCTCCTGACGCCTTGTGCGACAGGAGGTCTCGTCGTTGACGGTCCCTCGGTGGCGGGAACGGCGTACCTTCTGCCCATGAGGCTCACCGTGGTACTCGACTGCCGCGACCCGGACTCCCTCGTGGAGTTCTGGGAGACGGCTCTGGGATATCGACTCAGCGAGGTTCTGGACGAGTACCGGATCCTCGTGCCGAAGGACGCTGCCGTCGGCCCCGTCTTCATGCTGTCCGCCTCGAGCGACCCGAAGCGCGACAAGAACCGCATGCACGTCGACGTGCACCCCGACAACGCGGACGCCCACCTCACCCGGCTGCAGCGGCTCGGCGGCACTCTGGTGGGCGAGCGGGTCGAGCGCTACGGCATCTGGTGGCAGGTCATGGCCGACCCCGAGGGCAACGAGCTCTGCGTGGTGTCCGGCGGCGTCGGCTACGACGTGGGCGACGCCAGCAGCGGCTGACGTCGCCGGCCTCAGGCCCGCCCGCCGCCGTCCTCCCCGCCGTCGTCGGCCGGCAGGTCGTGGTGGTGCTCGTGCGTGGGCTGGGGGAGCTGCTCATCGGCCACCATCTCCTCGTAGAGCTCCTCCTGCTTCTGCGTGGCGAAGCCCTCGACGACGTCGCCGCTCTCGTCGACGTGCATCGCCTCGCCGGTCTCGACATCGACCGCCGTGGAGCCCTCGGGGAGGTTCGACAGGTCGGGGGCGAGGACGAGGGCGGGGAGCCCCGAGTCGGGCAGGCGCACGGTGTCGAGCTCCATCTCCTGCGTGAGCAGGATCAGGTCACCCTCGCCGCGCTTGGGCAGCGTCTCCCGCCGGAAGTACGCCGGCGCCACTGCGTTGTAGACGGCCATCAGCACCACGCCGACGAGCAAGGCCCCGATGCCGATGACGAAGACACCGCCGATCCCGAAGAACGTCGTGCTGCCGTAGTCGGGCTGGGCGTACTGGTAGGACGCGATCACGAAGGCGCCGAGGAGCATGAGCCCGCCGAGGCCGGGCAGGATCCCCTTCTGGAGCAGCTCCTTCGCGCTGTTCCCGAGGTCGCGGCGGTAGAACCACACGCACGCGAATCCCGTGAGGCCGTAGTAGAAGGCGATCATGAGCCCGACGGCGGCGATCGAGTCGCCGAGCACGTCGGAGCTCACCAGCGTCAGTCCGACGTAGAAGATGATCGATACCGCGCCCATCCACACTGTCGCGACCGACGGGGTCAGGTTGCGCGGGTGGATCGTCGCGAACCGGCTCGGGATCGCCTTGTAGGCCCCCATCGACAGCGCCGTGCGCGCGGTCGGCAGGATCGTGGTCTGCGTCGACGCCGACGCCGAGGTGAGGACCGAGATGATGAGCAGCGTCTCGAAGAGCTTGCCGATCGCCGACTCGCCGAAGACCGTCGGGCCGAGCGCGTTGAACACGTCGCCGGAGTTGTCCGGGTTCGCGAGACCGAGGTCGCTCTCGCCGACGCCGGCGAACGCCACGGTCGAGATGGACACGAGCGCGTAGGTCACGAGCAGCAGCAGGGTCGAGATGATGGCTGCGCGTCCGGGCGTCTTCGCGGGGTCAGCGGTCTCCTCGTTGACGCTGACGGCGGTGTCCCAGCCCCAGTAGATGAACACTGCGATCAGTGTCGCCGTGACCATCGCGGACAACGAGAGGTCGGAGGGGATCAGCCAGGAGATGCTGGGCTTCAGCGACTCGGGCGTCGCGTTCCCGCCGTAGACCTTGACGAGCGCGGTGACGGAGAACGCGAACAGGATGACCAGCTCGATGCCCAGCAGCCCGTACTGAAGTCGGGCGCTGACCTCGATGCCCTTGTAGCAGATCCAGGTCATCACGATGATCCACACGACTCCGGCCACCGTGCTCCAGAACGTGCTGGCGGCGAGGTCGTCGAGGTGGAACAGCGAGAAGGTGTAGGAGCCGGCGATCTGCGCGAGGTTCGCCATGACGATGACGTCGGCGGCGATGATGCCC
>DATCCY010000048.1:0-40961 GCA_036510975.1 Candidatus Nanopelagicales bacterium
GTGAGCGCAACACCGAGCTCGCCACGGTGCTCGGCTGGGCCGACGAGCTCACGTTCGAGGCGGCCACGATCGCCGAGGCGCGCGACGAGCCGCGACCTGACGTCGTGGTCGCGCTGCACGCGTGTGACACCGCCACCGATGACGCGCTCGCACGTGCCGTCCGCTGGCGCGCAGCGGTTGTCCTCGCCGCGCCGTGCTGCCACCACGACCTGCAGGCGCAGGTGGCGAGGTCGCAGAGCCCGGCGGCGTACTCCCTCGTCACCCGCCACGGGCTGCTGCGCGAACGGTTCCTCGACGTCCTCACCGACGCCCTGCGCGCTTCGCTGCTGCGCACGGTCGGCTACCGCGTCGACACGGTCGAGTTCGTGAGCGACGAGCACACCAACCGCAACCTCATGCTTCGCGGGGTCCGCACGGGGGCAGCCCCGTCGGTGTCCGACCTCGCCGACCACGACGAGCTCGTCCGCGAGTGGCACGTGGCGCCCGCGCTCGCGGTCCGCATCGAGCCCGAGCTCCGGGCGGCGCGCGAGCGCGCCCGACCGTGAGGCGCGCGCTGCTCGCCTGCGCCGCCGCGCTTCTCGCCCTCGGCGTCGCGGCCCCGGGCGCGAGTGCCGCCGACGACAGCGCGACGACGCACGTCGTCTGCCGGTTCAGCGACCCGCGACTGGTCGAGATCAGCGGCATCACCTGGTCCCGCGCGCACCCGGGCGTCTACTGGCTGCACAACGACTCCGGGCGCGGCCCCTACCTCTACGCCGTCGACGGCACCACCTGTCGCACCCTGGCCCGGATCAGGATCGGCAACATCGGTGCGCGCGACATCGAGGCGATCGCGACGGGAACCGACCCGCAGGGCCGACCGGTGCTATGGGTCGGCGACATCGGCGACAACCGCGACTCGTGGCCGTCGGTGCGCCTGCACGCGGTGGTCGAGCCCGCGCGGCTCGTCGACCAGCAGGTCGACGCCGTCACCTATCGCTTCACCTACGCCGACATCCCGCACAACGCCGAGGGGATCATCGCCGAGCCCGACCGTGCGAAGGTCTGGGTCGTCAGCAAGCAGCTCGCCGCCGGCACGGTGTGGCAGGTCCCGCTCTCGACGACGCGCGTCACGCGCGCAGTCGCCGTCGGAGACGTCGGTGGGCTCATGACCGACGCCGCGATGTCGCGCGACGGCGCGCACTACGTGATCCGCGACTACCTGCGCGCCTACCTCTACGACGCGCCCGTGTCGGCGTCCTCGCTCGCGCGTCCCACGCGCATCGAGCTGCCGTTCGAGCCGCAGGGCGAGGCCGTGACCTTCGCCCCCGGGGACCGGGCACTGCTGGTCGCGGGGGAGAGGGACACCGCGCTGTGGTGGGTGCCGCTGACGGCGTCGCGGTCGGGCGAGGCGTCCGCCACTGCGTCGCCGTCGCCGTCGCCGTCACCGAGCGGGTCGGGGACGCCGTCCGTCCCCGCGTCCGCTGCGGCCGGTGCGCCCGACGGCGGATCCACCGGTCCCGGTCCGCTCGGGGTGGTGGCCGCGACCGTGGCTGTCGTCGCTGCGCTGGTGGTCGTGGTGATGGCGTCGCGGCGGATGCGCACCTGACCGGACCGGTCAGCGCACCGGGTCGCGCCACATCGTGACGGCGTCCGGTCCGCCGGGGATCCGGGCCACGCCGTGGGGCGCGAAGCCGTAGCGGGTGTAGAGCGGCACGTTCGCGACATTGCTCGCCTCGAGGTAGGCAGGCATGCCTAGCGCGTCGATCTCGCCGAGGTTGTCCTCGAGCAGTCTCAGGCCGTGGCCGTGGCCGAGGTGCTGCGGGTCGGTGCCGAGCAGGCTGAGGTAGTAGTGGGGCACGTCGCGCGGATGGGCGCGGTCGAAAGCAGCGAACGCGTCGAGAGCTCGTGCTGCGCCCTCGCCCAGCAGCGAGACGACGAGCGCCTCGAGCTGCTCCTCGCCCTCCTCGGTGAGCTCCGAGCCGCCCGGCGGGATCCAGAGCGCGACCGCGGTGCTCGAGTCGTTCATCCGGACCCACGGGTAGCGGATCGCGGCGTCGACGAACAGGCCCCACAGGGCGCGGTGCTGCTCGAGGCGTCGCTCGGCGTCCGGGAAGGCCCAGCTCCAGATCGGGTCGCGGTGGAAGGCACCGGCGAGGATGTCCGTGGCGCGCTCGGCCGAGGTCGCGTCGACGACCCGGGTACGGAGGACGGGCTGGTCCATCGTCGGCTCGATCCTGGTCGGTGGGGTCGCGCCCGCAGCATCGTCGGTCGGCCCCTCGTGGGGCAAGGCCGTCGCCACGACGGCGACCGCGGTGTCAGTCGGGCACGGTGTCAGTCGGGCACGGCGTCGCTCGGGACGGCATCGCCGACGGCGTCGGTGACGGGCACCGGGGCCGCGCGCACCAGCAGGATCCCGGCGACCATGAGGGCCGGGACGATGAGGAACGCCGAGTGCACCCCGAGGTGGTCGGCGACGGCCGCCAGAAGGAACGGTGCGATGCCGCTGGCCAGACCCGCGGCGACCGACGTGAGTCCGGCTCCGCGATCGGCCTGCCCCTCGGCCGCGATGACGGCTCGCCCGATCGCGAGCGGGGACTGCAGGCCCAGACCGAGGCCGATGACCGCGAAGCCCACGAGCATCGGGACGGGTGCGGCCGAGAGCCACGCGATCGCGAAGCCGACCACCGTGAGGCCCATCGTGGCTGCGAGCACGTGGTCGGGGTCGAAGCGCGAGACCAGCGGCGCACCGGCCACCCGGCCGACCGCCATGCCACCGACGAGCGTGACGAGCGATGCCGCAGCTGCTGAGGCCCCGAGGCCGGCGCGGTCGCGGAGCAGGTCGCTGCCCCACAGGGTGAGGCAGAACTCGGTGCCGGCGCACACGCCGAACACCGCCATCGCGAGCCAGAAGCGACGAGGCAGCGGGCCGTGCGGCGCGTGCCCCGGCTCGTCGTCGGGATGCCCGTGCGGCCCGTCGAACTGCTCGGTGTTGCGCCCGCGCGCGACCTCGAGGACGACGAGCCCGACGATCGTGGCCAGCAGCCCGACCCGCCAGCCCCACCCGATGGCGACGCCGAGGCCGACGGCGAGCGGCCCGAGCAGGCCCATGGTGGCGCCGAGGCCGTGCGCCTCGCTCATCGCGCGGGGCCCCGCCGGGCCGTGATGGTCGGGCAGGAACGCGTTGACGCCCACCATGATCATGGTGCCGCCGCCGCTCGCGACGAAAGCCCCGAGCAGGGTGACCCACAGCGACGAGAACCCGGTGTAGAGGAGCAGGCCGGCGGCGAGGGTGACCGACCCCATGCGCAGGAAGGGCCCGCGACCGGTGCGGCGTACGACGTGGACGGCGAGGAACCCGACGACGACCGCACCGAGCGCCATCGCGGAGCCGTGCAGCGACGCGACGGTCCGGGTGTAGCCCCGCTCGTCGCGCAGCAGGGCGATGGACGGGCCGAAGGCGTAGAGGAAGTAGCCGAACAGCCCGATGTGGAAGTACGCCAGCCACGTCGCGCGGTCGCGCACGACCGCTGGCGCCGTGACGATGCGAGCCGGGACGTCGGTCATCGGCCGGTCGACCTCATCGGCCAGGTCACGCGAGCGCCGACACCACGTGGTCGATGCACGCGGTGAGGCGGCGCACGTCGTCGGGGTCGACCGACGGGAACATCGCGACCCGCAACTGGTTGCGGCCGAGCTTGCGGTAGGGCTCGGTGTCGACGATCCCGTTGGCGCGCAGGACCTTCGCGACCGCGGTGGCGTCGATCGTGTCGGCGAAGTCGATCGTGCCGATGACCTGCGAGCGCAGCGCCGGGTCGACGACGTAGGGCGTGGCGTACGACGACGCCTCGGCCCAGTCGTAGAGCACGTCGCTGGACTCCTTGGTGCGCGCGACGGTCCAGTCGAGGCCGCCGTTGGCGTTGAACCAGTCGACCTGCTCGGCCATGAGCAGGATCGTCGCGAGCGCCGGGGTGTTGTAGGTCTGGTCGAGGCGGCTGTTGTCGACCGCGGTCTGCAGGTCGAGGAACGCGGGGATGTAGCGACCGCTCGCCTTGATCGCCGCGGTGCGCTGGATCGCCTCCGGCGACATGAGGGCGATCCAGAGTCCGCCGTCGGAGGCGAAGCACTTCTGCGGCGCGAAGTAGTAGACGTCGGACTCGCGCTGGTCGACTGCGAGGCCGCCGGCCGCGCTGGTGGCGTCGAAGAGCATGAGGGCGTCGTCGTCGGCACCCGCGACGCGCGTCGGCGTGATGGCGACGCCGGTCGAGGTCTCGTTGTGCGGAGTGGCGTAGACGTCGACGCCGGGCTCCGCGCTGAAGCTCGGGGCGCTGCCGGGGTCGGACTTCTGCACGGTGGGCTCGCCCAGGAAGGGCGCGTCCTTGACGGCCGTCGCGAACTTCGAGCCGAACTCGCCGAAGGTGAGGAACTGAGCGCGGTCGCGCACCAGACCGAAGGCCGCGACCTCCCAGAACGCCGTCGACCCGCCGTTGCCGAGCACGACCTCGTAGCCCTCGGGGAGGGTGAACAGGTCGGCGAGGCCGGCGCGCAGGCGACCGACCTGCGACTTGACGGTCTTCTGGCGGTGCGAGGTGCCGAGGTAGGACGGCGCGATCGCGGCGAGCGCCGCGACCTGCTCGGGACGGACCTTGCTCGGACCGGCGCCGAAGCGCCCGTCGCGCGGCAGGAGGTCGGTGGGGATGGTGATCTGCGGCGTCTCGCTCACGGAGGTGACCTCTTCGAGGGGTGGCGGCGTAAGACCCCAGCCTAGAAACCGCCCCGCCCCGCCCGCGCCCGGGTCCACCTGCTGAGACGCGCGACACCCTCACCCCGGACCCCGTGTGCCCTCATCGGGGAGGGCGCACGCGGTCAGCCGACGGGGTAGCCGGTCGGGGCGACGATCTGGGCGTCCCAGCCGGGGACCTCTTCGGGCTTGCGCGGCGCGGGGCCGACGTAGCGCGCCGAGGGGCGGATCAGCCGACCGGTGCGCTTCTGCTCGAGGATGTGGGCGCTCCATCCGGCGAGGCGGGCGCAGGCGAACATCGAGGTGAACATGTGCGCGGGGACCTGGGCGAAGTCCAGCACGATGGCCGCCCAGAACTCGACGTTGGTCTCGAGCACGCGGTCGGGACGACGCTCGCGCAGCTCGGCCAGAGCCGCGGCCTCGAGCTCCTCGGCGACGGCGTAGCGGGGCGCGTCGAGCTCGCGGGCGGTACGTCGAAGGACGCGGGCGCGCGGGTCCTCGGCGCGGTAGACGCGGTGGCCGAAGCCCATGAGGCGGTCGCCGCGGTCGAGGACGCCCTTGATGTAGCCGCGGGCGTCGCCGGACTTCTCGACGTCCTCGATCATGTCCAGGACGCGGGACGGGGCGCCGCCGTGCAGCGGGCCGGACAGCGCGCCGACCGCACCGGAGAGCGCGGCAGCGACGTCGGCGCCGGTGGAGGCGATGACGCGGGCGGTGAAGGTCGAGGCGTTCATGCCGTGCTCGGCCGCGGAGACGAAGTAGGCGTCGACCGCCTGGACGTGACGCGGGTCGGGCTCGCCGCGCCAGCGGATCATCATGCGCTCGACCACCGTGTGCGCCTCGTCGATGCGGCTCTGCGGCACCATCGGCTTGCCGATGCCGCGGGCGCTCTGCGCGACGAAGGACATCGCCATGACCGAGGCCCGGGCGAGCTCGTCGCGCGCGGTGTCGTCGTCGATGTCGAGCAGCGGCTCGAGGCCCCACGCGGGAGCGAGCATCGCGAGCGCCGACTGGACGTCGACCCGGACGTCGCCGGAGTGCACGGGGATCGGGAACGGCTCGGCCGGCGGGAGGCCCGGGTTGAACTCGTTGTCCACGAGCAGGCCCCACACCTGGCCGTAGGACACGCGACCGACGAGGTCCTCGATGTCGACGCCGCGGTAGCGCAGCGCGCTGCCTTCCTTGTCCGGCTCGGCGATCTCGGTCTCGAAGGCGATGACGCCCTCGAGGCCAGGCACGAAGTCCGACATGCGGTGCGCTCCCCTGCTCGTGGCGCGTCAGGACGCGCCGGTCGGGTGTGCGGGCTGCACCGGTGGGCGCTCCCGCACGACGGCGGGCACGTGGGGCTCCCGCCGTCGACGCCCGCACCCGGTGGGGCGCGCTCGGCGACGGGCTACATCCTGGCAAAGGGTCGTACCCGTCGGTCAACCGGTACCGGATGTTCATCGGACCGGTTCCGACAGGCGGTAGCCGCTGGGGTCCTGGGAGAGTGGACCCGTGACCGAGCAGCAGCCCCACGACCTCGCCGGAGTACGCCTCAGCTACGACGCAGGGCGCCTGCTGGAGTCGGATCTGGCCGGCACCCCGCTGGCCCAGTTCCAGGCCTGGTTCGACGACGCCGCCGCAGCGCAGTTCGCCGGGCTGGCCGAGCCGAGCTCGATGGTCCTCGCGACCGCCGACGCCGACGGCGACCCCTCGGCGCGCATCGTCCTGCTCAAGGGGGTGGACCCTCGAGGCTTCGCCTTCTACACCAACCTGCAGTCGCGCAAGGGCCGTGACCTCGCCGCCAACCCGCGTGCCTCGCTCGTGTTCCCCTGGCACCCGATGCAGCGCCAGGTCGTCGTGATCGGCGACGTCGAGGAGATCGGACGCGACGAGGCGCGGGCGTACTTCTCCTCGCGGCCGCACGGGTCGCGGCTCGGGGCCTGGGCGAGCGCGCAGTCGTCGGTCATCGCCTCGCGCGAGGTCCTGAAGGCGCGCTACGCCGAGCTGGCGGCGGCCTTCCCCGACACGGGGCGTGACGACGACGTGCCGCTGCCCGACGGCTGGGGCGGGTTCGTCGTACGGCCGCGGTCGGTGGAGTTCTGGCAGGGCCGGCCCTCACGCCTGCACGACCGGCTGCGCTTCGTCCGCGTCGGCGACGAGCCCGCCGCGCTCGACGACGCCACAGCCTGGAGCGTCGAGCGCCTCTCGCCCTAGCCGTTCTCAGTGAAGGACGCCGGCGTTGCGTAGAGAGCAACAAACTCGCCTTCATTCACGGTTCGGAACCAAGGCGTCCTTCACCGCAACGTCTCGGGCCTCGGGGGTCGGGGCGGGAGGTTCGCGGCGGGACATAGGCTCGCGGACCGTGGCTCGCCTCTTCGCCGACCTGACCCCGCTGCGGGTCTCGGCGGACTACCGGCGGATCTGGTCGGCGCTGTCGATCAGCAACGTCGGCCAGCAGATGACGGCCGTCGCGGTCGGCATCCAGGTCTACTCGATCACCCACTCGTCCTTCGCCGTCGGCATGGTCGGGCTCTTCCAGCTCATCCCGCTCATCGGCTTCGGGCTCTACGGCGGGATGCTCTCCGACGTCCACGACCGACGCCTCCTCGGCCTGATCACCGCTGTCGGCCTCATGGCGTGCTCGATCGTGCTGCTCGCGCAGTCGGTCGCGGGTGTCGGCAGCGTCGCAGTCCTCTACGCCGTCGTCGCGGTGCAGTCCGGCTTCTTCGCGGTCGGGAACCCGGCCCGGGCCTCGATCATCCCGAGGCTCGTCGGCAACGAGCTGCTGCCGGCCGCCAACGCCCTCGGCATGCTCGCCTGGAGCATCGGCTTCACCCTGGGTCCGCTGCTCGGTGGCGTGATCATCGCCGTGACCGGCGGCGTGTCCGCGGCGTACGCCGTCGACGTCGTGGCGTTCACCTCGGTCGTCTACGCCATGTGGAGACTGCGTCCGATCAGGCCCGAGGGCGAGACCCCGACGAGGGCCGGCTGGGCGGCGGTCAAGGACGGCATCACCTTCCTGCGCGGCAAGAAGAACCTCCAGATGTCGTTCTACGTCGACATGGCCGCGATGGTGTTCGGCATGCCGCGCGCGCTGTTCCCGGCGATCGCGGCGGCGATGTACCCGGACGACCCGCGCATGGCGGCGACCGCCGTCGGCCTCCTGTCGGCTGCCCCCGCGGTGGGTGCAGCGGTCAGCGGGATCTTCTCCGGACCGCTCGGGCACGTCCGACGCCAGGGTCTCGCGGTCGTGCTGTCGGTGTTCGGGTGGGGCCTGTCGATCGCCGTGTTCGGCCTCGTGCACTGGCTGCCGGTCGCGTGCCTGCTCCTCGCGCTGGCGGGCGCGGCCGACAACGTCAGCGCCGTCTTCCGCTCGACGATCCTGCAGGCCGCGACCCCGGACGAGTTCCGCGGGCGGCTGCAGGGGATCTTCACGGTCGTGGTGGCCGGGGGGCCGCGACTCGGCGACGTCGAGTCGGGCACCGTGGCCGCGATCTTCGGCGAGACGTTCTCGGTCGTGTCCGGCGGCATCGCGTGCATCGCGGTCACGGCCGCGCTCGTCGCCGCCGTCCCGACCTTCCTGGCCTACGACGCGAGGCACCCGGTCCCGTAGCCGCAGCCTCGGCTCGACGCGGGGGTCGAGGCCGGACGGTCGCTCAGCGGCGCTCGGTGAGCCAGGCGTGGAGCAGGTCGGTGACGACGGTGTCGACGTCGAGGCCGCGCTTGCGGGCCTCGTCGCGCGCGGCCTTGCGCAGGTTCTTCGGGACCGACGCCTCGAGGTCGACGAGCTTGCCGCCCATGAGGTCGACCGGCTTGGGCGCCTTGGGCTTCTTGGCCTTGTCGTCGTTCTCGAAGAGGTGGTCGAGCGCGGCCCGCTGGCTCGAGGTGACCTCCTGGACCTCCGGGACGCGCAGGTGGTCCGAGGTCGAGCCCGAGAACATCCGCTTGGTCGCCCTCGCCGGGCGACCCGGGTCCGCATGACGCTTCTTCGGCGGCTTGAGCGACCGGGTCGACGGCGCGGCGACGGTCGCGGGCACGTCGGTCACCGCCCCGACGCTGACCGCCTCGACCGCGACCGCCTCGACCGTGACGCCGCCGTCGGCGACGTCCGCGACGTCCTCGGCTTCGGGCACAGGCTCGGGCACGGGGGCCACCGTGACGGGCGCCTGACGGGCGCGCGGCGAGCGGGACGGACGCGGCGCCGCGGGATGGACGTCGGCGTCGGCCGCCTTGCGCAGCGCCGGTCGGGGCGTGGGGTTCGTCATCAGGTGTCCGTTCCGGTGGAGAAGGTGGTCGTCGACGAGACGCCGAGCTCAGCGACCGCCTCGGTCCCTCGGGCGAGGATCACGTCGAGCAGGACGTCGTAGACATCGGCGGCGTCGGCCGCTCCGGGGGAGTGCCAGGCCTGCACCGGGACGCACGCGCCCTGGGCCTGCTGCACCGCCGTCCGCTCGGGGATGGTGAACGGCAGGACGAGCCCGGGGTAGGCGGCCTGCAGCTCCTGCAGCCGGAACGCGTGCTCGGTGGTCTTCGGGCGGGAGCGGTTCACGACGACGCCGGCCGGCCGCAGGACGAGGTTGCTCGAGCCGCGGACGACCTCGATCGCCTCGAGCGCCGCGGCGGCGCCAGGGAGCGCGAAGAACGACGGCTCCGTGACGACGAGCGCGAGGCGGACGGCGGCCAGCGCGTTGCGGGTGAGCTCGCCGAGGCTGGGCGGGCAGTCGACGAGGACGAGGTCGTAGCGCTCGATCACGCCCTCCAGGGCGATGCGCAGCCGCAGCGAGGAGTCCCGGCCCTCGGGGACGGCGCGGTGCTCGAGGGCCCGCTCCGAGGGCAGGACGTCGACGCCGAGTCCCCAGCCGGACGGGACGACCGCGTCGGCCGCCACGCCGGGCCGGGCGTCGGCGAGCACGTCGTTGGTGGTGTACGGCGTGCTCGCGGGGTCGAGCGCAGCGGTCGCGTTGGCCTGCGGGTCGAGGTCGACGACGAGCACCTTGAGCCCGCGCTCCCAGGCCGCACCGGCGATCCCGAGCAGCGTGGTGGTCTTGCCGACGCCGCCCTTCTGGGCGACGACGGCGCACGTCACCGACGCCCGCGCGTCGGACTTGTTCCCCATCTCGGCGATCCCTGCTTCCTGGCGCCGTCGTACCGCTGGCGCCGTGCTCGGGTCATGGTGGCACGACGAGCGGCCCGAGGGACGCATCACCCCGCGACGTCAGCCGGTCAGCACGACCAAGATCGCGACTTGTGGACGCTGCGGTCGAAGAAACTGGCGGCGTCCCTAAGGGACGATCAAGGAAGGGCGCGGGAGGTCGGCGTGCCTTCTGAGGGACTCGGCGCGCTCGGTCGCGTGGTCGACGATGCGGTCGGGGTAGGCCGTGGCGAGGATGGGGTGGTCCCAGGGCTCGTGGGCGGTCCGCCCGAGCAGGTCGCGCAGCTCGGGCACGTAGCGCCGCGCGTAGTCGCCGTCGGGGTCGAAGCGCAGGCCCTGGGCCACGGGATTGAAGACGCGGTAGTACGGCGCCGCATCGGTGCCGCTGCCCGCGACCCACTGCCAGCCCTGCTGGTTGCTCGCGAGGTCGCCGTCACGCAGCCTGCGCATGAACCAGCGCGCGCCGCGCTGCCACGGCAGGTGCAGGTCCTTGACGAGGAACGACGCCGTCACCATGCGCACCCGGTTGTGCATCCAGCCCTCGGCGAGCAGCTGGCGCATCCCGGCGTCGACGAACGGGTAGCCCGTGCGGCCGGCGCACCACGCCTCGAAGCGCACGTCGGCCTCGGCACCGGAGTCGTGCTCCATCAGTGCGTAGCGCGGGTCCAGCCAGGTGCGCGCCGACGACGGCGCACGGTGCAGGACGTCGGCGTAGAACTCCCGCCAGGCGAGCTCCTTGCGGAACACGGTGTGCGACGGCGCGTCGCCGAGGTCCGCGAGCAGCGTCCGGGGGTGGATCTCGCCCCAGCGCAGGTGCGCCGAGAGCGACGAGGTGCCCGCCAGGTCCGCTCGGTCACGCAGCTCGTCGTACGCCGGCAGCCCGTCGTCGCGGAACGCCGCCCACCGCGAGAGGGCCGCGGCCTCGCCGACGGCCGGCAGCGCGACCTCCGGCGCGTCCGGGATGCCGTCGCACGCCAGAGGACCGGTGTCGTCCATGCGCCAGGTCGGCCAGCGGTCGGGGTCGGCGGCCGGCCGGCGCCAGCCGTGCGCGACCCAGGCCCGGTAGAACGGTGTGTAGACGCGGTAGGCGGTGCCGTCGCGCTTCACCACGCGCCCAGGAGAGACGGCGTACGCCGAGCCCGAGCGCACCAGTGCGCGACCGGTCGCCGCCAGTGCCGTCTCGACGGCGGCGTCACGGGCAGCGCCGTAGGGCCCGAAGTCCGCGGCGACGTGCACCGTGGCCGCGCCGGCGGCCGCGGCGACCTGGGGCACCAGCGCCGTCGGGTCGCCGTGCCGGACCACCAGCGCCCCGCCGAGCGAGCGGTCGAGCGCGCGCAGCGAGCGCGAGAGCCAGGCACGGCGTACGTCGCCGGCCGGACCCCACAGCCGCGGGTCGAGGACGAACAGCGCCACCACGACGTCGTCGCCGTCGGCGCGCGCGGCGTCGAGCGCCGCGAGGAGTGCGGGGTTGTCGTGCCGGCGGAGGTCTCGACGCAACCACAGGACGCTGGGCACCCCCCGAGGCTAGATCGAGCCGGGGCGGACCGCGCGTCGCCGACCAAGATCACGACTTGTGGACGCCACGGTCATGGAAACTGCCGCACTTGATCGTCCCTAAGGGACGATCGAGTGACGTGGGAGACATCGGGAGTCGGGCGGCGTCGGTGCATCGACGCCCGGCGTAGGACAGGATGGCCTCGTCAGACGCGCGCGGCAGGTCGCCGGTCGCCGCGGGCGTCCCGAGAACCACGCGACGAAGGACCCCAGGGCCGTGAGCGACCTCATCGACACCACGGAGATGTACCTCCGCACGATCTTCGAGCTCGAGGAGGAGGGCATCACCCCGCTGCGTGCCCGCATCGCGGAGCGCCTCGGGCAGTCCGGTCCCACCGTGTCGCAGACGGTCGCGCGCATGGAGCGCGACGGCCTCCTCGCGGTCGAGGGCGACCGCCACCTCGAGCTCAGCGACGACGGCCGTGCGATGGCCACCCGCGTGATGCGCAAGCACCGCCTCGCGGAGTGCCTGCTCGTCGACGTCATCGGCCTGCAGTGGGAGGACGTGCACGCGGAGGCCTGTCGCTGGGAGCACGTCATGAGCGAGACCGTCGAGCGAAGGATCCTCGAGATCCTCGGCCACCCCACCGTCTCGCCGTACGGCAACCCCATCCCGGGGCTCGCGGAGCTCGACCAGGAGCCGGCGGAGTCCGACCTCGCCGGCCTCACGACCCTCGACAAGGTCGTGCGCGACGCCTCCACCCGCGTCACCGTCGTCCGCATCGGCGAGCCGATCCAGACCGACGCCGCCCTCATGGCGTCCCTGCGCCGCGCGGGTGCGCTGCCCGGCGCGACCGTCAAGGTCGTCACCTCGCCCGGAGGCTTCCTCGTGGGCAGCGCGGGGGAGTACGCCGAGCTCGACGCGGTGACGGCCTCGCACGTCTTCGTCGCCAAGAGCTGACCCGCGGCTCGCCCCGCCGCATCCCCGCGGCTGGGCGAGGAAAGGGTGCCCTGGGCCTCAACCTCCCTCGTGAGCGTGCCGAGAGGTTACTGACAGCGACGGATCATCCCTCTTGGGTGAGCCAACCGTCGGAGTCAGGCAGGGCCGCCGTCCGACGCGTCGTCCATGCCGTACGCCCGACATGGAGGACGTCATGCCCAGCACCACCGGTCGCCGGTTCGTCGCCGCCGTCGTCGCGGGCGCGCTCGCGCTCGCCGGCGTGGCGCTGCAGGCCGGTCCGGCCCAGGCGGCGACGACGCTGAACCTCGGGTTCAGCGCGATCAGCTTCGACCACGCCAACGCCACCAACATCACGGGCACCGGCACGGCCGCGGGCGACAAGGTCCTCTACGCCAACGCCGCGACGATCAACGGCACGGTCATCGACGCCCTCGTCACCACGACCGCGCTCAGCAACTCCACCATCTCGAGGTTCGACGTCGGCACCGGCCTCGGCGGCCCGGCCACGGACTTCGAGGTCGACACCGCCGTGACCGCAGCCAACGGCTACGCCACCTTCACCTTCACCTTCTACGTGCACGGCACGTACGGCACCGCGTCGCCCACGCTGGCGGTGCTGCAGAACGTCCAGGTCGGCGGCTTCGACATCGACAACGGACAGTTCAACGACTTCACCGGCTTCGACAGCTACGCCGTCTCCAACCCGACCAACATCACCCGCAACGGCCCGGCGACGCTGACGTACCCCGCGCCCACGGTGCGCTTCTTCGGTGCGCCGGTCGGCACGAACGACGCCAACATCGTGCAGGACCGCATCGTCACTACCTACGCGGCGACGTCGTCCTTCTCCGCGACCTTCGGCGACGTCTCGGCCCAGGCCACGAACTACTGGGGCATGCGCATCGGCACGGTCCCCCTCGGCGCGAACCCGACCTCGAGCGGTACGTCGTACTCCGTGACCTACAGCGCCAACTCCGGCACCGGTGCCCCGGCCACCCAGACCGCCCCGGTCGGCACCACCGTGACGCTGTCCTCGACCGCGCCGACCCGGACCGGCTACACGTTCGCCTCGTGGAACACCGCAGCCGACGGGACCGGTACGACCTACGCGTCCGGCGCCGCGCTCACGATCCCGACGAACGGCGTCACCCTCTACGCGCAGTGGGCGCCGGTCACCTACACGCTGACCTACAACGGCAACACCAGCTCCGGCGGCACCGTGCCCGCCGCGCAGACCTTCACCGTCGCCGCGCCGGCCGCGGTCAAGGCTGCGGGCACGCTGGTCAAGACCGGCACCACGTTCACCGGCTGGAACACCGCCGCGAACGGCTCGGGCACGAGTTACCCCGTCGGCTCGTCGTACGCGGCCGCCGGGAACGCCACGCTCTACGCGCAGTGGGCCACCAACTACACGGTCACCTACGACGGGAACGGCAGCACCGGTGGCAGCGCGCCGGCGACGCAGTCGTTCACGACCGCGTCACCGGCCACGATCTCCGCCGCGGGCACGCTCACCCGTACCGGCTACACCTTCGCCCGCTGGAACACTGCCGCCAACGGCACCGGCACCAGCTACGCGGTCGGCGCGACCTACGGCGCCGCTGCCAACGTGACGCTCTACGCGCAGTGGCTGCCCAACTACACGGTCACCTACAGCGGGAACGGCTCCACGGGCGGTACCGTACCGGCGACCCAGACCTTCACGACCGAGTCGCCGGCCACGATCTCCGGCGCGGGCACGCTCACCCGTACCGGCTACACCTTCGCCGGGTGGAACACCGCGGCCAACGGCTCGGGCACCGGCTACGTCGTGGGCGCGAGCTACGCGAGCCCGTCCAACCTGACGCTCAACGCGATCTGGACGCCGGTCAGCTACACGGTGACCTACGACGGCAACGGCTCGTCGAGCGGCACGGCGCCCGGGGTGCAGACCTTCACGGTCGCCGGCCCGGTCACGATCGCCGGCGCAGGGACGCTCACCCGCACCGGATACTCGTTCGGCGGCTGGAACACCGCGGCGAGCGGCACCGGGACGTCGTACGCGGCCCCGGCCACGTACGGGTCGGCCGCCGACCTCACGCTGTACGCGCAGTGGGTGGCGAACGGGACCCTCGGCTACAACGCCAACGCGGTGGACGCCGTGGGCACCGTCCCGCCGACCCAGGCCGGCACGCCCGGCCAGAGCGTCACGGTCGCGTCGGGCTCGGGGCTCTCCCGTCCCGGTTACACCTTCGCCGGCTGGCGCACTGCGGCCAGCGGCGGCACGGCCTACCCGGCGGGGTCGTCGTTCACCCTGACCGCCGGCGGTGCCACGCTGTACGCCGTCTGGACGCCGGTGACCTACTCGCTCACCTACCTCGGGAACGGCGCCGCGGGCGGCACGGTCCCGGATCCGCAGAGCTTCACGGTCGTGTCGGCCGCCATCGTCGCGGGGAACAGCGGCGCGCTGGTCAGGCCCGGCTACGCCTTCGCCGGCTGGAACACCGCGTCCGACGCCTCGGGGTCGGCGTACGCCCCCGGTGCCTCGGTCGGCTCGGTCGGCAGCCTGACGCTGTACGCCGAGTGGACCGCGCTCCAGTACCAGGTGACGTACAGCGCGAACGCTCCGGCGGGCAGCACGGCGACCGGCTCCGTGCCGGGGGTGCAGACGTTCACGGTCGCGGTCGGTGCGCCCGTGGCCGGCAACACCGGCGGGCTCGCGGCCGCCGGCTACACCTTCGCGGGCTGGAACAGCAAGGCGGACGGCTCCGGCACGTCCTACGTGGCGCCGGCCACCTACGGCTCCGCGGCCGACGTGACCCTGTACGCCGTCTGGACGCTCGTCGCCTACAACCTCACGTACGACGCGAACGGCGCGGGCGGGACGGCGCCCCTGGCAGTGCCGTTCGACGTCGCCCACCCGGCGGCGGTCACGGCCGGCACCGGCACGCTGACCTTCGACGGCCACTCGTTCGCCGGGTGGAACACGGCTGCCAACGGCAGCGGCACGAGCATGGCGCCCGGCGACGTCGTCGGTTCGGCAGCGGACGTGACCCTGTACGCGCAGTGGTCGCTCAACAGCTACACGCTGTCGTTCGACAACAACAGCGGGTCCGGCAGCGAGGGCGCGATCACCGCGCCGTACCACTCGTCCGTGACGCTTCCTGCGGGAACGGGCATGTCCCTCGCGGGGCACACGCTGACGGGGTGGAACACCGCAGCCAACGGGTCGGGCACGTCCTACGCCACGCTCGGGTCGTTCACCGTCCCGGCGAGCGACACGACGCTCTACGCCCAGTGGGCGCCGACCGTCTACACCGTGACCTTCATCGGCAACGGGAACGACTCAGGTGACGCTCCCGGACCCGACGGCTTCACCGTCGCCGCTCCGGAGACGATCCCCGGGCCCGGCACGCTGGTGAAGACGGGCTACGACTTCGCAGGCTGGTCGACCACCGAGACCGGGACCATTCCCGCCTACATCGAGAACGACACGTACGGGCTGGCGGCCGACCTCACGCTGTACGCGGTCTGGGTCCCGACGCAGTACTCCGTCACGTACCACGCGAACGGTGGCTCGGGCTCGGTCCCGGACCCGGCCGGCTTCACGGTCGTGACGCC
Organism: Candidatus Nanopelagicales bacterium; assembly: GCA_036510975.1. GTDB lineage: Bacteria > Actinomycetota > Actinomycetes > S36-B12 > CAIYMF01 > Longivirga. The sequence goes on from DATCCY010000048.1 coordinate 15,913, forward strand.
GGCCACGATCGCGGGCCCCGGCTCGCTGCACCGGACGGGTTACGCCTTCCAGGGCTGGGCGACGACGGACACCGGCGCGGCCGTCCTCCACGGGGGCGACCCCTACGCGGACCTGTCGAACCTGTCGCTCTACGCGGTGTGGACCCCGGTGGGCTACGCGGTGTCGTACGACGGCAACGACAGCACGGGCGGGACCGTTCCCGCGGATCAGTCCTTCACCGTGGAGTCCGCGGCCCCGGTCGCCGACCAGGGCACCCTGGTCCGGACCGGACACAGCTTCACCGGGTGGAACACGAAGGCCGACGGCTCGGGCACCCCCGTCGTCGTGGGTTCGGGCTACAAGGTCGCGGGTGACGTGACCCTGTTCGCGCAATGGTCGGTCAACGACTACGCCGTGTCCTACCTCGTCAACGGTGGGAGCGGCCCGGCGCCGTCGACGACGACGCAGCCGTTCGGCTCGGGCATCACGCTGTCCGACGGCGCGGGTCTGTCCCGACCGGCGTACACCTTCGCGGGCTGGAACACCGCGGCCGACGGCAGCGGCACCGCCTACGCGTCGTCCGGCCCGTTCGTGGTCCCCGCCGCGGACACGACGCTGTACGCGACGTGGACCCCGGTCACCTACCACGTGACCTACGACGGCAACGGCAACGGCGGCGGCACCGTCCCGGGGGCGCAGTCCTTCACCGTGGAGTCCGCCGCCACCATCGTGGGCAACACCGGCGCACTGACGACGACCGGTCACAGCTTCGCCGGCTGGAACACGAAGGCCGACGGCTCGGGCACCCCCGTCGTCGTGGGTTCGGGCTACAAGGTCGCGGGTGACGTGACGCTGTTCGCGCAGTGGTCGGTCAACGACTACGCAGTGACCTACGTCGCGGGGGCGGGGCAGGGAACGCCGCCCGCCGCGACGAGCGGGTCCTACGGCTCGACCTTCCTGCTGTCCGACGGAACCGGGCTCTCGCGCACCGGCTTCACGTTCGCTGGCTGGAACACCGCGGCCGACGGCAGCGGCACCGCCTACCTGCCGTCCGGCTCGTTCGTGGTCCCGGCGTCGGACACGATCCTCCACGCGGTCTGGACCCCGATCACCTACCACGTCTTCTACGACGGCAACGGCCACACCGGCGGCACCCCGCCGGCGGCACAGCCGTTCACGGTGGTGGCACCGGCGGCGATCACCGGTCCCGGGAGCCTGACCAGGACCGGCCACACGTTCGTCGGCTGGAACACGGCGGCTGACGGGAGCGGCGCGTCGTACGTCGCCGCCGCCCCCGGCTCCGGCTCCGGCTCCGGCTCCGCGAGCCTCGCAGCGACCTACGGCACCGCCGGGGACGTCACCCTCTTCGCCCAGTGGGTGCTCGACGGCACGCTCGCCTACAGCGCCAACGGTGGCACGGGGTCCGTCCCGGCGTCGCAGTCCGGCACCGCGGGCACCAGCGTGACCGTCCTGGCGGGCAGCGGGCTGGCCAGGGCCGGGTACACCTTCGGCGGCTGGAGCACCACGCCTGCCGACGGTGGCACCACGTACGCCGTCGGGTCGAGCTTCACGCTCACCGCGGCCGGCTCGATGCTCTACGCCGTCTGGACGCCGGCGACCTACACGGTGACCTACGTCGGGAACGGCAGCACGGGCGGCTCGGTGCCCGCGACCCAGCAGTTCACCCTCGCCTCTCCTACCGCCGTGGTCGGCAACACCGGCGGCCTGGTGCGCACCGGCTACACGTTCGCCGGCTGGAACTCCGCCGCCGACGGCACGGGCACCACGTACGCGGCCGGAGCCGCCTACGGCGCGGCTGCGGACCTCGTGCTGTACGCCTCGTGGTCGCCGATCACGCACGTCGACCCGCCGTCCGGGGACGATCCCACGACGCCGACGCCGACGACGCCGACCCCGCCGACGACGCCGACCCCGCCGACGACGCCGACCCCGCCGTTCCTGACGCCGACCGACCAGCCGGCCGACCCGCCGGGCACCGCGCCGTTCGGCATGCCGATCGAGGTCGACCCCACCTCGGGCGCGACCCCGCCCGCCGGCCAGTCCTGGGACTGGTCCCGGACGCGGCTGATCAACCCGGTCAACCACAAGCTGGTGACCAAGGTCGTGACCAAGAGCGGGACATGGACGCTGAACCTCACGACGGGCCGGGTCCGCTTCATGCCGGCCTGGGGCTTCTTCGGCAAGTCCACGGTGCTCGTGCGGGTCTGGACCAACAAGGGGTTCAGCCGGACCTTCCCCGTCACGGTGAAGGTGAAGGCGCCCAAGTTCAGGACGCGCGGCGCCACCGTGTACTTCGGCGTGATGTCCCCGGTCCTCACACCGGCGGGGAAGAAGTCCCTCGACGCACTCATCGCGCAGGTCAAGAAGCTCGGGCTCCCGTTCTCGGGCACCTCGAAGGGCTACGTCCAGGCGACCACGACGAGCGCCAACGACGTCACGCTCTCGCGGGCTCGGGCCGCGAACGTCGTGGCCTACCTGCGGGCGCACGGCCTGACCCACTCGATCCCCGCGAAGGGGCTGGGCAAGGCGCCGGAGCAGGGCGCGAAGGCACGCCGCGCGTCGGTGACGATCACCTTCACCGTCCGGTAGCCGTACGTCTCGTCCGCCCCCGCCAGCCCGTCACACGGCAGGCGGGGGCGGACGTGTGTCAGGGGCCAGGCGTCCCCGGGCGCGCCGCGTGACGGCACGAAGCACCCGTTCGGCGGCTGAATGACGGATTGCCACCACTGTCGGACCAACTTTTCGTGACAAGTCCGTGACACGCGTGGCGCGGTTCCTCTAGGTTCGCTCACGGCCCACCACCCGGTGGGCCTCCGTCGGAGGACGCCGAGTCCTGCCACCGCCGTCGGAAGCACCACGTCGCTGGCAGGAGCGGGGGACCCACTTTCCGGGCCCGCCGTAGCACCACAGGCGAGTCCTCGGGGTGAAGCCGGTCTCACGACCGGCCGGGCCAACTCCCGGTCCGAACCCGACAGCTCACCTCGCAGGCGTCGTGGAGGTTCCATGTCGTCTGTCCGCGCGCGCCTCGGCGCGTCCCTGGCCCTGCTCGTGGTGGCCACCCTCGTGCCCGCCGTCACCTCGCCCGCCTCGGCGACCCCCGCACCGACGTCCGGTGCGCCGTCGGTGTCGGCACCGCGCGTGTCGTCGGTCACCGCGGTCGCTGCGACCGCGAGGTCGAGCCGCGCGTCCTCGCGCGCGATGCTGCGCAACGCGGTCTCGCGCGGGCGGCTCGTCATCCGGACGGCGTCGCGCTACCGCGGCATCCCCTACCGCGCCGGAGGCACCTCGCCCGCCTCGGGCTTCGACTGCTCGGGCTACACGCGCTATGTCTTCTCCCAGCTCGGCATCGCCATCCCGCGCGTCTCGGGACAGCAGTACGCCTCGATGCTCCACATCTCCCGGTCGCAGGCGGTGCCCGGCGACCTCGTGTTCTTCCACAGCCGCAACGGGCACGTCTACCACGCCGCGATCTACGCCGGCGGCAACGCCGTGTGGCACTCGCCATTCCCCGGCCGCCGGGTGATGTACGAGCGCATCTGGACCTCGGCGGTCTACTTCGCGAGGGTCCGAGTCTGAGGGCATGCTCTGGGTCCATGACCGGCTGGCGTCACCACCTCGAGGGCGAGCTCGCCCTCGACGTCGAGCATCTCGACCGTGCGCTCGGGATCGCCCTGCACGAGCGCGCCTACGTCGACGCCCTGGTCGACCCGCGCGGCCACCTCTTCCAGCGGCTCGAGTACGTCGGTGACGCGCTGCTCGATGCCGTCCTCCTGCAGTCGCTCGTGCTGGTGCAGCCCTGGACCGAGACCGACCTCTCGGTCGTGAGCGACGAGCAGCAGTCGCTCGTGTCCGACCACGCCCTGGGCCGGGTGGCCGCGCGCCGTGGGCTCCCGGACGTCCACGCCTTCGACGCCTCGCGGCACCGGCTGGCCGACCGGATCGAGGCGGCGATCGGCGCCGCCTGGGCCGACTCCGGGGTCGAGGGGGCGCAGGACGTCGCCACCCGGCTCGTCGTCGGCCCCGGGCTGGCGCGGCTGCCTCAGGCCGCCGGCGTACCCCTCAGCGGCGGAGACGACCGCTACGAAGCCGCGAGCCGGGTCTGCGGCCGCGACCCCGTCACCGTCGCCTGGTACGGCGCGGCCGCGGCCGGCGGTGCACCGCGCCGTCGGCTCGCCGTGGTCGGCAACGCCGTCCTGGAGGCGGCTCTGTCCACCGCGCAGTACGTCGACTCGCCGTGGGCCACCGAGGCCGAGATGAGCGAGGAGCGGCGTGCGGCGACCTCGAACGCGGTCCTGGCCGGGCGGGCGCACGACCTCGGCCTCGTGCTCGGCGGGGACGCGACGGACCGTCGCTCCGTCGCCGACGAGGTCCAGGCGCTCGTGGGCGCCGTGACGATGGACGGCGGCACCCGTGCGGGCCTCGAGGCCGCCTCGGGCGTCCTGGGCCGCACGTTCGCTCCCGGACCGGTCGAGCTGCTGCGCTGAGCGCGGACGGGTGCCGAGGCGCCCATGGCGCACCTGCGACGGGCGAGGGGTCGCCCGCGCGTAGCCTTCGGGCGTGACCGCACCCTCGCGCCCCGACGTCCTGGCCGTCCTCGCTCCGCACTGCCTCGACGGGCGCACCGCGCTCGTCACCGGCGGCGGGTCGGGCATCGGTCGCGCGACCGCGCTGCTGCTGGCCTCGCTGGGGGCGCGGGTGGCGGTCATCGGTCGCCGGGAGGACGCGCTCGCGGAGACGGCGTCGCTCGCGGAGGCCGCCGGCGCGGCCGAGCCCGTGGTCGTCGTTGCGTGCGACGTCCGCGAGCCGGAGCAGGTCGACGCCATGCTCGACGCGGTCCTCGCGGCTCTCGGCCGGGTCGACGTGCTCGTGAACAACGCCGGCGGCCAGTTCCTCGCACCTGCGGAGACATTGTCGTACAAGGGATTCCGGGCGGTCACCCGGCTGAACCTGGATGCCACCTGGTACGTCACCACGCAGGTCGCGGTGCGCTCGATGATCCCCGCCGGCTACGGCAAGGTGCTGAGCGTCACGATGTCGCCGCGTCGCGGCATGCCCGGCATGGCGCACTCCTCGGCCGCCCGCGCCGCCGTCGAGTCGCTCACGCGCACCCTCGCCGTCGAGTGGGGTCGGCACGGGGTGCGCGTCGTCGCCGTCGCCCCCGGGATCGTGCACACCGAGGCGTGGGACCGCTACGGCCTCGACCCGGCCCAGGTGTCCGGCGTGATCCCAGCAGGGCGGCTCGAGTCGGCGGACGAGGTCGCCGCGATGCTCGCCTTCCTCGCCTCGGCGGCGGGCGACTACGTCACCGGCACCACGATCGTCGTCGACGGCGGCCTCGACGTCTCCGGACCCGGCTCGGCCTTCGGCACCGTCTGACTCGGGGGCTCTCCCTCAGGCGCGGTCGAGGCCGAGGCGCAGCGGGACGGCGGCGTCGCCGGAGTCGTCGGGCGACACGAGCAGCACCTGGTGCAGCTGGATCATGTTGCGCGCGAAGCCCATCCGCGATGCCGCGAGGTAGAGGCGCCACACCCGCGCCTTGCCCGTGCCCACCTCGGCGACCGCCTCGTCCCAGTGGTCGTCGAGGTTGCGCGACCAGTGCATGAGGGTGAGGGCGTAGTGCTCGCGGAGGTTCTCCTCGTGCCGCACCTCGAAACCCTGGTCCTCGGCCGTGGACACCAGGCGGCCCACGGGGACGAGCTCCCCGTCGGGGAAGACGTAGCGGTTGATGAAGCCGTTCTTGTACGTCGTGCGCTGTGCGGTGTCGGTACGCGTGATGCAGTGGTTGAGGAGTCGACCGGTGGGGTTCAGCCGCGAGCGCAGGAACGCGAAGTAGTCGCCGTAGTTCCGCTTGCCGATGTGCTCGGTGAGCCCGATCGAGGAGATCGCGTCGAAGCCGCGCTCGCGGACGTCGCGGTAGTCCTGGTGCCGGATCTCCGCGAGGTGCCGCAGACCTTCGCGCTCGAGGGTCTCGGCGCCCCAGCGGGCCTGCTGCTCGGACAGCGTCACGCCGATCGCCTGGACGCCGTAGTGCTTCGCGGCGTGCAAGGTCAGGCCGCCCCAGCCGCACCCGACGTCGAGCAGCCGCTGGCCGCGCTGCAGACCGAGCTTGCGGCACACGAGGTCGAACTTCTCCTCCTGCGCCTCCTCGAGCGTCGCGTCGACCTTCGGGAACACCGCGCAGGTGTAGGCCATCGAGGGGCCGAGCACCCAGCGGTAGAACGTGTTGCTCACGTCGTAGTGGTGCGAGATCGCGTCGTGGTCGCGCCTCTTCGAGTGGCGCAGGCCGCCGAGGCGGACCTCCTCGGGCGGAGGCGGTTCGCGCCGCAGTGCGAACGGTGCGAGCGCGCGGTAGAGGCGCGCCTGGTCGGCGACAGTCGGCCGGTGGATGCCGAGCCGGGCGAGGCGGTCGAACGCCGTGTAGAGGTCGCCGTAGACCTCGAGCTCGCCGGAGACATACGCGCGGGCGAGGCCGAGCTGTCCCGGCGCGGACATGAGCATCGAGACGGCGCGCGGCGACCTCACGTCGATGCGCACGTCGCTGTCCGCGCGCCCGTAGCGACTCCCGTCGTAGGCCGTGAACGCGATGTCGGCGTCGGGGCCGACGAACAGGGACACGACCTCCGCGAGCTTCATCATCGACGCGACCACCTCTCGAAACGGGGCGACGTCATCCGCGCCCCACCGTCTTGGTCCACATGTCCGCGAGCCGGGCCCCCGGGTCGTACGTCGCCCGCAGACGCTCGAACGTCGGGCCGCCGTAGAGCCGCGCGAACTCGTCCCGATCGTAGAACGCCGTGGAGTACAGCGACTTGCGTCCGCCCAGATCGGTCACCACCGCCTCGATGCGGCGGTTGACCCGCCCCTCGCCCGGGTCGATCCCGCGAGGGATCGCCACCGTCGACCAGAAGCCGACGTTGACGTACGTCGTCTCCGGGTCCAGCTCGTAGAGCGGCCACCGCGCGCCGGGGTCGCGCTGGCGCAGCGGGCACACCCACACGGGCTCGATGCCGACCTCGCGGTGGAAGAAGTCGAGGAACTCCGGCAGCGCGGCGACGGGCACCTCGACGTCCTGCACGACCTGCTCGCGCGGGGGCAGGCGGCGTGCGGCAGTGAGGCGGGCGCTGAAGGAGGTCCGCCGGTCGAGCGCCGCGAGCTTCCAGTAGACGTCCGAGCGCAGCCGGTCCCGGGGCCACAGGACGCGCACGAGCGGCTTCTGGGCGCCGAACGCGCGGGAGCACCAGAACCAGTCGGTGTCCCAGCGCCACAGGTAGTCGTGCGTCGTGAGCACGTCCGTACGCCGCTCCCGGATCGAACGGTAGTAGATCTGCGAGCCGGTGTAGTCGCTGGGCTGCTGGTCCGTCGTCGCGGCGTACGTCCCGAGGGTGAGGTAGGACTCGTCGCGCGAGAACACCGTGCCGTCGACGTAGTCCACCCGCTCGCCGTCATGGCTCCCGGAGGTCGTGACCTCCTCGATCGTCGCGGCGAGGCCCGCGGCGTCCCCGCACGGCACGTGCCGGAGCCGGACGTAGGGCGTCACCGGCTCGAGCTCGATCCGCAGCCGCAGCGCGTAGCCGAGCGACCCATAGGAGTTCGGGAACCCGCGGAAGAGGTCGGCGTGCTCGTTGTCGGGCGAGGCAGTGACGACCCTGCCGTCGCCGGTGAGGACGTCGAGGTCGAGGACGGACTCGTGCGGGCAGCCGTTGCGCCAGCTCGGGCTCTCGATGCCGAGCCCGGTGACGGCACCGCCGAGGGTGATCGTGCGCAGCTGCGGCACGCAGAGGGGGACCAGGCCGTGGGGCAGGGTCGCGGCGACGAGGTCCTCGTAGGTCGTCATGCCCAGGACGTCGGCGGTCCGCGCGACGGGATCGACGTCGAGCACGCCGCTGAGGGCCGAGACGTCGAGTCCCGGAGTCGTCGCCGGGGTGCGCCCGCGGAACAGGTTCGACGTGCGCTTGGCGAGCCGCACCGGCGCGCCCGCTGGAAGCGCGGCGTAAGCCGCCCTGAGGTCGTCGACGGCAGCCGCGTAGTCGAGGCGGGTCGATGTGGGCGCGAGTGCGGTCACGTGCCGACGCTAGTCGGACGGTCTCGCCGCGTCCTCGGTTCGCGGGTTTGCTCAGGCGAGCACGCGCAGCCCGTCGACCCAGGTCAGCACGACGATGGTGAGTGCCAGCGCGGCGATGGCGACGCGCAGCCGGATCGGCAGGTCCTTGCGGTGGGTGAGCTGCAGCGCGCCGAGCGGTGGGATCAGGATCAGCGTCACCATGATCATCGGCCAGCTGATCGTGACGTCGTGCCCGACCAGCTCCGGGTCGTTCGGCGCCGGAGTGAGCGGATAGGACCAGGACCGGCGAGGGCCGGCGTCGTGCACGGAAGGCGCAAGGTCGGCGCTCGTCATGGTCACCTCCAGGACGGTGATCGTGTAGGCCGAGGCTAACCCCGCCGGCGCGGTCATCCTGTGGTGGGCGCGCGCTGTGTCACCCGGATGGCGGGGTGGTGCGGTGCAGGAGGGTCAGCCCGGTGCCCGACCCGGTGCACGTCTGCAGGACGAGGTCGGCGCCGGTCGTCGGCGGCATGGCGCCCCCCTGCCGGTCGAGGTGCACGTGGCCGATGACGACGTAGGTGCCCGCGGCGGCACCTGCCGTGACGCGCACCGTCGTGCCGGTCGCCACGTAGGCCATCCACTGGAACCCGCACCAGTTGTGACCGGCGAGCCACAGCGGGTGGTGTGCCCACAGGACGAGGTGGCACTTGTCGATGGCGGCCTGCGAACCGGGCGCGTCGACGTAGCTCGAGATCGTGATCGGCTTCGCCGACACCGCCGCGGCCACGGGCTGCGCGGGGGCGGGCTTCGGCGCGGGCTTCGCGGTCGCCTCGGCGACCGGCTTCACGGCGGGGGCCGCGGCCGGCTTGTCCTGGCTCGTCGCCACGACCGCGTGCACCGCGGGGGCGGCCGTGGGCTTGACGGCGGCAGGGTTGACGGCGGCGGGCTTGACGGCGACCCGGATGGTGGGCGTCGCGGCCGGTGCGACCGGCCGCGTGTCGGCGGCTCGGACGACCTTGGTGACGGTGCTCGCCGAGGGCGTCGGCTCGACGTCGACGGCGACGGAGACCACGACCGGCGAGACCGGTGCGGCGACGACGGCGCCCTGCTGCTCGTGGCCCGACGCCAGCGCCGAGACGGACGAGGTGACCGCGAACAGGACGCTCACCGCCGTGAAGGCTGCGATGCGGTGCAGGCGCCGGTTCGATGTCACACATCAGTGCTCGGCGCGTTCGGCGTCGGACATGAGGCCGCGGTGCCTGGCTGAGCCGAACGGGTTACCGCCGGCCCCGCGCGGGGCGCCGGTGGTGTGGAGCACGCCACACCTGCGGGTGCCGGGCTCAAGGTGCCGGTGGATCGTGCCGACAGAGGCGGTCCGCGGCCGTGCCGCGGAGTCCGCGCGACCCGTCGCGCTCAGCCGAGCGGCTCGGCCTTGCCGTAGAGCCAGCCCTGCCCGTGCGCCCAGCCGTGCGAGGCGAGCGCGACAGCCTCATCCTCGGTCTCGACCCCTTCGGCGACGGTGTCCAGAGCCAGGCCGCGGGCCAGCCCGCCGAGCGCCCGCGCGAGCTGGACAGCCGTGCCGTCGGGATCGCCGACGTCCCGGGTGAACGAGCGGTCGAGCTTCATGCCGCTGATCGGCAGGTCGCGCAGGTGGGTGATGGACGAGTAGCCCGTGCCGAAGTCGTCCATGTACCAACGGATCCCCACCTCGGCGAGGCGGTCCATGGACGCGCGAACGGCAGCGGTGATCCGCAGCACCGCCGTCTCGGTGATCTCGAGGTGCGCCTCGACGGCCGGCCGTGCGCGCCCTCCAGGAGCTCGAGCACCCGGTCGGCATAGTCGGGCTGGGCCAGCGCGGCCGCGGAGACGTTGACGGCGACGAACAAGGGGTCACGCAGGCGGCTCAGCGTGGCGACGGACAGCTCGAGGATGGTGCGGTCGATCTCGGTGATGAGCGACGTGCGCTCCGCGACAGGAAGGAAGGCGGCGGGCTCGACGATGCTGCCGTCGGGTCGGACCCAGCGGACCAGCGCCTCGTAACCCACGACGCCCGAGTCGGCGAGACGCACGATGGGCTGGAACCACGGCGCCAGCTCGCCGTCGCGCAGGGCGTCGCGCACCGCACCGTCGACGAGCAGCCGACGGGTGGCCTCGCTGGAGAGCCGGGGGTCGACGAACTCGACGCGGTTGCGCCCGTTCGCCTTGGCCTTGTGCATGGCCAGGCCCGCGACGCGCAGCAGGTCCTCGGGATCGGCGTCGCGCGAGCCGGTGGCCACACCGATGCTCACCGTCCCGCCGCCGTCGAGGCCGACGATGTCGGCGGCGTCGGGCGAGACCTGGATGACGCCGGTCGACTGGTCCCACGAGAAGCGACCGATGCGGGTCGGGTCGGCCGTCGCCGCGGCTCCGTGCGAGGCGGCGAACTTCAGGCTGTGCGCGATACGGGTGATGTCGACGATCGCGCCCACCAGGGGAGCGTTGCGGTCCGCCGCCGCCTCACGGATGCCGTAGAGCCAGATGAGCCGCGGGGCACCTCCGGGTCGGGCACCCACAGCCGGATGTCCAGCGGCTGCCCGGTGCGCTGCGCGGCGCGGGCCCGCAGCAGCACCGAGTCGAGCTGCGCGGGCGGGATCTCGGCGAGGAACTCCCGCTCGGCCCGGCGGGTCGGAGACCCGGGCGGCCCGGGTGGGCGCTGCCCGAGCGGATCGGCGCTGATGGCCCCCGCGACCGTGTCCCACGTGAACGAGAAGAGACCGGTGGAGCGCGGCGTCGTCGACGGCAGGGCGGACCCGCCGTGGAGCGGGGCCCGGCCGGGGACGCGCGCGTCCGTGGTGGTCAGCTCTTCACGGTAGGGGGGCGACTCCGGTCCTTGCACGGAGTGGAGTGGGTCTCTTGAGGTCCGTCCGCACAGGAGGCAGCGGTCAGGGGCATGGGTCACACGTTGCGCCGGTACTGCCCGCCGACCTCGAAGAACGCGTCGGTGACCTGGCCGAGCGAGCAGTGTCGTACCGCGCCCATGAGCGCCTCGAACAGGTTGCCGCCCTCGGTGGCGGTACGCCGCAGCCGCTCGAGCGCCTCGGGCGCGTCTGCCCGGTGCCGCTCGTGGAACTCGGCGAGGCGGCGCAGCTGCGACTGCTTCTCCTCCTCGGTGCCGCGCGCGAGGTCGAGCGTAGGTGCGGGCCCGCCGGCACGGTCGGCGAGGAACGTGTTCACGCCGACGATGGGCAGGGACCCGTCGTGCTTGCGGTGCTCGTAGGTCATCGACTCGTCCTGGATGCGACCGCGCTGATAGCCGGTCTCCATCGCTCCGAGGACGCCGCCGCGGTCGGCGATGCGGTCGAACTCCGCGAGCACCGCCTCCTCGACGAGGTCGGTCAGCGCATCGACGACGAAGGACCCTTGGAGCGGGTTCTCGTTGGCCGACAGGCCCCACTCCTTGTCGATGATGAGCTGGATGGCGAGCGCGCGGCGGACGGACTCCGCGGACGGGGTCGTCACGGCCTCGTCGTAGGCGTTGGTGTGCAGGGAGTTGGCGTTGTCGTAGAGCGCGCACAGCGCCTGGAGGGTCGTGCGGATGTCGTTGAAGTCCATCTCCTGCGCGTGCAGGGATCGACCGCTGGTCTGCACGTGGTACTTCAGCTTCTGCGCGCGCTCGTCCGCGCCGTAGCGCTCCTTCATCGCGACCGCCCAGATCCGCCGCGCGACCCGACCGATCACGGTGTACTCGGCATCCATGCCGTTGGAGAAGAAGAACGACATGTTCGGCGCGAAGTCGTCGACGTCCATGCCGCGGGCCAGATAGGCCTCGACGTAGGTGAAGCCGTTCGCGAGCGTGAACGCGAGCTGGCTGATGGGGTTCGCTCCGGCCTCGGCGATGTGGTAGCCGCTGATCGAGACGGAGTAGAAGTTCCGGACGTCGTGCTCGATGAACCACTGCTGGATGTCGGCCATCGCGCGCAGGGAGAACTCGGTCGAGAAGATGCACGTGTTCTGGCCCTGGTCCTCCTTGAGGATGTCGGCCTGGACGGTTCCGCGCACGGTGGACACCGTGCGCGCCGCGATCTCCTCGCGCTCGCCGGCATCGGGCTCGCGGCCCTGCTCCGCGCGGAACAGCTCGACCTGCTGGTCGATCGCGGCATTGAAGAACATGGCGAGCACGGTCGGGGCGGGACCGTTGATCGTCATCGACACCGAGGTCGTGGGGGAGCAGAGGTCGAACCCTGCGTAAAGGTCGCGAACGTCGTCGAGGGTCGCAACGGAGACCCCCGACGTGCCGACCTTGCCGTAGACGTCGGGCGCCGGTGCCGGGTCGCGCCCGTAGAGGGTGACCGAGTCGAACGCCGTCGACAGCCGGGTGGCCGGCTGGCCCGCGGACAGCAGGTGAAACCGCCGGTTGGTCCGCGCGGGGTCGCCCTCGCCGGCGAACATCCGCGCGGGCGCCTCGCCCTCGCGCTTGAACGGGAACACCCCGGCAGTGAAGGGGAAGCGGCCGGGCAGGTTCTCCGCGCGCAGGAAGCGCAGAAGGGTCGCGTCGTCGTCGTCGCGGGGGAGCGCCACGCGCGGCACGTGCGTGCCGGAGAGCGTCACCCGGGTGAGCGGGGTGTGGACCTCCTTGTCGCGTACGACGTAGACCTGCTCGTCGCCCTGGTAGGTCGCCCGCACCTGCGGCCAGGAGTCGAGGCTCTCCCGGGCGGACGGCTCGAGGCCGTCGTCCGCGGCCCGGGCGAGCCTGGCCACGGCGTCGGCGGCGTCGTGCTCCCCCTCGCCGACCAGCAGCTCGCGGGTGGCGCGCAGCTGCTGACGCCGCCGCGCCGTCGCTACCAGCGACTCGGTGGTGGCGTGGTAGCGGCGCACCGTCTCGGCGACCTCGGCGAGGTAGCGCTCTCGGCCGCGGGGCAGCACCGACGTCAGCCTGGTCGAGGCGCGCACCGACACCGTGGGCAGGACGCCGTCGAACCCGACGAGCCCCTTCTCGTGGAGCGCATCGCGCAGCTGCTGGTAGAGCGCGGTGACGCCGTCGTCGTCGAAGCGCGCGGCGCTCGTGCCGAACACCGGCATGTCCTCCCACGGCGTCCCGAAGGCACCGCGGTTGCGCACGAGCTGTCGGGCGACGTCGCGGCGCGCGTCCTCGGCGCCCCGTCGCTCGTACTTGTTGATCGCGACGACGTCGGCGAAGTCGAGCATGTCGATCTTCTCGAGCTGCGACGCGGAGCCGAACTCCGGCGTCATGACGTAGAGCGAGACGTCGGCGTGCGTCGTGATGGCGGCGTCGCCCTGGCCGATGCCGGGCGTCTCGATCACGACGAGGTCGAAGCCCGCGGCGACGCAGGCGGCCGTGATGTCGTCGAGGGCCGTGGGGACCACGGCACCCGCGACCCGGGTGGCCAGCGAGCGGAAGTAGACGACGTCCGGGTCGATGCTGTTCATCCGGATCCGGTCGCCGAGCAGGGCGCCGCCGCCGCGACGGCGCGTCGGGTCGATGGCGAGCACGGCCACCCGGATCTTGTCCTGGCTGTCGCGACGCAGCCGTCGAACCAGCTCGTCGGTGAGCGAGGACTTGCCCGACCCGCCGGTGCCGGTGATGCCCAGGACGGGCACCGTGCGCCCGGCGGCCGCCTCGCGGATCGCGGCGGCGAGCGCGGGGTCGGCACCGGTCTCGAGGACAGTGATCGCGCGGGCCAGGGCGGGCTGCGAGCCCGAGCGCAGCGCGGCGAGGTCCACCGGGCCGTGGGCGAGGTCGACGTCGCAGCTCGCGACGAGCTCGTTGATCATGCCGGGGAGCCCCAGCCGCTGGCCGTCGGCCGGGGAGAAGATGCGTACGCCGAGCCCGGCGAGATGTGCGATCTCGGCGGCGACGATCACGCCGCCGCCGCCGCCGAACACCTGCACGTGCCCTGCGCCGCGCTCGACGAGGCGCTCGACGAGGTAAGCGAAGTACTCGACGTGGCCGCCCTGGTACGACGACACCGCGACACCCTGCACGTCCTCCTGCACCGCCGCCGTCACGACGTCCTCGACGCTGCGGTCGTGGCCGAGGTGGATCACCTCGACGCCCTGGGCCTGCAGCAGCCGCCGCATGATGTTGATGGCCGCGTCGTGCCCGTCGAACAGGCTGGCCGCGGTCACGAAGCGCACCGGGTTCACCGGCACGTGCAGGTCGTGCGTGGTCACGGGTGCTCCCGTCGTCGGTCCGTCGCGAGGTGCGAGGAGCAAAATACTAGGACATCCGACTAATGGAGGTCCATAGACGAGCGCTGGGACGCTACCCTCGGCGCATGTCCGAACCGACGCCTCGCCTGGCCGCCGACCCGATCGCCGAGGCGCACCGCCTCTGGGTCGAGCACGGCTGGGAGGACGCGGCCGGCGGCATGGCGGCCATCACGAGCCTGATGCGGGCCCACCAGATCGCGCTCTCGCGCGTGGAGGCGGTGCTGCGGCCCTTCGAGGTCACCTTCGCCCGCTACGAGGTGCTGATGCTGCTCTTCCTGAGCCGACGCCGGTCGCTGCCGATGCGCACGATCGGGTCGCGGCTCCAGGTCCACCAGACGAGCGTGACCAACGCCGTCGACCGGCTGGAGGCGGCGTCGCTCGTCGTGCGCCGGCCCCACCCCACCGACCGGCGGGCCACCCTGGTGGAGCTGACGCGATCGGGTGCCGACCTGGCCGAGAGCGCCACGGCCGTGCTCAACGAGCAGGTCTTCGCGGCTCCGGGGCTGACCCCGGCGTCGGTCTCGTCGCTCGTCGCCGTGCTGCGCCGGTTCCGGCGCGACGCCGGTGACTTCTGATGCGTCGGATCTCATGTCACGAGTGGGCATCCCGGCGGGCGTCCGGGGCGTGGGAGTCGTAACCTCCGAGCATCAGGAACGGATCGGCCGGGGGCGGGAGCGAGTTGGTCGCTATGAGCGGTCGTAGGCCCGTGGGCGCGGTCGACAACATCTGGCTCAACATGGACCGGCCGAACAACCTCATGGCGATCGACTCCGTGATGTGGTTCGACGGCTCGGTCGACTGGGACCGCTTCGAGGCGCTGCTCCTGCGCCGGATCGTCGATCACTTCCCCGTGTTCCGGCAGCGCCTGGCCGCCCCGGGGCTCGGCCTGAGCGGCCAGCACTGGGAGGACGACCCCGAGTTCGACCTCACGGACCACCTGCACCGGATCACGCTCCCCGCACCCGGCGGTGAGGGCGAGCTGGCGGCGCTCGTCGAGCAGCGGATGTCGGTCCCCTTCGACCGGTCGCACGCGCTCTGGGAGTTCCTCCTCGTCGACGGCTACGAGGGGCGCAGCGCCGTGGTCGGCCGCTTCCACCACGCGCTCGCCGACGGCATGGCCCTCGCCGAGGTGCTGCTTCGCCTCACCGACGCCACTCCGGACGGCGACCTGGACGACTCCGCCCATCTCGACGCTGTCGACCGGGAGCCGTCGGTCCGCAACGGGATCTCGTTGCCGGGCGGCCTCGTGGTGCCGAGCTTCCCGATCCGGGGCCTCGGCGCCACCGCGGGCCTCGTGTCCGGGCTGGTGCGCCGCGCCACCCATCCCTCGTTCGTGACCGATGCCTTCCTCCTGGCCCAGCAGACGACGTACATCGCCGACAAGCTCCTGCTCGGATCGGTGCCGGACTCGCCGCTCACCGGCACGCCGGGCATCGAGAAGCGTGCCGTGTGGTCGAACCCCCGGCCCGTGGACGAGGTCAAGCGGATCGCCCGGCTCTCGGGCGCCACCGTCAACGACGTCCTCGTCGGTGCCGTCACCGGTGCCGTGACGGAGTACGTCCTGCACTACGGCGCCGAACCCCGCGACGTCACCACGATGGTCCCGATCAACCTGCGCCCGCCGGGCAAGCCGCTGCCCCGCGAGCTGGGCAACAAGTTCGCGCTCGTGATGCTGCCGCTGCCGAGCGCCACGCGGGCGCCGCTCGAGCGGCTGGCCGAGACCAAGCGCCGGATGGACAGCATCAAGCGGTCTCCCGAGGCGGTCATCACGTTCGGCCTGATCAGCGCGATCGGCCTCACGCATCCGCGCATCGAGGAGCCGCTCGTCACCTTCTTCTCCGGCAAGGCGATCGGCGTGACCACGAACGTGATGGGACCGACCAGCGACCGCTGGGTCGCCGGCGCCCACCTGGCCGGCGTGCTCGGCTGGGTGCCCGGCTCCGGCAAGCAGACGCTCGGGGTCTGCATCTTCAGCTACAACCGGACCGTCCGCGTGGGCTTCAAGACCGACACCGCGATCGTGCCGGACCCCGAACGGCTGGTGGCCACGTTCGACGAGGAGCTCGACGAGCTCGCTCGGATGGCGAAGGCGTTCTAGCGCACTGCGCACCACAACCCAGGGGAGGCCACCGTGCCCACCGACGAGGCAAGCAGGACCGTCACCGTCGCCGCGCCGATCGAGACCGTGCTCGCGACGATCCGTGACGTCGGACACGAGCCGGACTGGGTCGAGGAGATCCGCACCGTCGAGGTGCTGTCGTCCGACGCCGACGGACTGCCGCTCGAGGCGCACCTGACGGCGTCCGCGCCCGTCGGCACCGACGAGTACACGCTCGCCTACACCCACCGGCCCGACGGGCTGGACTGGTCCCTGGTCAAGGGGAAGCTGCAGACCGGCCAGGGCGCGTCGTACACGCTGCGCGCGGTCGACGACGACCACACCGAGGTCACCTTCGACCTGCGGATCAGCCACAACCTGCCGCTGCCGGGGTTCCTGCGCCGCAAGGTGATCGGCGACCTCGCCAGCAACCGGGTCAAGGGCCTCACCAAGCACGTCGAGTCCGCCTGACCGCTGGGCACAGCAGGGAGGCCGCGCTAGATCACGCCGAGCTGGCCCAGCGCCGTCACGAGGAACCACAGGCCGACGACGAGGCAGATGCCGGTCACGATCCTCGAGGTGTTGCGGGTGAGCCAGGCCGACACCGTGTCGAGCAGCGGAGCGGAGCGCGACGGTGCCAGAGCCGTCACAGCGATCACCGTGAGCGAGGGCAGCACGGCCAGCACGGCGAACACGAGGAACGCGACGGCGGTCGTCGTGGCCGGGAGGTCGGCGTAGTCGAGGACGGCTGCGGCACTCATCGTGAACACCCAGAACTTCGCGCCGATCGCCAGCAGCCCGGCACCGACCAGGAAGGATCGCGGAGCCGACATCGTCGTCGCAGACTCGACCCAGCGCGGCGGGGGTGCGTCCTCGTCGGGCGCGTCGGCGACCAGCGAGCGCGCGGCCTTCACCAGGAGCAGGACGCCGGCCACGAGCAGGAGCCACGGGACGACGCCGGACGGCTCCGGCTCGCCGGGACCGGGCTCGGGGACGAGCGCGAAGAACAGCCAGCCCTGCAGCAGCCGGAACGCGATGTTGCCCAGGACGAACGCGAGGGCGCGCAGCCGTCAGGTGCGGACCAGCAGCACCGACAGCGTCCACTGGACGGGCACGAGCATGCTCGCGAGCGCCAGCGGCAGCAGCTCAGACCAGACCGAGGACATGCGGCGACCCTAGCCGCGCCTCGCCGCGAGCCCGATGGCCTACGCCGACCGACGGCTCAGCGCTCGAGCGCTGACCGCGCCTCGCGCACGTGCGCGGCGAGCTGCGCGGGATCGACGTCCTCGTCGAACACCGCGACGACCACGCGTCGTGGCACGTCCCCGCGGGGCTCCGCGACGGCCGAGCGCCGCCACCACGCGAGCGCGGCCTCGAGGTCGGCCATCGCGTCGCCCCGGCCACCACCCTTGAGCCAGTGCCGCAGCACGTGGTTGTGCAGCGCGCTGGCGCCGGCGGCGACGACGTCCGCGGCGAGGTCGCCCTGCGGAGCGTCCGACCAGCGCTCGTCGAGGTAGCGGGAGAAGAGCAGCTGGTAGCGCTGCACCCAGGCGATCTCACGCTCGCGCAGCTCCGGGGTGGTGCGGGTGAGCTGGTAGCGGCGCAGGGCGACGTCGGGGTCGGCGAGGTAGCTGGCGAGCACGAGGCGCAGCGCGCTGCCGATCGCGTCGATCGGATCGGCCGTCGGCTGCGCCCGCAGGTGGGCCCCGACCCGCTCGACGAGGTGCTCGTGGTCGGGGAAGACCACCGCGTCCTTCGAGGCGAAGTGGTGGAAGAACGTCCGGCGGCTGACCCCGGCGGCCTCGGCGATCGCGTCGACGGTCGTGGCGGCGTAGCCCTGGCGCTCGAAGAGGTCCATCGCCGCATGGGTGATGCGTCGGCGCGAGTCGCCCCGACGGGTGCTCGGCTCGGCCTGCATCGGCGGGGTCGGGCTCATAGCGTTCACGGTAGCCGAGGACGTGACAGAAATGTGCACTTGGTGTTAATGTCCCTGCACTGAGTGCAAATAGCGCAGGAGGAGGTCATCGTGCCGGTCCCCGTGGTGCGTCCGCGCGAGGAAGTCATCGACGAGGAGCACGACTACCTCTTCGCCGCCGACGCCGTCTCGCTGCAGGCACCGGAGTGGTCGCTCGCAGCGTGCCGAGGCGCCGCCCCGGACGTGTTCTTCCCGCTCACGAGCCACGACCTCGCGTCGAGGCGCCAGGCGCTGTCCTTCTGCGGCGGCTGCGACATCCGCGAGCAGTGCCTGGAGGTCGCGCTGCGCGACCCGTCGATCGTGGGCATCTGGGGCGGCACCGACGAGCTGGAGCGGGGCCGGCTCCGGGGCCGCCGCTACGTCCGGATCGCCTGAGCCACCGGCGCTACCGACCGGAGGATCAGCTCGCGGGCGGCGTCCCGTCCCTCGACTCCGACCCGAAGATGTCCAGGAGCTCGGCGACGGAGTGGTCGGCCTCGGCCGGGTGGCGGAACGGCCGGTGGGCGTGGACCTCGTAGACGTTGCGCCGTCCGGTCTTCCTGCGTGTCACGTAGCCCGCGCCCTCGAGGTCGGACACGATCGAGCTCGCCGCGCGCTCGGTGATGCCGGCGCGCTCGGCGAGCTCGCGCAGCCGCGCGTCGGGATTGGCGGCGATGAGCAGGAGCAGCCGGCCGTGGTTGGTGAGCAGCGTCCACGACCGGGTCGGGGCATCGGGGGCGGCCCGGTCGGAGGTCGTCACCGGCACATCGTGCCCTGCGCCGGCTGCGCAGCCCGCGATTCCGCGCGATTCGCGCGGGTCGCCGTGCGACGTGACCCGCGACGGGTCACCCGGACGTCCCGACGCCGAGGTGGCGGGCGATGAGCATGCGCTGGACCTCGCTGGTGCCCTCGCCGATCTCGAGGATCTTCGCGTCGCGCCAGAACCGCGCGACGGGGAACTCGTTCATGAATCCGTAGCCGCCGAAGACCTGGGTCGCCTCGCGCGCGTTGGTGACGGCGATCTCGGAGGAGTAGAGCTTGGCGATCGCGGCCTCGTGCTTGAACGGCTCGCCGGCGAGCATCCGCGCGCCGGCGTCGTGGTAGGCGAGCCGCGCGGTGTGGGCACGCAGCTCCATGTCGGCGATCTTGAACGCGACCGCCTGGTACTCCCCGATGCGATGGCCGAAGGCCTCGCGCTCGCCGGCGTAGCGGACGCACTCGTCGACGCAGCCCTGCGCCAGGCCGACGGCCAGCGCCGAGATCGCGATACGGCCCTCGTCGAGGATGCGGAGGAACTGGGCGTAGCCGCGTCCGCGCTCGCCGACGAGGTTCGCCGCGGGCACGCGTACGCCGACGAAGGACAGCTCGTGGGTGTCGGAGGCGTTCCAGCCGACCTTGGAGTAGCCGGGCGCGACGGTGAACCCCGGCGTGCCCGCCGGCACGATGATCGAGGAGATCTCCTTGCCGCCGTCCTCACGCGTCCCTGTCACCGCGGTGACGGTCACGAGGCCGGTGATGTCGGTCCCCGAGTTCGTGATGAACGCCTTGGTGCCGTTGATGACCCACTCGTCGCCGTCGAGGACCGCGGTGGTGCGGGTGGCGCCGGCGTCCGAGCCGCCGCCCGGCTCGGTGAGGCCGAACGCGCCGAGCATCTCGCCGCTGACGAGACGCGGCAGCCACTCCCGGCGCTGCTCGTCGGTGCCGAAGCGGTAGATCGGCATCGCGCCGAGGGAGACGGCGGCCTCGAGGGTGATGGCCACCGACGAGTCGACGCGGGCGAGCTCCTCGATGGCGAGGCAGAGCGCGAAGTAGTCGCCGCCCTGGCCTCCGTACTCCTCGGGGAAGGGGAGGCCGAAGAGCCCGAGCCGTCCCATCTCGCGGACGATCTCGTAGGGGAACGTGTGCGCCTCGTAGTGCTCGCCGATCACGGGTGCGACGACGTCGTGCGCGAACTGCTCGACGGTGGAGCGCAGCGCCTCGTACTCCTCGGGCAGGCGAGCTCGGCTCATGGCGCTCCTCGTCGGGGCGTACCGGGCCGTTCGCGGCTGCCGGATGTCGTCCGCCCTCGCAGTATGTTAACGAGCACCGGAACCGATGAAGGAGCGACGATGAGCACGCTGCGCGCCCCGGTCCGGGTCAGCCGCGACGACCTGCCGGACCGCGTGACGATCTGGGAGGTCGGCGCGCGCGACGGCCTGCAGAACGAGTCCTCGGTCGTGGACACCGCGACGAAGGTCGAGCTCGTCGACCGCCTGGCCGCAGCCGGTCTCCCGGTGGTGGAGGCGACGAGCTTCGTGCGTCCCGACCGGGTGCCGCAGCTCGCCGACGCCCCCGAGGTGATGGCGGGGATCACGCGGGTGCCGGGCGTGCGCTACCCCGTGCTCGTGCCGAACGACCGCGGTCTCGACGCCGCCCTCGCGGCAGGTGTCACGGAGATCGCCGTGTTCGCGAGCGCCACCGACTCGTTCGCGCAGCGCAACCTCGGCCGGCCGATGACCGAGCAGATGGCGATGTTCACGCCCGTCGTTGCGCGGGCTCGCGAGCACGGACTGCCGGTGCGGGGCTACGTGTCGATGTGCTTCGGCGACCCGTGGGAGGGCGCTGTCGACCCGGCCCAGGTGATCGGCGTCTGCACCGAGCTGCTGGCGAGCGGCTGCACGTGGTTAAGCCTCGGAGACACGATCGGCGTGGCCACACCCGGGCAGGTGCGCAGCCTCGTCGACGGACTGGTGCGCTCCGGCGTCGCGCTGGACTCGATCGGGGTGCACTTCCACGACACGTACGGCCAGGCGCTGTCGAACACGCTCGCGGCGCTCGAGTCGGGCGTGACGACGGTCGACTCGTCGGCCGGCGGCCTCGGCGGCTGCCCGTTCGCGGAGTCGGCGACGGGGAACCTCGCCACGGAGGACCTCGTGTGGATGCTCGACGGTCTCGGCGTCGAGACCGGTGTGGATCTCGGTGCGCTCGTCGCGACGTCGGTGTGGATGGGGGAGCGGCTCGGGCGCGCGCCCGTGTCGCGAGTCGTGCAGGCCCTCGGCCGGTGAGCCCGGTCCTCCCGTCGACCCCCGAGGGCGTGGTCGACGCGGTGGTCGCGCTGGTCGCACGCCATCCCGGCCGGGTGCGGCTGGTCGTCGACGGCGCGCCGGCCGCCGACCCGCACGACCTCGCCGTCCGCGTCGTCGATGCGCTGTCTCCCCGACGCGCGCTGCACGTCCGAGCCGACCGCTTCTGGCGGCCGGCCTCGCTGCGGCTGGAGCACGGCCGCGAGGACGCGGACTCCTGGCTCGACGGCTGGCTCGACGACGACGCCCTGCGCCGCGAGGTGCTCGACCCGTTCCCGGCGACGGGTCGCGTCCTGCCCGAGCTGCGCGACCCGCTCACCGACCGCTCGCTGCGCGCCGACGTCGTCGAGCTGCCGGCCGACGGCGTGGTCGTCGTCTCCGGCAGCGTGCTGCTCGGGCGGCGGCTCCCGTTCGACGTCGCCGTGCACCTGCGGCTCTCGTCGGCCGCGCTGCTGCGGCGTACCCCGGCCGACCGGGTGTGGACCGTGCCGGCACTGGAGCGCTACGCCGCCGAGCGGGACCCCGAGTCCGCGGCGGACCTGGTCGTCCGGGTCGACGACCCGCGGCACCCGGCCCTCGTTCGACCCGACTTGCCGACAACGTAGGGAGCCGCGGCACCCAACATGGGTCAGCGACCCGATCCCCTCTGCGCTCGTCTCTGGCTGACTGCACACGTCGGGCCGACCGTCGGCCCGGAGCACGGAGCCACCTCGGACCACGGAGGACGACCCATGAGGACAACGCGAGTCATCATCGCTGCAGCTCTGGCGGCGAGCGCCCTGCTGACCGGAGCGCAGAGCGCCTCTGCACACGACAGCGGAGCGGGCACCTTCGAGCACGAGGGCGGAGCAGGCGCCTCCGAGCACGAGGGCGGAATCAGCCAGGTGCGCGCCGCCACCGCCCCCTTCCACGACATCTCCGTCGCCATCGCGGCCGGGTGGAGCATCGACCTGCACGACGTGAACGGCATCGACTGCATCGACAACCCGGCCGGGGGCATGGGCGTGCACTTCGTGAACGGGTCGCTGGTCGGCGACGGGGCGATCGACGTGAGGACGCCGGAGGCTGTCATCTACCAGCCGGGTGCCGGCGGATCCATGCGGCTCGTCGCGGTGGAGTACGTCGTGATCGCTGCCGACTGGAACGCTCACCACCAGCACGCACCGCGTCTGTTCGGTCAGACCTTCGAGCTCGTCCCTGCGGGCAACCGCTACGGTCTGCCGGACTTCTACGAGCTGCACGCGTGGGTGTGGAAGCACAACCCCGCAGGCATGTTCGCGGACTGGAACCCGCGCGTCACCTGCCCCTGACACGTCGCCGGTCCGGTCCGCCTCCCAGGGGGCGGACCGGCGCCGCGCGCACTAACGTTCGCCGCGCCTCGTCCAGGGGCCGATCGGCGAGGCTCGACAGGCCCTCCGGGCTCTCGGAGACGCCCGGACCCACCCCGTAGACTCACCCCTGCCCAGGCCCGCAAGGGCCGAGCGAGACGCCACGGGGTTTCCTGCACGCAACCCCGCACGTCCCGCCCTCGTAGCTCAGGGGATAGAGCATCGGTTTCCTAAACCGTGTGTCGCGCGTTCGAATCGCGCCGAGGGCACCGATCCGGTGTCGTGCCTCGGTTGATGTGTGACAGTGGGTCTCCGGCCGATGCTCCGCGCGTCTTCGGCTGATGCTTGACAGCTGCTTCGGCTGATCCTGGACACTCGTCCGGCGCAGGGCCGCGACCGCGCGTGGCCAGATGTTCTCCGGCGGCTGGTACAAACGACCGTGGGGGCGCCTGCTCGGGGCGCCAAGGGCGGGAGTTCTCGTGCGCAAGGTGCGGTCCGTCGCCAGCGTGGCCGTCCTAGCGGCTGCCACGCTGCTGCTCGGGATCGCGCCGGCGACCGCGACGACGGCAACCACGACGACACCCGCGTCGACGGCACCGACCGCACCGACGGCGGCCGTTGCCGGCGGACCCCACCTGATGCCGATGCGCCTCACCACGGGATCCACGGGATCTGCGGGATCTGCGGGATCTGCGGGATCTGCGGCGCCGGCGCGGTCCGCGGTCGTGGCTGCCGCTGCACCCGCCGGCTCGCACCTGACCTACTACGGCGGTCGCGTCGTGTCGCACACCGAGGTGGTCCAGGTCCTCTGGGGTGCCGGCATCGCGGGGGCCGCCAACGGGCAGTACCTGAGCCAGGTGCTGAACACGCCCTCCCCGAGCGTCGCGACGTTCTACCAGGGTGTGCTGAACTCCAGCTACGTCGACTGGCTGAGCGAGTACACGACAGCGACGCAGACGATCGGGCGGGGCAGCTTCGCCGCGCAGTACACGATCACGCCGAGCACCTCGGCGAGCACCGTCGACGACACGACGATCCAGAGCGAGCTGTCGGCGCAGATCCTCGGGGGTCACCTTCCGGCTCCGCACCAGGACGCCGCGGGCAACAACAACACCTACTACGCGATCTTCTTCCCGCACGGCAAGCAGATCACCGTGGGCACGTCGTCGTCGTGCGTCTCGGGCGGGTTCGTCGCCTACCACGGCACGATCGCGAACGTGGGCAACCACGAGATCTACTACGGCGTCCACCCGGACATGCAGGCCGGCAGCGGCTGTCAGAACCAGGGCCAGACCGGGTCGGTCTTCGGCGACGTCACCGCGGTCGCCTCGCACGAGCTCGTCGAGACGATGACCGATCCCGAGGTCGGGATCGCGCCGTCCGTCGGGCCGCCGCTGGCGTGGTACGACCCCGTCAACGGGGAGATCGGCGACATCTGCAACGCCATGCCCGGCAGCACCAAGGGCTCGGACGGACTCACGTACTTCGTGCAGACGCAGTGGAGCAACGCGCAGAACACCTGCACGGTCGGGGCCCCGCCGAAGCTGACGAGCGTGTCCTCGGCCACGTTTACCGCAGGGACGGCGGGGACCTTCACGGTCACCACGTCCGGGGCTCCGGCCCCGTCGCTGTCGGAGACGGGTGCGCTGCCCAGCGGTGTCTCGTTCGTCGACAACGGCGACGGCACGGCGACCCTCTCCGGGACCCCTGCAGCCGGCACCGGCGCCAGCTACCCCCTCACTCTCAAGGCGCACAACGGCGTGGGGGCCGACGCAACCCAGTCGTACACCCTCGTGGTCAAGCAGGCGGCGGCCATCACCAGCGGCGCGTCCGCGACGTTCGGCGTGGGAATCAGCGGCACGTTCGCGATCACCTCGACCGGCTCTCCGGTCCCGGCGCTCAGCGAGACCGGCGCGCTCCCGTCGGGAGTGGCCATGGTCGACAACGGCAACGGCGCCGCGACGCTCTCGGGCACCCCTGCCGGAGGGTCCGAGGGCGTCTACGCCGTGACCCTCAAGGCGACCAACGGTGTCGGCGTCGCCGCGACGCAGTCGTTCACGCTGACGGTCACCCGCCAGGCCGCCGTCACGAGTGCGGCGTCGACGACGTTCGTGGTCGGCTCGGCGGGCACGTTCACCGTCACGACGGCGGGCGTGCCGAAGGCCTCCATCGCCGAGTCCGGCGCGCTGCCGACCGGAGTCACCTTCGCCGACGACGGCAACGGGACCGGGACGCTGTCCGGCACCCCGGCGGCCGGTCAGACCGGGTCGTTCCCCGTGACGTTCACCGCGCACAACGGCATCGGCGCCGACGCCGTGCAGCCGTTCATCCTCCACGTCGACCCGGCGGTGGTCG
>DATCCY010000049.1:0-32029 GCA_036510975.1 Candidatus Nanopelagicales bacterium
ACGAAGTCGTGACCGGACCGTGCCGTCGGGTCGGCCCCCGCGCTCCCGACCGGCTCGGTGCCCCGAATCCGCCCAGCCGCCTCGGCGACGTGGTGGGATCGGCGGGTGGACGTGCCCCTTCTCGCCTCGCTGCCCGAGCCGGAGCGATCCCGGGTGCTCGACGCCTGTCGGACCTGCCAC
This sequence comes from Candidatus Nanopelagicales bacterium, assembly GCA_036510975.1. GTDB lineage: Bacteria > Actinomycetota > Actinomycetes > S36-B12 > CAIYMF01 > Longivirga. The sequence goes on from DATCCY010000049.1 coordinate 181, forward strand.
TTCAGCAAGGGACAGCGGCTGTTCTCCGAGGGTGATCCCGGCGACAGCCTCTACGTGGTGGAGACGGGTCGCCTCGCGGTGGAGGTGCGTACCGAGACCGGCGACGTCGTGATGCTCGACGTCGTCGGACCCGGGGGGGTCGTGGGCGAGGTCGCCCTGGTGCTCCCCGGCGCCACCCGCACGGCGACCGTGCTGGCGCTGGACGACGTCACCGTCCGGATGCTGACCTCGGACGCCTTCGACGAGCTCTGCCGGGAGCACCCGCCCGTGGCCGTGGCCGCCTCGCAGCTGCTGGCCGAACGGGTCGAGCGGCTGACGCACCACCTCGTCGAGGCGCTCTACGTGAGCGTGGACCGCCGAGTGGCGCGTCGTATCTGGACCCTGGCGGCGCTGCACGGCGGGCCGGTGCCCGGCACCGAGCTGCCGCTCACCCAGCAGGACATCGCCGACCTCGCGGGTGCGACGCGACCCACGGTGAACCAGTCGTTGAAGAAGCTCGAGGCGCAGGGTGCCGTGACCCTGTTCCGTGGCGGCGTACGCATCGCCGACGCCGAGCTGCTGCGGCGCCGCGCCGCCCTCCCCGCGCTCCGGACGGACAACGCCCCGACCGGGTGACCCGACCGACAGACCCGAGGGATGGCGCCCCCGGCGCTCAGGCGTCGACGGCTGCCGGGGTCAGGCCAGCGTGGTCGTGACCCAGGCGCCGAGCTCGGCGAGCGTCCCGGGCGTGATTGCGTGGCCGCCGGGGTCGCGGCGCGAGGTCACGTCGGCTCCCGAGTCCTCGACGAGGTAGGACCAGGTGCGGTCCAGCAGCTCGCGAGGGATCACGGTGTCGGCGTCGCCCTGGGCGACGAGCACGTGCGCGCCGACGAGGTGCCCCGGCGTCGTCGGCAGGCCGGCATCGAACGGCATCGTGCCGTAGAGGATCGCCGCACCCGCCCAGCGATCCGGGTCGTCGAGCAGGAGGCCGCCCGCGAAGGCCGCTCCACCGCTGAAGCCGACGAGCAGCACGGGGCGCTCCGAGGGCGCGGCCTGGACCAGCCACCCGCGGAACCAGTCCGTCGTCGTGCGCAGCGACTCCGCCACCGGGCGTCCGACGCCGCGGTTGGCGAACCACGCGAAGCCGCCGCCCTCCGCGATCGGCGCGCGCACCGCGGCGTACGACGGACCCGCGGGCAGGTGGGCGGCCAGGGAGAGGATCTCGCCCTCGTTCGACCCGCGGCCGTGCAGCAGGACCACGAGCGGCGAGGCCGGGTCATCGGACCCTGTCCTCGCGACGACGGCCGGGCCGAACGTGCTCACGAGGTCGGCTCGATCGGGCGCAGCTCGTCGGCGGTGCGTACCCCTGTCCACGTCTGGAGCTCGCCACGGAGGTCGAGGGGTTCGATGGGCGCGGAGCTCTCGAACTCGCCCCAGCTGGCCCGGGGGAGCATCCACTGCACCTCGAACTCGTGCCCGTCGGGGTCCTGTCCGTAGAGGCTCTTCGTCGCTCCGTGGCTCGACTCGCCGACGAGGGCGCCGAGCTCGGCCAGCGTCACCTGCGCCTGCGCCAGCTCGTCGATCGTGTCGACCTGCCAGGCGAGGTGGTAGAGACCGATGCCGGGACGCTTGGGACCGTAAGAGGTGCCGATGCCGAAGAGCCCGAGGTCGTGGTGGTTGCCCGATCGCGGCAGGCGCAGGAACGCTGCGTTCGCGCGGGGCTCACGGGCGACGACCTCCATGCCGAACGCCGCCTGGTAGAAGGCGATCGAGCGCTCGAGCTCGGCGACGTACAGGACGGCGTGGTTGAGGCGGACCGCGGCGATGCTCATCTGGTGACTCCCTTTGTCCTTGACCGTTCAACCAGGCACCGACGACCGTAGCCGATGCATTCCTGCATTGTCACTATCTGACTGATAAGCTAATGCCATGGCCAGGACCTCGGCGATCGACGACCCGCTCGTCACCACCTTCGGACGCCTCCTCGAGGCCACGCACCGGCTCGAGGACCGCCTCGGTCGCGACCTCGCAGCCAGCGACGACCTCCCGCTCACCTGGTTCGAGGTGCTCCTTCGTCTGTCCCGCAGCATCGACGGCCGGCTCACCATGGGGGAGCTGTCCGACCAGCTCGCGCTCACCACGGGCGGCGTCACGCGGCTGATCGACCGGATGACGGACGCCGGGCACGTGGAGCGCCAGCCCTGCCCCACCGACCGGCGCGTGCTGTACGCCGCCATCACCACCGCCGGCCGTGCGGCGCTCGCCCCGGCCCTGCGCAGCCACACCAGAGCCCTGCGCGAGGTCTTCGCCGGCTTCTCAGCCACGGACCTCGCGCGCCTCGACACCCTCCTGGACCGGCTCCGCGTTGTCGGCTGACGGGTCCGGGCGCACGCTCGCCTCGCGCGGGCGGCCCGGATTTGTCGGATACCCTTGCGGGCACTGACGTCAGGGCTCGAGAAGGGAACGGGACCATCACCGACATCCGCGTCCCGTCCGCTCCAGACGTGGTCGAGGTCTCACCGCGACGCCGCACGGCCGGACGCATCGCCGTCGGCGTGTGGGCCGTGGGGCTGGTGTGGTTCTGCATCACCCAGGGGTTCCCGTTCGACCGGCTGAACATGAGCCTCTGGATCCTGTCGGGGCTCGCGGCCGCCAGCGTCGGCCGTCCGCTCGGCTCCGTGAAGCGTGTCTTCCTCGACTGGGTCCCGCTCATGGTCGTGCTCTACCTCTACGACTTCTCCCGCCACCTGGCCACGTTCCTGGACCGGCCGATCCTCGAGACGCCGCAGATCGACTGGGACCGCACGCTGTTCCTCGGCACCGTCCCGGTCGTCTGGCTGCAGCAGCACTTCTACGACGCGTCGACGGTCCACTGGTACGACTCGGTGGCGTCGCTGGTCTACGTCAGCCACTTCCTGGCCGCCTGGGTCATCGCGGCCGTGCTCTACATGCGCGACAGGCACGAGTGGTTCCTCTGGGTGCGGGCGCTCGTCGTGCTCTGCTTCGCCGGCCTCATCACCTTCGCGATCCTGCCCTCGGCCCCGCCGTGGTACGCCGCGAAGGACGGCTACCTCCCGTCGGTCGAGCGCATCGCCACTCGGGGCCTCGACGGGCTCGGCATCCACTGGGCCCGCCAGCTCATCGACAACGGCGCCTCGGTGAGCAACGACGTCGCCGCGATCCCGAGCCTGCACACCGGATTCGCGGTCCTCATCGCGGTGTGGTTCTTCCCCCGCATCCCGGAACGGCACCGCGCCTGGGCCCGACCGCTGCTGGTCGCCTACCCGATCGTGATGCTGCTGGTGCTCGTCTACGGCGGCGAGCACTACGTCGTCGACGGCATCATCGGCGCGGCGTACGTCGTCGCCGTGGTCTACGGCCTGCAGGCCTTCGACCTGTGGCGCGAGCGACGACGGTCGAAGGCCACGGCGTCGGGCCAGGAGTCCTCGCTGGCCGGCTCGCCCGCCCTGGTCGCGACCGAGACGGCCGAGCCGGCCGCCTCGCCGGCCATCGCTGCCAGCGACCTGACCTGAGCCGTGGCGCGACCGAGGTCGCGCGCACCCCGTGGGTCGTCGCCTGCGCGATCACGCTTCCGGCCGGACCCCTGCGCCACACCGTGCCCGGCGCTACCGTGCCGAGGTGACACCATGGCAGCCGGTCGGGTCGGGCGACCCCGCAGCCGACGGTGTCGTCTCCGTCCACGACCTCGAGCCGCTCGCCGCGCAGCGGTTGGCCGGTCCGGTGTGGGACTACGTCGCCGGCGGGGCGGGCGACGAGCGCACGCTCGCGGACAACGACGTCGCCTGGAGCAGGCACGGACTGCGGCCCCGTTCGATGGTCGACGTCTCCGCTCTCTCGACCACGACGACCCTGCTCGGTCTCGCCCTGCCGCACCCCGTGCTCGTGGCGCCGACGGCGACCCACGTGCGCTACCACCCCGACGCCGAGCTCGAGACCCTCGCCGGCACGTCGGCAGCCCGGACCGTGATGACCCTGAGCTCGCTCGGCTCCGTGCTCGCCGACGACCTCGGTGCCGCCGCCGCGTCCTACGCCGTTCCCTGGTGGATGCAGGTCTACCTGCAGCGCGACCGGTCGCTCTCGCACGTCTACCTCGACCGCGCGGTCGCCGCCGGTGCCGCCGCGCTCCTGCTCACCGTCGACACGCCCTCGCTCGGGGCCCGCGACCGCGACAAGCGCGACACGTTCGGCGCTGCGCACGGCGTCACCTTCCCGAACCTCGCGCACCTCGCGTCCGCAGCGGACCCGTTGCCCCCGCACCGCCGGGTGTGGAACCCGCACCTCGCGAACGACGTCACGCCGGCCGACGTCACCGCGCTCGTGGACCGCTACGACGTTCCCGTGCTGGTCAAGGGAGTGCTGCGCGCGGACGACGCGCGGCGCGCGGTCGACGCGGGCGCGGCGGCGGTGATCGTGAGCAACCACGGCGCGCGCAACCTCGACACCGTGCCGGCGACGGCCGACGTCGTCGCGTCCGTCGTCGACGAGGTCGGGCGCGACGTCCCCGTGCTGGTCGACGGCGGCATCCGCCGCGGCACCGACATCGCGACCGCTCTCTGCCTCGGTGCCTCGGCCGTGCTCGTGGGTCGGCCGGTCCTGTGGGGGCTCTCGACCTACGGCGCCGCGGGCGTGCGGCACCTGGTGGAGATGCTGGCCACGGAGCTCGCCATGGCGATGTCGCTGCTGGGTGCGCCGAGCATCGACGACCTCACCCGCGACCTGCTCCAGCGGGTCTGACCCGGCGCCTACGTGCGGCTCGCGCGACCGTCCGCGCCGCCGCCCGGCTACGGTGTGGTCCGTGGTGGCGCCGTACTCGCTCGCCGGACGCGGGGCCCTGGTCACCGGCGCCGGGGCACCCGACGGCATCGGTGTGGCGATCGCGCGGCTGCTCGCGCGCCAGGGTGCCCGCGTCGCACTCGCGGCGACGACACCGCGCGTGCTCGACCGGGTGGGTGAGCTCGTGGCCGAGGGCCACGACGCGATCGGGCTCATCGCGGACCTCACCGACCACGAGGCCGCGGGCGACCTCGTCGAGGAGGCGGTGCAGCGGCTCGGCCGCCTGCACGTCGTGGTCAACAACGCAGGCATGGCCCAGACGGGCGTCGCGCTGTCGTCCGGGACGCTGCTCGACCAGGCGCCCGAGGACTGGCTCCAGCAGCTCGACATCACCCTCATGACCGCGGTGCACGTGACGCGGGCCGCAATCCCACGTCTGCGCGCGGCCGGCAGCGGCCGGATCGTCATGGTCTCGTCGGTCACCGGTCCGGTCGTCTCGGCCTCCGGCAGCAGCGCCTACGCCGCGGCCAAGGGCGCCCTCGACGCCGTGATGCGCACGGTCGCGATCGAGGAGGGGCCGCACGGCATCACATGCAACTCGGTGCAGCCGGGCTGGATCCTGACCGGGTCGTCGGAGCCCGACGAGATCGTCGCCGGCGGCTACACCCCGGTGGGCCGCCCCGGCACTCCCGACGAGGTCGCGGCCGTCGTCGGCTTCCTCGCGAGCACCGAGGCTTCCTACGTCACGGGGCAGACGTTCGTCGTCGACGGCGGCAACGTCGTCCAGGAGCACAAGGGCCCGTGACCTCGACCGGGCCCGGGGCCAGCGCCCTCGCCGACCTCGTGGCGCCGGGCGGCGTCGTCGTGCTGAGCGGCGCGGGGATCTCGACCGAGTCGGGCATCCCGGACTACCGCGGACCGTCGGGAGCGTCGTTGCGACGCCACGCGCCCATGACCTACCAGGCGTTCCTCGGCGACCCCGTCGCCCGCCGTCGCTACTGGGCCCGCAGCCACGTGGGCTGGACGCTCATGCGCAGCGCGACGCCGAACGACGGACATCGCGCCGTCGCGGCCCTCGAGGAGCACGGGCTCGTCGTCGGTACCGTCACGCAGAACGTCGACGGGCTGCACCAGGCCGCCGGGTCGATCGAGGTCGTCGACCTGCACGGTCGGCTCGACCGCGTCGTCTGCCTGGCCTGCCGCGTCACGGTGAGCCGGGCGCACGTGCGCGAACGGCTCGATGCCGCGAACGCCGGGTGGCGGGCGACGCTGACCGCGGTGAACCCCGACGGCGACGTCGACCTCCCGGACGACCGGCTCGACGGTTTCGTCGTCGTGGACTGCGAGGCGTGCGGGGGACTCCTCAAGCCCGACGTCGTCTACTTCGGCGAGAGCGTGCCCGTCGATCGCATCCAGGCGTCGTACGCCCTCGTCGACCGAGCCCGGCTCCTGCTCGTCCTCGGCACGTCGCTGCACGTCTTCTCGGGGCGACGCTTCGTGGTCCGCGCGGCGAACGCCGGCATCCCGGTGGCGATCGTCAACGACGGCCCGACCCGCGGGGACGACGTCGCCGTCCTCAAGCTCGACGAGCCGCTCGGTGCCACCCTCACCGCGGTCCTCCGCGAGCTCCGCGCCTGACCGTCGGCGGGGGGAGCCGGATCGGATCCGATCTGACCCGCGTTCGTCGATCGCGTCCTGCTCCGTGTGGAGACCTCGGGGCGTGCGGTGCTATGCCTGACCCCGTGGGCGTGTGCGTCAGCGCGCGGTCGAGCCGTACCGCGTCCGCCACGCGTCCCGACCGAGCGAGGCGATCTCATGGCATCCGACGACGGAGCCGGTCCCGGCACCACGGATGAGGTCCCCGCACCCGAAGCGGCTCTGGTCCCCGATACGGCGACGCCCAGCCGCTACCTGCCCCTCCTGCTGGCCATGGCGATGTTCGTCCTCGTGGTGGACACCACGATCATGAACGTCTCGATCTCGGCGGTGGCCGAGAGCCTGGGCGCCACGGTGAGCAGCGTGCAGTCGGCGATCGCCCTCGAGGCGCTCGTGTCGGCCGCCTTCATCCTGATCAACAGCAAGGTGGGCGACCTGATCGGACGCAAGAAGGCCTACGTGATCGGCCTGGTCGCCTACGCCGTCGGAGCGCTGGCCATGACCGTCGCGCAGAGCGTCATGGCGATCGTGGTCTTCTGGGCCGTCATCGGCGGGCTCGGCGCGTCTCTGCTGCTGCCGGCGATGCAGTCGCTCATCCACGGCAACTTCGACGGCGCGGCCCGGGCCAAGGTCTACGCGCTCGTCGGCGCCTCCATGGCGATAGCCGCGGCGATCGGTCCGCTGATCGGTGGCGTGATCACCACCTACTGGTCGTGGCGGATCAACTTCGCGCTCGAGGTCGTGATCATCGCGGTCGTGCTCGCCGGGATCCGGCTGGTGAAGGACGTTCCCTACACCGGCGACCGCAGCATCGACGTGGTCGGAGCCACCCTGTCGGTGGTCGGCATGGGTGGCGTCGTGCTCGGCATCCTGGTGTGGCAGGAGGGCGGAGAAGCCGTGCTGGCGCTCATCGCCGTCGGCGCCGTAGGACTGTTCTCCCTGGCCAAGTGGCTGGTACGTCGCAAGCGCGACGGGAAGCCGTTCCTGCTCGACCCGAACCTCTTCGACTCGCCGCACTTCCGGATCGGGATAACGCAGCAGATGCTGCAGCAGATCGCGCTCGGCGGGGCCATGATCGTCATCCCGATCTTCCTGCAGATCGCGCTGGAGTACAACGCGCTCGAGGCGGGCCTCGCGATCGCCCCGCTGTCGCTGTCCATGTTCGTCGTGGCGCTCCTCGCCGGCCGTCGTGCGGGCAGGCGGCGTCCCGCTGTGATCGTGCGCGCCGGCTTCGCCCTCGCCCTGGTGGGAATGGCGCTCGTCATCCCCGTCGTCCCCCGCGCCGAGTCGACCCAGGGCGCCTGGGTACTCGCGATCCCGCTGCTCATCGCCGGCTGCGGGCTCGGGCTGCTGGTCTCGCAGCTGAACAACTACACCCTGGCGCCCATCGAGGAGGAGCGCGCCAGCGAGGCTGCGGGCGTCAACTCAGCGGGCGGCAACTTCGGCCTCTCCTTCGGCCTGGCCGTCGCCGGCGGCATCATGCTGGCCACCCTCTCGCTGTCGTTCACCGCGCTGACCAATGCCAGCACGGTCATCCCGGACAGCCAGAAGCAGACCATCTCGACAGCCCTGGAGGACAACGCCGAGATCGTCAGCGACACCCAGCTGACCGCTCTGATCGCCGCGGAACCCCCGGCCGTCCAGGCGGACATCATCGCCATCAACGACCAGGCTCGGGCCCGGTCGCTTCAGGTGGCGATGCTCGTGCCGGTGCTCGCCTGCCTGCTCGGGCTCATCAACGCCTTCCGCATGGTGAAGCTGCCCGACATCGAGCCCTCCGCCTCGCTGGAGGGCCTGAGCCTGGGCTGATCGGCCCGCGTGGCTGGCCACCTACGCCGTGACGGCGATCAGCGAGGCAGCTCGTAGACCCGGACGTCGCCGCTGCGGAAGACCTCCCGCAGGGCGGGCGTGGCGGCGATCGCCGCCGGGTCCAGCGTGGGCGTGCCGCCCGGCACGACCGCGGGTGCGACGAGCACGTAGCGCACGTGCGCGGCCGCCGCCTCCTCGCGGACCCGCGGATCCGTGGCGACGTCGGTGAGGTGATCCTGCAGGTAGACCCGTCCGGACCAGACCGGATCGGCCCGCCAGTCGTGCTTCGGACCGAACACGGGGGCGACCGCCCCGGCAGTCGACTCGTAGAGCCAGACGGTTCCGGCCCTCGGGTCGTTGAGGACCCGCTCGCCGGGAACCGAGTTGGCGTCGAGCCAGCGGAACGCAGCGACGTGGTCGCTCGTGACCAGGGCCCGCCGCAACGACGTGTCGCCCGCCTGCACGGTGCGCGCCACGAGCATGAACCCCACCACCACAGCGCCCACGACGACCACCGAGGTGAGAGCACCGCCGCTGCGCCGAACCCGCGGCACCAGCGCGACCACGGCAGCGGCCGTGGGGATCACCGCCAGGGCGGTCGCCTGCACGAGCAGCCGGTTGCCGCTGCCGTACCACGGCAGCGTGAGCAGTCCCGCTCGGCCGGTGTAGGCCAGGAACGCGAGCACCACGAACAGCCACCCGGACAGGACGACGCCGCGTGCCGTTGGACGACGCCAGAGCAGCACGCTGCCCCCGAGGACGAGGATGAGGGACACGACTCCCCAGAGGGTGAGCAGCACGGCCGCAACCGGCTCGGGTCCCTCGAACCCGAAGAGCGGCTTGCGCACCACCTCGCGCAGCGCCTCGAGCGCACCCATCTGCGTCGAGTCCACCTGGCCGACCGCGGCGGCCGCGCCGATGCCTCGCAGCATCGGGACCGCGGCAACACCGGCAACTGCGCCCGCGACGACCAGCCAGCCCACCCGCGGGAGGAGATCGGTGCGCCGGGCACGGTCGAGCAGCACTGTGAGCGCGACGACGATCCCGACGACGACGACCTCGGAGACGTGCTCCACGAGAAGTCCCGCCACGGCGAGCACAGCCACCGGCAGGCCCCGTGGGCCGCGCAGGTCGAGGACCACGAGCACGGCGGCGGGGACGAGGGCCACCGCGACGATCAGGGTCCAGCCACCCCACGCCATCTGGGCGTACGGGAACCAGGGTGTCGCCAGCGCCAGCAGACCCGCCGCCACCACGCCGACCACAGGACCCGCGAGCCGCCGCCCGAGGGCGAAGACGGCCAGCGGCGCCCACACCGCCGACGCGAGCACACCGACGACCACCAGCGCGGCCGGGACGGAACTCGCGGCCGAGGCGAGGGCCGCGAGCAGGTGCAGGCCCAGCGGGTAGAAGCCGCCCCCGTGCGCGACCAGCGGATCGAGTGTGGTGACCGTCGAGGGGTCGACTGAGCCGGTGAGCAGGATCCGGGTGACGAACCAGCCGTGTCCGTTGCCGTCGTCGTTGGGGACGACCGTGTCGAGCCCGCCTGGCGAGCGCAGCACGACGGCAGCACCGAGCGCGCACGCCAGCACCATGATCACGACGAGCGCGGCCAGCGGGCGGGGGAACGGCCGCGGCATCCCGAGCAAGGCCACGCCGCGACGCCGCAGCACCACGAGCGAGGCGACCGAGCTCAGGACGAGCGCCACGGCCGCGACCGCGAGTCCCCAGCCCGGACGCACCAGGTCGACCCAGACGGCCGGCACGAACAGGAGCGCGATCGAGACGAGCGGCGCGACCGCCCACCGCTCGATCGTGCGACGGTTCGGCTCGAGTGCGGTGACCACGAGGTAGCCGGGCAGCATCGACACGACCGGCCAGATCAGGACGGCCGCCACCCAGGCGGCCGCTCCACCGTGCGCCAGCGCTCCCACGGGGGACATCCTCACCCGCGCGAGCGCCCACGCCGAAAACGGCGCCGGCCTCAGGGGATGACGACGACCCGACCGACAGTGCGTCCGGCACCGAGGCGGGTCAGGGCGTCGGGCACGTCGTCGAGACCCACCCGCTCGCTCACGAACGGCGAGATCAGTCCGGCGTCGGCGAGGCGGACGAGCTCGGTGTAGCACTCACGGACGAGCTCGACGGCCTTCGACCGGTAGAGGCCCCAGTGCAGGCCGACGATCGAGTAGTTCTTGACCAGCGCGTGGTTGAGCGCCGGAGACGGGACCTGCCCGCCGGCGAAGCCCACCACGAGGATGCGGCCCTCGAAGGCGACGCACCTGGCCGACCCCTGGTAGGCGTCGCCGCCGACCGGGTCGAACACGACGTCGGCCCCGCGCCCGCCGGTGACGTCCTTGACGACGGTGACGAAGTCCTCGGACGTGCGGTCCACGACGACGTCGGCCCCGAGACCGCGCGCGACCTCGGCCTTCTCCGGCCCGCCCACGACGGCGATCACGCGTGCGCCGGCGGCCCGGCCGAGCTGGATCGCGGCGCTGCCGACACCACCGGCGCCGGCGTGAACGAGCAGCGTCTCGCCCGGCTGCAGCGCCGCGCGACGGTGCAGCCCGAACCAGCCGGTCTGGTAGGCGACGTGGAGCGCGGCCGCCTCGGCGTCGTCGAGGGACGCCGGGGCGAGGAACGTGTCGGTCGCGAGCATCAGCGACTGCTCCGCGTATCCGCCGTGCGGGATGACGGCGCCACCGAGCACCCGGTCGCCGACCGCGAGGCCCTCGACGTCGTCGCCGAGCGCCAGCACCTCGCCGCACAGCTCGATGCCGGGAGTGAACGGGAGCGCCGGGCGGTCCTGGTACTGACCGCGGCAGAGCAGGACGTCGGGGAAGTTGGCCGCGGTCGCGCGCACCCGCACGGCGACCTGTCCGGGATCGGGCGCGGGATCGGGGACCGTGCCGAGCCGGAGCACCTCGGCAGGCTCACCGAGCGCCGTCACCTGCCATGCCTTCATCGCACGCTCCCTGGTCCGCGCACCGGGTCACAATCGGCCTGCCGCGAGGTAGGAGCATAGACAGTGCGGACCTGACCGGAGCATCTCGCGGTGTCCGCGTGAGAGGGTGGGGACATGGACAAACCCCCGAAGCCGCCGGTCGTCAGGCACGGGGTCATCCGCCCGGTTCCGCCGCCCTTCATCCCGCACGACTGGGTGGTGGGCGAGCGCGCGACGCACGACTCCCACGGCCTGGGCACGATCGTGCGGGTGGAGCACACCTCGGTGCTCGTCGACTTCGGCGAGGGTGACAACGCCGTCCGACGCGTGAAGACGATGGACCAGCGGCTCAAGCCGCTGTAGCAGCGCTAGGCGCAGTCGACGCAGACGTCGACGCCGGGCTTCGCCCGACGAGAGCGGTGCACGACGAGGAAGCAGCGCTCGCAGCGGAACTCGTCAGCCATCTGGGGCACGACGTCGACGGCCAGCACCTCGTGCGAGAGGTCGGCACCAGGCAGCTCGAGGTCCTCCAGCAGGTTCGCCTCGTCGTCGACGGTGACCGTCGCGACGGGAGCCTGCGCGCGCAGCGCGTCGAGACTCGCGGTCTGCTCCGCAGCGGTCGCCTCTGCGTCCCTGGGAGCGTCGTAGTCGGTGGCCATGAGCCCTCGCCGTCCTCCCACGTGGTGGGTTCGATCTACCTGGAGCAGCGAGGCTACCCCTCGCCGTGCCGCGAACGTTCCGCGGGCGTCACAACGCGGTGAACGCGCGGCGAATTCCCGACCCGCGGTCAAGGGCGGACGCCGCCGCGCACCGAGGGCCACGACGTACGACGACTCCCCGGTCGCTCACCGGGTCCTCGCCGGCCACACGAAAGGCGCTGGACCTCCCCGACGCCGGGTTGAGCGCCCGTTGGGGTGACATCCGGGGCCGTTGCTCAACATCCGCTCTCGACCCGGCCGACAACACGAGGGCAGGTGTCCTGGACCGGGGAGGTTCCATGCGCGCTCATGAGTTGCGGGTGGGTCGCACGTACGCCTACCCGACCACGCCCGGTCCGTGGTTCCGCGCGGCCGTCCCGACCCGTGTGATGTCGCGCGGGCCGCGCGACCACGTGCTCGTCCTGCTGCCGGACGGCGTGCCCGCCACGGCGACCCGGCCCGAGTACCCGCGCGCCTCGCTGGTGTGGGTCGACGCGGACGCCCTCGTCTCGTCCTGGGACGAGTGGCCCGCGCACGCGGCGTCCGCCCGGGCGGACCTGTCGGCCGTGGTCGCGAGCGCGGTGGCCGCCATCGGCGGCCAGGACCCACCCACGCTCGACGACCCCCGGCCCCGGCGGGCGGCGCCCCGCTGGTGGTCCCGACCGATCTCCGAGCTGCTCCGCCCTCCGCCGCTGGTCCTGACAGCGCCCTCGTCGGGCAGCCACCGCCCGCGCTCGCTGGTCCGGGCCGCCTCCAACCCCGGCCGCCGAGGTCAGGTCGCCTTCTCTTGACTGATTCCAGAAAAACCGCGAGACTCGGCCGGTGCCCACGACGACGGACGTCGAGAACGCGCTGCGCGGTGCCGCGCTGCGCGTGACGCGTCCGCGCGTGGCCGTGCTGAGCGCCCTTTACGCGCACCCGCACGCCGACACCGACACCGTCATCCGCGCCGTCCGCGAGGACCTCGGTGAGGTCTCGCACCAGGCCGTCTACGACGTGCTCCGCGCGCTCACCGGTGCCGGGCTGATCCGTCGCATCGAGCCGTCCGGCTCTGTCGCGCGCTACGAGTCGCGGGTCGGCGACAACCACCACCACGTCGTGTGCCGCTCCTGCGGCTCGATCGCCGACGTCGACTGCGCCGTCGGCGACACTCCCTGCCTCATCGCGTCCGACGACCACGGCTTCACGATCGACGAGGCCGAGGTCACCTACTGGGGCCTGTGCCCCGCCTGCTCCACCGCCGAACGGCCTTGAGCCGCAAGGCCTACCACGCCCGATCACCCGCTGAACCGCCAGGCCCCGGAAGGAACACCATGTCTGACAGTCATGACGCAGTCGTAGGAGACATGAACGAGGAGACCGGCGGCTGCCCCGTCGTGCACGCGCCCGGAGGTACCTCCAACCGCGACTGGTGGCCCGACCAGCTCGACGTCTCCGTGCTCCACCGCAACTCCCCGGCGGGCGATCCGCTGGGCGCCGACTTCGACTACGCCGCGGCCTTCGCAGCTCTCGACCTCGGCGCCGTGAAGGCCGACATCGGTGCCGTGATGACCACCTCGCAGGAGTGGTGGCCGGCGGACTACGGCCACTACGGCCCGCTGTTCATCCGCATGGCGTGGCACAGCGCCGGCACCTACCGGATCAGCGACGGGCGTGGCGGCGCGGGCGCCGGCCAGCAGCGTTTCGCCCCGCTCAACAGCTGGCCGGACAACGGCAACCTCGACAAGGCGCGTCGCCTGCTGTGGCCGGTGAAGCAGAAGTACGGCCGCGCGCTGTCGTGGGCCGACCTCATGGTGCTCGCCGGCAACTGCGCGCTCGAGTCGATGGGCTTCGAGACCTTCGGCTTCGGCGGCGGTCGCGCCGATGTGTGGGAGCCGGAGCCGGTCAACTGGGGCGCCGAGGCCGAGTGGCTCGGCGACGCCCGCTACAGCGGTGACCGCGAGCTCGCCGACCCGTTGGGCGCGGTCCAGATGGGTCTGATCTACGTCAACCCCGAGGGCCCCAACGGCAACCCCGACCCGCTGCTCGCCGCGCACGACATCCGCGAGACGTTCGCACGCATGGCGATGAACGACGAGGAGACCGTCGCGCTCATCGCCGGCGGCCACACCTTCGGCAAGACCCATGGTGCGGGCGACCCGAACCAGTACGTCGGCCGCGAGCCGGAGGCCGCGCCGCTCGCGGAGCAGGGTCTCGGCTGGAAGAACTCGCTCGGCACCGGCAACGGCGACTCGACGATCACCAGCGGACTCGAGGGAACCTGGACGCCCACTCCCACGGCCTGGGACAACAGCTTCTTCGACACCCTGTTCGGCTACGAGTGGACGCTCACGACGAGCCCGGCCGGGGCGCAGCAGTGGATCCCGACGGACCCGGCGGCGGCCAGCACCGTCGCCGACGCGCACGACGCCACCAAGACGCACCCGCCGGTGATGCTCACGACCGACCTGTCGCTGTGCTTCGACCCGGCCTACGAGCCGATCTCGCGCCGGTTCCACGAGAACCCGGCGGAGTTCGCCGACGCGTTCGCGCGCGCCTGGTTCAAGCTCACCCACCGCGACATGGGTCCCATCGCCCGTTACGCCGGCCCGGAGGTCCCCTCCGAGGAGCTGATCTGGCAGGACCCGGTCCCGGCAGTCACCGCACCCGTGGTCGGCGACGCCGACATCGCGACGCTGAAGACCGCGATCCTCGGCTCCGAGCTCTCGGTGTCCGAGCTGGTCTCGACGGCGTGGGCGTCGGCGTCGACGTTCCGCGGCACCGACAAGCGCGGCGGCGCCAACGGTGCCCGCGTCCGACTCGCGCCGCAGAGCGGCTGGGACGTCAACGAGCCCGCGCAGCTCGCCAAGGTGCTGCGCGTCCTCGAGGGCATCGCCGCCGAGTTCAACGCCGCCGGTGGGGCGCAGATCTCGCTCGCCGACCTCGTCGTGCTCGGTGGTTCCGCAGCGGTCGAGAAGGCGGCGAAGGACGCCGGCGTCGAGGTGTCGGTGGCGTTCACGCCTGGCCGCACCGACGCGACGCAGGAGCAGACCGACGTCGAGTCGTTCGCCGTCCTCGAGCCCGCCGCCGACGGGTTCCGCAACTACGCCGGCAAGGGCGGCACGAGGCCCGCGGAGTTCCTCCTCGTCGACAGGGCGGAGCTGCTCACGCTGACCGCGCCCGAGACCACCGTGCTCGTCGGCGGTCTGCGCGTGCTCGGCGCGAACCACGGCGGTTCCCGGCAGGGGGTCCTCACGTCGCGGGTGGGCGTGCTCACCAACGACTTCTTCGTCAACCTGCTCGACCTCGGCACGGTGTGGAGCGCGACGTCGGAGGCCGAGGACACCTTCGAGGGCCGCGACCGCGCGACCGGCGACGTGCGGTGGACCGGCAGCCGGGTCGACCTCGTGTTCGGCTCGAACTCGGTGCTGCGCGCGCTCGCCGAGGTCTACGCGAGCGACGACGCCAAGGAGAAGTTCGTGGGCGACTTCGTCGCGGCGTGGACCAAGGTCATGGAGCTCGACCGCTTCGACCTGGCCTGATCCAGACCACTCCGGGGCACCGTGCGAGATCCCGTTCGTCGGGCTCGCCCGGTGCCCCGTCCCGGTCAGTGGCCGAACGTCGACGGGCTGGTGACGTCCGGCTCGGTGCCATCGAGGGCCGACAGCGCCGCGACGTCATCCGCCTCGAGGACGATGCCCGCGGCCGCCAGGTTCTGCGCGAGGCGGGTGGGGTCCGAGGACTTCGGCGTCGTCGACAGTCCGAGCGCGACGTGCCAGGCGAGCACGAGCTGGCCGGGTGTGACGCCGTAGCGGTCGGCGAGCTCCAGCACGAGGGGGAGCTCGAGCAGCTCGCCGCCGAGCCCGAGCGGGCGCCAGGACTGCGTGACGATGCCTCGCTCGACGTTGTACGCCCGGGCCTCGGGCTGAGTCCACCGCGGGTTGATCTGCAGCTGGTCGAGCTCGGGCACGACGCCGGTCGCGGCGACGATGCGGTCGATGTGCTCGGGCAGGAAGTTCGAGACGCCGATGTGCCGCACGAGCCCCGACTCGCGGATCGCGACGAGCCCCTCCCACGCCTGCACGTAGCGGTCCTCGGCCGGGTTGGGCCAGTGCACGAGGAGCAGGTCGAGGTAGTCGACGCCGAGGCGCCGCAGGCTGGCGTGCGTCGTGTCGGCCACCCCGTCGACGCTGTGCCACTCCTTGTTGAACTTGGTCGTGATGAAGACGTCCTCGCGGGCGACTCCCGACGCCGTGACGCCGCGACCGACGCCGACCTCGTTGCCGTAGGCGTAGGCCGTGTCGACGAGCCGGTAGCCCAGCCCGATCGCCGTCGCGACGCTCCGCTCGGCCCCCGCGACAAGAACGAGCTGCTCGTCGGCGTGGTGGGGGCGGTCACGGGCGAGGTCGAGCGGGTGCTGCGCGAGTCTGTCGACGCCGACGCCGGGCTCGAGGCGGCGATCCGCTCGGCGTCGTACGCCTTCTGGGAGCACGTCGTCGGTGACGACGGGCTCCAGCTCATGCAGTACGAGCTGTCGATCCACTGCCGCCGCACGCCTGGGCTCGAGTGGCTCGCCGAGTGGCAGTACCACCGCTATGTGATGGTCGCCCACGACGTGTTCCAGGCAGCCGTCCGTGCCGACCCGACCGTCGGCGACATCGACGTCGCCGCGCTCTCGCGCTTCATCGTCGCGGCCACGGACGGGCTGATCCTGCAGTACGAGATGCACCACGACCGGGCGCTGTCCGCGGCGGACGTGGAGCTCGTCGCTCTCGCGGCGACCATGCTCGCGCGCGACGGGTTGCCGGCGGTCGGTCGCACGCGGGGCCGGCGTACCCGACGCCCCGCCGCGGTGCCCACGCCCTAGCCGGAGGGGGTCCGCGCCGCGGGTCGTTAGGGTCGAGGCGTCAGCCGCGCCGCGAGAGGGGAGCCCGCATGGCCAGCACCCTCGTCGCGACCAAGCTCTCGGCCCCACGGTTGCGCGGCGCTCTCGTCCCCCGTCCGCGGCTGAGCGCGCTCATGGACGCGGGTGCCGAGGCGACGCTCACCCTCGTCTCGGCCCCCGCAGGGTTCGGCAAGACCACCGTCCTGGCCTCCTGGCTGGCGCGGGCGTCGACCGAGCCGCGCACGGTGGCGTTCGTGTCGCTCGACGACTCCGACCGCCACGCCAGCTCGTTCTGGCTCTACGTCGTGACCGCTCTGGACTCCGCGGCACCCGGCGTCGGCGCCAGCGTCCTGCCGCTGCTGGCCGCCGGCCAGCCCGCATCGCGGACGCTGCTGACGGCGGTCCTCAACGAGATCGGGACCCAGCCCACCGAGGTGGACCTGATCCTCGACGACTACCACCTCGCGGACAGCACCGAGGTGGCCGAGGGGATGACCTTCTTGCTCGAGCACCGGCCGACGAACCTGCACGCCGTGGTCAGCACCCGCGCGGACCCCAACCTGCCGTTGGCGCGACTGCGGGCCCGAGGCGAGCTGGTCGAGATCCGGGCCCGGGATCTGCGCTTCACCGTCGCGGAGACGGCGAGCTACCTGACCGACGTCGGCGGCCTGCCCGTCGACCCTGCCGAGGTGTCGGCCCTCGAGTCCCGGACCGAGGGGTGGCCGGCTGCGCTGCAGCTGGCATCGCTGTCGATGCAGGGCCGCGACGACGTCGGCGACTTCATCGCACGGTTCGCGGGGACCGATCGCCACGTCGTCGACTACCTCGCGGACGAGGTGCTGTCCCGCCAGTCCGACGAGGTCCGCGACTTCCTCGAGCGGACGTCGATCCTCGACCTGCTCGGCGGGGATCTGTGCGACGCCGTGCTCGGACGGAACGGCAGCGCAGCGATGCTCGAGAGGCTGGAGCGCGCGAACCTGTTCCTGGTCCCGCTGGACGACCAGCGCAGCTGGTACCGCTATCACCACCTGTTCGCCGACGTCCTGCAGGCGCACCTGCGCAGCGAGCGGCCCGACCTCGTCGCGGGGCTCCACCTGCGCGCCAGCCGCTGGTACGACCAGACCGGCGAACCTGTTCCCGCAGTGCGTCACGCGCTTGCCGCGGGCGACGTCGACCGGGCCGCCGACCTCGCCGAGGCCGCCCTGCCCGCCCTGCAGCGCGATCGGCAGGAGGCCACGGTCCTCGGCTGGCTCGGTGACTTCCCCGACGAGGTGGTGCGCGCACGTCCGGTGCTGGCCATCGGCTTCGTCGGCGCCCTGATGTCCAGCAACGAGTTCGCCGACGTCGAACCGCGGCTGCGCGAGGTGGAGCGGGAGCTCCCCGCGATCGAGGCGCGGATCGCGGCAACGGCGGCCGCTGCGCAGGGCGAGCTGATCGCGATCGACGAGGGTGCCCGGGCCATCCGCACGGTCGACGAGGCCGAACTGGCCCGCGTGCCCGCGGGGGTCGAGCTCTACCGCGCCGGCATGTCGCTGGTCACCGGCGACGTCGCATCGACGCACCGTCACGCCCAGCTCGCGATCGATGCCTCGACCGCCGGCGACGACATCGTGCGCGCGGCCGCGTCCGGCCTGTCCGGGCTGGCGCACTGGGCCGGTGGCGAGCTCGACGACGCGCACCGGCGCTACCTGGCGTGCATCGACGGGCTGATCCGCGCCGGGCACGTGCCGGACATGCTCGGCTGCTCGATCACGGTGGCCGACATCCGCATCGCCCAGGGGCGACTGCACGATGCGCAGGCCTGCTACGACGAGGCGCTCCGCCGCGCCAGCGCCGCCGGAGCCGTGCCTCGCGGCGTGGCCGACATGCACGTCGGTCTGAGCCAGGTGGCTCTCGAGTGCGGTCGGCTCGACGAGGCGCGCGACCGGCTCGAGGTCGCGCGCAGCCTCGGTGAGGAGCGCGGCCTCCCGCAGTACCCGTACCGGTCGCGAGCGGCAGCGGCGATGCTCGCGGAGGTCGAAGGCGATCTCGTCGGCGCGCTCGGGCTCGTGGTGGAGGCTGCGCAGGTCTACCTCGGCGACTTCTCGCCAAACGTGCGACCGCTGCACGCCGCAGCAGCGAGGCTCCAGGTCAGGCTCGGCGACCTCGACGCCGCACAGCGCTGGGCCCACGACCATGACGTGGCGGCGTCGCAGGAGCTGTCGTACCTGCGCGAGTTCGAGCACGTGGCCCTCGCCGAGATCCTGCTCGCCCGACACCGTCGCTCCGGCGACGCTGCCGCCCTCCTCGACGCGGAGGCACTGCTGGTGCGGCTCCTCGCCGCCGCGGAGGCCGGCGGCCGGCTCGCCACGGTCATCGAGGTCGTGGTGCTGCAGGCCATGGTGGCCGAGTGTCACGGCGACGTCGACCGCGCGCTCGAACTGCTAGGTCGGGCTGCCGGCCTCGCAGAGCCGGAGGGTCAGGTGTACGCGTTCGCCCGTCACGGCGCGATGCTCGCCGAACTGACGGAAACGCTGGCGGCTCGGCCTGACGCGCGAGCCTGGGCGGGCCGCCTGCGCGATGCCTGCCGCGTGGCGACCGAGCCGGCGAGCGGCGGCGATCCCTTCCCGCAGAAAGGGTCAGGCGGTGAGAGGGTCGTCGAGACGCTCAGTGCGCGGGAGCTCGAGGTGCTCCATCTGCTCGACACCGAGCTCGATGGTCCCGAGATCGCGCAGCACCTGTTCGTGTCGCTCAACACCCTTCGCACGCACACCAAGAGCATCTACACGAAGCTCGGCGTCAACAACCGCAGAGCCGCGGTGCGCCGCGGCCGCGAGCTCGGCTTGCTGCCCTCCCGCTGAGCCGTCGCCGTCGAGCAGGCGCAGCGAGAGCAGGGTCGCGCCGATGTCGCGCAGCCGGGCCAGGACGCCGTGCAGCTGTGCCTGGTCGGCGACCGGACCCGTGAGCGTGCACGTGCCGTCGTCGTCGCAGGCGATCACGAGCTCCCCGAACCGGGACGACCAGCGGTCGTCGAGGTGACCGGCGACCCGGAGCTCGTAGGCACGACGGTCGTTCGTCGTCATGACGTCGCTCCTGCGGACGCAGCGCTGCGGGCTGCGCGGTCGAGGCGACGTGGCGGCGTCGACCTGCTCCGCCGGCGGATCACCCACTCCGCGACCGCGAGGTTGATCACCCACGCCGAGCCCAGCGCGAGGTCTCCCGCCAGCGGGCTCCGGCCGAAGATCGCCGCGCCGATGCCGGCCGTGAACGCCTGCGTGCCCGCGGCGAGGGCGATGGCGTAGGCGCGCAGCATCCAGGCGCGGTGCGCGACGACGTCGCCGCGCCGCACGGTCGTGACCCCGAGGACCAGGCAGCCGGCCATCGCGGCGCCGAACACCAGGCGGAGCACGTAGAGCAGCGACCCGGTTCCCGGCTTCTCGGCGTAGAACAACGTCATCCAGAGGGCGGAGCCGGCGACGAGGAGGCCGGCCACCGCCAGGACGCGTCCGGCGCGGCGGTGCCAGTCGAGGTGGCGCCGACGGAACCGTGGGACGAACTGGAACGCGCCGACGAGCGCGTAGACCGCGGCTCCGACGATGTGCACCATCAGCGGGAGGGGGAAGCCGGCGAAGCGGTGGTCGGCCGGGATGAGGGCCGGCCCGCCAACCAGCTGCACCAGCCGCAGCGAACCGGCGAGCAGCGGCACGGCGCTGAGCAGGAACAGGGCGAGCGGCACCGGCCAGCTGCGCTGCCGGGACGGCCGAGCCTGCCGGGGCGGGCGCCCCAGCAGACCGGCCGGACGAGGAGTGGACATCAGACGGTCGCGTGCTCGACGAGCGCGGCGTGAACGAGGGTCGGCAGCGGCTCGGTGTCCTGCGACCGAGCGTTGCGGAACAGCGAGAAGCCGAGACCGACGAGGGCGACACCGACCGGCACGGCCATCGGTCGGTTGAACGACTCGGGCAGGAACGCGAGCGACACAGTGGCGATGGTGCCGACGGCGAGCAGCGCCGACGCCGTGCGGGCCAGGATGCGGGCGCGGAACATCGCGACGCCGAAGACGAGGCCGCCGAGCATGTAGCCGATGCCGGTGATCGCGAGGACGGTCTTCATCGCGCCGATGTCGCCGGACGGCGACCCACCTGCGGCCGCGACCACGAGGTCGTTGACGTAGCCCGGCGCGAGGTGGACCAGCCCGGGGAGGACGTAGGCGGAGATGACCTCGGTGGCGAACATGAGCAGGTAGCCGGCGCCGAGGAGCAGGTAGCCGACGAGCCCGACGACGCCGACCTGGCGGAACTGACGCAGGTACATCCCGGTGATGCCGACGAGCGCCAGCGCGGCCATGGCCACCTTGGCCGAGTTGCGCACCACCCACTCGGTGGTTGCGACCGAGTCGACGGTCATGGCCGGGTGGTTGACCTGGACGGCGATGAAGATCAGTCCCGCGACGGCGGCGCTGACGCCGGCGGCCTTCGTGAGGCCGGAGGTGGTGACGGTCATGTCGGGCTCCTACGTCCGTGGGCCGGGCAGGGTGCCTGGCGATGTCCACGACGTTAGGAATGGGGGTGGTGAGCGCACATCACCACGTGATGTGACCCGGGTGGTGAATCGCCGCTTCCGCGCGGGCACACCCGGACGCACGACGGCCCGAGCCGCCGCGGTGGTCGATCCGCGGTCCTCGGGCCGTCGCTGCCGCGTCAGGCGTCGTACCGGCCACCGAGCACCGCCGCCTGGGGCGCGCCGATGTGACCGGCCGCGTGCAGGATCGCGGGCACGGCGGGGTCGGAGACGAAGCTGGCCCAGCCCTGCTCGTCCAAGTCGAAGATGACCCAGACGCGGTCGTCCTCGCTCGGGTCACGGAAGACGGTGGCGCCGTTCGAGCCGTGCTCGCGGCGCTTCTCGGCGCCGTCGGTGGAGAAGACGTTCAGGAAGCGGTCGTAGTCCTCGACCTTGGTGGTGGCCAGCAGCATCTCGGTTCCTCCTCATTCAGCGACGCCGGGGATTCGGCGTTCGTCGACGAGTCGAGGGTCGCGGCCGCGACGGCGGCACCGCATCGGGTGAACTCCCCATCGGCGCGGACTCGTGCGGTGCCGGGGCTCAGCCCACGACACCGTTCTGGACGCCCCAGAGGGTCGCGGCGGCCCTGGTCGAGACGCCGATCTTCGCGTAGACGTGCTGGATGTGGTGGTCGACCGTCTTCGGCGAGAGGAAGAGCGTCTCGCCGATCTGGTTCACGGTGAGTCCCCGTGCGGCCAGGCGCAGCACCTCGATCTCGCGGTCGGTGAGGCTGGCGGGATTCTGCGCGCGCGGGGCGCGTCGAGGGTCGTGCCCCGCGGCAGCGAGCACCGCCTCGGCCGCGTCGTGCACGAGCGCGCGATCCGTGCTGAGGCGCCTCAGCTCGGCCGCGGCCGACTCCGGCGAGGACCCCGGGCGGTCCGCACGATCGGTGGTGATCCCCACGTAGACCTCGGCCGCCTCCAGGACCGCTGCGGCCGATCCACAGTCGCTCGGCCGTCGATAGGTCGCAGCCCTTGGACCCATGCGTCCCACGCACGTCATGGAAGTCCTCGGCCACTCCCGCATGGCCACCACGTCCGACCTCTACACCCACGTCCTCGCCGAGGTGAAGGCCGACGCCGCGACACGAATGGGCACATTCCTGCGTGGACTTCAGCCATGAGCGCTTGCTGTACTCGACCTGTCCATCGATCTCCTAACCCTGAACAACCCTACGGTATTCCGGTTTATTGCTCATAAGTGGGAATAACTGCTACCTTGTTCCCACTTGGAGGAGAGCGACATGACCACGCAGGGAGACGGCGAACCAGAACGGTGGCCAGCGGCGGCCCACGAAACCCGGCCATGGCGACAAACCGTGCGCGGCGGCACCCGAGCCGACCGCACGTTCTCCGAGGTGGTCGTCACCCTCCCGCCACTGCTCGCCGACCGCGACGTCCCGCTCACAGCAAGCCAGGCAGCCGATGCGGAGGAGGCGACCCGAGAGATCACCGCACTCGACAGCTCGAGCGGCGACGTTCTGCACGCCTTGGGCGTTCTGCTGCTTCGTACGGAGTCGGTGGCGTCATCGAAGATCGAGCGGGTGGAGGCGAGCCTGGAGGACTTCGCGCGGGCACTCCACGGTGTCAAGACCAACAGCTCGGCCGTCTCCATGGTCGCGGCCACTCGGGCCCTGTCGATCATGATCGATCGCGTGACGTCGTCATCTCGCCTCGAGCTGTCCCACATCACCGACGCGCACGCCGCGCTGATGGCCGACGATCCCGACGAGCACACGTATGCAGGGCGCTTGCGCGACATGCAGAACTGGGTCGGCGGCAGCAACTACTCGCCACGAAATGCGCTCTTCGTACCTCCTCCACCGGACACGGTGGAGGACTACATGAGCGACCTGGTCACGTTCACCAACCGGGACGACATGCCGGCCCTCGTGCAGGCAGCGATCGCACACGCCCAGTTCGAGACCATCCACCCGTTCACCGACGGCAACGGACGCATCGGCCGCGCGTTGATCAACTCGATCCTGCGGCGGCGCGGAATCACAACCCACGTCGTCGTGCCGCTCGCCACCGCGCTGGTCGCCCACCGGGATCGCTACTTCGACCTGCTCACCGACTACCGCGACGGCAAGCTCGAACACCTGCTCAGCTCGTTCGCCCTCTCGACCCGCATCGCGGCTGTCGAGTCCCGCGTCACCGCCGAGCGACTTGCGGCGATCCCACAGGAATGGGCAGCGCTCACCGGCACCCTACGGAGTGACAGCGCCGCGGCTCGACTGCTCCCGATCCTCCTGGACCATCCGATCCTGTCCGCAGACGACGCGGTCGGCTACCTCGGCGCGGCGCCCAGCCGCACCTACAGCGCCATCGACCGGCTGCACAAGGCGGGAGTTCTCCGTCCGTTGACGGATCGCACTCGCAACCAGATCTGGGGGGCGGCCGCCGTCCTCGACGAACTCGATGACCTCAGCGTCCGCGTGGCACGAGCGACTAGGTAGCTCACCTGCCGGCGACGCCGCCTCATCGCCCGGCCGCGGCACGGGTTCCTACTCAATGGCTGCGTCCCGACGACAATCAGCCGGCTCAGATCAGCGCGGCCGCGCGTCGCATCGCGTCCCGGATCTCGTCGCGGCGATGTGGTCTTCCATTGAGCGCCAGCGGACTTGGGTGCCGGGTCGCAATGACGTCCAAGCCGCGCGGAAGCTCACTGGCGTTGACCCGGTCTGACGGACATCCCGGATCTGGGGTTCAGCCCCGGGGAGGATGTCCAGCATGGAACGCAAGGAGAGTGGAAAGAGGCCGCGTCCGCGGCGCTCGTTCACGGCGGAGTTCAAGGCCGAGATCGTCGAGTTGTGCCGCCGGGGTGACCGATCGGTGGGTCAGGTTGCGCGGGACTTCGATCTGACCGAGACCGCGGTCCGTGAATGGGTCAAGCAGGCCGAGCTCGATGACGGGACCCGTGGTGACGGGTTGACCACCGCGGAGCGCGACGAGCTCTCGAGGTTGCGGCGGGAGAACCGCAGTCTTCGTGAGGATGTCGAGGTCCTCAAGCGTGCGACGGCTTTCTTCGCCAAGGAGACCCGGTGAACGTCTACCCGTTCATCGAGGCGGAGAAGCAGGAAGCGGGCAGCGTC
Source organism: Candidatus Nanopelagicales bacterium (assembly GCA_036510975.1). Lineage (GTDB taxonomy): Bacteria > Actinomycetota > Actinomycetes > S36-B12 > CAIYMF01 > Longivirga. The sequence continues at coordinate 24,561 of DATCCY010000049.1, forward strand.
CTTCGGGCGTGCCGGCTGTTGGAGGTCTCCAGGTCCGCCTTCTATGCCCACCGTGCCGGCCCGTCACGTCGGGAGGTCGACGACGGGGACCTGACCGCGGCGATCACGACCATCCACTCCGGCTCCGGTGGGACCTACGGGTCTCCCCGGGTCCATGCCGAACTGGCCGACCAGGGCCACCGGCACAGCCGCAAGCGGGTCGCGCGGCTGATGCGCGCCGCCGGCCTCGAGGGCCGCGAACCCAAGCGGTTCACGCGGACCACCATCCCCGACCCGGGAGTCGATGAACGCCCGGACCTGATCCGGCGCGCATTCGCCCCGGACCCGGGCGCGATCAACACCCGCTGGTGCGGGGACATCACCTACATCCGCACCTGGGAGGGCTGGCTCTACTTGGCGACCGTGATCGACCTGGACTCCCGCAGGGTCGTCGGGTGGGCCACCGGCGACCACATGCGCACCGACCTGATCGCAGAGGCCCTGACCCACGCCGTCGCAACCCGCCACCCCGGGCCAGGGGTGATCTTCCACTCAGACCGCGGTAGTCAGGGCGAATTCCGGGGGTCGTCGCAACACCTCGATCAGGAGGTGGCTCGTGGCGTTACGTGGAAGATCTTCGAAGCAGGCAGCGACGGACCAGCTGGCGGGCGGGCGTCGGCAGTGGGCGGCGGATCGCGCGTTGCGGCCTGCGATGCGTTCACCTGGACGGCCGGAGCCTTCTCGTGCGGTGGAGCGGGCGTTCTGGCGGTTGATCGCCCGCGGGGTCACCAGCGAGGACGCGGCCGCCGAGGTGGGCGTGTCGACACCGGTCGCGACGAGGTGGTTTCGACACGCTGGCGGGATGCCACCGATCAGCCTCGCCGAGCCCTCCGGCCGCTACTTGTCGTTTGCTGAACGGGAGGAGATCGCGCTGCTCAAGGCGCAGGACCACGGGGTGCGTGAGATCGCCCGGCGGATCGACCGGGATCCCTCGACGATCTCCCGCGAGCTGCGCCGCAACGCAGCCACCCGCGCCTCGCAGCGGGGCTACCGCGCCGGGGTGGCCCAGTGGAAAGCGCAGCAGGCTGCCAAGCGCCCCAAGTCGGCCAAGCTCACCACGAACCCGATGCTGCGCGACTATGTGGAGCAGCGCATGTCCGGCACCGTCACCGACGCCGAGGGGCGTCCGGTCCCGGGGCCGAACGTGCCGTGGATCGGGCGCCGGCACGGCCGGCGTCAGGACCGACGGTGGGGCACCGCGTGGAGCCCGGAGCAGATCAGCCACCGGCTCAAGGTCGACTTCCCCGAGGATGAGTCGATGAGGATCAGCCACGAGACGATCTACCAGTCGCTCTACGTCCAGGGACGTGGCGCGCTCAAACGCGAGCTGAGTGCCTGTCTTCGAACCGGGCGGGCGTTGCGGGTTCCTCGGGCACGCACGCAGGGCCGGGGCAAGAAGTTCGTGACTGACGAGGTCAAGATCAGCCAACGGCCCGCAGAGGTCGCGGACCGGGCGTTGCCCGGCCACTGGGAAGGCGATCTCATCATCGGGCTGAACAAGTCGGCCATCGGCACGTTGGTGGAACGCACGACCAGGTACACGATGTTGCTGCACCTGCCCCCGATGGACGGCCACGGAATCGTGGAACCGGTCAAGAACGGGCCACCCCTTGCCGGGCACGGCGCGCAGGCCGTCAACCTCGCCATCGCCGCGCAGTTCGCGACCCTTCCCGACCAGCTGCGTCGTTCCCTGACCTGGGACCAAGGATCCGAACTGGCCCAGCACCTTCAGCTGAAGATCGACACCGGGCTGCAGGTCTACTTCTGCGACCCGCACTCGCCCTGGCAGCGCGGCACGAACGAGAACACCAACGGCCTGCTACGCCAGTACTTCCCGAAGGGCACCGACCTGTCCCGCTGGAGCATCGACGAGCTCACCGCGGTCACCGCGACCCTCAACAGCCGACCGCGCAAGACACTCGAATGGCGCACTCCCGCCGAAGCCTTCGCCCGGCACTTATCCTCGTTACAACAAGCCGGTGTTGCATCGACCCCTTGAACCTAAGCAGTACACCTCAGCCCAGTTCGCCGCTCTGGCAGCCGATCTCGGGGTCACCCTCTCGGTCGGGAGAACCGGGGTGTGCTGGGACAACGCGGTCGCCGAGTCGTTCTTCTCCACCATCAAGACCGAGCTGCTGCACCGCCACACCTGGCCCACCCGGGGCCGTGCCCACAAGGCGATCTTCGAGTGGATCGAGGGCTGGTACAACCTGCGCCGACGCCACTCCGCGCTGGGCTACCTCAGCCCCGCCACCTGGGAACACCGAGCACGACCCGTCAACACCGAGCAAGTAGCCTGACCACGCCACAACGACGATGTCCGTCGAAACGGGTCAACGCCAAAGTCAGCTCCGGCGCGATAGCGAACGTGAGCGGTCGGTGCGAGACGTACGCTGACGTGCGCAGACGTCGCAGGGCAAAGTTGGGCCGGGAGCCGTTGCACACGGTGGTGTCCGGCGGTACCCCACACGGACCCCACACGTCCAGGCCAGGACCGGCGGCGCTGACCGCACGGGGTGACCCGCCTTGCTGGCAGCATGGACGAGTCTTCGTGCGTTGATGCTCACGGGGTCGCGGCATGGGTCTCGGAGCAGTCGGATGTGCCGCTTGAAGTCACTCGCCAAGTTCTCGATCTCGAGTTTGAGTTCAGGGTGGGGGGATTGCCGTTGGTGGTGACCGCGAGTTCGTCTCTACTACGACGCCGACGAACTCAGCACCCGGCCGTCTCCTTGCGCCTTGCCCCGGGGCGAGCGGACCGGGTGCTTCTCCAGGTTCCATGGGCCCACGCGCAGCTGGTTCGTTGCACTCACTGGGCGCGCCCTCCGTCGTTCGTGCTGCTGCCACCGGCCGCGATCCATGCCCCGGCGAGACCTCACGCCCAGTCTGCCGGAGCTCCGGTCTACCGTCACAGGGATCGGATCAGGGGGCAACTGAACGTGAGCATCACTGAGCTGGGGCGCGTCGACCACCGGTTGGCCCAGGCGCGGGGGCATCGAATTCCGTGGAACGTTTCGGCTGTGGTGATCACCGGCATGCTCGTCCTGACCAGCTGCGCCTCACCCACCGCGACCACCTCGAACAGCGGCGTCAGCCAGGCACCCGGCGCGTCAACCTCAACCAGCTCAGACTCAGCGGTAGCCACCCCGATGAGCGCCTCGCCGACATCTACGGCACCGTTGCCCGCCGGCCCGCCGACGACCCCCACCAGCGGGACCGCGCTAGCCGCTCTGAACGGGCTGCGAGTCGCCGGCCGCGGGCCGATGACCGGCTACTCGAGGGCGCTGTTCGGCCCGGCGTGGACCGACACCGACCGCAACGGCTGTGACACCCGCAACGACATCCTGCGCCGCGACCTGACCAATAGGACGGTTAAGGCGGGTACCGGCGGGTGCGTGGTGCTCACCGGGACCCTGCACGATCCGTACAGCGGCACCGCGATCAACTTCGGCCGGGGCACGACCACCAGCGCGCTGGTGCAGATCGACCACGTCGTCGCCCTCGGCAACGCCTGGGTGACCGGGGCGGCCAGCTGGCCCTACGCGAAGAAGATCGCCTTCGCCAACGACCCGCTCAACCTGCTCGCGGTCAAGGGGTCTTTGAACGAGCAGAAGGGCGACGGGGACGCCGCGACCTGGCTGCCGCCGAACAAGCCCTTCCGGTGCGCCTACGTGGCCCGGCAGGTCAGCGTGAAGGCCAAGTACGGGCTGTACGTCACGTCAGCGGAGAAGACGGCGATCCAGCAGATCCTGGTGACCTGCCCGAGTCAGCCGCTGCTCACTGGCGGCAACCCCACGACCTCCACGGTGCTGCCGCCGATCGCCGCCTCGAGCACGGCCAGCCCCAAGGTGACCACCACCAGCCCGCCACCGGCCACCGCGGGGTCCGTGGACCCCAGGTTCGCCACGTGCAAGGCCGCCAAGGCAGCGGGATACGGGCCCTACTACCGGGGCAAGGACCCCGAGTACGCCTGGTACCGCGACGCGGACGGCGACGGCATCGTCTGCGAGTGACGCCACCCTCCGGGGCGGTCCGACCAAGAGGCGCCCCCAGTTCGTGATTTGCACGCTGTTCGGGATGCGGGTGGCCGGCAGCGAACCAGTTGACCATTCGCTTCTCATTCGTCCCGCACAGCCCGCAGACTGCTGGCATGCGCGATGACCCCGGGACAGGGGGCCCCCACACGCTGGCCGCGGCGCTGCGGCACTGGTCTGCGGGAGACCCCGGGCGAACGGCGCTGGCCGACGTCATCGCCGCCTCGGCCGAAGCCGGCGCGCAACTGGCCGAACTGATCGCCACCAGCCCCCTCGACGCGGTCCGGACGTCGACCGGCAGCGCCGCCGGCCATCGGCCGGGGGCACTCGACGTCCAGGCCGAGCAGCTCTTCGTCGCAGCGATGTCCGGCTGCGAGGTCGCCGCGGTGGGCTCCCAGGAGACCCTGGCGGCCCGTGGCCCGGCACAAGGGGGCGGGCCCGTCGTCGCGCTGTGCCCGATCGTCGGCTCGTCAGACGTCGAGAGCAACGCCCCGATGGGCAGCATCTTCGCCGTGCTGCCACCCGCCGGGCCCCTGGACGACCCGCGGGGAGCGCTCCTTCAACCCGGACGCTCCCAGCTCGCGGCCGGACTGATCGTCTACGGGCCGAGCACGACGATGGCTCTCACCTGGGGCGACGGAACCGGCAGCTACGCGCTCGACCCGAGCAGCCGCGAGTTCGTCCGCACCCGGGAACGGCTGGAACTCCCGGCGGACGCCCAGGAGTACTCGATCGACGCGTCGAACGCTCGCCACTGGGGACCAGGCATCACGGCCTACGTCAACGACCTCGTCAACGGCAGCCTGGGGGTGCGCGAGCGCGACTTCACCATGCGGTGGCTGGCCTCGCTGGCGGCAGAGGCGTATCGCATCCTGCTCCGCGGCGGCATCTTCCTGTCCCCCGCCGACGATCGCCCCGGCAACCGGCACGGGCACGTGCGCCTGGTCTTCGAGGCGAACCCGGTGGCGTTCCTGTGCGAACAGGCGGGAGGGACCGCCACCGACGGCGTCCAGCCGATCCTCGACCTCCGACCAGCCGCCCCCGACCAGCGGACACCTCTAGTCTTCGGCTCACGCAACAAGGTGGATCGCGTGCGTCGCTACCTGATGGATCCTCGGACGACGCATCCGGAGTCCCCGTTGTTCTCGCAACGCGGGCTGTTCCGCAGCTGAGGAGCTGGCCATGTCGGTGAAGCACCCCATCATCTGCGTCACCGGGTCATCCGGTGCGGGCACGACCACGGTCAAGAACACCTTCGACCAGATCTTCCGGCGCGAAGGAGTCCGAGCCGCGTTCATCGAAGGAGACGCCTTCCACCGCTTCGACCGCCGGGGCATGGCTGACGCCCTCGCGCAGGAAGCGAGCCGAGGCAACAACCACTTCAGCCACTTCAGCCTCGAGGCCAACCTGATCGACGAGCTCGGCGAGGTCTTCCAAGAGTTCGCCGAGCACGGCACCGGCCACACCCGGCACTACGTGCACGACGAGGTCGAGGCCCAGCTGTACGGGCAGCCGGCCGGGACGTTTACCGACTGGGAGGCACTCGACCCGGAGGCCGACCTGCTGTTCTACGAGGGGCTGCACGGAGCGGTCGCCACCCCCGCCTCGGACCTCGCGAGGTACGGAGACCTCAAGATCGGCGTCGTCCCGGTGATCAACCTCGAGTGGATCCAGAAGCTGCACCGCGACAAGAGCAGCCGCGGACACTCGTACGAGGCGATCACCGACACGATCCTGCGGCGGATGCCGGACTACGTGAGAACCATCTGCCCGCAGTTCACCCAGACGGACATCAACTTCCAGCGCGTTCCCACCGTCGACACGTCCAACCCGTTCATCGCGCGCACCATCCCGACGCCCGACGAATCGATGGTCGTCATCCGGTTCCGCAACCCCAGAGGAATCGACTTCCCCTACCTCGTCTCGATGATCCACGACAGCTTCATGTCGCGGGCGAATTCGATCGTCATCCCTGGGGGGCGACTGGACATCGCCATGCAGATCATCCTCACGCCCTTGATCCAGCGCCTCGTGGAGAACCGAAGGAGAGCCCGCTAGAGGAGAACGCATGACCCACCGCTGCGGCCGCCAGGACCGACGAGTCAGACCACCAGACGACGGGAGCACCAACGATGACCACGACAGCCGGGGGCGCCAAGACGTACGCCGCAGGCGTGCAGGACTACGCCGTGACGTACTGGGACCCGTCCTATGAGCCGAAGGACACCGACCTGCTGGCCTGCTTCAAGGTGGTCGCCCAGCAGGGGGTGCCGAGAGAGGAGGCCGCAGCTGCCGTCGCCGCCGAGAGCTCGACCGGCACCTGGACCACGGTGTGGACCGACCTGCTCACCGATCTGGAGCACTACAAGGGCCGCGCGTACCGCATCGAGGAGGTGCCCGGCGACTCGGCCGCGTTCTACGCCTTCGTCGCCTACCCGCTCGACCTGTTTGAGGAGGGGTCGGTCGTCAACGTCCTGACCTCCCTGGTCGGCAATGTCTTCGGCTTCAAGGCCATTCGCTCGCTCCGGCTGGAGGACGTCCGGTTCCCGCTGGCCTTCGTGCTGACCTGCGGCGGACCGCCGAACGGGATCGTCGTCGAGCGCGACAAGATGGACAAGTACGGCCGACCGATGCTCGGCTGCACGATCAAGCCGAAGCTCGGCCTGTCCGCGAAGAACTACGGCCGCGCGGTGTACGAGTGCCTTCGTGGCGGGCTCGACTTCACCAAGGACGACGAGAACGTCAACTCTCAGCCGTTCATGCGCTGGCGGGACCGGTTCGAGTTCGTGGCCGAGGCAGTCAAGCAGGCGCAGGCCGAGACCGGGGAGCGCAAGGGCCACTACCTGAACGTGACGTCCGGGACCGTGGAGGACATGTTCGAGCGGGCCGAGTTCGCCAAGCAGCTCGACATGCCGATCATCATGCACGACTTCCTGACGGCCGGGTTCACGGCGAACACCTCGTTGGCCAACTGGTGCCGCCGGAACGGCATGCTGCTGCACATCCACCGTGCCATGCACGCCGTCCTCGATCGCAACCCCTACCACGGCATCCACTTCCGGGTGCTCACCAAGTGCCTCCGGCTGTCCGGTGGGGACCACCTGCACTCCGGCACCGTCGTCGGCAAGCTGGAAGGTGACCGCCAGGCGACCCTGGGCTGGATCGACCTCATGCGTGAGTCGTTCATCCCGGAGGACCGCAGCCGTGGCATCTTCTTCGACCAGGACTTCGGCCATATGCCCGGAGTGTTCCCGGTCGCCTCAGGTGGGATCCACGTGTGGCACATCCCGGCCCTGGTGTCCATCTTCGGCGACGACGCGGTGTTCCAGTTCGGGGGTGGCACCTTGGGTCACCCGTGGGGCAACGCAGCAGGGGCCACCGCGAATCGCGTTGCTTTGG
>DATCCY010000050.1:0-7775 GCA_036510975.1 Candidatus Nanopelagicales bacterium
CGACCAGACCGACCGGACCGACCGGACCGACCGGACCGACCGGACCGACCGGACCGACCGGACCGACCGGACCCACCGGACCCACCGGACCGACCGGACCCACCGGACCGACCGGACCGACCGGACCCACGGGTCCCACGGGTCCGACCGGATCGACCGGATCGACCGGCACCGCCGGCCCCACCGGCTGAGCACGGCAGGACGAACGACGGCCCCCCGACCGAGTGGTCGGGGGGCCGTCGTCGTGGAGGTGGTGCTACCTGATGGTGATCGAGTGCAGCACGGTCGGCTTGGTGAGGCTCTTGCCGACCGGCACGAGCAGCACCCAGGTCTGGCCGGGGGACAGCGTCATGACCTTGCCGCGGGCGTCCTTCAGCGTGGTGCCGGCCGTGAGCGAGGGACGGGTCCAGGTGCCGGTCCAGCTCGCGCCGTCACGGAGCACGAAGGCCTGGCCCTTGCCGACCGTCCGCAGGATCGGGACGAGGTAGGCCGAGTGGTCCAGCTTCGACAGCGCGAAGGGAACGCGCATCACCACGATGTTCTTCGCTGTGAGCGGCTTCCTGGTCTCGCGGTCGACCATGATCTTCTTGTCGGAGTACATCACCCAGGCGTGGAGCGACTTGTTCCACGCTGCCTGCAGGGAGGTCTGCGCCGCGTAGACGACGTTGAGGCTCTTGGCGGCCTTGCCGGCCGCCTTCGGCTTCCCGAACACGAAACCCATCGGCTTGGGCTTGGTCGCCCCGCCCTTGGTCGCCCAGAACCGCTGCACGCTGGCCTTCGTGTAGAAGTTGTAGGGGATCTTGCGGGTGCGGTCGGTGCCGTACGCCGTGTCGCGGATCGCGGTGCCCGTGACGAGCGCGTCCTTGCCGAGGTCCACGATGTGCGTGCTCGCGGCGATGAGGGCGGCGACGGGTGAGTCGGCTCCGGCGTAGGCCAGGCCCGGCTTGCCGAACTGGGGCAGGACACCGAGGTCCGTCTCGCGGCCGCTGCGGACCGGGCCGACCTTGGTGGGGTAGCTCGAGCCGTAGATCGCGATGAAGCGGGTCCAGCCGCCCTCCTGCTCCTCGACCCAGATCTGGTCGGCCGAGCGGAGCCCCGACTGCGGTCGTGCCTGCGGCGTGTTCGCCACCTTGATGGCCACGACCGGGCCGACGGCCGCGACCTTCGTGCCGGTCAGCGGGTCGTAGACCAGGGCGGCGGCACCGGCGGGCGCGGTCGCGCCCAGCGCACCGGCGGCGAGGGCGCAGGCAGCGACGGCGACAGCGCCGGCGACCAGGCGTCGGGACAGGGGGGAGTGCTGGCGAGCGGGGGTCATACCAGACCTTTCGGTGGAAAACTCCACCTACTTTACCCCGGACGGACTACTGGACCGGTCCACCGGACCGCGCAGCGGACGAGTCGGGGGCTCCGGGGCGACCCACGAGCGAGGCGTACACCTCGACCAGCCGCTCGGCCTGCGTGGCCCACGAGTGCTCGACGAGCAGCTCCGGCGTGAGCCCCAGCCGGTAGGTGTCCGGGTCGTCGAGGACCGCTCGGACGGCTCGGGCCAGGTCGGCGGTGTCGCCCTCCACGAAGACCTCCCCGATGCCGTGCTCGCGGGTGAAGTCGCCCATGGTCCGCACGTCGCTCACGACGATCGGCAGACGCGCGTGCATGTACTCGCGGTACTTGGTCATCAGCGAGATCTCGTGGTTGAGGGCGTGCGTGATCGGGATGAGCCCGAGGTCGGCGCTCGCGAGGTGGGGTACGACGAGCTCCTGCGGCACGTAGCCCACCCGGTGCATCCGGTCGGCGACGCCGAGCTCCATGGCGCGCGCGACGAGCCCGTCGTAGTGCTCGTTGGGACCGGAGCCGACCACGATCGCGAGGTGGACGCCGGGCAGCGCCGGCAGCGCCTCGATGACGGTCGCGAGACCTCGCACCCCGGACACGGTGCCGCTGTAGACCAGGAGCGGCACGCCGTCGTCGAGGCCGCAGCGGGCTCGCAGCGACGGTGCCAGCCGCGCGGCCTCCTCGCTCGGCGCCTCGGGCGAGTTGGTGATCACCGGCGGCCGCACGGCCAGGCCGCACTCGCGCGCGATCGCATCGGACAGCCAGTCCGAGACCGTGATGACGGCGTCGTAGCGCGGGATCAGCTCGAGCTCGGCGTGGTGCACGGCGGAGCGCCACACGGGATCGCGGCGCGGCGCGCCGGCGATCCACTCGTGGACGTCGTGCAGGATCTTCAGCTCGCGGCCGGCGGCCTGGGTGCGAGCCTTGGCGTTGGTGGCGACGACGAGCATCGGGAAGTCGTGGGCGTGGATCAGGTCGGGTGCGAGCGCGGTGATCTCGTCGGTGTAGGACAGGTCGTAGTCGAGCAGCTCGAGGGCGACTCGCCGCCAGGTCGACGACGGCGTCAGGGCCAGCCCGAGCCGTGCGCGCGGTCGCCGCACGAGGCCGCGGTTGACCGCGACGTCGGCGACGTTGCGCTCGAAGGCGCTCAGCCGCCACGCGTGGAGCCGCTGACGCCAGGACACCCGCGCGCGGAGCCGGAACAGCTCGACGTCGCGAGCGAGACCCGGGGACGCGGCGCGCAGCTCGAGGATCCGGTCGAGCTGTCCTGCGCCGAGCTCGCTCAGGCGGCGGCTGCGGTCACGCGCCTGGTCACGGGTGCGGTAGGCCAGCGGGCGCCGGCCGCGAGCCGGCTCGTGCAGGAGGTGCGCGGCCATGTGCCGCGGTGCCGGCACCAGGACGGTCCGGACCCCGCCGATCTCGGTCTCGACCCGCCCGCCGGACGGCGAGCGGCCGAGGATCACGGTGTCGTAGCCGGCGGCCGCGGCGGCCCGGGCGGTCTTCTGGACGCGCGAGTCGACGGACACGTTGTTGTCGACGACGAGCAGGATGCGGGGACGCCGCTCGGGAGCCCCGCCCGTCCCGGCCACGGGTGTGTCGTTCGTCACGGCGCCGGCACCCCGAGCCAGCCGGCCAGCACCCCGGCCGCGCGGCGTCCGTCGTGCACGTCGGCGACGTAGCTGGGCCCCTGGGAGGCAGTGGCGCGCGCCGTGCCGGGGTCGGCCAGGACCGCCCGCAGCACGTCCTCGAGCGTGTCCGCGCCGGCCTCGACGACGGGGACGTCGAGACCGGTCGTGTCGCGGACGTGGCCGCGCACGACGTCGCCGACCTGGCCGACGACGAGCCGCCCCGCTGCCATCGCCTCGGACGCGAGGACGCCGTAGAGGCCGAGGCCGACCTGCTCGACGACGACGTCGGCGGCGGCGACCTCTCCGGGCATCTCGTCCGGCGCGACGCCCTCCAGCCGCCGGTAGCGGATCAGGCCCTCGGCCTCGAGCCGCTGGAGGACCTCGTCGATGGCCGCCGACCCCTTCGTCGCAGCACGGCTCGGAGCGTGCAGCACCACGGGGGCCGTGCCCTCGAGCACCGGACGGTCCGACGCGAAGCGGGACGCGTCGACGACCGTCGGGAGCCAGGTGGCCTCCGGCAGGTAGGTCAGCTGGTCGGGCGTCGAGACGAACATCGGCAGGGGGGTGGCGTCGATCGTGGCGCGGACCTCGTCGACGCGTCGCTCGAGCGCGGCGCGCCACTCGGGGTCGGCGGAGCGGAAGTTCGACCATGCGTAGGTCGCCGCGTGGATGCGCGGATCGCGTACCTCGGAGCCGTGGAAGGCGTAGCCCACGTGCAGGCCGGCTCGCTGCAGGCGCGCGACGTGGTCGTGGACGGCGACCGGCCCGGAGCCACCTGCGTGCAGGGGGAGGGCGTTCTCGAGGAGCGCGTGCGTGCGGGTGGCGCACACCTCGGCCTCGAACCGGGCGGTCCAGACCGGGCTCGACCGCTCGGCCTCGCCGATGCGCAGGTCGGTGGGGAACTGCAGGACGGAGCGGCGCGACATCGTGGTGGACACGGCGTCGACATCGGCGAGGTGTTGCGCGGCCGCGGTCGCCCACGCGTTCCCCTGACCGGCCATGTTCGTCGGCCCGATCACCAGCGAGACGGGCGCGGTCGTCGCGGGCAGAAGTGAGGCGTTGCCGGTGGTTCGCGTCCCCGGCTCAGGGGGCCGGCCGACGAGCGAGGCGTAGATGTCGACGAGTCGTCGGGCCTGGGTCGCCCACACGTTCTCGAGCAGGAGCTCCTCGGTGAACGCGGCGCGATAGCGCGCAGGGTCGTCGAGCACGGCACGGACGGCGCGGGCCAGGTCGGCGCTGTCGCCGGCGACGAACACCTCTCCGGTGCCGTGCTCGCGGGTGAACTCCGCCATCGTCCGGACGTCGCTCACCACGATCGGCAGCCGGGCGTGCATGTACTCGCGGTACTTCGTGATGAGCGAGATCTCGTGGTTGACGGCGTGGTCGATCGGGATGAGGCCGACGTCGGCGCTCGCGAGGTGAGGTACGACGAGCTCCTGCGGCACGTAGTCGACGCGGTGCAGGCGGTCCACGACGCCGAGCTCGGTGCAGGTGACGAGCAGCTTGTCGTAGACGTTGTTGGCTCCGGACCCGACGACGATCGCGAGGTGGACGTCGGGCAGCAGCGGCATCGCCTCGATGACGCTCGACAGACCACGACCGTCGGCCACCGCGCCGCTGTAGACCATGATCGGGACGCCCTCGTCGAGGTCGCAGCGCTCCCGCAGCGACGGCGCGACCAGGGCGGCGTCGCCGTCGGGCGCTTCGGGCGAGTTCGTGATGACCGACGGCCGCACAGCCAGCCGGCAGTCGCGCGCGATCGAGTCCGACAGCCAGTCGGACACCGTGATGACGGCGTCGCAGCGCGGGATCAGCTCGACCTCGGCGTGGTGCACGGCCGAGCGCCAGACCGGGTCGCGTCGAGGTGCTCCCGCGATCCACTCGTGCACGTCGTGCACCACGTGGAGGGGGGTCCCGGCCTGTCGTGCCCGAGCCTTGGCGTTCGTGGCGACGACGAGCATCGGGAAGTCGTGGGCGTGGATCAGGTCGGGCGCGAGCGCGGCGATCTCCGGGCCGAACGCGAGGTCGTAGTCGAGCAGCTCGGAGGCGACCCGCCGCCAGGTGCGCGCCGGGGTGAGGGAGAGCCCGAGGCGCAGTGCCGGCCGGCGCACGATGCCCCGGTTGTTCGCGACGTCGGCGACGTTGGCCTGGAACGACCTGTACCGGTGGTTGTGCAGGCGCTGGCGCCACGAGACGCGGGCGCGCAGCCAGAACCACTCCGCCTTGGCGCGCGGTCCCATCGGTCCCGAACGCAGCTCGAGGGTCCGGCCGAGCTGGCCGGCGCGCATGGCCGTGAGGCGTCGGCTGCGGTCGCGGGCCCGTTCGCGGGTCGGGTAGGCGAACCAGCGACGGCCGCGGCTGGGCTCGATCGTGAGCTGGGCGGCGAGGTGGCGCGGCGCCACGACCAGGATGGTGCGCACGCCGCCGACCTCGGTCTCGACCCGGTCGTGGGTCGTGGAGCGGCCCAGGATGACCGTGTCGTACCCGGCGTCGGCGGCCGCGCGCGCGGTCTTCTGCACCCGGGAGTCCACGGTCACGTGGTTGTCGACCACGAGCACGATGCGCGGCCGACGCGCGGGCGCGCTCTCGCTGCGGTCCTGACCCACGGCTGGCGCGCCTCCCGTCCGGGCGGGCACGGCGCCTCGCCAGTCGAGGGGTCAGCCTACCGGCGGGTGGCGCGGTGCCCGGACGCGGCGAGGGTCAGGCGGTCGGGGCCACCGGCGGGTCCACGGGCGCGGGCGGCGCGGGCTGCGCGGCTGCGAACGGGGTGCCGACGGAGTCCAGCGTGATGAGCACGGTCGCCGCCCCCACCGTGACGGTGAGGGTGCTGGTGCCGTCCGGGTTGGCGGTGCGGCCGACGCCCACGGCGTCCCCGGCCCCGGAGGGGACGATGACGGTGAGCATCCGGGTGGTCCAGCCGGTCGACACGAACTGCGCGTCGTAGTTGGGGGCCACCCGACCGATCCCGCCGGCCTGCGCGAACTTCGTCACGGCCACGCTGCGGGTCGACGGCGTGCCGGTGACGGGCACGCGCACGAGCGTGACCTTCTCCGACCCGGCGGTCGCGGTGATCTGGTCCGTGCCGTCGACGTGGACGCCGTAGCCCGGCGGGAGGTGCCAGTGCTGGCGGTAGACGCCGGCGGTGATCTTCGGGACCAGGCTCTTCATGGTGGCGGCCGACCAGTCGTTGACGACCATGACGTCGGGCACCGCGCCGTGCGTGACGAGGACGCTGCGCGCCCGGCTCACGCCCAGGTTCGGCCGGTCGACGACGGTGTAGGCGTCGAACGGGTCGGACTGCACCGAGCGGGTGAGGGACGCGACCGTGTGGGCCGCGTGCACGCCGTCGAGCGCGAGCTCGTTGTGTGCGGCGGGCTGCCACATCGCGACGCGCAGCCTCGCGTTCGAGTACCCGGGGAAGCCGGAGTCCATGAGCACGTTGTGGCCGCGGGCGTAGTAGGTCACGGCCGTGTGGTCGAAGTGCCCGTGCAGCGTGGTGCCGGGCCCGAAGCGCAGCGAGTAGAACGAGGCCGCGTTCATCGGCGGTGCCCAGGTGCTGCGGCCGAAGACGTAGCCGCCGTTCGGGTAGACGCCCACGCGGCTCGCGGGCGGGGTGCCGGTTGCGCCGCCGGAGACGGCGTACTCGGTGGGGGTGCCGGTCCACGACGACGGCGGAACGGCTGAGGTGTCGCCGATCTGGACGAGGTTGCCGTCGGGCTGGGTGGCCTGGGCGACGAACTCGGCCAGCATCGGCAGCCGGTCGAACCCGGCCGGCGGCTGCAGGCCGCACTGCTGGAGCTTGGTGAGCGCCGTCGTCCACTGGACGTAGGAGTAGCCGGCGTAGCCGGGCGCCTGCTCGTTGCTCGAGCCGTCGGGGAGGACCGACCGGCGCAGCGCGAAGTCCATGTGGGCCGCTGCAGCGTCGGCGATGCTCCTCGGGCCGACGATGCAGCCGACTGCGAGTGCGCCGAGGTCCTGCTCCATGCCCTGGTTCCAGGCACCCTTCCAATGGGCCATGAGGTACGCCGCGTGTGCGCGTGCGGCGTTCACGAGCCACGCCGGCCGACCGAGGGCCTCGGCGAGGCAGGCCAGCGCCTGGGTGCGGTGCCCCATCGACGCGATCTGCTCGGCGGTCGGCGAGGAGGTCAGCCGGGGATTGGCGGCCAGGTAGCTGCGGACGACGGCGGTGACGCGGGCCAGCGCGACGGCGCTGTCGGCGGGGGTCGAGCGGTGCCGTGTGCCGTTGACCAGGTAGTCGTGGCCGGTCGCCGCCGACGCCAGGTTGCCGAGCCACTTGAGGCTGGTGAACCAGATCCGCCACGAGACGTTGCGGTAGGGGTTGGCCCCCCACGCGATCGACGCGCCGGCGCCCACCTTGGCCGCGGGGAAGCCGGGGATCTTGACGACGTCGGCCATCACCTGCTCGTAGGGGTTGCTCGTGGGCAGGCCGCTCCACGACGGGCACTGCGAGGCGTCGGTGCCCACCACGGACGGGTTGGCGTCCGCGGCGGTGGCGGGCGAGGCCGCCCCGCCCGGCACGGCGACGAGGGCCAGGCTCAGCGCCGCTGCGGCGAGACCCGCCAGCCAGCCACGTCGCGACATCACGCCCTCCTCCGCGCCGGCACGCGCTGCTCCGCACTCGCGGGGCGCGCCGGTCCTACGGGAGTCATCGGCACGTGCACGCTCGGCCTGTGGGTACGAACGGGTGACGCGCGTCGCAGATGGTCGGCATCGTCGCAGGTCAGGAGGTTGCGGCCGTGCGCTCGGTCGTGTCGTTGAGCGACGGGCCGATGCCGACGGTGAAGACCCAGGAGC
>DATCCY010000051.1:0-56180 GCA_036510975.1 Candidatus Nanopelagicales bacterium
TGCGCGACGGGAGTGTCGGCAGCGACAGGGACGGCCGCGCGGTCGGGAGGCTGACGTTGCCCGAGCCGCCGCAGGCGGTGAGCAGGAGGCCGGCGGTCAGGAGCAGCAGTGCTGCCGTGGCGGTACGTCGCGTCCTCATCGCAGCCCCCTCGTCGCGGTGGGTCGCTGACGCGACCCCGGCACGAAGGCTATCGGCAGCACCGGCGGACCGAGGTGTCCCTCCGCTAGGTATACCCTGGGGGGTATCATGGGTGCCATGACGACCAGCCGAACGAGGAGGACGACACGATGTGCCGACAGGTGACGTGCCACAGGTGCGGGAACGCGACCTGGGCCGGGTGCGGCCAGCACGTGGACCAGGTGATGCGCGGCGTCCCGACGTCCCAGCGCTGCCAGTGCCCCCCGGCACCGTCGCTCAGGGAACGACTCTTCGGCGGTCGCACGACCAAGGCCTGACGCGCCCACCGCTCGGCGGGCACCCCGCCGCGAGCACCCCGCGGTCTGCGGGGTTCAACGCGCGGCGAGCACGGCGCGCTTGGCGCGGGCGAGGTCCTCGAGACCGCGCTCGGCCCGCGCGAGTACGACCTCGTCGAGCTCGTCGTCGCCCACCGCGAACGGGTTCATGCCACCTGCGGCGTCGAGGATGAGCGCCACCAGCGGTTCCAGCCGGGGGAGCAGGCCGTTGTCCGGCTGGCACGTCGCGACGGCGGTGAGCACCTCGACGTAGCACCAGGCGATCGCCCCGGGCGCGGCGGTGAAGCGGGCCCAGAAGGACTCCGTGGCGACCTCGTCTCCGTCGGTCGCGACCAGGTCGTCGACGATCGCCCGTGCGCTGGAGACCTTGTCGGCCGCGGTCACCAGCAGAGCGTCGGCGTGATCGTCGAGGTAGAGCGCCACGAGGTAGTCGATCTTGCGCTCGAGCCACGAGGTGGCCTCGCGCACACCGCTCGGCGAGCTGTCGGTGCAGGCCGTCACGAGGGCGGCGACGCGGTCGCCATACCGTGCGGCGATCACCGCGGCATCGAGGCCGGCGTCCTCGATCGCGTCGTGCAGCAGGCCGGCGATCGCCTGCGCCTCGTCACCGCCGCCGAGCCACACGAGCGACGACACCTCGAGCAGGTGGGCGACGTAGGGGATGGTGACGGGCTGACCGGGGCCGGCCCTGCGGCCCTGCCTCGTGCAGCTGTGCCGCCCAGGCGAGGGCATCGAGGTAGAGCGGGCCGTACGCGGGTCGGTCGAGGTCGGTCATGCGGGTCCTGGTCTCAGGTACGGCTCCAGGCTACGGCGTACCTCTGACAGGGGTCGGCGCGTCACCGTCGGGGGCCGCGGCGCAGCCGCGTCCGGTGGCGAGGCCTGCGGGGCAGGCGGGCGCTCGGGGGCCCTGACGACCAGGTCGCTCAGCCGCCCGACAGGTGCATCAGCAGCGCGAGCTTGGTCGCGGACGGCATGTGTGCGGACGTGGCGTCGACGACGCCCCAGTGCATCGCGATGGCGCGCGACGATGCGCCCGGAGTGCCGTCGATCACCGGACGGGCACCGACCGGAGTGGTCCCGACGAGATCCGGCCGAGCCGCGAGAAGGGCCTGTGAGCCGTGCGGGAGCTCGGTTGCGTCGGTCGAGCTCGAGGCGACGCTTCCCGTGGTGGCGACCTCGGTGGTCGTGCCGGCGTGGACGGCGTAGGCCACGCCGCCGGAGACCGCGGCGACCGCGACGATGCCGAGCAGGATGCCGGCGGTCCTGCGACCGGTGAGCCGCGGCGACGGCTCGGACACCGTGGGCGTCGTGCCGGTGCCGGCGCTCGTGCCGTTGACAGTGAGGGTGTCGGTGGGACGGATCGTGGTGCTGGTCATGGAGTGCTCCTCGGGCGACGGACCGGGCTGTCGGTCCGGGCGGTGCGTCCACCGGTCGGTGGCGCGATCCGCACGCTGCCCCTCGTCGCTGGAATCCCTCTGACACCTCGATGGCAGTACTCCCCAGCCCGCTGCAAGCGGCCCGCAAACCGCCGAATCTGGGGATTTCTCCCCTCACGCGGGCCGTCAGGGACTCCTACCGTCCTGGTCATGGAGATCTGGGTCCTGGGCACACTCGAGGTGAGTCATGACGGTCGACCGGTCGACGTGCGCGGTCCGCTGCCGCGGAGGCTGCTCGCCCTGCTCGCGCTGACGCCGGGACGCGAGGTGAGCACCGAGCGGCTCGTCGACGTGCTGTGGGGCGACGACGCCCCGGCAGCGGCGGCCACGACCCTGCAGTCCCATGTCGCGCGGCTGCGTCGGGACCTTCCGGTGCCCGAGATGATCCGCACCGGCAGAGCCGGTTACGTCCTCGACGTCGCCGAGGACGACGTCGACGCGGCCCGGTTCGAGAACGCGGTGTCGCGGGGGAGCACCGCGCTCGCCGCGGGGCACCTCGACCAGGCCGGCGAGGTGCTCACCGAGGCGCTGTCGTGGTGGCGGGGCACGCCGTACGCCGAGTTCTCCGGCTGCGAGCCGCTGGAGGCCGAGGCCGAACGGCTCGGTGCGCTGCGGCTCGACGCGCTGGAGCAGCGGATCTCCGCCGACCTCGGCCGCGCGGGTGGCGCGCCGCCCATCGCGGAGCTCGAGGCACTCGTGCGCTGGCACCCGCTGCGCGAGTCGTTCTGGGCGCTGCTCATGGCGGCGCAGTACCGCGCCGGTCGGCAGGCCGACGCGCTCGCGTCCTACCAGCGGGCCAGGACCACGCTCGCCGACGAGCTCGGCGTCGACCCCGGGCCGGCCCTGCAGGAGCTGGAGCGCCTCGTCCTGGCGCACGACCCGGCGCTGGAGACGGCGGGCGTGTCGACGTTCCTGCCTTCCCGTCGGGTCAGCCGTGCCTATCCTGACCAGGTGGCACTCCTCGAGAGGGCCCACCTCCTCGAGACCCTCACGGGTCTGCACGACGACGCGCTGTCCGGCTCCGGTCGGCTCGTCCTTGTCCACGGCGAGGCGGGCGCAGGCAAGTCGGCGCTCGTGCGCGCGCTCGCCGACCAGGCTGCGTCGCGCTCGCGCGTGCTGCTCGGCGCGTGCGACCCGCTGTCGTCGCCCCGCCCGCTCGGCCCGCTCGTCGACCTCGCCCCGCACCTCGACCCGGCGGTCGGGGAGCTGCTGCGCACCGGCGAGCGCGACGGCCTGTTCGAGCTCGTGCTCGCGCAGCTCGACGCCGCGGAGTCCACGGTCGTGCTCATCGAGGACCTGCACTGGGCGGACATGTCCACCCTGGACCTGCTGCGGTTCCTGGCGCGACGGCTCGAGCAGACCCATGTGCTCGTGATCGCGACCTATCGCGACGACGACCTGCCGCCGACGCACCCGTTGCGCGTGATGGTCGGCGATGTCGCCTCCCACCCGGTGGTGCGCCGGATCCCCGTGCCGGCGCTGTCGCGCGAAGCCGTGGCCGAGCTCGTCGGCGGGGCCGGGATCGACGTCGAGGCGCTCTACCTCGAGACCGGCGGGAACGCCTTCTTCGTCACCGAGGTCATTGCCTCCGGCGGCGCGGATCTTCCTGCGACGGTGCAGGACGCCGTGCTCGCGCGGACCCACCGCCTGTCGCCGCAGGCGCGCATCGCTCTGGAGTCGGCGGCTGTTGTCGGCTCGCGCATCGAGCCGTCGCTCATCCACGGCATGCCCGACGTGACGCCCGAGTCGGTCGACGAGTGCGTGAGCGCGGGCATGCTGCGCTTCGACGCCCCGACGTACTCCTTCCGGCACGAGCTCGTCCGGCAGTCCGTGCTCTCGGGGATCACCCCGGGCCGGCTCGGTGCGCTGCACTGGCAGGCGCTCGACCGGCTCCGCTCGATCCCCATGTCGCCCAAGCCGTTTGCGCGGCTCGCCGAGCACGCGCAGATGGCCGGGGACCCCCAGGCGATCCTCGAGTACGCCGTGGCCGCGGGCGACTCGGCCGCGAGCCTCGGCTCGCACCGGGAGGCGGCGTACCAGTACGGCCGGGCGATGCCCTACGCCGAGCTGCTCGACGTCGATGCGCGTATCGAGCTCCTCGGTCGACGCGCGGCGGAGTGCCAGGTTGCCGACGACCACGAGCACGCGATCGAGGCGTGGACGACGCAGGTCGAGCTGCTGCGCACCGCCGGTCGGGATCTCGAGGCGGTCGACGCGCTGCTGGGCCTCGACGAGTCGTACTACACGATCGGCGACAACAGCCGCGGGACCGACGTCGTCGACGAGGCGTTCGGTCTCGTCGACGAGGCCGTCCCGTCCGCCCAGCTGGCGCGGGTGCTGGCACGTCGTGGCGTGCACGTGCTGCGGCTGTCGGAGACCGAGGCGTCCGTCCCGTGGCTGGAGCGCGGGCTGGCGATGGCGAAGGAGACCGGCGACAACTACACGGTCGCGCGGGCGAGCGTGAACCTCGGCGTGGCGCACTACCTGCTCGGTCGCACCCAGCTGGGCGTCGACGAGGTCGACGAGGGCCTCGGGATCGCGATCGCCCACGGGCAGGAGGAGATGGCCGGACGGATCTTCCAGACCGTGGCGGCCTTGCGCTGGTTGGATTTCGACCTTGCCGAGGGGCTCGCCCGGATGGAGGAGGCCGAGCGCTACACGACCGAGCACGACCTGCACGGGCACCTCATGTGCGTGCTCGCCACCGAGGTGACCATGAAGACCGAGCTCGGCCAGTGGGACGCAGCCATGGAGGAGTCCTTCGACCTGCTCTACGTCCGAAACACCGGGCGTGCCAGCCGGGTCGAACCACTGACCGTCATCGGTCTCATCGGCGCGCGGCGCGGTGACCGCGACGACGTGTGGACCTACCTCGACGAGGCGCGCGACTACATCGCGAAGACGCAGACCGTCGGCTACCAGGGTCCTCTCGCCACCGCGCGGGGCGAGGCCTACCTGCTCGAGGGCCGCATCGACGAGATCCGCGACGAGGTGCTCCCGTGGTACGAGGAGGCTGTGCGGCTCGCCGACATCGAGGTGATTCCCGACATCGCGATGGTCGTGTGGCGCGCGGGCCTGATCGACGAGGCGCCCGAGGGCCTGCGCGATCCCGAAGCCCTCTCGATCGCCGGACGGCACCGGGAGGCCCACGAGTTCTGGGAGCGGGTGGGGGCGCCGTACAAGGCGGCCTGGGCGCTGCTCGACAGCGACCTCGAGGTCGACATCCGCGAGGCGCGTGCGCTCTTCGACCGGCTCGGCGCGGCCGTGCTGGTGGTTCGGTGCGACGAGAAGCTGCGCTCGATCGGGGCGAAGGTTCCGCGCGGCGCGCGTGCGTCGACCCGCGCCAACGTGGGCGGACTCACCGACCGCGAGGTCGAGGTCCTCGACCTGCTCGACGAAGGACTGCGCAATGCGGAGATCGCCGCGCGCCTGCACCTGTCGGAGAAGACCGTCGGCCACCACGTGTCGTCGATCCTGGCCAAGCTCGGCGCGTCGTCGCGCACCGAGGCGGTCCGCCGCGCCCGCGACCTCGCCGCCGTGGGCTGAGCGCCTGGTGACGGGCGGGCGGCGGCGACGTCCCCCGTCCGTCGCCGCCGCCCGTCCGCTCCGACCTTGCTGCGTCAGTCCAGAGCCACCGGCGTCCGTGGGGCCGCGGAGCCGACACCCTCGGACACGTCGACCCCGCGGGCCGAGCGGACGGCCGCCACGGACGCGACGGCGAACGCGAGGCCGATGAGCACCTCGTACCCCATGCCGTCGATCGGGAGCGGGAGCACGGTGAGGGCACCGGCGACGATCAGTGCGATGCCGGTCGTGCGTGCGTAGGCGCGTGATCGCAGCAGCACGACCGCGAGGACCACGAACGCGAGGTTCATCACCCAGGCGAGCATCGCGCCCGGGTCTAGGCGACCCATGGACGCCGCTGTGCCGTCGAGGACGTCGGGCGCCCGGCGGGCCATCGTGTCGGAGAGGAACAGGTCGGTGAACATCCAGCCAGCCTGCAGCAGCAGGTTCGCGATGCACAGGACGTAGCCGACGTAGAGGAACCGCCCGGCACGCGGGGTGGCGCCGGCGACCAGGCCGGTGATCCCCAGGAGCATCGCGCCGGCACCGGCGAGGCGCAGCGCCGACGCGACGACGAACGTCGCACCGACCGCCTGCGCCGAGAGCGGCTTGTCCCCTGCTGCGGCCCAGGCCAGTCCGGCTCCCGCAGCGAGGAGCACCCCGCCCACGACTCCGCTCCAGAGTCCGAAACGAACGAATCGGTCCACGGTTCCTCCCCGTCATCTCGGGCGTCTGCCGCCCGGCCGGCGCGGTGGGCGTGCGCCTCGACGCTAGGGACGCGCGCGGTGCCCGCGCCTCTGGCCGCGGAGGCGAATCCGGGGGGCCGGTCGACGGGGGCGACCTCTCCCGAGAGGCAGAGGCGGCGGGCCTCGCCCGGGGCTACTCTGCGGCGATGGCGGACAGCGGGGGAGCGCGTCGGATGCGGCCGGCGTCGGTGGTTCTCGACATCGCGCTCGCGGTGTCGCTCGCGGTCTGGGCCGCGCTCGACGCCGCGCACGACTCCGCCGGCGAGCAGTACCCGGACTTCCCGCACCCGGGCGTCGGCCCCGCGGTCCTCATGGCAGTGGCCGGTCTCGCCCTTGTCGTACGTCGCGTGCTGCCGTTGCTGAGCGCGGCCCTGTCGCTGGGCGCACTGCTGTCGGTCTCGCTCGTGTGGGGTCACTACCAGGCCGGGATCACCGTGATCATCGGCGCGGTCGCGGCCTACTCTGCGGCGGCGTACAGCCCTCACCTGCGAGCGGTCGTCGGGATCTGCGTGGCGTTCGCGATCGGGTTCACGGCGATCGGTGCCGGTGACGAGGACCTCGCGACGATCCTGACGGGGCTGGTCTTCGTCGGGGTCGTGCTGGGTGCGGGCGTGGCGGTCGGACTCGTCGTGCGGCGTGCGCGCCTGCGCGCGGAGCTCGAGCGGCGCGCAGCGGACGATGCGGTCCTGAACGCGGAGGAGCAGGCGTCCGGAGCGGCCGAGGCGGCCGCCGCGGACGAGCGGGCGAGAATCGCTCGCGAGCTGCACGACATCCTCGCCCACGGTCTCGGGGTCGTCGTGCTCCAGACGGGTGCCGCCGAGCACGCGCTGGCGCACGACCCCGACCGCGCGCGCGAGTCGATCGTGGCCGCGCGCACGACGGCGGAGCAGGCCATCGCGCAGCTGCGCACCCTCGTCTCGGTCGTGCGCGAGCCGAGCGCGTCCGACCTCGGCGGCACCACCCCGCAGCCGACGCTGTCAGATCTCCCCGCGCTCGTCGCGGAGTCGAGCTCGCCGGGGTTCGACGTCCGCTACGCCGAGGAGGGGTCGCACGACGTCGCACCCGCGCAGGTGCAGACCTCGGTCTACCGCATCGTGCAGGAGGCGATCGCCAACGCCATCAAGCACTCCCGGGCCACCGACTGCGACGTCCGGGTCCAGTGCGACTCGGACGCCGTGCTCGTCGAGGTGACCGACAACGGCACCGGCGGACCGCCTGGACCAGGATCGCGCCTCGGACTCGTCGGCGTCGAGGAACGGGTGGCCGTGTACGGCGGACGGCTCGACGTCGGTCCCCGCCCGGACGGCGGCTGGAGCGTCCGCGCGACGATCCCGGTCCCGTCGTGAGCGGGGAGCAGGTGCGCGAGGGGGTCGCGGGGGAGGGCGTCGTCGATGTCGGCGTCGGCGTCGGCGTCGGCTCGGTCGGCGCGGTGCGGGTGCTGCTCGTCGACGACCAGGCCGTGGTGCGGGCAGGACTCGCCACCATCCTGTCGGCGCACGACGACCTCGAGGTGGCGGGCGAGGCGTCCGACGGCATCGAGGCGGTCGCTGCCGCGCGCCGGCTCGATCCCGACGTCGTTCTCATGGATGTGCGGATGCCCCGGCTGGACGGCATCGAGGCCACGCGCGCGGTGGTCGCCTCGGGGTCGCGCGCACGGATCTGCATGCTCACGACCTACGGACTAGACGAGTTCGTCTACGACGCGATGCGAGCCGGCGCCTGCGGGTTCCTGCTCAAGACCGACCCGCCCGAGCGCATCGTCGAGGGGATCCGGCTCGTCTCGCGCGGTGAGCCGGTGCTGTCCGCATCGACGATGGGGCAGGTGCTCACCCGGTTCGCGGCCGGCGCCCGTCCGCACCACGACGCGGGCACGGTTCTCGAGGCGCTCACCGGTCGCGAGCGCGACGTCTACCGGCTCGTCGCCCGCGGGCTCAGCAACCGCGAGATCGCCGAGGAGCTGGTGCTCGGCGAGGGAACCGTGAAGTCCCACGTGGCGCACGTGCTCACGAAGCTCGACCTACGGGACCGGATCCAGATCGTGATCCACGCCAGGGATCACGGCGTCGCCTGAGCACGCCTGGGCCCGCACGAACTGCGTCGGATCAGAGAGGTGGCGGGTCGTCGGGTGTCGGTGGTTCCAGTTCGACCGGTGGTGGGTCCGGCTCGATGGGCAGGACCGAGCGGGGCGGGATGTGGATGTTCTGGCCCCAGGCGGTGGTCCAGGTGCAGGAGCCGTCGGACGTGGAGTCGGTGATGTCGGCGAGCCCGGCGGTCTTGAGCTTGTGACATGTGGTGCAGAGGACGCCGCAGTTGTGGGCGTCGCTCGGCCCGTCGGGGAACTCGAGGGCGTGGTCCATCTGGATCCGGGACTCGGCCCGGTTGGTGCAGTGCGGGGTGCGGCAGCCGCCGTCGCGGGCGAGGACGTAGCGGCGGAGCTTGTCGGGGAGGTAGGTGGTGCGGCCGTAGTCGAGGAGGTGGCCGTCGACCGGGTCGGTGACCAGCCGCCGCCACCAGGTGGCGAACGCGGCGACCTCGCCGCCGATCTGTCCGGGGACGGGTTGGCCGTCGAGGATCGCGATCTGGTCGGACTCACCGCGCAGGGTGTCCAGGTCCATCACCACGTTGACGGTGACCGCGACGTTCTCGCGATCCCACGAGACGGTCCCGTCGTCAGCCACGGTGCCGAGGACTCGGGCGGCGAGCGCGTCGGCGCGGCACGCGTCCGCGGTCGTATCGTCCTCGCCGTCGGCGACCGCGCCGGTGCCGCCACGGGCCAACTGCAGGCAGTGGCCGTCCTTCCTGACCGCGTCGTGGATCGCCTGGATCGTCAACCAGTCATGGGTCAGCCCGAGGTAACCCATCCCGTCCTCGAGCTGCCGCGCCCACACCCGGCGACCCGCCCGCGCCCTCTTCAGCCGCGCGGCCGCGTCCCGGTCGAGGCGGGCGATGGTCGTGGCGACCTCGCCGGCGAACTCACCCGCGGTCAACCGCCGCGCCTTGGGCAGGACCCGGCGCTCGATCTCGACCAGGACCGTCTCGTCGGCGACGACGCGGGTGTTCTCCACCAGGATCGAGCAGTGCCCGTCGCTGACCTCCCCGGCGCGCAGCGCGGCGGCGAACCCGGGGAACGTCGTCGCGAGCGCGCGGGCAGCCTCGATCGCCTTCCCCGCGGCGTACCGGGAGGTGCGCCGCGCCACGGAGATCTCGTGCTCGAGTGCCACCTCGGGGAGGTAGGCCTCGCTCGACGTCGGTCCGACCATCGCGACGACCGCCGCATGCCGCATCGATGCGACCCGTGCCGCGACGCGGTCGAGGGCGCGGAGGTGGTCCACCCGGACCAGGTTCTCCGACAGGTCCCGCGGGTCGATCGACGCGAGCAGCATCAGGTCCGCCTCGTGCACCGACCGACCCAGCGAGGCGACCAGCTCGTCATCGCTCACCACCGCCTCGTCCCACGGCGCCGGCCCAGCAGAGTCGAGGTCCTCGAGCAGACCCGCCTCACGATCGGCCCGGTCCAGCTCCGCGAGCTCCGCGACCAGCGCGACGTCGTCGTCCGACGGGCCCAGCACGACCTCGGCGAACGCCGACTCAGCCTCGAACGCCGACTCACCGACCTCGATGAACAACTCGTCCGACCCGGTCGGAACGACGACGGCGGGCCACTCGTCGTCACGATCGGGCGAGTGAGTCATAGGCCCATTCTCGTACACCAGTTCTACTCGTGTCAAGACTCGTGAACGGTCACTTCCCCTGTCCTGCAACGGATTTCGGACGCCGCGCCTGTCCGACGACCCAGCAAGGTCGGTCGATCGACCAACGCGTCGTCGCGGGATGCGGCATCCTCGGGGCGCGGTGCGTCCGGCCCGACGCATCCCAGAGGAGGACGTGTGTCGACCGAGCTGTCGAGCGACCCGAGCGGCTGGACCGTCGATGCGCTGGCGGCGGCCTACGCCGACGGCTCGGCGTCACCGGTCGAGGTGACGCTGACGACGCTGGACCGCATCCGTGCGGTCGACCCGGTCGTCAACGCCTTCGTGTGGGTGGACGAGGCAGCCGCGCTCGTCCAGGCGCGGGCGAGCGAGGTGAGATGGCGCGCGGGCGAGCAGGTAGGCGCGCTCGACGGCGTCCCGACCACGATCAAGGATCTGCTTCCCGTTCTCGGCCACCCGACGCTCAAGGGCTCGAGGCACTGCGACCCGTCCCAGCTCCCCACCGAGGAGGCACCGACGGTCCTGCGGCTGCGCGAGGCCGGCGCGGTGGTGGTCGGCGCGACGACGACGCCGGAGTTCGGCTGGAAGGGCGGCGGCGACAGCCCGCTCACCGGCATAACCCGCAACCCGTGGGACACGACGCGGACGACCGGTGGCTCGTCGGCCGGCGCCGGTGCGGCTGCCGCGACGGGGATGGGGGTCCTGCACGTCGGCACCGACGGCGGTGGCTCGGTACGGATGCCGGCCGCGTTCTGCGGTGTGGTCGGTCTCAAGCCGACGCACGCGATCGTGCCGATCCACCCGGCGGCTGTGTCGGGGCTTCTCAGCCACGTCGGGCCGATGGCACGCACCGTGCGCGACGCCGCGCACCTCATGTCGGCGATCGCACGGCCGGACTCGCGCGACGTCTATCCGTCGCTGCGCGACGACCGGCCCTGGCTCGACGGCGTCGAGGACGGCGTGGCCGGGCTGCGCATCGCCTACGCCCCGGGGTTCGCCCGCGCCGACGTGGACCCTCGGATCGCCGTCGCCGTGGACGACGCGGTCGCAGTCCTCGCGAGCCTGGGTGCCGAGGTCGACGTCATCGACGCGCCGGGTCCCGACGTCCGCGACGCGTTCCTCACGCTGTGGGACGCGGCCCTCGGCCGCGCGCTGCGTGGCCTGACCGACGAGCAGCTGGCCCTCGGTGATCCCGGACTGGTCGCCACCATGCGCCGCCGCGAGACCATCAGCGCAGACGCCTTCCTCGACGCCGACGCCGTGCGAGGGGCGCTGACGGCACGGTTCTCGGCACTGCTGTCGACGTACGACCTGCTGGTGTCGCCGCAGCTGCCGGTGCTCGCGTTCCCGGTCGGCCAGGACGTCGCGGACCCGGGCACGCAGGAGCACTGGATCGACTGGACGCCGTTCACCTACCCCCTGAACATGACGCGGCACCCGGCGGCGTCGGTGCCGGTGGGGCTGTCGGACACCGGGCTGCCGATGGCGATGCAGATAGTGGGGCAGCACTTCGACGACCGGCTGGTGCTGCGCGCGGCGCGCGCCTACGAGCAGGTGCGACCCGTGGTGGTGCCGTCGTACTGAGAGCCTCAGTCGCGCGGGATCACCATGACCGACGTCAGTCCCGGCTGGTCCGGGTCGTCGACGATCTCGACGCCGTCGAGCCATGACCGGATCACGTGGGCGAGCTCGCCAGGGTGGCTGAAGTTCACCGCGTGGGCCGCGCCCGTGATCGTGACGACGGTGACGTGGCCGGGTACCTCCTTGGCCACCTCGACGACTCGGTCATGACCGGGCAGCAACGGGTCGCGGTTGCCCAGCACGGCGAGGGTCGGCACGGGGATCTCAAGGAGCCGCTCGAGGGCGGGGAACCGGGTCATCTCGCCGAACAGGCGCAGGGTGTTGATCGGCCCGAAGCGCAGGTAGTCCGGAACGGCGACCCTGGCCATGCGCGGGCTCTCCCGGACACCGTCCACGGCGAGCTGCGTCACTGCGCGACGCAGGGGCTGGTTGTTGATCCCGCCGGCGGGTGCCACGAGGACGACACCCTCGATCCGGTCGGTGTACCGGTCGGCGAGCTCGACGCTGATCGGGCAGCCCATCGAGTTGCCGACGAGCACGACCTTCCCGACACCTACCGTGTCCATGATCGAGACCATCGCGTCGGCCAGGCGGGGAATCGACAGCGGTCGCTGCGGCTTCGCGCTGATGCCGTAGCCGGGCAGGTCTGGCACGACGTTCATCGCGCGGTCGGTGAGCAGCCGCGCGGTCGGCAGGAGGTAGCGCCCGGAGATGCCGAAGCCGTGGATGTGCACGATCGGGGTCGCGTCGCCGCCGTCGAGGGAGAGGCGCACGAGGGTGCGCACCCCGTCGACGTCGACCCAGGTGTGGTCCCAGCCCGGCTCGGGCCTCGGCGCTGCCATGGCGAGCATCCTGACGCACCGGAGGGCAAATTCTCCGGGATACGCGGACAGACGGACCAGCGACGACGCGAGGGTCCGCTGTGGCGGGAGCGCGACGACAGGCCGCCGCTCGGCCGGCGTCACCCCCCTGCGGGCCTAGTCGAGGCAGCGGTGCAGGTAGACGTCCATCTTCTTGTCCGCCTTCACCCGCGCCTTCGTGAGCGCCACCGCGGCTGCCTTGTCGATCTTCCCCGGAGCATCCGGGAGGAGGAACGGCGCGATGGTCGTGCGGTAGTTCTCCTCGGCTTCCCGCCAGGCGGCGAGAGCCCCTGCCTTGCTGGGCTTGGCCATGACCTCACGCTAGTCGCCCGCAGCGCGGGATGGCGGCGGGCACCGGATGTTCATCTAGGAACGGTTGAGACCCCTGACGAGGCCACGCCGATCCGGTCCGTCGCGGTGAGGTGATGCTGCCTGTCGCGGATCCTCGATGGACGTTCGTCGTGCCGCGACCCGGGCAGCGGGAGTAGCGTGGAGCCGACGAGATCGAGGCGAGTGATGACGTCGCGGATCGACACGCGGACGACGTCGCCGACGGCACGCCGCGGCGGCTATGTCGTGTCGGTGGTCGTCAACCTCGTGCTGCTGTATGTGATCAACGTCGGTCCGGGCTGGCAGCAGCTGCCGTTCCTCACCGATGCCTTCGCCGACGTCCTCGTCATCGTCAACCTGTCGATGCTCGCCACCCTGGTCGTCAACGTCGTCCAGATCTTCTACGATCCGCAGTGGTTCGTCGCGCTCGGCCAGCTGGTGCTCTCGGCCATCGCGCTCGTGGTTGCCATCCGGCTGCTCGAGGTGTGGCCGTTCGACTTCTCGGCGTACTCCTTCAACTGGGACGCGCTGACGAGGGTCATGCTGTGGATCGCGGTGGTCGGCTCGATCGCGGGCATGATCGCGTCGGTCGTGCAGGTCGCGCGTTCGACGGTCATGACTCCGCTGGAGCGATGACGTCCTTCCGGAAGCCGATGGCGAGCAGGGCGCCGGCGACGATGAGTGCCAGCCAGTCCACGCCTATGGCCAGGACCTCGAACCGGTAGTCGAGGTCGCGGCCGTACTGGACGGCCAGCAGCACCGACGAGAGCACGACGATCGCGCCGGCAGCGACCAGGACGACGCGTGCGGCGCGCACGACCCCGCCCACCTTCGGGAGTGCCGCTGCGAGGAACACGAAGCTGACCGCCATGAGAAGGTACGCAGCGTTCTCGAGCGCGATGAACACCCCGTGCGGGTTGTACATGGACCACAGCGACAGACCCTCGAGCTCGCCCTTGAGCAGCGCGGCCTGAAGGACGCTCAGCTGCACGGCGTAGTCGAGCACAGCAGCGACCGCGGCGATGACGGCGAACGAGAGCGCGACCTGTGAGAAGACCCGGTGCGAGTCGGCCACCGCATGATGGACCCCGGCCACGAGCACCACGAAGAGCAGCACCATCACCGATGCCGCATAGACCCAGAGGTAGTCGCGCGGCACGAACGCGGCCGCGTCGGTGTACGGCGCGGTGATGCAGTCGCTCGAGCAGTTGGGCCCGGACCGTGGGGGCGTCGTGACTCCGAGGCCCAGCGCGATGGCCGCCGACACCGCAGTCGCGACGGCCGCCCAGAACCCGAGCGTCGTCGCGTGGTCCCGTCCGCGCGCCTCAGCCATCAGTCGTGCCGCGCAGGTCGGATCGTTGCGCGGACTGCCGGCGTGGAAGCCCGACGGCCCAGTCGCGGATGCGGTCCCAGTCCCGGATGTCGCGCCGGGGCCGGTCCGCCCTCCTCGGCGGGTCGACCCCGCCGAACACGGTCACCGCGACGGGCGCCAGCCAGCCGTGACGGCCGAGCGCACGATCGAGCTGCGCCCGCGACCGCGTCCACGCCTCGTCCTCGTCGGCCCGCGGACCCATCCCGAAGACAGCGACGGGCGTCGTGACGAGCTCCTTGCGGTGCCGCTTGAGGAACCGGTGCGCGTCGTGGTGCCAGCGCCCGCTGTAGATCGCCCCACCGACCACCACGAGATCGTGGTCGCCGACGGGTGCCTTGACCGCGCGCGCCGGCGAGACCGTGACGTCGACCTGCTCGTCGCGCAGCGCCGCCGCGACGGCCTCGGCGACCTCTCGGGTCGACCCGTTCCTGGTGGCGTAGACGACGAGAACCCCGGTCATGCCGACCTCCCGAACCCGAGGATCCTCCTCGGGCACGGGCGTTTCCTGGCGAGCGGGCGACCGACCCCTGAGCGCGTGCCTGCGGTCCCTAGGCCTTCTTGGTCTCCCAGAAGATCTCGGCGATCTCGTCGATCCTGGCGATCAGGTTGTCGGCGACCGCGACGTCGAGCGAGCCCTTGGTGCCGCCGGCGCCGGCGAGCTTCGTGGCCTCGTTGAAGAGGCTGTTGAGCTGCGGATACTTCTCGAAGTGCGGAGCCTTGAAGTAGTCGGTCCACAGCACCCAGAGGTGGTGCTTGACCAGGTCGGAGCGCTCCTCCTTGATGGCGACCGCGCGGCCCTGGAAGACCGGGTCGTCGGAGGCGTGGTACTTCTCGATGCAGGCCTTGACCGACTGCGCCTCGATCTTGGCCTGAGCCGGGTCGTAGATGCCGCAGGGCAGGTCGCAGTGGGCGTGGGCGGTGATGGTCGGCGCGAACAGACGGCGCATCATGGGACCTCTCGTCGGTGGCACGTGTCGGGTGGAGCCTCTCGGCGACACTACCCCCGACCACGGGGTCGAGCACCAGAGAGGGCGGCAGGTGAACGAGGGCGACCAGGGCGCGGCGTACGGCCGGTCGCGCTACCTGCGGGTCGCGGTCGCGGGCGACTCCATGGCGCCGACGCTGGCCGACGGCGACTGGCTGCTGTGCCGCCGGGCGCACGGCGCGACGGTCGTGCGGGAGGGCGACGTCGTGGTCCTCGAGCGACCCGACCGACCTGGTCTGCTCATCGTGAAGCGGGTCCGACGTCGCGAGCCCGGGGGGTGGTGGGTGGAGGGCGACAACGCCGCGGCCAGCGACGACTCGCGGTTGTTCGGCCTCGTCCCCGACCGCTACCTGGTCGCCCGGGTCACGGCCCGCTACTGGCCGAGCCCTCGTCGCGTGTGACCGGACCGACAACGGCGCCGGGCTCGTCGAGGCGCTCGCTGTGCCAAGATCCTGGAGGCGGGCGACCCCCGCCAGGCAGCCAGACTCGGACGCGCAGACCCGACACACGCCCGGGCTCGACCGCATTCCATCTCGGCTCCCCACGTGAAGGACCTCTCCGTGCCCGCGTCCCACGCTCCCGCAGATCCGCCCGACCGCTTCGCCGCGTACGACGAGGACCCCGCGTTCCCGTTGCACGTGCGCGGCAAGATCGAGGTCCGGCCCACCGCGCGCGTCCGCGACAATGCTGGGCTGGCGCTGGCCTACACACCGGGTGTCGGGCGGGTGTCGCAGGCGCTCGCCGCAGACCCCTCGCTCGCCTGGCGCTACACGTGGAAGGCGAACTCGATCCTCATCGTCACCGACGGCACCGCGGTCCTGGGCCTCGGCAACATCGGGCCCATCGCCGCGCTCCCGGTGATGGAGGGGAAGGCATTGCTGTTCAAGGAGTTCGGCAACATCGACTGCGTTCCGATCTGCCTGAGCACCACCGACGTCGACGAGATCGTCGACACGGTCGAGCGCATCGCCCCGGCGTACGGCGGGATCAACCTCGAGGACATCAGCGCTCCGCGCTGCTTCGAGATCGAGCGACGGCTGCAGGAGCGCCTCGACATCCCCGTGTTCCACGACGACCAGCACGGCACGGCCGTGGTGGTGACCGCCGCGCTCACGAACGCGGCCAAGGTCACCGGGCGAGAGCTCTCCGACATCCGCGTCGTGATGTCGGGGGCGGGTGCCGCGGGCGTAGCGATCGCGAACATGCTGCTCGCCGCCGGCGTCGGAGACGTGGCGTTGAGCGACCGCGTCGGCATCATCGGCAAGCACCGCACAGGCCTCACCGACGTCAAGGCCGACCTCGCCGAGCGCACGAACCGCTCGGGCCTGCAGGGCACGCTGTTCGACGCGATGCGCGGGGCCGACGTGTTCATCGGCGTCTCGTCAGGGACAGTGCCGGTCGAGGTGGTGTCGACCATGGCTCCGCAGGCGATCGTGTTCGCCCTGGCCAATCCCGAGCCCGAGATCCACCCCGGTGTCGCGAAGGCCGCAGGTGCCGCCGTCATCGCGACCGGGCGCAGCGACTTCCCGAACCAGATCAACAACGTGCTCGCGTTCCCAGGCATCTTCCGCGGCGCCCTCGACTCTGGCGCGATGCGTATCACCGAGGGGATGAAGCTCGCTGCGGCCAAGGCGATCGCGGCCCTCGTGGCGGACGAGCTGGGCCCGGAGAGCATCGTGCCCGACCCCTTCGACCCGCGCCTCGCAGCGACCGTCGCACACGCGGTGGGCGCCGCCGCCGTGGCTGACGGAGTGGTCCGCGGCGGGTAGCCTCGACGCCTCGACGTAGGCACGTCGAGGGATCGGGAGGTACGCCGTGGCCCGCGTACGCGTCCACAACCTGATGGTGTCGCTCGACGGCTACGCGGCGGGTCCTGACCAGTCGGTCGACGCACCGATGGGCGTCGGCGGCGAGCACCTGCACGGGTGGGTCTTCGAGACGCGCTTCGGCCGCGCGATGATCGGCGCCGACGGCGGCACCACCGGCGTCGACGACCAGTGGCTCGTGGGTGGCGACCGCGGCATCGGGGCCACCGTGATGGGCCGCAACATGTTCGGGCCGGTGCGCGGCCCCTGGCCGGACGAGTCCTGGCGCGGCTGGTGGGGGGAGGAGCCGCCGTACCACCACCCGGTGTTCGTCGTGACCCACCACGCACGGGCACCGCTGCAGGTGGGAGGGACCACGTTCCACTTCGTGACCGACGGCCTCGAGTCGGCGATGTCGCAGGCGGTCGGCGCCGCCGACGGTCTCGACGTACGCCTCGGCGGTGGTGTCTCCACCGTGGCGGCGGCGCTGCGCGCCGACCTCGTCGACGACCTGCACCTGGCCGTCGTGCCGGTCCTGCTCCGTGCCGGCGAGAGGCTCTACGACGACGTCGTCCCCTGGCCGGACGGCTTCACGTGCGCCCGGTCGGCTGCGGGCGAGGGTGCGCTGCACCTGTACTTCACGCGTACCGCTTGACGGTCGTCAGGACCCGAGCGCGGCGCGGACCTCGGCAAGCGTCGCGCCGCGGAGACCGACGGCATCGTGCCGCCAGAAGACGTCGGGGTAGACGATCCCGCCCCTCATCCACGGCTCGTGGGCCGCGAAGCCCACGGCCTGGAAGGCCGCCGACGGGACCCGCGGCGAGGCCGGGGTGACACCCAGCTCCGCCGCCGGTCGGAACCCGATCCGTCCGTAGTACGCCGGGTCGCCCTCGAGGAACACCGCCGGCGCTCCGAGCTCCTCGGCGCGCTGCACCGCGTGCGCCACCAGCGCGGCCCCGATCCCGCGCCGCTGGTGCTCCGGCGCGACCGAGAGCGGGCTCAGCACCAGAGCGTCGACGAGGCGCTCCTCGGCGTCGATCCAGCACCAGGTCAGCCGCACGTGCCCCACGACGGTCCCCTCGAGCTCGGCGACGAACGCGGACGCACCCGGGAGCCGCGCCAGGTCGGCGTCGAGCGGCGCGACCTCGGGCTCGTCGGCGAAAGCGCGCGCCACGACGCCGAAGACGGCGTCGGCGTCGTCGGGGCGCTGCTCCCGCACGGTCACGGCGGTGGGACGAGTCACGAGGGCACGCTAGCCGGGACTCCAGCGATGGGTAGTCTCGATCCATGTTCGCCGTCACCGCCACGTCCGTCGATCCCGCGAACCCGCTCGCCGGCCTGACGCTGGGCGAGGTGCCCGACACCGAGGTCCCGGACGGCTGGGTGCGGGTGCAGGTGCGTGCCGCGAGCCTCAACCACCACGACCTGTGGAGCCTGCGCGGGGTCGGGCTCGGCGCCGACCGGCTGCCGATGATCCTCGGCTGCGACGCCACGGGCGTGCTCGACGACGGGTCGGAGGTCGTCGTGCACGGCGTCATCGGCGACCCCGCCGCGGGCGGGGGCGACGAGACGCTCGACCCGCGGCGCACCCTGCTCTCCGAGCTGCACCCCGGAACCTTCGCCGAGACCGTGGCCGTGCCTGCGCGCAACGTGGTGGCCAAGCCCGAGGAGCTCTCCTGGGCCGAGGCCGCCTGCCTCCCGACCGCCTGGCTGACGGCCTACCGGATGCTTGCGACGAGGTCCGGCCTCCGGGTCGGCGACACGGTGCTCATCCAAGGCGCCGGCGGTGGCGTGGCGACCGCGGCGATCCAGCTGGCCGACGCCATGGGCTACCGGGTGTGGGTGACCAGCCGGGACGAGGCCAAGCGGACTCGTGCCCTCGAGCTCGGGGCCGACGAGGCGTTCGAGAGCGGCGCCCGTCTCCCCGCGCGGGTCGACGCCGTCCTCGAGACCGTCGGCGAGGCGACCTGGGCGCACTCGCTGCGGGCCCTGCGTCCCGGTGGCACGGTCGTGGTGTCCGGTGCCACGAGCGGCTCGAACCCGCCGGCCGATCTCTCGCGGGTGTTCTTCCTCCAGCTGAGCGTCGTCGGCTCGACCATGGGCACGCGCGACGAGCTCGACGCGCTCGTCTCGTTGCTCGTCGCCACCGGCGTACGCCCGACGATCGACGGGATCTACCCGCTCACCGGCGCGCGCGCCGCGTTCGAGCGGCTCGAGTCCGGCGACGTCGTCGGCAAGCTCGTCCTCACGAACGGCTGAGTGCCGCCCCCGGCAGTCGCTCGGGGCCGCAGGTCAGGCGATGCGGTCGAGGTGGCTGCCGCGCGCGAGCGGGTGGACGCCGAGCAGCTCGGCGATCGAGGACTCCATCAGCTCCGCCGAGCGGCCGTAAAGGTAGACGGCCGTGGTGTCGTCGCTCTCCCAGAAACCCTGGATCGTCCCGGTGCCGCCGAGCGACTCGTGCAGCTCGTCGAGGAACTCGTTGACGTCGAGAGCGGCGTAGATCTCGGGGGAGAGGCTCGTGCCGTCGAGGTAGAGCGCGAGGCCCTCGTTGCTGCCGAACTCCCGGGGCTCGAGGTCTCCGACGAGCGCGAGCGAGCCCTTGGGCGTGCCGACCTCCTCGAGGAACGCCACGACGCCGGTGAGCACCTCCGCCTCGTCCCCGACGACCTCGGCGCGGACCGCGCACGACAGCGGCTCGCCGAGCGGGCTGACCAGGGTGCCGGCGGCGAGGACCCGGCTGCCGGGGAAGCGCTCCTCGAGCCAGAAAGCGAGCGGGTCCTCGTAGCGGTCGCCGCGCTGCACGGCGTGCAGCCGGGCGTTGAGCCGGACCTCGAGCGCCGACGTCCTGCCGGACATGTGTGCTCCCCTTCCTGCCCCCGGTCGGTCATCGTCGCAGACGTCGGAAGAAGTGGCGCGTCGTGGTGAGCCCGTCACTTGGCGTCGGCCCAGCTCGCCACGACGGAGGTGTCCGCGACCAGGCGTACGCCGCTGCCGGCGCACCACCACGAGCCGGTCGACCGCAGCGCCTGCTCGACGACCCCGACCACCTGCTCCGCGTCGTCGGCGCCGGACTCCACGAGCAGCTCGTCGTGCAGGCACAGCACGATCCGCGCGTCGACGCCGACGAGGCCGGCGCGCACGGTCGCGGCCCACGCCTTGAACAGCTCTGCCGCGGCGCCCTGCACGACGGCGTTGCGCGCGAACCTGCCGTAGGAGTGCGCCATCGTCGAGTCGGGCCCGGCGTCCTCGAGCGCCTGGCGCAACGTCGAGAGCCGCAGCAGCCGTCCGCCGTAGGTCCGCAGGTCGACACCGCGCCGGCCGGACTCCTCGGCGGCGCGCAGGAAGGCCATCGCCGTGGGATAGGTGCGGTCCATGTCCTTGAGCGCCGCGCCGGCTGGCCCGCTCGTCTGGCCGTACATCGCGGCGAGGACGGCGACCTTCGCGGTCGGTCGATCGCTTCCCAGCGCGGCCGCCACGGGCGCGTACATGTCGTCCTCGCGAGCGGCGGCGGCGAGCGCGGTGTCGCCGGAGACCGCGGCGAGGACTCGCGGCTCGATCTGGCCGAGGTCGGCGCGCACGAGCAGACGACCGGGCCGCGGCCGGACCGCGGTGCGCAGCTCGGCCGGCAGGTTGTGCAGCCCCGCCGACGCCGTCATCCGCCCGGCGCCCTCGCTCGCACCCCACATCCCGCGGAGCCGGTCGTCGCCGGCGATGTCGCGCTGGGACCACGACCACCCGTACGTCGTCGCGATCCGTTCGGCCTTGCGCCAGGCGAGCAGCGTCGCGACGGCGGGCGAGGACCCGGCGTAGGGCTCGAGGCGCCACGACCGGGTGTCGGGCACGTCGATGCCGACCCGGGCCAGGAGGTCCCGCACGTTCGCCGGGTTGCGCAGGTCGACCGGTTCCCCCGGGAACTTCGACCAGACCAGCGAGTCACGGGCGTGGCGGGCGGCTGACTCCTCGGCCTCGCTGCGCGGACGCGGGCCGACGGTCTCGGTGAGCAGCGCGTCGAGGACCACCCGGTCGATGGGGAGCCCGTCGTGCTCGAGCTCCACGCCGAGAAGCGCGGCCATCGACTCCGACAGCGCGGTGAGGTAGGGCAGCGGCGAGGCGCCGATCGAGGCGCGACGATCGGGAAGACGGCGTACGCCGGACTCCTGGAGCTCCTGCGTCGCGAGCGCGAGGGCGGCCCAGGTCGCGGCGTCGCGCGGGTCGGCGGCCCACGAGCCGCGGAGCCACTCGCGGCTGAGCTGTCCGTCGGCCCGCACCGCGGTCGCGTCGTCGCCCTCGCCGGCGAGGTCGAGCAGGGTGAGCTCGCCGTCGGGGAGCGGCGGGAGCTCCAGGTCGTGCGCGGCCGCCCAGCTCGCACCGGGGTCGTCGCGGGACATCCCGTGCAGCAGGCGCGCGACCGCGCCGAGGTCCCAGCAGGCCCGAGGCCGTACGCCGCCGGCGACGAGGTCGGCCGCGGTCCCGCGTGCGGTCCACCAGACCCACCGAGGGCCGAGCTTCTCGAGCTCGGCGACGACGGCGACCGGATCGTGGGAGGTGATGTGCGTACGGAGTACCAGGTCGTCGGCGGCGCGCCACGCCAGGCCGAGCCCGCGACCGGGCACCAGGGCGATCGCCAGCGGCTCGCCCGGCCGGTAGCCGTCGAGACCGGGTGTCGCTGCGTCGCTCACGCGGTCATCATCGGCGCGAGGGCCGACGCCACGTTCTCAGTCCTCGTCGGGGTCGTCGTCGTCGAGGCGGGCCAGCCAGACGGCGAGCCGCTCGACCGGCGTCTCGAACTCTGGGTTGAGATCGACGAACCTGCGCAGTCTCTCGGCGAGCCAGAGGAACGAGACTTCCTCCTCGCCTCGCCGCGACTCCAGCTCCTCGATCCCGCGGTCGGTGAAGTACATCGAGGACCCCTCTACGCGAACGCGGACGCGACGATCTCGGCCTGCTCGCGCTCGTGCACCTTGTGGGTGCCGACGGCCGTGGTGGCGGCGGCGGGGCGCGAGATGCGGCGCAGCGGCCGACCGTCGATCGTCGGGGTGTTGAGCACGACGAACGACCAGGCGCCCTGGTTCGACGGCTCCTCCTGGACGTAGACGAGCTCGGCGTCGCGCGAGTAGGGCGCGAGCGCGGTGGTGAGCTCCTCGACCGGCAGCGGGGCGAGCCGCTCGAGCCGCACGATCGCGACATCGGAGCGTCCGCCGCGCGCGCGTTCCGCGAGCAGGTCGTAGTAGACCTTGCCGCTGCAGATCAAGATCCGGCGTACGCCGGCGGCGGGAACGGAGTCGTCGCCGATCACGGGTCGGAAGGTGCCCGAGGTGAAGTCGGTGCGCGACGACGCCGCGGCCTTGAGGCGCAGCATCGACTTCGGCGTGAGGACCACGAGCGGCTTGTGGTGCGGCGCGATGGCCTGCCAGCGCAGCAGGTGGAAGTACGACGCCGGGGTCGACGGCATCGCGACGGTCATGTTGTCCTGCGCACACATCTGCAGGTAGCGCTCGATGCGCGCGGACGAGTGGTCCGGGCC
Organism: Candidatus Nanopelagicales bacterium; assembly: GCA_036510975.1. Taxonomy (GTDB): domain Bacteria; phylum Actinomycetota; class Actinomycetes; order S36-B12; family CAIYMF01; genus Longivirga. The sequence goes on from DATCCY010000051.1 coordinate 22,388, forward strand.
CTGACCCTCGTAGCCGTGGGGGAGCAGGAGCGTGACGCCCGAGAGCTGACCCCACTTCTGCTCGCCCGAGGTGATGAACTCGTCGATGATCGTCTGCGCACCGTCGGCGAAGTCGCCGAACTGGGCCTCCCAGCAGACCAGCACCTCCGGCCGGGCCACCGAGTACCCGTACTCGAAGCCCATCGCCGCGTACTCCGAGAGCAGCGAGTCGTAGACGAAGAAGAACTGCCGGTTGTCGCGGTCGGCGAGGTACTTCAGCGGGGTGTGCTCCTCGCCGGTGATCCGGTCGACGATGACCGCGTGCCGCTGGCCGAAGGTGCCGCGACGCGAGTCCTGGCCCGCCAGGCGCACGCTGCGACCCTCGAGCAGCAGCGAGCCGAAGGCGAGCATCTCCCCGGTCGCCCAGTCGATCGTGGCGTCGTTGACGCTCTGCGCGCGACGCATCAACTGCGGCAGCAGGCGCGGGTGCACGGTGAACCCCTCGGGCATCTCGACCTGCGTCGCGGCAATGCGGTCGACGGTGTCGTCGCTGATCGCGGTCGTGACGACCGCGGGGAACGGGGCAGGAACCGGGTGCGACATCTCGTGCGGGTGCGCCATGGCGTCGCGGGTCTCGGCGAAGACGCGCTCGAGCTGCTCCTGGTAGTCGCGCAGCGCCGCCTCGGCCTCCTCGACCGAGATGTCGCCGCGGCCGATGAGCGCCTCGGTGTAGAGCTTGCGCGTGGAGCGCTTCGCGTCGATGAGGTTGTACATCAGCGGCTGGGTGAGCGACGGGTCGTCGGCCTCGTTGTGGCCACGGCGGCGGTAGCACAGCATGTCGATGACGACGTCCTTGTTGAACTCCTGCCGGAACTCGAAGGCCAGCCGGGCCACCCGCACCACGGCCTCGGGGTCGTCGCCGTTGACGTGGAAGATCGGCGCCTGCACCATGCGAGCCACGTCGGTCGCGTAGACCGACGAGCGCGAGGACTCCGGAGCGGTCGTGAACCCGACCTGGTTGTTCACGACGATGTGCACGGTGCCGCCGGTGCGGTAGCCGCGCAGCTGCGACAGGTTGATCGTCTCGGTGACCACACCCTGGCCGGCGAACGCTGCGTCACCGTGCAGCAGGATCGGGAGCACCGAGAAGATCCGGCCGCGCGGCAGGAGGTCCTGCTTCGCGCGCACGATCCCCTCGAGTACCGGGTTCACGGCCTCGAGGTGCGAGGGGTTCGCGGCCAGGTAGACGGGGATCTGCTCCCCGCTCTCGGCGGTGAACGTGCCGCTCGTCCCGAGGTGGTACTTCACGTCGCCCGATCCCTGCACCGAGCCCTCGACCTCGAAGTCGCCCTCGAACTCGCGGAAGATCTGGCCGTAGGACTTCCCGGCGATGTTGGCCAGCACGTTGAGGCGGCCGCGGTGCGGCATGCCGATGCAGACCTCGTCGAGCCCGTCCTGGGCGGCCTCGGACAGAACGGCGTCCATGAGCGGGATGACCGACTCGGCGCCCTCGAGCGAGAACCGCTTCTGCCCGACGTACTTGGTCTGCAGGAAGGTCTCGAACGCCTCCGCGGCGTTGAGCCGGCGCAGGATGCGCAGCTGCTCCTCGCGCGGGGGCTTGTCGTAGCGGCGCTCGACGCGTTCCTGGATCCAGGCCCGCTGCTCGGGGTCCTGCATGTGCATGTACTCGATGCCGATGGTGCGGCAGTACGCGTCGCGCAGGACGCCGAGGATGTCGCGGAGCTTCTTGAACGGCTTGCCGCCGAACCCGCCGGTGGCGAACTCACGGTCGAGGTCCCAGAGGGTGAGGCCGTGGCTGGCGACGTCGAGGTCGACGTGGTGGCGCTGCTTGTACTCCAGCGGGTCGGTGTCGGCCATGAGATGGCCGCGCACCCGGAACGCGTGGATGAGCTCGTGGACGCGCGAGGTCTTGTCGAGGTCGTCGTCGTGCGCCGTCGCGATGTCGGCGGCCCAGCGGATCGGCTCGTAGGGGATGTGGAGCGCCGCGAACACGCCGTCGTAGAACTCGTGCTCGCCGAGCAGGAGCTGGTGGACCAGGCGCAGGAACTCGCCGGACTGCGCACCCTGGATGATCCGGTGGTCGTACGTCGAGGTCAGCGTCGTGATCTTGCTGATGGCGTGCCGGTCGATGGTCTCCTGCGCGGCGCCCTGCCACTCGGCGGGGTAGTCCATCGCGCCGACGCCGATGATCGCGCCCTGGCCCTGCATGAGGCGCGGGACGGAGTGGACCGTGCCGATGCCGCCGGGGTTGGTGAGGCTGACGGTGGTGCCGGTGAAGTCGTCGACCACGAGCTTGCCGCCGCGCGCCTTGCGCACGAGCTCCTCGTAGGTGGACCAGAACGTCGCGAAGTCCATCCGGTCGGCGTTCTTGATGTTCGGCACGAGGAGCTGGCGGCCGCCGTCGGGCTTGGCGAGGTCGATGGCGATCCCGAGGTTGACCCGCTCGTTCTGCAGCACCGCGGGCTTGCCGTCGACGTGGGCGAAGCCGGAGTTCATCGACGGCATCGTCTTGAGCGCCTGCACGAGCGCCCAGCCGATCAGGTGGGTGAACGACACCTTGCCGCCGCGACCACGTGCGAGGTGGTTGTTGATGACGACGCGGTTGTCGATGAGCAGCTTCACCGGGACGGCGCGGACGCTGGTGGCGACCGGGACGGAGAGGCTCTCCTCCATGTTGACGACCGTGCGCGCGGACGCCCCGCGCAGGATGGTCGGCTCGACCTTCTCGGCGACCGCCCGCTCCGGCATGACGACCGGCGCGACGGCAGGCACGGGGGTGGGGACGACGGCCGGGGCCTTGACGTCCGGTGCGAGGGGCTGCGGGGCGGCGTGTGTCGCGATCTCGGCGTCGGATGCCAGCTCGGCGGCCTCGGCCTCGGCCTTGTGCGCGGCGCGGACGGCCGCGGAGGCGGCGACGAGGTCGGCCGCGGCGTGCTCGGTCGGGACGTAGTCGGCGAAGAAGTCCCACCACGCCGGGTCGACGCTGCCCGGGTCGGTGAGGTACTGCTGGTAGATCTCGTCGACGAGCCACTCGTTGGGCCCGAAAGCGGCAAGGCCGCTGCTGCGCTCCGACTGATCCGACGTCGACATCGACGACCCTTCACTGCACGCAGGGATGGCCCGACGGCGGCCGGGCGCGACCTCGCCAGCCTACGCCGTCAGCCGTCCGCGGCTGTCGCGGGTGCCGAGGGACGAGGCGCCCCTGAGACTCCGCCGGCGCGACCGTCGGGTCGGTCCCATCGTGGTGCAGTGGACTCGGACCGCGTGTTCGCCGACGTGCCCGCGGCGCGGAGGTCACGCGGATTCCTCCCTCGGGTCAGCGGGGGTGTGCGATCCTCGCGTGACAGCGAGAGCTGCTCGCCCGGCCGATGGGAGCACCACCATGTGGGCACAGCTGATCTCGACCCGTATCAAGCCGGGCCATGAGGGAGAGCTCCCGCGCCTGTTCGAGTCGCTGCACGCGGCGGAGCAGCCCGACTCCGGTCTGCTGCACACCTTCGGCGTCCAGGATCAGAAGGACCCGACACGCGCCTTCGTCTTCGTCGTGTTCGAGAGCGAGGAGAAGGCCCGAGCGCGGGAGAACGACCCGCGCCGCGCCGAGGGACTCGTCGCGGCACGCGCGGTGATGGCCGAGATCTTCGACGGACCGCCCGAGTTCGTCGACCTCACCGTCGTCCACGTCGGCTGAGGCATCGACCGTCCCGTCACGCGACGCGCCGGCGGGGTCAGGTGACGTCGCGGCGCTGCGTCGTGAGCGCGGCGAGCACGGCGAACACGGCCGTCCACCCGACCAGCACGAGGGAGCCCGCCCACACCGAGAGGTACTCCGCGCCGTTGAACCCGGTGGTCTGCAGGATGCCGTTGAGCGCGCCGCCCGGCAGCCACTTGCCCACCTTGGGCAGCAGCGCGACGAGCAGCGCCTCGACCAGCACGACCCAGACCACCACGCCCATCACGGCCGCGATCTGGTTGCGCACCAGCGTGCCGACGGCCACACCGAGGATCGCGAACAGCGCGCAACCGAGGACGGCTCCGCCGGCGATCTGCCACATTGCGGTCACGGGGATGTCGGCGTGGGTCTTGAACGGCAGCAGCGCCAGGGCGAGGGCATAGCCGAACGCCACTCCGACCGCGCCGTAGATCGCGCCGATCACGGCGTACGCCGCCATCTTCGCGACCATCACGCGGTTGCGTCGCGGCTCCGCGAGCAGCGTCGACGTCAGCGTCTGGTGGCGCAGCTCCTGGGTCATGCCCAGCGTGCCGATCACGATCGCGAACAGGTAGGCGCCACCGGCCTGAGCGAAGAGGTTGCGCATGCCTGCCGCGGTCGACAGGTGCGGCGTCGTGACGCCCGGCTGCTCGGGGGCGAAGATCGAGGCGACGACGCCGATGCCGATGTAGAGGACGACGCCGATCAGCATCCCGAGCCACATCTTGGTGCTGGTGACCTTGAGCAGCTCGGCGGAGACCAGCCGGCTGCGCGGGCTCGCGGCCGCGGTGGTCGGTGCGGTCAGGGTGCTCATGAGGTGGCTCCTCCGGTGAGGGACAGGAAGACCTGCTCGAGGTCGGAGGCGGCCGGTCGCAGCTCGTGCAGCTCGACCTGCGCGCCGAAGGCGATGCGGCCGATCGTCGCTGCGTCGGCGCCGTCGACGAGCAGCTCGGCGCCGTCCTCTCCCGCGATGACCGCGGACCCGGGCAGCTGGGCGGCCAGGGCGTCGACGAGCGGCTGGGGGGTCGGCGTACGGACCACGACGTGGCCGTGACCGGCGGTGAGGTCCGCGAGGGGGCAGGCGCGTACGAGCGACCCGCGGGAGATGATCACGACGTCGTCGACCGTCTGCTCCACCTCGGAGAGCACGTGGCTCGAGACGAGGACCGTGCGGCCCTGTCCGGCGAGGTAGCGCAGGAACGCGCGCAGCCACGCGATGCCCTCGGGGTCGAGGCCGTTGGCCGGCTCGTCGAGGACGAGCACGCCGGGGTCGCCGAGGAGCGCCGCGGCGAGCTGCAGCCGCTGACGCATGCCCAGGCTGAAACCGCCGACGGTCCGGGTCGCGGAGTCCCCGAGACCGACGAGGTCGAGGACCTCGGGCACCCGGTGCTCGTCGAGCCCGCCTGCGCGCGCGAGCACGCGCAGGTGGTTCGTCGCGGTGCGTCCGGGGTGGAAGCCGGTGGCCTCGAGCGCCGATCCCACGACGCGCATGGGGTGCGCGAGGTCGTGGTAGGTGGAGCCGCCGATCGTCGCGGTGCCCGAGGTGGGGGCCACGAGCCCGAGCAGGCAGCGCAGGGTGGTCGTCTTGCCGGCACCGTTGGGGCCGAGGAAGCCGGTCACGCGGCCGGGCTCCACGGAGAACGACAGGTCGTCGACCGCCAGGACGGCGCCGAAGTGCTTGCTGAGCCCGGTGACCTCGACGGTCGACCCGCGCGGTGGTGTCGTCATGGCTCCACCCTGTCCTGCGGGGCGTCGCGGCACCAGCGGGTAGGTCCGGTGTCGTCCCTGAACGGACCCTGACCCGACCCTGAGCAACGGACGGATCGGACGTCGGGCGGCGTCGGCCGGCCCCGACGTGGGAACCTCGCCGTCGGCGACGTCAGCGACGCTCGCGACCCACCGCACGACACCGAGGAGCGATGCCATGCCCGAGTCACCCTTCGGCGACGAGACGGGCATCGCGCGGATGGTCGGCGACTGGGCCGCGGAGCGCGTGGTGCGCCCGACCGACCCGAAGTCCTCCGCGCGCACTCCTGAGGAGCTGCACCGCGACGCCGGCGTCACGATCACGCGCGACGGCATCGGTGCCGAGGCCGCGCTGCGGGTCTTCGACACCGTGCTCGTCCCCGCGACCCGGGCGCAGGACGACCCGATGAACCTCGCCTACATCCCGTCCGCGCCCACGCGGGCCGCCGTGGCCTTCGACCTCGCGACGAGCGCGGCCAACGTCTTCGGAGGGATCTGGGAGGCAGGAGCCGGTGCGATCTTCGCCGAGAACGAGGCTCTCGCCTGGATCCGCGACCTGCTCGGCTGGCCGGTCACCGCGGGCGGCACCTTCGTCTCCGGTGGTACGTCGGGGAACCTCTCAGCGCTGCACGCCGCCCGCGCGACGGCCCGGACCCGTCGCGGCGGACGACCGGAGGCCGGCTGGGCGATCGCGTGCGCGGCGTCCGCGCACTCGTCGATCCGCTCCGCGGCCTCGGTGCTCGACGTCGAGGTCATCCCCGTCGGGCAGGACGAGCGAGGTCGGCTGGCCGGTGAGGCGCTGCGCCCCGTGCTCGAGGCGCACCCCGAGGTCTGCGCCGTCGTCGCCAGCGCGGGCACGACGAACACCGGCACGGTCGACGACCTCGCCTCGATCTCCGAGGTGTGCCGGGACCTCGGGGTGTGGATGCACGTCGACGGTGCCTACGGCGGTGCCGCGCTCGCCGCGCCCTCCGCCCGCCCGCTCTTCCGGGGGATCGAGGACGCCGACAGCTTCATCGTCGACCCGCACAAGTGGTTGTTCGCGCCCTACGACTGCTGCGCGCTGCTCTACCGCGACCCCGACCTCGCCCGCGCCGCGCACGCGCAGAAGGCGGCGTACCTCGACGGCATCGACCGCGAGGCCACCAACCCCAGCGACCTCGCCATCCACCTGTCGCGTCGCGCCCGCGGCCTCCCGCTGTGGTTCAGCCTGGCCACCCACGGCACCGCGACCTACTCCGCCGCGGTCGAGCGTTCGCTGACGACCGCGCGCGAGGTCGCGGCCTACGTCCGCGGCAGCGAGCACCTGCGGCTGCTCGTCGAGCCGATGCTCGGCGTGGTGGTCTTCGACCGCCCGGGGTGGACCCAGGACCAGCTCACGGCCTGGTCGAAGCACATGGCCGTGAGCGGGCGGGTGCTCTGCATCCCCACCCGGTTCCAGGGCGAGATGGCGCTGCGGATGGCCTTCGTGAACCCGCTCACGGAGACCGAGCGGGTCGTCGAGGTCCTCGAGACCCTGCGCTGACCGGTCCCGGTCCCGGCCGCGGCTAGCCTCGAGCCGGACGCCGCGCACCAGGGCCGCGGCGTAGGACGCGGGAGGACCCGATGGCCGGCAAGGATCTGTTCACCGACGAGGAGTGGGCGCTCGTCGCCCCGTTGCCCGGTCTGGTGATCATGGCGGCGAGCATCTCCGACGGGAAGGCGCTGCCGTCCGTGCGCGAGGTCTCGGCCGGTGGCGAGGTGCTGGTGGACGCCGCGAAGGCGCACCCGGACAACGCGCTGGTGACCGAGCTGGTGAACGGCATGAAGGACGCGAAGCCGGACCTCGGCGAGGAGAAGCCCACGAGCAGCCAGGCCGTCGTCGCGGTGCTCGCCACCCAGATCGAGACGGGCTGGACGACGCTGTCCTCGAAGGCGTCGTCGGAGGACCTCGCCGTGGTGCGCGACCTGCTGCTCGCGGCCGCGCGCGCCGTGGTCGAGCGCCTCGGCACCGGCTTCCTGGGGTCCGGGGACGAGAAGGTCTCACCGAGCGAGCGGGCCTTCCTCGACCGACTCACCGGGATCCTCGCCGGCTGAGGCCTCCCGAGGTCCGGCGACGTGCTCACCACCTCGAGCGACGCCCCCGGTGGTGCCAAACCCTGCGACCCGTGGTGTACTTGATTGAGAGATCAACAATCTATCCTTCAACTACTCCACGGGAGCCCCCCATGACCCTGTTCCGCCTCGACTCCAGCATCCGCACCCAGGGCTCGGTCAGCCGCGCCGTCGCCGACACCGCCGAGGCGGCCTGGCTCGCCGAGCATCCGGCCGGCGAGATCATCCGCCGCGACCTCGGCACCGACCCGCTGCCCTCCGACGCCTGGGCCGCGGCCGTGACGGCGTCCTGGGGCCCGGCCGAGGCCCGCAGCGAGCAGCAGCGCGAGGCCGTCGCCCTGGCCGCGCGCCTCGGTGACGAGCTCCTCGCCGCCGACTCCGTCATCGTCGCCGTCCCCCTCTACAACTGGGGCATCAGCCAGCACGTGAAGGCCTGGATCGACCTGGTCATCACCGACCCCCGGTTCGGCTCGGGGTCCCAGACCCCGCTCGCCGGCCGCTCCGGACTCCTGGTCATCGCCCGCGGCGGCGCCTACGGCGAAGGCACCCCCAAGTTCGGCTGGGACCACTCCACCGCCTACCTGACCCGCATCCTCGGCGAGGTATGGGGACTGGACCTGCGCATCGTGGAGGCCGAGCTCACCCTCGCCGACGTCGTCCCGGCCATGGCCGACCTCCAGCCTCTCGCCGCCCAGTTCCTCGCGACCGCCCACGACGCCGCAGCCACGCACGGCCGCGACCTCGGTGAGCAGGCGGCGGCACTCGCCACCGTCTGACCCGGCCACCCCGAGACGCGGGCGCTCCCACACCGGGAGACCCGCGTCTCGGCATTCCGATCACGGTCTCTCCGCGAACCGAGCGGGCGAAGCGCTCAGGCAGGGGCGAGGCCGACCGATGGGGGAGGGACATATCGACCTCCCACGCCCAGTCAGGAGATGCCCGTGAGCATCGCACCAGTCGCAACGAACCCCACCGCGAGCACCTCGCAGGTCCACGGCCACCATGAGCACGGTGGTCACCCGGTCGCGATGGACGCCGCGGCACAGGTCCTCGGCATGACGCACAAGGAGCTGCGCGCCGCGCTCAGCGGCGGTCTGACGATCGCGTCGCTCGCGACGGGCAAGGCGATCAGCGCGGACACCATAAAGGCCGCCATCACCGACGCCCTCACCAAGGCGAACCCGAACCTGACCGCCGACCGCGCGGCCCAGCTCGCAGCGCGCTTCCTCGACGGCCCGAGGAACTCCGGCGGAGCACCGCGGTCCGGCGACGTCGACCACGACGGCGACAGCCGCTGATCGTCGCGCGCGTCCGGCGGTGCGGTGCCGCTGCTCAGCCGCCGGGCGACGCGCGGTACGCCGCTGCCACCCGCTTGGGTGCGCGGGTGAGCCAGGACTCGGTGATGAGCTCCTCGAGCTCGTCGAGCTCCACGTCGTCGAGGAGCACCAGCACCGCGGCGTAGCGATCGAAGTGCGGGATCGTGAAGACGGCGTGCGAGGACTGGGCGAGCACCTCCTCCTTGACGTCGAGGTCCGCCACGCGCACGCCGAGGATCTCGCCGTGCGGCGCAGCGTCGCCGAGCACGCGCAGGTCCGACGCCAGCAGCGGCCGTTCCCACGCGAAGTTGTTCCCCTTGACGCGCCAGTTCCTCCAGCCGCCGCTGAACACGCCCTCGTCGGTCTCGGGCAGCGCGAGCGCGATGCGCGCGACGTCGTCCCAGGTGGCCATGGCACGACGGTAGCGAGGCGTGCGACGAGGTTTAACCCGGTCAGCGGTCGGCGAGGCCGCGCAGCGTGACGGCGACGAGGTCCCCGAGGGTGTCGAGGTGGTAGCCGCCCTCCTGGACCGCGACGGTCGGCAGCCCGAGCGAGGCGAGCCGGCGGCCAGCCGCCTCGTAGCCCTCGTGCGTGACCTGCAGCGGTGACTCAGGATCGGCCGCCGCGGCGTCGACACCGAGGCTGACGACCAGCGCGGTCGCGCCGTGACCGGTCACCGCCTCGGCGATGCGGTCGATCGCGGCGAGCCAGTCGGGGTCCCCGGTCCCCTCGGCCAGCGGCACGTTGAGGTTCGCACCGGTGCCGTGGCCGCGCCCGGTCTCGTCGGCGTACCCGGCATAGTGCGGGAACCAGCCGGCCGCGGGGTCGACGTGCAGCGAGACGTAGAGCACGTCGGCTCGGTCGTAGAAGACCGCCTGCGTGCCGTTGCCATGGTGCGCGTCGACGTCGACGACCGCCACCCGCTCGTGGCCGGCGTCGCGCAGCGCCTGGGCGGCGACCGCGGCGTTGTTGAGGTAGCAGGATCCGCCGTACGCCGCCTTCGTGACGTGGTGACCGGGCGGACGCGCGAGCGCGTAGGCCAGCGGCTCGCCGCCCACGACGAGGTCGACGGCGCCGAGCGTCACATCGACCGCGGCGCGCGCCGCCTCCCACGTGCCCGGCCCGACGAGGGTCATCGTGTCGTAGCAGTAGCGACCGGCCGCGGCATGGACCGCTGCGGGCTCGCGCTCGGGCAGGCCGTCGAGCATCCCGGCGGTGGGCATGAGGTAGGGCACCACGCGGTCCTGTCCGGGATCCTGCGGGAAGCCCGCATCGACCCAGCGGGCGTGGACGGTGCGCAGGTGCTCGACGAGGCGCGGGTCGTGCACGCGAAGCAGGACGTCGTCGTCGTGCGCGGTGGCGTCGACGACCCGGTGCTCCGCACGTCGCAGCGCCTCCTCGATGCGGACTGCTCGCTCGGAGAGCTCCGTCCCCGGGGTGCGAACGCCCACCCAGATCTCGGCGCCGGGCACGTGCAGGAGGCAGGCGTCGCTGCGGACGACGACGGCGGGGGAGCGACTCACCCGCGCAGCATCGCAAATGCGCTGCCGTTCGTGTGGGAACGCAGGTGGTCCTCGCGCGTCCCGCGGCTGCGGAGGCACCTGCTGAGGCAGGATGCGGGCATGTCCTCGCTCGCTGACCTGGGGATCAGGATCGGCACCGTCCCGACAGGTCCCACCAACTCCGTGGTCGACGTCCCCGGCGTGGGTCTCGGCCACTCGACGGTCGTCTACGACGACGCCCCGCCTCCGTTCGGCCGTGGGGTGGCGCGCACCGGCGTGACCGTCGTCGACCTCGGGGGTGACACCTGGGAGCGCCCGGTCGTGGCCGGCGTCTCGGTGCTCAACGGTGCGGGTGAGCTCACCGCGCGCAGCCACGTCGACGAGTGGGGCCTGCTCGAGACGCCTGTGTTCCTCACGTCCACGATGCAGGTCGGTCGGGTCTACGACGCCGCGTGCCGCCTGCTCATGGCCGAGCAGCCGCGCATCGGCGTCGACGACGTCGTCATCCCGATGGTCGGCGAGTGCGACGACTCGTGGCTCAGCGATCCGCGCCACATGCACGTGACCGACGAGCACGTCGCCGCCGCGCTGCACGCCGCGCGGGCGTCCGCCGGCACGGGCGTGGCACCAGAGACCGGGGCCGTCGGCGCCGGCACGGGGATGTCGTGCTTCAACTGGAAGAGCGGGATCGGGACGTCGTCGCGCGTGCTGCCCGACGGCCACGTCGTCGGCGTCGTCCTGCTGACGAACTTCGGGCAGTGGGACCGCCTGACCGTCGACGGCGTCGCAGTGGGGCGCGCGCTCGGTGCCCCGGCCCATCTCACGCCCCCGCCCGCGGGCTCGTGCCTCGGCGTGGTCGTGACCGACGCCCCGCTCGACCACAGCGCGTGCGAGCGGCTCGCGACCCGCGTCGGCCTCGGGCTCGCGCGCACGGGTACGACGGCGCACCACTCCTCCGGCGAGCTGTTCGTCGCCGCGGCGCTCGGGCTGCGCGCCCCACGCGAGGGCGCACCCACCGTGACCCCGATCTCGGGCCGCGCGCTCGATCCGTTCTTCGAGGCCGTCGTCGACGCCAGCGAGGAGGCGGTCCTCGTGTCGCTCCTCACAGCGCACGACGTCACCGGCGTCGAGGGGCGCACCATCCCGGCGCTGCCGGTCGACCAGCTACGCCGGATCCTCGCGGAAGGACGCCACGCATGACCGAGACGCCGGAGCGCCCCGAGCCGACCTCCTTCGCGCCGATCGTGTCGATCGGACCGCCCCAACCGGGGTTCACCCCTCTGGAGCCGGGCCCGAGCGAGCCCGAGCCGACCGTGCCCGAGCCGACCGTGCCCGAGCCGACCGTCACCGCGCTGATCCTGCCGGAACCGGCTGAGGCCCAGCAGCCCGAGCCTGCGTCGCCCGAGCTCGCGTCGCCGGCAACCGCATCGCCGGAACCAGCATCGTCGGACATGCCCCTCGCGGTCGAGGACGCAGTCCCGCTGGTCCGGACGGGGACGAAGGCTGACGCCTGGATCCCCATGAGCGACGGCGTGTTCCTCGCCGTGACCCTCTACCTCCCCGACCCGAGCGCGGGGCCGCAGCCGTGCGTGCTCGAGGCGCTGCCCTACCGCAAGGACGACATGACGTCGTCGTACCGGCCCGAGTACGTCCGGCTCCGTGACGAGCACTCCTACGTCGTGGCGCGACTGGACGTCCGCGGCACCGGCAGCAGCGGTGGCCGTGCGACCGACGAGTACCCCGAGGTCGAGCAGCGCGACCTCGCCGAGGTCATCGCGTGGCTCGCCGGGCAGCCGTGGTGCGACGGCAGCGTCGGCATGTACGGGACGTCGTACAGCGGCTTCAACTCGTTGCAGATGGCGTGCGAGCGGCCTGCGCACCTCAAGGCCGTCATCGCGATCTACGCGACCGACGACCGGCACACCGACGACGTCCACTACATGGGTGGGCTGCGTCGCTGGATCGATCTCGTCGACTACTGCCACTACATGACGCCGATGAACGCGTTGCCCCCGGTGCCGGCCGTCTTCGGGCCGCGCTGGCGCGACGAGTGGAAGGCGCGCATCGCCGAGCACGAGCCGTGGCTGTTCACCTGGCTGAGCCACCCGCGCGACGGCGCGTACTGGCGGCACGGGTCCGTGCGCCCGGCGTACGACCGGATCGGGATCCCGACGATGATCGTCGCCGGGTGGGCCGACGGCTACCGCAACAACACCTTCCGCACGATGCAGAAGCTGGGCGAGAACGGCGTGCCACGACGGCTGCTGGCGGGCCCGTGGTCGCACGCGGCCACCTCGTCGTCGCTTCCCGGTCCGCGCATCGACCTCGTGCCGGAGATGGTGCGCTGGTGGGACCGCTGGCTGAGGGGGATCGAGAACGGCGTCGACACCGAGCCCGAGGCGGTCTGGTACTCGCGCGCCTCGCACAAGCCCGAGCCTGACCTCGACATCGTTCCCGGAACCTGGCGGGCCGACAGCTGGCCCACCGAGCGCTCGTCGTGGATGGAGCTGCCGCTCGAGGCGAAGCTGCCCTACGTCGTGAAGCCCGACGTCGGCACCGCCGCGTGGATCTCGTGCGCGGGTCACCTGCCCTACGGACAGCCGCTCGACCAGCGCCACGACGATGCCGACTCGCTGACCTGGGACGTAGATCCCGAGGGTCTCGAGATCGCCGGCAGCCCGCGGGTACAGCTGTCGGTCTCGTCGTCGGCACCGGTCGCGACGCTCGCGGTCAAGCTCAACGACGTCGCCACCGACGGCACCTCGACGCTGGTGACCCGCGGCGTCCTCAACCTCACCCGACGCGAGGGCATGGACACGGCGATCCCGCTCGAGCCCGGTGTCGCCTACGACGTCGAGGTGGAGCTCGAGGCGACCGCGTGGCAGTGGCGTCCCGGCCACCTGATGCGTGTGTCGCTCGCAGGTGCCGACTGGCCGAACACGTCGGCGCCGCCCGAGCCCGTGACGCTCTCCGTCCGCGGCGGGCGCGTCCTGCTGCCGGCGTACTCACCCGCGGGATCGCCTGCGCCGCCCGAGCTCGCGCCCGGCGACGAGTCGTCGTCCGAGAGCGACCAGGGTGTGGTGTGGCGCATCGAGCGAGACGTCCTCGGGCGCACGACCTCGTGCGTCATCGACCACGGCTCGGCCTACGATGCCCCGTACGGCTCGGTCGTCGAGCACTACTCCGGGCGAGTCTCCGTCTCGACCCGCACCTTCGCGCAGGTCGCCGCCGCCGACGTCTCGTTCACGTTGCGCTTCACCGACGACGGCACGGGCAACGCGACGTCGGTCGTGGCCCGCTCCATCCTCGAGGTCCATGCCGGACCGAGGACCTACGACGTCACGATCAGCCTGGTCTGCACCGAGGCAGGCGTCACGATCGGCGAACGCCAGTGGTCCGCCCAGTTCCCGAGAGACCTCGCCTGAGGACTCGAGTACCTGGCGCAACTGTCGTTCCAGCACCCTCGGAAGCGACAGTCACGCCAGGGACTCGCGCGGCCCGGGGGGTGCGACGACGGGGGCGAGGATCACTATGCCGATGGCGAGCGCGGGGAGGATCCACAGGGCGGTGCCGATGCCGACCTGCTGGGCGAGCAGGCCGATGAGCGGCGGGCCGATGAGGAACCCGCCGTAGCCGATGGTGGAGACGGCGGCGATCGCGTCGGCGGCGCGTCCCGGCTGCTCGCCGCCGGCGCTCATCGCCGCGGGGAACACGAGCGCGGTGCCGACGCCCCACAGGGCGATGCCGATGAGGATGCCCGGCATGGCGGGCAGCGCGAGCGCGGCCGTGATCCCGAGCGCGGCGAGCACACCGGCGATGCGCACTGCGCGGCCTCGGCCGAGGCGGGCGATCATCGGCGTGCCACCGAAGCGGCTCAGCGCCATGGCCATCGCGAAGACCGTGTAGCCGAACGCTGCTGCGCTCTGGGTCTGGGCGCGGTCGTCGGTGAGGTAGAGCGTGACCCAGTCGGCGGCGGAGCCCTCGAGCAGCGTGCCGCACAGCGTGATCACGCCGATGAGCACGATCCGCCGGGTGAGCAGCCGGGCCTTGCGCACGCCGCCCGTCGCGGGGTCGGCGCCGTCCGCGTCGACGACGACCTCGTCCGGCTCACGGTCGTCGAGGTACTCGCGGAGCACGATCACGATCGTGAGGCTCACTGCCACCGCCGCGGCCACGGCGAAGTGCACGCCGAGCGCCACACCCGCCCCGGCCGCGAGGGCGCCGCATGCCGCGCCGACGATCGCGCCGACGCTCCAGCACGCGTGGTAGCGCGGCATGTAGTCGCGTCCCGCCCTGCGGTCGACGTAGGAGCCCTGGATGTTCATGGCGACGTCCCACGAGCCGTAGCACGTGCCCATGGCGAACAGGGCGATCCCCGTCGTGACCACGGTGGGAGCCAGGGCCGCCGCGACGAGCCCGAGACCGGAGACCACCGACGTGACGATCACGACCGGACCGCTGCTGAAGCGATGGGCCAGACGCCCGACGAACGGCATCGCGACGAGCGAGCCGAGACCGAGGGTGAGCAGCGTGAGCCCGATCGTGCGCGGGTCCGCCTCGAGGCGGTCGCGCGTGGCCGGCAGCCGCGAGATCCACGCCGCGATGACGGTCCCGTTGAGCGCGAAGACCGCGGCCGTCGCGAGCGCAGCACGACGCGGGCCGTGCGGCAGGACGGTGTCGTCGTACGCCGGGAGCTCGCGGGTCACAACGACGATCCTGCCATCACCGCGGGATGACTCAGTCGGCGATGTGCGGCGCGATCCCCAGGTAGCCGCGTCCGATCATCTGGACCCACTGGTGCACCGCGTCCTCGTTGGGCGCGAAAGGCCCGGGGGAGAAGTGCGGCGAGTTCAGCCCGCGCTGCACGAGCCCGCAGGCCTTCCAGTCCTGGGAGTTCGTGAGGTCCCAGAACTCCATCGCGTACGACGGGTCGATGTCGGCGCCCGGGAAGTACCAGCTGCACTCGATCCAGGTGCGGTCCGGCGCCAGCGGAAGCACGCGATGGGTCATGACGTAGTCGGGGTGACCGGAGATCAGCAGGTTCGGGAACAGCTGGACGTAGAGCACGGTGTCCTGCGGGGCGCCCTCGATCGGCCGCCCCTTCGACGTCCCGTCGAGAGACATGGTGACGGCGTCGCCCTTGAAGTTCATCGTGCCGCCGACCCACGCGCCCGGCAGCGAGTGGTTGTCGCCCGAGCTTGGGTTCGACACCTGGCACAGCTCGGGGTGGATGAGCGGGCAGTGGTAGCACTCGTGGTAGTTCTCCGAGACCAGCTTCCAGTTCGCCGCGATCTCATAGGTGTGGCGACCGCCGAGGACGAGATCCTCGGGACGGTAGGGCGCCACCAGGTCGTCGAGCACGCCGAGGTGCTCCTCGAACGGCGCGGCCGTTCCCGTGGCGTTGACGAACAGCCACCCGTGCCACACCACGGACGGGAGCGGCACCAGCCCGTAGTCGTCCTTGTCGAAGTACTCGTTGTCGCGGAATCCAGGGGCGCCCTGCAGCGATCCGTCGAGGCGGTAGGTCCACGCGTGGTAGACGCACAGCACCGACTTGTTCGTCGAGCACTCGTCGTCCTCGAGCAGCACGTGCGCCCGGTGGCGGCACGTGTTCGCGAACGCGCGCACCTCGTCGCCCGCGAAGGTGAGCAGCACCGGGATGTCGCCGACGAGCAGCGCGCGCTGCGTCGCGTCGTCGGCGCGGAGCTCCTCGATGCGACCCGCGCAGGCCCACGACCCCGCGACGAGGTTGCGTCTCTCCCAGGCCAGGACGTCGGGCGAGGTGTAGGACTCGATCGGCAGCATGGTCGACTGCCCGAACGGCAGCAGCGCCCGGGACAACCCGTCCGGGTTCACCGGGGCGAGGGGCGACAGGGACGACACGTCGTTCACGGTGCTCATCAGGTGCTCCTGCTGACTCGCGCGACAGTACAGTCGCGATCGTGGCGAGACGAAAGGTCGAGGTGCGTCGCGAGGAGATCCTCGCAGCGACCGAGGCCGAGGTGACCAGACGCGGCTTCGCGCACACGCGCGTCGGCGACGTCGCCGAGACCCTCGGCGTGAGCACGGCGCTGATCTTCTACCACTTCGGCACGAAGGAGAAGCTCTTCGCCGAGGCCCTCGAGCACGCCGTGAAGCGCGACCTCGACCGCCTCGACGACGCCGTGGCCAAGGCCGCCGACCCCGTCGACGGCGTACGCCGGATGCTGGCGCTGTGGTCGCCGCAGGGCAACGCGAACGGCTGGACCGTGTGGGTGGACGCCTGGGCGGAGTCGCTGCGCGAGCCCGAGATGCGTGCGATGAGCCGTCGGCTCGACGTCACCTGGAAGGAGGCCCTCGCCGACCAGATCAGGCGCGGCAACGAGCGCGGCCTGTTCCGTTGCGTCGATCCCGAGGGTGCGGCGTGGAGACTGTCGGCCCTGCTCGACGGTCTGGCCGTGCAGGTGATGGTCCACCGCAACCTCACCAAGAAGCAGCTCGCCCTCTGGGTCCGCGGCGCAGCCGCCGTCGAGCTCGGAGTCGACGCAGCCCTGCTGGCCTAGTGGGTGCGGGGTGGACAGGCGGCGGCACCGTGCATCGTCCCTCCGGGCGGTCAGGTTTGATCCCTGCGGGCCGACGCACGGCGCCGCCGCCCCGTCGCGTGGCGCTACCAGCGTCGGGGTCATCAGACCATCCAGTTGGGGGCGTAGGTGGGGTCGGTGAGGCCGGGGCGGTCGAGGGTGAAGGCGCTGATGTCGTGCGTGGTGGTGCCCTCGATGGCGACGTCGGTGAGGAGGCGCCCGAAGGTCGCGGCGAACTTGTAGCCGTGGGCGGCGCCGAGGCCGACGGAGACCTGCGGGTGGCCGGGGACGCGGGAGACGACGAAGTCGCGGTCGGGGGTGAGGCTGTAGAGGCAGCGCTTGGAGCGGACGGCGGGGCCGGAGGCGGGGAAGGTGGCGGCCATGAAGCCGGCGAGGCGGTGGAGCATGTCGGGGTCCTCGACGCCGGAGCGGTGGTCGCCGGTGACGACGGGGCCGCCGCAGTCCTGCGCGGCCTTGACCGTGTCCTCGCCGTAGCAGGGGAAGCCGTAGTACGACGGCTCGTCCATCCAGATCCAGACGGGGAAGCGCCCGGGGCGGAAGGCAACGGGGTCGGCCGGGGCGAAGTACGTGACCTGCTCCTCGGTGACGGTGAGGGGGAGGTCCCAGCCGAGCGGGGCGAGCAGCGCCGAGGTCCACGCGTCGGCGCTGATCACGACGCGCGCCGCCGAGACCACGCCCTCGTCGGTCACGACGTCCACCGCATCACCGCGAGGGACGATCGCTCGGACGGCGGTGCGGTCGCGCAGGACAGCGCCGTGGGCGACCGCCTGCCGCTGCATGGCGGCGACGCCGCGCGCCGCGGGCACGATCGCCGTGCGCTCCTGGAACAGCACGCGGGTGCCCTGGGGCAGGGCGAGCTGCGGCCAGCGGGCCTGCGCCTCGTCGACGTCGAGGACCTCGTGCGCGACACCGCGGGCGTTCATCGACGACGTGTAGTCCTCGATGCCGATGGCCGCGCCCCGGGGGAACAGGTCGACCCCGCCTGTCACGGTGACGAAGGACTCGCCGGTCGCGGCCTCGAGGTCGGCCCAGTCGTCGTAGGCCGCGAAGGTGAGGTCGACGTACTCGGGGGTGTGGTAGCTGTGGCGCAGGATGCGGCTGGAGTCGTGCGAGGCGCCGCGGTCGTGGCCGAGCTCGAACTGTTCGAGCCCGATCACCGACAGGCCGCGGCACGCGGCGTGCCACGCGGTGGAGGAGCCGAGCGCGCCGAGGCCGACCACGGCCAGGTCGTAGGTGTCGCTCACGCGGTGCTCCCCGGGGTGTGGCGCTCGAAGCGGGGCAGGAGCCAGCGCCGGATGTCCAGCGAGGCGTCCTCCATCGGCGCGTACCAGCCCTCCTGGTAGGCGCGCGAGGACATGCCGCGCTGCACCGACTCGCAGATGCGCCAGTCCTGCTCGTTGGTGATGTGCCAGAGCTCCTCGGCGTCGCTCGGGTCGAACGTCGCCTTCGCGACCTCGTCGGCGGCGAAGAGCAGGTCGCAGGTGACCTCGGTGCGGTCGACGGCGAGGGGCCGCAGGACGAACGCAGCCGCGTGCTCGGCCGAGAGCGAGAGCAGCAGGTTGGGGTAGACGAGCTCGCCCTTGTGCTTCACGCGCTCGTTCTCGTCGAGGTCCGGGAACGGCGCGCGGTCCGACGTCCCGGACATGGTGAAGGTCCAGGCGCCGTCACGGTGGGGCACGCCGTCGTCCCACGTGAGGTCGGTGCCGCCGCCGGCGAAGGCCGGGACCAGGCGGGAGAGCTCGGGGTGCACGGGGCCGCAGTGGTAGCACTCGTTGTAGTTCTCCGCAACGACCTTCCAGTTCGCGGCGACGTCGTAGACGAGGCGTCTGCCGAGCACGAGGGTCTCGAGCGGGTAGCGCACGACCTTCTCGGGCACGGGTGCGAGCGCCTCGAGCAGAGGCCGAGCCTCGGACGGTGTCGCGTGCAGCCACAACCAGCCGCCCCAGGTGTCGGCGGCCACCGGGTGCAACGAGAAGTCCCGCTTGTCGAGGTCGACGTCGTCGGTGTGCGGCGCGTGGAGCAGCGTGCCGTCGAGGGCGTAGGTCCACGAGTGGTACGGGCAGCGCAGCGACCGGATCGCGCACGGGCCGGGCGCCGTTGCGGACGGGTCGACCGGGACGACCTGCGACCCGCGGTGGCGGCAGACGTTGTAGTGGGCGTGCAGACGACCGGCGCAGTCGGTCGTGACCAGCACCGACTCGCCGTGCAGCTCGACGACAGCCAGCCGTTGCGGCAGCAGGGTCGCGGTGCCGGGTGAGGTGAGGCCCAGGTCGTCGAGCCGTGCGACGCAGGTCCACTCGCGCAGCAGCACGCGGTCGCGCTCGAGGCGGTGGGTCGCCTCGTCGACGTAGTGCTCGCGGGGGAGCGCCGACTGGAGTCCGGACACGGTTCAGGAACCGCTCGTGGAACCGAACGAGGGCACGCGGGACCTCCACTGGGCTCGCTTGCGGTCGGCGAGCACCTGGTGGACGACGTTGCGCCCGGGTACGCCCGTGACCCCGCCACCGCCGTGCGTCGCCGACCCTGCCTGGTAGAGGCCGTGGACCGGCGTGCGCAGGTCGGCGTATCCGGCCGCAGGGCGCGCGTGGAACATCTGACCCATCGTGAGCTCGCCGTGGAAGATGTTGCCGCCGACGATGCCGTACTCGTGCTCGATGTCGTAGGGGCTGAGGATCTGGCGGTGCAGCACCGACGACGTGAAACCGGGGGCCACGGCCTCCATCCGGGCGAACAGCCGGTCGGCGTAGAGCTCGAGCTCGTGGTCGTGGCGGTGCTTGTTCCACGTGTGCGGCACCCACTGGGTGAACATGCTCATCACGTGCTTGCCCTCGGGCGCGAGCGTCGGGTCGAACACGCTCGGGATGCAGATGTCGGCGAAGGGCAGGGTGCTCGCCCTGCCCGCCGCGGCCTCCTGGAAGGAGTTCTCGACCTCGTCGAGGCTCTCCGAGAGCACGATCGTGCCGCCGTGCACCTGCGGGTCGAACCCCGGCTTGCTGGTGAACTCCGGGAGGCGGTCGAGGGCGACGTTGATCTTCACCGTGCCGCTGCGCGACCTGTAGCGCTCGATGTCCTCGACGAAGTCGGCCGGCAGGTCGTCACGGTCGAGCAACCGCAGGAACGAGATCTGCGGGTGCGCCGTGGTGATCACGGTGGAGGCCGTGATCTGCGTGCCGTCCTCCAGGACGACGCCGGTGACCGCGCCGCCCTTGGTCGAGATGTGCGCGACCGGCGCCTCGGTGCGGATCTCGGCCCCGAACGACCGCGCGGCCGACGCGATCGCCTGGGAGACGCCGCCCATGCCGCCGCGCGGGAAGCCCCACGCGCCGATGCGGCCGTCGCCCAGATCGCCGATGTGATGGTGCGCGATGACATACGCCGTGCCCGGGGTGCGGGGTCCGGCCCAGGAGCCGATCACCGCGGAGACCGACAGCACGCCGCGCATCGCGTCGGACTCGAAGGTGTCCTCGATGAGGTCCGCGGCGCTGCTCGTGAGCAGGCGGGTGAGGTCGACCGCCTTGCGCTGGTCGACGTCCTTGAGGCGCCGCAGCAGCAGGGCCTGGCGGGCGAGGTCCGCGGGCTTGCGCGAACCGACCTTCGGCGGGATCTCGCTGATGAGCGGTCCCAGCACCTTGCCCAGGCCGTCCATCCACTCGTCCCAGCGCTCGACGGCGTCGGCGTCCTTCGTCGAGAACTTCGAGATCTGCTCGCGGCGCGCGGCCTTGTCGTCGGGCAGCTGCAGGTAGCGGCCGTCGACGTGCGGGGCGAAGTAGGGGCCCTGCGGATAGACGTGGTAGCCGTGGCGCACGAGGTCGAGGTCGCGCACCAGCGTCGGAGGCAGCCAGGAGACGACGTACGACAGGCTCGTGAGGGTGAACTCTGGGCCGAAGGGCTGCTCGCTGACCGCTGCGCCGCCGACGATGTGGCGCCGCTCGAGGACGAGGGTGCGCAAGCCTTCGCGGGCGAGGTAGGCGGCCGCGACCAGGCCGTTGTGCCCGCCGCCGACGATGACGACGTCGTAGTTCTGGGGCACGCCCGGACCTCCGCAGGATATTGACTGGTGAGTCAGTAAGTATGCGGCCGGGACGCCCTGATCGGAAGGTCCTCCGCGGCGCGTCCTGCCGCTCGTGCCGGCTCGTCCCCGGCTCCGGTGCGGCTCAACGTCGGAGGTGCTCGCGGATCGCGCGCACGATGGCGTCGACCGGCTGGTCGCACTCGACGACGAGGTGCGCCGTCGCGCGGAAGACGGGGTCACGCGACACGTAGGTGCCGGTGATGAACGCGAGCGGGTCGTCGTCGATGAAGGGCCGTGCGGGGTCCGCGACCACGCGGGCGGCGAGGACGGCCGGGGCGGCCCGCAGGTAGACCACCGTCGCGCTGGACCGCATGAGCTCGCAGTCCGCCGGGCGGTCCGCCACGCTCCCGGCGACGCCCGCGACGAAGGACCCGTCGCGAGCGCAGACCAGGTGCAGCTGCCTCGCCTCGGCGGCGTGCAGGACGTCGCGTCCTCGTTGCGACAGCTCGACCGGACCGAGGCCCTCCTGCTCGCGCAGGAGCACGTCGTTGTCGAGGTAGTCGACGTCGAGCTTCTCGGCCAGCGCCGATCCGATGCACGACTTGCCGGCGCCCATGAGTCCCACGAGGAGGACGCGCACGGCTCGCTCGTCCTGCATCGGCCCGCCCCTCGTCAGGTCCCCGGCGCCGACGTCACGGCGTCGGGGCGGCGAGGTCGGTCAGGTGGCAGGCCGACGAGTGGCCGCCGCCCGGGGGCAGCACCGGCAGCTCCTGGGTGCGGCAACGGTCCTCGATCCCGAGTCGGGCCGCCTCGCCCGAGGCGACGACGGGGCAGCGCGGGTGGAAGCGGCAGCCGGTCGGCACGTTGGTGGGGTCCGGCGGCTCGCCCGTGAGCACCACCTGCTCGAGGCGTCCCATCTCGGGCACGACCGAGAGCAGGGCTCGGGTGTAGGGGTGCCGCGGGTCCGCGAGGAGCTCCTCGGTGGGTCCCTGCTCCACGATGCGGCCGAGGTACATCACCGCCACGCGGTCGGCGATGTTCCAGGCGAGCCCGAGGTCGTGGGTGACGACGAGGAGCGAGAGACCGAGCTCGTCGCGCAGCTTGAGCAGCAGCGCGAGGATCTCACCGCGGACCGAGGCGTCGAGGCTCGACACCGGCTCGTCGGCGACGATGACGTCGGGCTCGAGCACGAGGGCTCCGGCGATCACGACGCGCTGGCGCTGCCCGCCGGACAGCTCGTGGGGATAGCGAAGGAAGAAGCGCTCGGGTGGCCGCAGGCCGGCCAGCGAGAGCGCCTCGGCGACCCGCTGGCGTTCGGCCTCGACGAGGCCGTGCACGCGCAGACCCTCGGCGACCGCCTCGTAGACCGTGTGGCGCGGGTTCAGAGCACCTGTCGGGTCCTGCAGCACCAGCTGCACCCGACGGCGGTAGGCCTTGAGGGCCTTGCGGCCGTAGTCGAGCGGTTCGCCGTCGACGACGACCTCGCCCTGCGTCGGCCTCTCGAGACCGAGCAGTGTCCGCGCGAGGGTCGTCTTGCCGCACCCGCTCTCACCGACGAGCGCGACGATCTCACCGCGGCCCAGCGCGAGGTCCACGCCGTCCACGGCCCAGGCCGTGCCGCCGCCGCCACGCCCGCGGAAGGACACGGCCACACCGCGCGCCTCCAGCGCCGCTGTCGTGCTGTCCCCGGTCATGACGGCACCGCCTCGTCCTGCGCGACGAGGCACGCGGTCCGTCGGGAGCCGACCGCCAGCAGCTCGGGCTCGGTCGCCGAGCAGCGGTCCTCGGCCCGCGGACAGCGTGGGTGGAACGGGCATCCGCTGGGCAGGTCGCCGGGGAACGGCGGGTCGCCAGGAAGCCCGGCGGGGGCGTAGCGGAAGCGCGTGTCGCCGATGCGGGGGAACGCGCCGGCCAGCGCGGCGGCGTACGGATGCTGAGGGTGGTCGAAGACCGCGCCCGCCGGACCCTCCTCCACGACACGACCGGCGTACATCACGGCGATCCGGTCGCACGTGCTCGACAGCACCGAGAGATCGTGGCTGATGAAGACCAGGCCAACGCCGAGGTCCTTCACGAGACCGGTGATGACGTCGAGGACCTGTGCCTGCACCATGACGTCGAGCGCGGTGGTCGGCTCGTCGGCGACGATGAGGCGCGGCCCGCAGGCGAGCGCCATGGCGATCATCACGCGTTGCTTCTGACCGCCGGAGAGCTGGTGCGGGTAGGTGTGGGCGCGTCGTGCCGTGAGCCCGACCATCTCGAGCAGCTCGCCGACACGGGTGTCGGCTGCCGACCTCGACGTCGTCGGGCTGTGCAGCAGGATCGGCTCGGCGATCTGGTCCCCGATGCGCTGCACGGGGTTGAGTGCATGCATCGCGCCCTGGAACACCACGGACGCCTGCGCCCAGCGCAGCGCGCGCACCTTGCCCCACGAGAGTCCGAGGACGTTCTGGCCGTCGAGGCGCACCTCGCCGGTGACTCGTGCGGTCTTGGGCTGCAGGCGCAGCACGGTGCTGGTGAGCGTGGTCTTGCCGCAGCCGGACTCCCCGGCGATGCCGAGCGCCTCGCCGGCGTCGACGCGCAGGCTCACGTTGCGCACCGCGGGCACGTCGGCACCGCGTGTGCGGTACGTGACGGAGACGTCGTCGAACTCGAGGAGGGCCATCAGCTCGCGTCCCCGCGAGGGTCGAGGATCTCCTCGATGGCACGGCCGATCAGGTTGAAGGCCAGCACGACGAGGACGACGCAGACACCGGGCGACCCGAGGTACCACCACGCACCCTGCGAGATCGCGCCCGAGCTGAAGCCCTGCTCGAGGATGGAGCCCCACGACACGTTGTCCGGGTCGCCGAGCCCGAGGAACGACAACGTCGTCTCCGACAGGATCGAGATCGACACGGCGAGCGTGGTGTTGGCCAGCACCAGCGGCATCACGTTGGGCAGCACGTGCTTGGTCATCTGGTGCACGTTGCCCGCCCCAAGCGCCTTGGCGCGCTCGAGGTAGGGCCGACCTTCGACCGACAGCGTCTGCGCGCGGATGAGCCGGGCCGTGCCGGGCCACGACGTGACGCCGATGACGATGATGATGTTGAGCAGTGAGCGGCCGAGCACGGTCGCGAGGACGATCGCGAGCGGCAGGTAGGGGATCACCAGGAACCAGTCGGTGAGCCGGTCGAGGGTGCCGCCGCGGAACCCGCGGTAGTGGCCCGCGGAGATCCCGACCGTCGTGCCGATGAACATCGACAGCACCGTGGCCGCGAGCCCCACCAGCAGCGAGATGCGCGCTCCCCAGCACACGAGGGCCAGCACGCTGACACCCGAGTCGTCGGTGCCGAGGGGGAACTCGAGCGACGGCGGCGAGAAGGGCTGGCCGGTGGCCTGCGTGACGTCGAGCACCGTGCGCGGGAAGAAGAAGGGTGCGGTGAGCGCGACGAGCACGAAGAACACGAGGATGAACAGGCCCAGCATGCCGCTGCGGCTGCGTGCGAAGCGGCGGACGAACACCGACATCGCGGTCCTGCGCCGGGTCCACACGATCGCGCGCGCCGACGACGGGGCCGGACCCTCGATCTGCGGACCCTGCGGCGCCTCGGGCACCGTGGGGGCGCTCACGTGCGCACCCGCGGGTCGAAGTAGCCGTAGAGCAGGTCGGCGACCAGGTTCGCGAAGATGACCGCCGCCGAGAACAGCAGGAACAGCGCCTGAAGCAGGGGGACGTCGGGACCGCTGAGCGCGTCGACCGTGAGCGACCCGAGGCCGTTGATGGAGAAGACGTACTCGATGGTGATCGCGCCGCCCACGACGAAGCCGAGGTTGAGGAACACCAGCGTCATCGTGGGCAGCATGGCGTTGGGGACGGCGTGCCGCTTGCGGACCATGCGGTCCATCAGGCCCTTCGCCCGCGCCGTCTGCAGGTAGTCCTGCCCGGTCTCCTCGATGATCGAGGCGCGCATGATGAGGGAGTACTCCGCGAGGTAGATGACCGCCAGCGTTGTCACGGGCAGCACGAGGTGCCACGCGACGTCGAGCCACCCGGCGGGCGTGCTGGTGTCGACGCCTGGAGTCGACAGCCCGCCGATGGGGAAGATGCCCGGGAACGGTCCGATACCCACGGCGAAGACGATCAGCATGATCATGCCGAACCAGAACTCGGGCATGGAGTAGAGCACGAGCGTCGTGCTGGTCGACACCTTGTCGAAGCGGGCGCCGCGGTTCCAGCCGCTGCGGATGCCGAGCCACACGCCGACGACCGTCGCCACGAGGGTGGCGGTGCCGACGAGCAGGAGGGTCGGGCCGACGCGCGGGCCGATGACCTCCCACACCGGGGCGTGGTACTTCACCGAGTCGACGCCTTGCGAGAACGGGTTCCTCAGGTACTCCACGAGCTGCTGCAGGATCGGCTTGTCGAGCGCCGCGCGCAGCTGCCGGATCTGCTCTGGGTCCATGTTGCGGCCGCGCGTGTAGAGGCCGATGGGGTCGCCGGGCATGACGCGGAACAGGAAGAAGTTGAACAGCACCACGAAGATCAGGGTGCTGAACGCGGCGAGCACCCGGTTGATGACGTAGCGGGCGGACGGGCTGAGCACCCCACCCGACCGCGGCGTGGCGGACGGGTGGGGGCCGGCTTCGGTGAGCAGGGCCACGGGCGGTCCGCCTACTCGCGGTCGTCGTCGACGCCCAGCTCGCGGTTGCGCCCGCGGCCGAGCATGACCCCGGCGCCGAGCGCCACCAGGACGAGGACGCCGATGCCGATGAACGGCAGCCAGTTCGTGGACGACGACGAGGGTGCGGTGGTCGCGCCCTGGCCGATCGTCGTGCCCGGGCTCGGCGTCGAGCCGGCGGTGACCGGCTTGATGTTCTCGTAGGACCACGTGCCGTACTGGAAGAGCATCGATCCCTTGGGGGAGGGCTGGTTGACGAACCCCGTGAAGCGGTCCGAGCGGTAGGCCTCGGGGTTGTCGTAGTAGTAGGTCAGGATGTACGGCGAGTCGTCGTAGAGCATCTGCTGCATCTGCTTGACGATGTCGGTGCGCTTGGTGCTGTCGGTCTCGATGCTCTGCTGGGCGAACAGCGCGTCGTAGGCGGGGTTGCAGTAGAACGAGTCGGACAGGTTGGCGTAGATCGAGTCGCCGTCCTTGTACGACCGGTTCGCGCAGGTGAACGTCGACAGCTGGTAGTTCGGGTCGGGCTCGACGACCCAGCCCCACTCGAACATGTCGAACTTGCCCTCGCCGATGAGCGTGGTGAGGTTGTCGCTCGCGATCATCTTGGTGGTCACCTCGACGCCCACGGCGTTGAGGTAGCCCTTGAGGAACTGCACGGCCTTCTGCGAGTTGTTGCCCGAGGAGTCGGTGCGGCCGAAGAGCCGGAACGAGAGCCGGTTGCCCTTCGAGTCGGCGCGGATGCCGTCGGGCCCGACCTTGTAGCCGGCGGCGTCGAGCAGCGACTTGGCCTTCTCGGGGTCGTAGTCGACGGGGTTCGCCGGGTCGAGGTGCAGGCTCGCGTACATCGACGGGATGATCGTCGAGCCGGGCGTGCCTCCGCCCCCGAGGATCTTGTCGACCATGGCCTGCTTGTCGATCGCCCAGCCGAGCGCCTGGCGCAGCGCCTTGTCCTTGAGCAGCGGGTTGCCGTCGCCGATCGGCGTGCCGTCGGCGAGGGCCGCACCGGTGTTGAACGCCAGCTCGTTGAAGCCCGAGTAGGTCGCCGAGAGCGTCGTGATGCCGGGCTGGTTCTGCAACGACTTGAAGACGTTGGACTCGAGCGAGTCGGCAAAGTCGATCTCGCCCTTCTTCAGCGCCTGGCCGAGGGCGTCCTGGTTCTTGTAGATCTTGAAGACGACCTCGTCGACCGCCGGCTTGCCGCGGTAGAAGCTCGGGTTCGCCTGCATCCGGATGAACTGTCCCACCTTGCGCTCGACCATCGTGAAGGGGCCGGAGCCGACGGTCGGCGATGCGGGCGTGCCCTCGTTCGGGTAGCTCTTGACCGCCTTCTCGTCGATCGACTTCCAGATGTGCTCCGGGAGGATGTAGACGTACAGCTTCTCCATGATCGGCGACGGCTTCTTCACCGTGAGCACGAGCGTCGTGTCGTCGGGGGCGGTCGCCTTGGTGATGTTGTCGATGTAGGACCCGTAGTTGGTCCGCTCGTACTGGCCGTTGATGACGCGGTTGAACGTGTACGCCGCGTCCTTGGCCGTCATCGGGACGCCGTCGGACCATGTCAGCCCGGAGCGGATCTTGTAGGTCCACGTGGTGTGGTCGGCCGACTCCTTCCACGACTCGGCGATGCCGGGCACGGGATGGAAGTCGCTCGCGTCGTACTCGGTGAGGGTCGGGTACTCCATCTGGAAGATCTCATAGGCGTTGTACGCGATGCCGGTGAAGGGGTTCGCCGAGTCGATGTCCTGGGTCATGCCCACGGTGAAGACGACCTTGCCGGTCGAGCTCGCCGAGCTCGCCGGGCTCGGCGAGGCGCTCACGGCGTGCGCGGTCCCGGTCAGTGCCACCCCCATGGCCAGCGTCGTGGCCGCGGCCGCGGCGAAAAGTCGGGCCGGGCGGGATGCACGCATCGGTTCCTCCGTAGCGCCGGACCGGGACCCTCACCCGGCTCGCTGACCCACGGGTCAGTTCGGCGTGGCGCATTCCTACCCCATGAGGGCGCGAATCGGGACATTTGTGACCTGTTCGTTCTCTTCGCATCTTCTTCCGGTGACAAGCACCTGCCGACGGATGAATTAGCGTCTGTCCATGCCTCGACCGCCGATCGCGTCGTCCAAGCCCGTCACGACCGTGCTTCATGGCGTGGAGTCGGTCGATCCGCACTCCTGGATCGACGATCCGGACCTGCCCGAGACGGCCGCCTACCTGCACGCCGAGCGCGACTACTACGAGGCGCGGGTCGAGGTGCTCGCCGATCTCGCGGGCCGGCTCGCCGCCGAGATGGTCGCCCGCGTCCCCGCCGTCGAGCACTCGGCCCCCTGGCAGCAGGCCGGCTGGCGCTACCGCCGGGTGACCGAGCCTGGACAGGAGTACGACCGGCTGGTGCGTCGTCGCCCCGACGCCGCGGACGACACGGAGACGATCCTGCTCGACCTCCAGGCCGTGCACGACGAGGGCGGCACGTCGTACTCGGAGGAGGGCCTGCTCGAGGTGAGCCCCGACGGCCGGTGGCTCGCCTGGTCGATCGACCTGGAGGGCGACGAGGTCTACGCCCTGCGCTTCCGCGACCTGTCGACGGGCCGCGACCTCGAGGAGGTCGTGCCGCGGACGTACTACGGCGGCGCCTGGTCGGCCGACTCGTCGTCGTTCCTCTATGTCGTCCACGACCAGGCCTACCGCCCCTACCAGGTCTGGCGCCACGTCCTCGGCTCGCCCGTGGCCGACGACGTCCTCGTGCTCGAGGACCTCGACGACCGTCTCGAGGTCGACCTGGCAGCGTCCCGTTCCGGCCGCTGGGCCGTGATCACGCTGTCGGGGCGCGGCTTCACCGAGGAGTGGCTGGTCGCGACGGCGGACGTGGCGGCGACCCCCCTGCTCGTGCGACCGCGCGAGGTCGGGGTGGAGTACGCGCTCGAGCACTCCCCGGGGCACGGGCCCGGTGGGTCGGACGGGTTCTACGTCACGACCAACCTGGACGCCGCCGAGTTCCAGGTCATGTGGGCGCCCGAGGGCGATCCGGCGGCGTGGATCCCGCTGGTGCCCGAGGACCCGGACGTCCGGGTCTGGGGGGTCGACGCCTTCGCGGGCGGCCATGTCCTCACGCTTCGCCGTGGCGGCGCGGCGACGCTGCGGGTCGTCCCGCGCGACGGCGAGCCGGTCGACCTGCTGCCCGATCACGCGGGGGGCATGGTGCGCCTCGAGCGCAACGAGGACTGGGACGCGCCCTTCGTGACCGTCGCGGTCGAGTCCTTCGTGCACCCCGCAGTCGTCCAGGACGTCGCCTGGGACGGCTCGCGCACCGAGCGCCATCGCGCCGAGGTCGTCGGGGTCGACCCGGACGTCTACGTGTGCGAGAGGCGCCTCGTGCCCCGCCCCGACGGCGTCGAGGTCCCGGTGATCCTCATCCGCCACCGCGACACCCCGCTCGACGGCACGGCCCCCTGCTTCCTCTACGGCTACGGGTCCTACGAGTCGTGCCTCGACCCGGACTGGGGCATCGACTTCTGGCGCGTCCTGCCCTCGGTGCTCGACCGAGGCGTGGTCTACGCCATCGGGCATCCGCGCGGCGGCGGGGAGATGGGTCGACGCTGGTGGGACGACGGCCACCTCGCCGCGAAGCACAACACGTTCGACGACCAGGCGGCCGTGGCGGAGTACCTCCGCGACGGCCTCGTGCGTGCGGTGGTGTCGCGCGGCGGGTCGGCCGGCGGCCTGCTCCAGGGGGCGCTGTACGGCCGCCGGCCGGAGCTGTTCGACGGCATCATCGCCGCCGTCCCGTTCGTCGACGTCGTCGGCTCGATGCTCGACGAGTCGCTGCCGCTCACCGCGCAGGAGTGGCTCGAGTGGGGCGACCCGCGCGTGCCGGAGCAGCACGCGTGGCTCGCGGCGTACTCGCCGATGCTCCATCTGCCCGACGTCGGGGCCCGGCCGCCGCTGCTCGTCACCGGCTTCGTGCACGACCCGCGCGTTCTCGTGCGCGAGCCGGCGCGCTGGGTCGCCCGGCTGCGGGCCAGCGACCCCGCGCTCGGTGCGGGCGAGGACCCGCAGTCGCCGACCTCGCGGCGCACCGTGCTGTTCCGCTGCGAGACCGGTCCCGGCGCCCACGGCGGGCCGTCGGGTCGCTTCTCCGAGCTCGAGTTCGAGGCGGAGCTCTACGCGTGGGCGCTGCACGCCCTCGGCGTCGCCTGACCCCGCCGTCGCGCTCAAGCGGGCGCTCACGCCTGCCGATGTCCTCGCTAGGCCGATCGGGTGCTCGGCGTGCGGTGAGGAGGGTCCGTGGCGGTCGTCAGCGAGACACGCGCGCCCGTCGTCCCGGAGCGGACTCAGGCGGACCCGGCGGGGCACGTCACGACCGACGCGCCGCCCCGCGCACGGGACTCGCGCCGCACCGCCGTCGCCGCGGCAGGGCTGCTGCTCGTGCTGGCCGGTCTCCTCCTCACCGTCCCGTTCCTCGTGCTGTGCGGCCTCCTGCTCGCTGCGACGTCCCCGCTGCTGCGTCGGCTCCCCGCGGACCTCGCCGTACCGGCGGCCGCGCTGCTCTGCCTCGCGGCGGCCACGGTGGTGGGCATCGCTGCCGGGCTGGCAGGAATCGACCTGCTCGCGCGTCCCGCGGCCCTGGCGGCCGTGCTGGTCGCCCTGGCGGGGCTGTCCCTCATCGAGTCCCGCCGTGGACCGGCGCCCGTCCGTCGGGCCGGTCCGCGCCTGACGCTCGTCGCCTACGTCCCTGCCGTCCTCGCGCTGGGCGCCGCCGGCCTCCAGGCCGCCAGCACCCGGGCCGCGGCGAGCTGGGCGTTCTACGGCACCGACCTCGTGCAGCACATGACCCTGCTCAAGGACGTCCAGCTCACGGGTGACCTCGACTACTCCGTCAACGGCTACCCGCGCGGCCTGCACATGCTGCTGGCCCTGGTGTCGTCGCCGACCATGCCGCACGACGGCCAGGTCGCGCTGCTCGCCTACGACCTGCGGCTGGTGGCCGCGGCGGACTGGCTGGCGCTCGCGCTGGTGCTGTGGACGGCAGCCGCTCTGGCGCTGAGGCTGGGCGCCGCCCTGGGAGCCCGACCCGTGCTGGGTGTGGTCGCGGCCACCGTCGGGTCGACGGCCCTGCTCCTCACCAACTCGTTCGTTGTGGCCTTCGTCTACTTCGGGGCGGTGCCCAGCCTGCTGGCCCTGGTCGCCCTGTGGGCCGTGCCCCTGACGCTGCTCGAGCTCGGCCGGCATGGCCCGGTCCCGCGCCTCCCGGTGCTCCTGGTGGCGTGCTCCGCCACAGCCGTCCTGGCCAACCTCTGGCAGCCGCTGGCGATCGTCCCCGCGCTGACGGTCGTCGGCACCGCGGCCTGGCGAGACCACCCCGCGCCGCGCCTGCCACGCACGTCGCGTGGGCGCCTGACGCTGGCGCTCGGCGTGGTTCTCCCGGCGGCGGTCGCGCTGCCACCCTTCGTGTCCGTGGCCCGCGCCGGCGGGTCGTCGATCGCCTCGATCCCCGGTGGCGCACCTGCGGTCCCCACGGTGGCACTCGCTCTCGTCGTCGGTTCCCTCGGGTGGCTTCTGTTCCATCGCACCGACGCCGCCGCCCGTGCGTTGTTCGGCGCGTCGGTCGGGGTTCTCGTCGTAGCGGTGGTTCTCCTGCACGGGACCGGGAAGCTCGACATCACGCAGTACTTCGTCATGAAGTCGTTGTGGTTCCTCACGGTGCTGCTGACCCCGGTCATCGCTCTCGCCGCCGTCACGCTGGGCTCCGGCCTGGCGCGAGCCGGGTCACGGGCGATCGGCCGCCTCGGTCCCGCTGCGAAGGTCGGGCGCGTCGCGGCGGTGGCCGTGGTGCTGGCCGCCTTCGTCGCCTTCGTCCTGCCCATCGAGGCCGTCGCAGGGTCGGACGCGTGGGGCGCGGTGGCCGACCCGACGGGTCGCAGCGAGTCGGCACGGGCGTTCGACGTCGCGACCGACTACGGGACGGCGTACTCCCCGGCGGTGACCGTGCCGGTCGAGGTCGGCTCGGGCGAGTTCACCAACATCTTCACGACCCACATCGTGTCGAAGATCATCAGCTTCCAGACCGGTCAGCCGAACACCGACAGCGCGGCCTTCGACGTGTGCGGGGCGATCCGCTCCGTCGCGGGGAGGAGGCCGGCCGTCGTGGTGACCACCCTGGACCCGGACGTGCTGGCGCCCTTCATGGTCGCCGACGGGTGCGCCGGCGTCCCGGTCGTCCGGGTCGCCGGGTCGCACCGCGTGCTGCAGCACGTGCCGACGCCGGGCGAGGCGTCCGCCTCGCGGGCCTGACTCGTCCGGGCGGCCCGCGCTCAACGGTCGCGGAGGCGTCGCACGAACATCAGGCCGCTCCAGGTGGCGTCGATCGCGCACACCTTCGTGTCGACGACGCCCGCCTCGAGCCCGACCGTGCGTACGACGTCGTCGCTCAGGTCGCTGAGCACGCCGCTCGCCTTCTTCGGCCAGGCGACCCACAGCCGGCCGGCCGGTGGCGCCGTGCGCGCGACGTCGCGTGCCACGTGCCGACGGAAGGTGGCGACGTCGCACCGGAACGCCACGACCACGTCGTACGGGGTCCGGCCCGCGCGTCGGTGGAGCACCACGCCGTCGGGCAGGTCGCCGAGGGCGTCGGTCTCGAAACCGGCGGGGGCGCCGTCGAGCAGCACGCGGTCCCCGGGCCTGATGCCGAGCTTCCTCGGCAGCGGGGTGCCGGAGTAGCCGGCCGGGACGGTCATGGCGGAACGCTAGTGGCGAGCCGCCCGCTCCCGGGGCGACCTCGCTCATCCTGCGAAGACGACCTGAGCAACTGGCCCAGCATTAGCGACTATCGGTGAGCAGAATGCCCACCGGGTCGACGAGCAGTTGAGCATCCGGGTCGCGGGTGGTGCCCTGGCCCCATGTTCAGCGAGGGACAGCTCTACGCCCCGGTCGTGACGCTCGAGGGCGGGGACGTGGTCGTTCAGCTCGGTGCGGACCACCCGGGGGTCGGCGACCCGGACTACCGCGCCCGGCGCAACAGCATCGCCGCGCTGGCGCTCGACTGGGTCGACGGCGCTCCGCTGCCGGTGGCGCACTACACCGACGAGGAGCACGAGGTCTGGCGGGTCGTGAGCCGCGAGCTCGAGCGCAAGCACGAGCGCCTCGCCTGCCGCGCGGCCCGCGAGGGACGGGCCCGCATCGATCTCCCCGCCGACCACATCCCGCAGCTCACCGACGTCACGGCCGCGTTGGCGCCGCTGTCCGGCTTCACCTACCTGCCGGCCGCCGGCCTGGTCCCGCTGCGCGTGTTCTACGGCTCCCTCGCCGACCGTCGCTTCTGGTCGACGCAGTACATCCGCCACCACTCCGTGCCGCTCTACACCCCCGAGCCCGACGTCGTGCACGAGGTCATCGGCCACGCCGTGACCCTCGCGGAGCCGTCGTACGCGCAACTGTACGTCGCGGCCGGACGCGCGGCGCGCCGCGTCGAGTCGCTCGAGGCGCTCGAGTTCGTGTCGAAGGTGTTCTGGTTCTCCCTCGAGTTCGGCGTGGTCCACGAGGACGGCGGCCCCAAGGCCTACGGCGCCGGGCTGCTGTCGTCGTACGGCGAGATCGAGGAGTTCGGGCGCTCCGAACTGCGCCCGCTCGACCTGGCGCGGATGGGCGTGCAGACCTACGACATCACCCACTACCAGCCGGTCCTCTTCGCGGCCGAGTCGTGGCAGCAGGTGCACGACGTCGTCGGCGGCTTCTTCGACGGCGCGTCCGACGACCTCGTCGCTCGTCTGGTGCACGACTCCCGCGTCGACGCCTAGGGCGGCCGACCGGCCGCGGCGTTCACGGCTGCGACGTGCCGTCCGGGTGGTCGGTGTCGGGGAACCAGTCGGCCGGCGGCTCGGGGACGGCCGCGGGCACGGTCCGGTTGTGCCACCAGCGTCCGAGCTCGGAGAGGACGAAGGCGACAGCCACGCCGCCCACGATGCTGAAGCCGCCCTGGTTGCCCGGGAACGCGTTGACGGCGAACGACTCGCTGAGCAGCACCGTGAGCAGCCAGAGGTAGAGCGACTGAGTCGGCATCTCGCCCTTGCTGAGGAACGCGACGTGGAGTCCCGGCGCCCACCGGCGCAGCAGGCTCACGTACCAGAGTCCCGCGCCGAGGATGCCGGCGACGCCGAGGGAGAGCAGCCAGATGTTCATGTCCGA
>DATCCY010000052.1:0-6672 GCA_036510975.1 Candidatus Nanopelagicales bacterium
ACTCCGCAACCAACTCCGCCACGTTCAATCTG
The DNA here is from genome assembly GCA_036510975.1 of Candidatus Nanopelagicales bacterium. Taxonomy (GTDB): domain Bacteria; phylum Actinomycetota; class Actinomycetes; order S36-B12; family CAIYMF01; genus Longivirga. Next base: position 33 of record DATCCY010000052.1, read on the forward strand.
ATCCGCGCGGATGCCTCGGCTCAGGGCAAGATTCTCGTGTTCTCCTTCTTCGACGCGGCCGATGCCACTGCGAATGGCAACAACAACGCGACTGCCACGTTCCGGATCCGCCCGCCTGTCGATGGCAAACTCGGGGCAGCGACCTGGTCCTCGATCGCGGGTTGCTCGGGTCAACTGAACGCGTCAAACACCCAGACGAGCCTCAACTCCTGCACCGCTCTCGCCAGCAGCAGTCAGAACAACGGGCAGCTGTATACCGTTTACGTCCCAATCCCGGCGAACTACACCTGCGACACAACGATTCCTAACGGAGGCGGGTGCTGGTTCCAGGTGACCATCACCTTCCCGTCGGGTGTCCTTGTTCACGACGTGACAACCTGGGACGCCTCGATTCAGGGTGACCCGGTCCGACTGGTCGCCTGATCAACCTGCCCTGACGCCAGAGTCATTCGTGTCCTGCTACAGGACGGCGCCGTCGTCCCAGCCGTCGTCCTGGCGCGGGCGGTCGCGCATCCGCGCGACGAGCGTGGCGAATCCTCCGACGAACGACGCGACCGCCAGCGCGGGCACCCAGCCCTCGAGAGTGATCCCGAGCAGGGCCGAGAGCACGAGCAGCAGCGGCCCGCCGAGCAGGGCGGCCCAGGCCAGCCGGGTGACCCGGTCGGCCTCCGGCAGCGGCGGCGGGGGCGGAGGGACGAAGTGGTCCTCGGGGTTCTCCACGGGCGGTGGGGCGGAGTCGGCCCCGGAGCGCAGCAGTCGGGAGGACAGCGGAGGACGGCCCGAGCCCGCGGCGGGCGTCGGGTCGGACGCCGGGCCGGGCGTCGCGTCGGGGGCGTCCTCGAGGACGGACCATCGCGGGACGGGGTCCTGGGGCGCGTCGTCGAACCCGGCCACGAGCTCGGCGAACCGGGAGTCCACCTCCTCGGACGGCAGGTCGTCGCGGCGCCCGGCGTAGAGCCGGTCGCTCTGCTCGGTGTCGGCCCGGCGAGCGGCGTCGGCGAAGAAGTCGGCCCGCAGCGACGGCAGCGCCCGTCCGACGACGGTGCGCGCGAGCAGCAGGTGCCCCTGGTCGACGTGGACCCGGTCGGTCGGGCGGGTCGGGGGAGGGGTGTCCCGTGCGGGGCCGAGGTCACCGGCGAGCGGCTCGGCCACGGCGGTCACGCCGGCGTCGCGCAGCAGCTCGAGCACGTGGTCGGCCACCGGCGGGTCGACGTCGACCAGCGCGACGTAACGGGAGGCCGGTGGCAGCCCGTTGTCACGACCGTTCGGCGTCGTCATGTCCCCAGTGTCACCCGGAGGTCGTCGACGGCGCGAGCCGTCGTACGAAGTCGAGGCTCGAGGAGAAGATCAGCGGCGCGTCGTTGTCGAGCGTCGCCACGTGGTAGCTGTCCTCGAGCCAGATCTCGGTGCGATCGGTGCTGGAGGCGTGCGCCAGGACCCACGCCGAGTTGCTGGGCTCCACGACGTGGTCCTCGCGCGAGTGCAGCAGCAGCATCGGCGCCGTCACCTTCGCGATGTCGGCCCGCACCTGCGCCCAGCCCTGCTGAAGGGAGTACGCCGGCTGCAACGGCAGCTTGTCGTAGCCGCCCTCGGTGACGCCCGGCTTCTTGATGTCGTCGGTGATGCCCGGGAACGCCTTGACCACGTGGCGGACGAACGGCAGCACGTGGCGGTCCCATCGCTCGGTGAACGCGGCCGGGTTCACCAGGACGATCCCGGCGACCTCGTCCGGCCGGTTCTCGGCGATCCGCAGGGTCAGCGAGCCGCCCATCGACAGGCCCATGACGAAGACGTGCTCGCAGCGCTCGCGCAGGGCGCTGAAGGAGCGGTCGACCTCGGCGTACCAGTCCTCCCAGCGGGTGACGGTCATGTCCTGCCAGGTGGTGCCGTGCCCGGGCAACCGCGGCAGCTCGACGCTCAGCCCCGCTGCGGCCAGCTCGTCGGCCCACGGGCGCATCGACCTCGGCGAGCCGGAGAAGCCGTGCAGCACGAGGGCGCCCGCCGCGCCGCGGCCGGCGTCGTGGGAGAAGGGCTCGGCACCGGGGAGTAGTGGCACGTGGTGCTCCTGTCGTCGGTCGGCGGCCGTGGTCGCCGGATCGTTGTCGAACGGCCCGCCGGGCTGGCCGGGTGCGGGATCATGAGTCACGCTACCGGCCGCGTCACGTTGCTCGCCGGGGTTGGCGCGCCGTACTGTCGGCGTCACTGAGTGCGAGGGGAGGCGGTGGGTCGGTGTTCTACTGGGTGTGCAAGTACATCCTGATCGGCCCCTGGCTCAAGCTCCTGTTCCGGCCTCAGGTCGAGGGACTCGAGAACCTGCCCGCCGACGGCGCGGCGATCCTCGCCAGCAACCACCTGTCGTTCTCCGACTCGATCTTCCTGCCGCTGGTCTGCCGCCGACGCATCACGTTCCTGGCCAAGAGCGACTACTTCACGACCCCGGGCTTCAAGGGCTGGCTGACGAAGCTGTTCATGTCCGGCGCGGGCCAGGTCGCGGTCGACCGCTCCGGCGGCCGCGCGTCCGAGGCGGCGCTGCGCACCGGGCTGCGGATCCTGTCCGAGGGCGAGCTCCTCGGCATCTACCCCGAGGGCACCCGCTCCGGCGACGGCCGGCTCTACCGCGGCAAGACCGGCGTGGCGCGGATGGCGCTCGAGGCCGGCGTACCGGTGGTCCCCTGCGCGATGGTCAACACCCACCTCATCCAGCCCCCCGGTCGCGTGCGCCCGTCGATCATGCGGGTGAAGATCTCGATCGGGGCCCCGCTCGACTTCTCCCGCTACGAGGGCATGTCCGGCGACCGCTTCGTCCTGCGCTCCATGACCGACGAGATCATGTACGAGCTCATGCAGCTCTCCGGCCAGGAGTACGTCGACATGTACGCCGCCAAGGCGAAGTCGATGACGGCCGACGCCGCGCTCCTCGTCGAGCAGCGCGACGAGGCCGAGCTCGCGGTCACGCCCGCGCCCGCGGCCTGAGCGCTCAGCTCGAGGCGCGCAGCGCCTGCACCTCCGCCAGCAGCGTGGCGATCCGGTCGTCCTGATCGAGCAGGTGCTGCTGGATCTGGCGCGACTCGGCGAGGATCGCGGAGGCGTCGTCGTAGGTCGCCTGCGACCGCTGGTCGGCCGCCGCGGCCTGGACGTTCTGGCCGACGATGATGATCGGCAGCAGCACCAGCTGCAGGAACGTCTGCGCGATCCACGCGACGATGATCAGGACGTTCCCCGAGCCGAACGCCGAGGGCGCGCTGATCAGGGCGAGCACGGTGAAGGCGTAGGCCGTCCACATCGTGCCGACGAGCACCGTGATGCGCAGGCCGACCTTGGCGTTGAGCCGGGCGAGGGGCCCGGGCCCGTGCAGCTGCAGGCGGGCGTCCACGACCTTGGGCGGGCCGGTCTTCAGGCGGGCCTCGATGTGCGGGTGGGGCGCGTAGGGCGTGGTCTGGGACATGCCGTCAGAGTGGCACGGGTGCCTCGGCCGGCGGACGATCCGACCTCGGCGCGCCTACACGATCGCCCAGGACTTCGAGCGCTCGACCGCGACGCGCCAGCGGCGGTGCGCCCGCTCGTCACCGGGTCGCGGCTCGAAGCGGGCGTCGCGGTGCACGACGGCGGCGATGTCGTCGGTCGAGGCCCAGACTCCGGTGGCGAGCCCGGCGAGGAACGCGGCGCCGAGGCCCGTGGTCTCGAGGATGGCGGCTCGCGCCACCGGCACCTGAAGCGCGTCGGCCTGCAGCTGGCACAGGAACCCGTTCGCCGAGGCCCCGCCGTCGACCGCGAGCTCGGGCACGGTCACGCCGCCCTCGTGGATCATCAGCTCGACGACGTCCTCCACCTCGAACGCGATGGCCTCCAGCGTCGCGCGCACGATGTGCGCGCGAGTGGTGCCGCGGCTGATGCCGAGGATGGTGCCGCGCGCGTGCGGGTCCCAGTCAGGGGCGCCGAGACCGGTGAGCGCGGGCACGAACACGACGCCGCCGGAGTCCGGGACCGACTGCGCGAGGGTCTCGGTCTCAGCGGCGCTGGCGATGATCTGCAGGCCGTCGCGCAGCCATTGGACGGCCGCACCCGTGACGAAGACCGCACCCTCGAGCGCGTAGGTCAGGCGACCGTCCGGGTGCTGCCACGCGACGGTCGTGAGCAGGCCGGTGGACGACCGCACCGGACGGTCGCCGGTGTTGACCAGGACGAACGAGCCCGTGCCGTAGGTGCACTTGCTGCTGCCGGGGGCGAAGCAGGCCTGCCCAAACAGGGCCGCCTGCTGGTCGCCGGCGATGCCCGCGATGGGGAGCTCGAGGCCGAGGAACACCGACGGGTCGGTGCTCCCCACCACGCCGTAGGACGGCACGACCTCGGGCAGCGCCGGCATCGGGACGCGGAAGATGTCGCAGAGCTCCTGGCTCCACGCGCCCTCGTGGATGTCGTAGAGCAGCGTGCGCGACGCGTTCGAGGCATCGGTGACGTGGTGCAGCCCGCGCGTCATCCGCGCGACGAGGTAGGAGTCGACCGTGCCGATCGCGACCCGGCCGCTCGCCACGTGAGCCCAGACGTGCGGCTCGTTGAGCGAGATCCAGGTGAGCTTCGTCGCGGAGAAGTACGGATCGAGGCGCAGCCCGGTGAGCTCCGCGATCCGTGGTTCGCGGCCGTCGGCCCGAGCCTGGTCGCAGAGCCCCGCCGTACGCCGGTCCTGCCAGACGATCGCGCGTCGCGGCGCGCCCAACGTCTCCCGGTCCCACAGCACGACGGTCTCGCGCTGGTTGGTGATGCCGATCGCCGTCGGCTGGTCGCCGTCGGCGCCGAGGGTGTCGAGGGCGTCGCGCGTCGCGGCGAGCGTCGCTGCCCAGATCTCGTTGGGCTCGTGCTCGACCCAGCCCTCGTTGGGGAAGTGCTGCGGGAACTCGGCGTAGCCGCGCGCCAGGACCGTCGCCTCGGTGGAGACGACGAGGGCGGTGACGCCGGTGGTGCCGGCGTCGATGGCCAGGATGCTCATGCAGGTCCTTCCGTGGTGCTGTCTCCGGTGAGCGCGCGCAGGTGGTCGAGGACGAGCGGGTCGATCCGTCCGGGCACCATGCGCTCCTCGAGGTTCTCGATGCCGGCCCAGGCCTCGAGAGTCCTCGTCACGTCGGCGCCCGCGCCGGCGCCGACGTGGCCGAGGTCGGCCAGGCGGCGGCGTACCTCGTCGGCGACCTCCCCCTCGAGAGGGAGGCAGGTGGCCGGGTCGGGCCGCTCGAAGAGCAGGTCGCGGATGCCGAGCAGCCGCACGAGCTCGGGCACGGGGTCGGGGTGGTCGTCGACGCGCAGGTCGACGAGGACGTCGCTGCCGCCGCCGTAGCCCCCGCCGGGAGTGACGACGAGCAGGGCGGCGCTCTGCCGGCCGCGCGAGTCGCCACCGGCCCGGTCGCCGGCGAGCAGCGCGTCGAGCAGCCGATGGCGGAACGGGAGCGCGGCGTCGGACCGACGCCAGCTCTGCACGACCGCGTCAACGACCTCCGGCCCGGTGAGGATGTTGCCCTGCACGGCGTAGGCCGACCCGCCGGGTGTCGTGCCGCTCGTGCCGCCGGCCCAGGGGAAGCAGGCCTCTCCGGTGAAGCTCGCAGCACCGCCGCGGGCATCGACGACCCCGGCCTGGCGCTGCTGGTGCTCGGAGTCCTCGGTCAGCAGGGTGGTGAGCACGTCGCGGGCGTCACCACCGGCCGCGAGCAGGGCGAGGCCGCGGGGGCGGTAGGCGAGGTTGGCCATCGCCTGGGTCGCGATCGCGCCGGCCCCGACCTCGGCCGCAGGGACGGCGGCACCGACGGCGAGGAACTTCGAGGCAACGGCCACGCCGAGCTCGCTGCCGTCCTCGGAGCGCGCCACGATCGAGAAGGTCATGGCTCGGGACGCTAGCGCGCGCCGGGGGCGGACGCAGGCGGTGCGGGTCCCCGCGTGGCGGCGCGCGTGCCGCGGACGGGACCGTCCGCATGCTGAGCCATGTCGCGTCCGCGGGTCCGGGTGCGGTTGGATGGACCCGCGTGCCATGACAGCGCTGTCATGAGCCCCACCGTTTCCTACGCATGAGGAGAACCATGCGCGTCGGAGTGCTCACCGGCGGCGGCGACTGCCCCGGTCTCAACGCCGTCATCCGCGCCGTCGTCCGCAAGGGCGTGACCGAGTACGGGTACGAGTTCGTCGGCTTCCGCGACGGCTGGAAGGGCCCGCTCGAGGGCCTCACCACCGAGCTCGGCATCGCCCAGGTCCGCGGCATCCTGCCGCGCGGCGGCACGATCCTGGGCTCGAGCCGCACGAACCCGATCAAGCTCGAGGGCGGCGTCGAGAAGATCAAGGCCAACCTCGCGGCCCAGGGCGTCGACGCCCTGATCGCGATCGGCGGCGAGGACACGCTCGGCGTGGCCACCGCCCTGCACGACCACGGCGTGCCGGTGGTCGGCGTACCGAAGACGATCGACAACGACCTCTCGGCCACCGACTACACGTTCGGCTTCGACACCGCCGTGAACATCGCGTCCGAGGCGATCGACCGGCTGCACACGACCGCCGAGTCGCACCACCGGGTGATGGTGTGCGAGGTGATGGGTCGCCACGCTGGCCACATCGCGGTGTGGTCGGGCATCGCGGGCGGCGCGACCATGATCCTCATCCCCGAGGA
>DATCCY010000053.1:0-12890 GCA_036510975.1 Candidatus Nanopelagicales bacterium
GAGGCCGGCCGCGCCGAGCCCCACGGCCTCGACGTCGTCGACGCCCGCGCTGCCCGCCATCTCGACGAGGTCGGCGACGACCGCGACGATGGTGTCGACGATCCCCTGCTTGGAACGGGCCGGGGTCTCGCGTCGGGCTCGACGCAGGATGGTGCCCTCGTCGTCGACGAGACCTCCGGCGATCTTCGTGCCGCCGATGTCGATACCGATGGTGACGCTCATCGTGGGTGCCTCTCGGGGTCGTCGACGGTGCGGTCGAGCGGGATGCGCCGGACGCCCCGCGGCGCCTGGTCCCCCTGCCGGGCGGGCCGCTCCTGCGCCTCGGCATCGTCGCGCGTCACGGCGTCGCCCTCGTCGACCATGTCCCCGTCCTCGTCCTCGTCCTCGTCCTCGGCCCCGGCGTCGGCCTCGTCCTCGGCCTCGCCAGCTCCGGCGGCGGCAGCGAGGTCACCCGCCTGGGCGACCAGCGAGCCCAGCGCCGAGACGGCCGAGTCGACCCAGCGGCCCACCGACTCGGGGTCGGCCTCGCGCAGCCCGACCACCGCACGGCACAGCGGGCACGAGCAGGGCTCGCCGTCGGCCGACACCGGGGCGAGGTGCGGCGCGGACGTGCGCAACCAGCCCTGAGCAGCGGCGAGCAGGCGGGCGGCCTCCTGTCCGGCGCGCGGGTCGGTCCCCGTCACGGCCGTGCTCCGGCCGACCACCGGGTCAGGTCGCGGTCGAAGTGCACGCGCAGGACCTGGCCGGCGTCGGTGAGGTCGAGGCTGGCGCCGGAGACCTCGCATCGGCGCAGCACCGGCGGCAGCGCGATGACCCGGCGGTGCGGTCCGAGGTCGACGACGAGGTCGCCGTCCTCGGTCACGGCGATGTCGAGGTCGGCGAGCTCCGCCCCGGGGACCGAGACGTCGAGGAACCAGCGCTCGCCGTCGGCGCGCACGCCGGTGACCGCACGCGGGGCACCGAGGTCGAGCGGGTCCGACGTCCCGAGCACGACGTCGGCGAGCCCCAGCAGTTCGTCGATGCCGACCGGCTCGACACCCGAGTACGGCGCGAAGCGCACCGGCAGGTCGGCGAACCGGTCGCGCGCCGCGACGAGCATCTCGCGGTGACGCTCGACGAGCGGCGGGGGCCACTCGTCGCCGACGGCGACCCGGTTCACGACCACACCGTCGACGTGGTGCCCGAGCATGGCGAGGGTGGTGCGCGCGCGGTGGGTCTCGGCCAGCACGACGCGCTCCGGCGTCGTCACAAGGCGCACCGCGGAACCGGGACCGGTGACGAGCGCGCGGACGGCCGACAGCTCGCGCGAGACCCGCTCGAGCGCGTCGAGGGCGTCGACCGACGCGGAGGTCATGCCGGCCGGTCCCAGCAGCCGCGCGATGCGGCGGTCGATCGGGAATCCTCGCGCGACGAGCCGGTCGAGCGCCTCGGGCAGCGCCAGCAGCCGCAGGGTCTCGGCGGTCGGGGCGCAGTCCACGACGAGCGCGTCGTAGCCCTGAGCGTGCGTGCCCACCTCCTGCAGCGCGAGCACGTCGTCGACGCCGGGGATCGCCGCGATCTCCTGCGCCACGAGGGGATCGACGCCGGCGCCGCCGAGCAGTCCCTCGACGGTGCTGCGGACCGAGGTCCACGACGAGTCGAGCCGCGACCGGGTGTCGATCTGGAGGACGTCGAGCTCGCCCGGGGCGCCCGGGACCGCGGTCGGCTCCGACGCGGACCGCCACTCCCCCGCGCGACCGGTCGAGCCCGTCATGCCCAGGACGTCGGTGAGGGAGTGCGCCGGGTCGGTGCTCACGACGAGCGTGCGTGCACCGTCGCGTGCCGCGGCGATCGCGGTGGCGGCGGCGAGGGTCGTCTTCCCGACCCCGCCCTTGCCGGCCACCAGCAGCACTCGCACGGGACGAACCTATCGCCCTGCGGGGCCGGCCCCGAGACCCCGCTAGCCCTCGACCCGTTCCTTGAGGCCGCGCAGGGCGGTGTCGATGATGACCTTCTCGGCCTTGCGCTTGATCAGCCCGATCATCGGGATGCTGACGTCGACCGAGAGCTGGTAGACGACCGTGGTCGTGCCGTCGCCGTTGTCGGTGAGCTCGTAGACGCCGTCGAGCGCCTTGAGCATCTGGCCCGCGGTCAGCCTCCAGGTGACCGAGCGGTCCTCCTCCCAGTCGTACTCGAGGGAGTAGGAGTCCTTGATGGCGCCGGCGTCGACGACGAAGTGCGCGTCCGCGGGACGCCCGTCCTCGTACTCGGTGAGGACCTCGACCGACTTCACGCCGTCGCTCCACTCCGGGTAGCTCGCGAGGTCGGCGATGACGTCCATCACCTGCGCGGGGGTGGCGTTGATGATCGTGCTCGACTCGGTCCGCTCGGCCATGCGCCGGACCTTACTCGGTGGACCAGGCGTGCGCCCGCAGGCGGACCCGGGTCACCAGGCGAGGGAGAACGGTCGTCCCGACCCTCGGAAGTGGCCCACGTTGACGCACTCGGTGCGCCCGATGCGGGCGCGACGGACCAGCGGCTGGTGCACGTGGCCGAACAGCACCATCCGTGGCTGGGTCTCGCGGACGTGGTCGAGGATCGCGGCGCTGCCGTACTCGAAGCGGCGCGCGACGACGTCGTAGCAGAGCTCGGGGACCGCGGGCGGGATGTGGGCGCAGAGCACGTCGACCTCGCCGAGCGCCGCGACCTTCGCGGCGAAGACGTCGGGGTCGAGCTCGTACGGCGTGTTCATCGGGCTCACGAGCCCGCCGCCGACGAAGCCGAAACGCAGGCCGCCGATCTCGGCGACCTCGCCGTCGAGGACGGTGTGCCCGGCACGCAGGTGCTCCGGCCAGAACGCCGGGATGTCGACGTTGCCGTAGGTGAGGTACGCCGGCTCGGGCATCGCCGCGAACAGCTCGGCGTACTGCGCGTGCACGCGGTCGTCCATGAGCGAGCGGCGGTCCCGTCCCTCGCGCTCGACCACCTCGTCCCAGAGGCCCGCGGTCCAGGCCCGCGCCTCCGAGTAGCGCCCCGCGGTGCGCAGCTCGACGAACCGCGCGGTGTTCGCCGCGCCGAAGAGGTCCGCGAAGATCCCCTTCGAGGAGTCGGCGTAGTCGAGGTAGAGCACGAGGTCGCCCAGGCAGAGCAGTGCGTCGGCTCCGTCCGCGGCGCGGGCCAGGGCCTCCGTGCTCCCGTGGACGTCGCTCACGACATGGATGCGCACAGGACGACCCTAGGCAGCAACGGGCTTCGCCGCAGGACCGGCGCGGCGCTCATCTAGCGGTTGAGGAACAGGCCCAGCACGTTCGCGACGACGACGAACAGGACGACCGCGCCGAGGGCGCACGCGGCCGAGAACGCCCAGACCCCACCGGGGAGCGCCCGAGGGTCGAGCAGGCGGTCCCGCGGCTCGGCCACGGCGAGTCGCGCCAGCATCTGCTCGGCGAGCGCGTCGACCTGGTCCGGGGTCACGTCGTCGTCGTGCGGCCGCACGAGGTCCTCGGGGGCCGGGGGCGCGAGGCGCGACGACGAGGACGGGGCCGAGGCCGAGGACGGGGCCATGGACGGCGACGAGGACGGGGCGGAGGACGCCGAGGCGCCCACGAGACTGCGCCGCGCGGCGTGGCGTCCGCCCGAGGACCCGGTCCGCACGGCGGGCACCGCACCCGTGGCGGCGTGCCGACCCGCCGGGGCACCGGCCTCGGGCTCGGGATCGGGCGGCAGGGCCACCTGCACCGCGTCGGCGACGACAACCGGGGCGGCGGGGTCGGGCCGCTCCGTCTCGGGTCGCAGGTCGGCGTGGCACAGCGAGCACCACGCCGCGAAGGAGGGGACGGCGGCGGCGCACGAGGGGCAGCGTGTCTGGATCGGCACGTCCACTGCATCGGCAGTCCACGCACGGTCCTTGACCCGCGACCTGGGACCCGGGCAGCGGGAATCAGGGACCGTCCGGGCCGTCGCGGCGCTCCCCGGCCCGTCCCGCTCCCCGCTCCGGCACCGGGAGGGTCGTGCGCGGCGTGCCCACCAGGCGCCCGGTCTCGAGCTCGTCCTTGAGCTGCCACACCGACCGCTTCCAGGCCCGGGCACGTGCCGCCCGCGCCCGCGCCGCGCGCCGCCGGCCGCGCACGTCGTCCGGCACGGGACGGGCCGCGCCGGTCGAGGGATCGACCGGGTCGAGACGCGCGTAGTGGTGCACGAGGACGCCGTCACCGACCTGCTCGAGCCAGATCTCCAACGATCCGACCCAGCGCCCGGTGACCGACCAGCGGATGCCGTCGAGGCCGCGGTCCATGAAGACGCTCAGGCGCAGCCCGGGCCACCACTGCGCCCAACGGCGCGGGTCCGCGACGACCTCCGCGAGCGTCGACCGGTCCACCACCACGTAGGTCTCGTCCACGAGATCGACGGAAGGCACGCCCGGATCCTGGCACGCGGCGCGACTCGCGGGCGAGATCGGTCGCCACGAGCCCGCCGCACGCCTACGGTGACCGCACACAGTCGCGAGGAGCAGCACGCATGCGCGAGATCCACGAGACCGTCCTGGTCCCGACGCCGGTCGCCACCCGACTCTCCGACGACGTGGTGCGCCACGGCACCGAGCATCCCGGCAGGGTGCTGCTCGCGCGCCGCGTCGACGGCGCGTGGACCGACGTCACCGCCGGGCAGTTCCTCGACGAGGTGCGCCGGCTCGCCAAGGGCTTCGTGGCCGCCGGCATCGGCGTCGGCGACCGTGTCGGCCTGATGTCGCGCACCCGCTACGAGTGGACCCTCGTCGACTACGCCGTGTGGTTCGCCGGCGGCGTCACCGTTCCCATCTACGAGACGAGCTCGGCCGAGCAGGTCGAGTGGATCCTCGCCGACTCGGGTGCCGTCGCCGTCGTCGTCGAGAGCGAACGGCACGCCGCCACCTACGCCGAGGTCGCCGACCACCTCCCCGCGTCGATGCGCCTCCTCGTGATGGACCGCGGCGAGCTCGAGGGGCTGCGGGACTCCGGCACGGCGGTCGACGACGACGAGCTCGAGCACCGCCGCACCGCGGTCGCCGCCACCGATCTCGCCACGATCATCTACACCTCGGGCACGACCGGACGGCCTAAGGGCTGCTCGCTCAGCCACCTGAGCTTCGCCTTCGAGGCCGAGAACGTCGTCGCGTCGGTGCCCGAGATCTTCACCGACCCCGACTGCTCGACCCTGCTGTTCCTGCCGCTCGCGCACGTCTTCGGACGCATCATCCAGATCGCCTGCATCAGCTCCGGCGTACGCCTCGGGCACAGCCCCGACGTCAAGAACCTCCTGCCCGACCTCGCCGAGTTCCGTCCCACGTTCCTGCTGGCGGTCCCCCGCGTGTTCGAGAAGATCTTCAACGGCTCGCGGCAGAAGGCGATCGAGGGCGGCAGGGGCCCGATCTTCGTGCGGGCCGCCGCGGTGGCCATCGCCTACAGCGAGGCGCTCGACGCCGGTGGGGCCGGCCTGTGGCTCAGGGCGCAGCACGCTCTGTTCGACCGGCTCGTCTACTCGAAGCTGCGCGACGCGATGGGCGGCAAGGTTCGCTGGGCGGTGTCGGGCGGCGCTCCCCTCGGTGCCCGGCTCGGCCACTTCTTCCGCGGCACCGGCGTCACGATCCTCGAGGGCTACGGGCTCACCGAGACCGCGGGCGCGACGACGGTGAACCGTCCGGACCTCCTCAAGATCGGGACGGTCGGCCGGCCGTTCCCCGGTGCCGCCGTCCGCATCGCCGACGACGGCGAGGTGCTGCTCGCCGGGCCGCAGATCTTCGACGGCTACTGGAACAACCCCCAGGCCTCGGCAGAGGTGCTCGAGGCCGAGGGGTGGTTCCACTCCGGCGACCTCGGCGCCCTCGACGAGGACGGCTACCTGACGATCACCGGCCGCAAGAAGGAGCTGCTCGTCACCGCGGGCGGCAAGAACGTGGCCCCGGCGGTGCTGGAGGACCGGCTGCGCGCGCACTGGATCGTGAGCCAGTGCATGGTCGTCGGCGACGCGCGTCCCTACATCGCGGCGCTCGTCACGATCGACCCGGAGTCCTTCCCCGTCTGGAAGGCCGAGCACGGGAAGGACCCCGCCGCCGCGCTGGCCGACATGCTCGACGATCCCGACCTGGTCACCTCGGTCCAGCACGCCGTCGACGACGCGAACAAGGCCGTGTCGAAGGCGGAGTCGATCCGCCGGTTCCGGATCCTGCCGGTCGACTGGACCGAGGACTCCGGCCAGCTCACGCCGTCGATGAAGCTCAAGCGTGCGATCGTGATGCGGGAGTTCGCGAGCGACGTCGAGTCCCTGTACGGCTGAGGTCGCCGCTGCGCGGGCCGGCGAAGCGCGGCCGCGCGGGACCCACCCGTCCGGCTCAGCGTCGCCGCAGGGCGCAGCGGTCCGCCTCGCACAGCGGCACCTGACAGGGGAGGATGGTGCGTCGTGAGCAGCGCCGTCGTCCCCTCGGGCGTCCCCGTCGACGTCCGGGGTCTCGTGGTGACCTTCGGCCAGGTCCACGCGGTCGAGGGTCTCGACCTGCTCGTCCCGGCCGGGGGCGCGGTCGCGCTGGTCGGCCGCAACGGCGCCGGCAAGTCCACCACCCTGCGTGTGCTGGGCGGGGTGCTGCCGCCGACGAGCGGCGTGGTCCACGTGGGCGGGGTCGACGCGGCGCGCGAGCCGAGACGGGCCCGTGAGGTGGTCGGCTACTGCCCGGACGTGGGCGGCCTGATCCCCCGCGCCACGCCGTGGGAGCACCTGCAGCTCGCCGCCCGCCTGCGCGGGATGGGTCCGGAGTGGGAGGGCCGCGCCCGCGACCTGCTCGAGCGCTTCGACCTCGCCGGCGCGTCGGACCGCGTCGCGTCCGGGTTCTCCCACGGCATGGGCCGTCGCCTGTCGGTCCTGCTCGCCGCGTTCCACGAGCCTGCGGTGCTGCTGCTCGACGAGCCGTTCGACGGCGTCGACCCGCTCGGCGTCGAGGCGACGCTCGAGGAGATACGCCGGGCCCGGATGCGCGGCGCGGCCGTGCTGGTCTCCACGCACCTGCTCGAGCTGGCCGTGCAGGCCTGCGACGAGGCCGTCGTGCTGCGCGCCGGCAGCGTCGTCGCCGCCTCGCCGGCCTCGGAGCTGTCCGGGGAGGCCGGGGCCGCGCGCTACCGCGAGCTGCTCACGTGAGCGCGCGCCGACCCGGTCAGGTCGCAGCCCTGCTGTCCCTGCGCTGGCGGATGGTCCGGTCCCGTCGGGTCCGTGTCGGCCTCGCGGTGCTGGGCGCCGTCTCCCTCGCGCTCATCGCCCTGGCCGTCGTCGCCACCGCCGGCGCCCCGCTCGGGCGCCTGAGCGCCTCGGGGCTCTCGACCGGAGATCTGCTCGGGTCGTCGGGACCGGCTGACCGCACGGGTGAGATCGCCGCCCTGCTGCCGAGCGGCATGCTCGCCTTCGGCCTGTTCTGCATCGTGGCGCCACTCTCGGCGGGAGGCGGCCTCGAGCTGATCCCCGAGGCCGAGCTCGTGGCCTACCCCGTCCGCGTCCCGACCCTGGTGCGCCTCTCGCTCGTGCTCACCCCGCTCAACATCGCGTGGTACATCCAGGTGCTCGTGCTGGTCTCGGCCACGGCGTACGCGGTCCGCGGGCCCGGCGGCCCGGTCCCGCCGATCGGCGTGCTCCTGGTGTTCATGGCCGCCTGCACGGCCCTCGGCCAGGCGCTCGGGTGGGCGCTGGTCGGGGTACGCCGCTCCCGACGCGGCCGTATCGCCACGTGGGTGCTGCTCGCTGCCGTGCTCGCGACCGCCGCCTGGGTCGTGGTCACCGACCGCGGCGGGGCGCTGCTGGACGCCGCGCCGACCCGGACCGTGCTGAGCGCGCAGCTGCGGGCGGTCGCGCTCGACGGCGGCGGCGCCGCGCCCACCGTCCTCGTGCTGCTCACGGCCGCCTTCGTCGGCTACCTCCTGACGGTCCGGGTCGCGGACTGGGCGCTGCGCCGACCCGCCGACCTGGGGATCGACGGCCCGCTCGCGCGGCCCGTGCGCCGGCGAGCCTTCCCGTCCAGTGCGGCGCGAGCGCTGCACCAGGTCGACCGCGCCTCGGTGTGGCGCTCGGCGCCGCTGCGCCGCGGCCTGCTCGTGCTGCTCGTGCTCCCGGTCGCCGCAGCGGCGGTCGCGAGCCTGCCCTGGTCCTCCATCGCCCTCCTGCCGCCGCTCGTGGCCTCCGGCGCGGCGCTGCTGTTCGGCGTGAACGCCCTCTCCCTCGACGGCTCCGGTGCGCTGTGGATCTCGACCCTCCCGCACGACCCGGTCCTCGTGCTCACCAGCAAGGCGCGCGTGGTGGCCGAGGTCGTCGGCGGCTCGGTGCTGCTCGTGCTGGTCGGCGCCGGCGTCCGGGCGAACAGCGCGCCCGACGCGCAGGACCTGCTCTGCGTCGTCGGTGCCTCGATCAGCTGTGTCGCCCTCGTGGTCGCCACCTGCATGCGGCTGTCGGTCACCCGCCCGCACCGGGCGGAGCTGCGCGGACCCCGCGACACCCCCGCGCCGCCCGGCACGATGGCGATCTACTCGGCCCGGCTGGCCGCGGTCACGACCACCGTCGGGCTGGTGTTCTCCGTCTCGACGTTCACCCACGAGTGGGCCGTCCCGGTCCTGGTCACCGCCGGGCTCCTGTGCTGGGCGACGCTCTCGTGGCTGCGCACCCGCCGGCTGTGGGGCGAGGTCACGACCCGGGCCCACGTCGTGGCGACGGTGGCCGCCGGCTGAGCCGCGCACCCGTCCGCGCAGCGCTCACGAAGCGCGACCGCCAGGACGGACCCGATCGTCACGCTGCGTCATCCGAACGGATGGGTCGCCGCGCCGAACGTCCCTTAACCGGCGCGGAGGCATTCCCTTTCCGTGACCGCCCGCTACCGTAAGTGGCGGAGTCGGCCGACACCGGACGACTCCCACCGGGGGGTGACCCGACCGATGCGGGGCCCTCGTCCGGTGCCGGTCCTGCCGCGCCCGCGGTCGCGAGTCGCTTGAGGTCTTCATGGGTCGACGCACGGTCCTGCTCATCGCCGCCCTCCTGGTGGCCGCCCTCGGCACGGTCCTCGTGTTCCTCTATGCGCAGAACGCCAAGAACGTCGCGGTGGAGGGGCAGTCGCTGGTGAAGGTCCTGGTGGCCAAGTCCCAGATCGCCGTGGGCACCTCGGGCGCGACCGCCTCGACCAACGGCGCCTTCGAGCAGCAGGAGGTGCCGCAGTCGACCGTCGTCACCGGCGCTCTCTCGGACGCCACCCCGCTGCAGAGCCTCGTCGCGCTCGTGCCGATCTACCCCGGGCAGCAGATCATCGGCCAGCAGTGGGGCGCCGTGGCCCAGACCTCGGGGCTGCCGCTCCCCGCGGGAACCGTGGCGATCCAGGTGCAGCTCGGCGACCCCGAGCGGGTGGCCGGGTTCGTCGCGCCGGGCAGCTTCGTGGCCATCTTCACGACCGGCACGCAGACCGTGGGCGGCAAGGCCGGCGGCGTGGCCCGCGTGCTGCTCCCCAAGGTCCCCGTCCTCGCGGTGGGCAGCACGACGGTCGGGCAGGCGCAGAGCGGTTCGGCTTCCACCTCGACCGAGACGCTCCCCACTGCGATCCTGACGTTGGCCCTCACCCAGGACCAGTTCCAGAAGATCCTGTTCGTGACCAAGGCGCCCGGCAGCCCCTACAGCGGTCTCACGATGGCCCTGCTCGACAAGAACTCGAAGATCGACCCGGCCAACCAGGGCACCACGGCGGACAGCCTGTTCAAGTGACGCTGAGCGCCCGGCCCGGACACCTGGCACGAGGACAAGGACTGACCACGTCATGACCGCGATCGTCGAGTTCGACCCCATCGGCGCCGAGTCGATCAAGGGCGCCCTCGGGCCGGACGCTGCCATCCTTCCTGGCCTCGACGCGCTCAAGTCGCACCTCGACGTCAACGTCTTCGAGGACTGCGTCGTGCTCGGGCCCAGCGTCGACCAGCAGGACGTCTTCGCCCTGGCCGAGGAGATGCGGCTGCGTCGCCCGAGCCTCGGCGTGGTCATGGTGCGCCGACGCATCGACACGGCGATCCTGTCCGACGCACTGCGCTCCGGCGTGCGCGAGGTCGTGCAGGAGCGCGACCTCGCCGGCCTGGCCACCGCCGTACGCCGTCAGCGCGAGATCGCCACCCGGCTGCGCGAGCAGATCGAGCGGCCCGAGGGCGGGGAGCCGGTGAGCCGTGGCGGCAAGGTCGTCACCGTGTTCTCGGCGAAGGGCGGCTGCGGCAAGACCACGCTCGCGACCAACCTCGCGGCATCGCTGGCCGACTCCGGCAAGGGGAGCGTCGCGCTGCTCGACCTCGACCTCGCCTTCGGCGACGTCGCCATCGCGCTGCAGCTGTTCCCCACGCACACGATCGCCGACGCCGTGCCGATCGGGGAGGACCTCGACGGCCCCGCCCTGCTCTCCCTGCTCACCTCCCACCGCTCGGGGCTGCAGGCGCTCGTGGCTCCGATGGAGCCGAGCGCCGCCGACCTGATCGACACCTCGCTCGTCGTCCACATCGTCGACCTCCTCAAGGAGGAGTTCGACTACGTCATCATCGACACCCCGCCCGCGCTCGACGACAACGTGCTCGCGGCGTTCGACCGCAGCGACGTGGTCGCGCTCCTCGCGACGCTCGACATCCCGGCGCTGAAGAACCTCAAGCTGACCCTCGAGACCCTCGAGCTCATCGGCTTCCCGCGCGACCGGCTCAAGATCGTGCTCAACCGGTCGGACTCCAAGGTGGGCCTCGCCCTCTCCGAGGTCGAGAAGACCCTCAAGGCACCGATCGTCGCTCAGATCCCGTCGAGCCGGGACGTTCCCGCCTCGACCAACCGCGGTGTCGCCATCGTGTCCGACGAGCCCAAGAACCCTGTCAGCCTTGCGATCCGCGCGTTCATCGACGAGTACGTCGTCACCACTGGTGACGACGCCATCCCCGCGCAGATGCGCACTGATCGGCGCACGACGCGCCGGTGGAGGAGGTAGACCATGAGCCTCGCCGACCGCCTCGCCCTGGCACGCCGCGGACGTTCCGGGACCACGCCCGACGCCGTCGCCGACCCCGGGTCGTCCCGGTCCCGTCGTCACTCGGCGGCCGACCCGCTCGCGGACCTCAAGCGCACCGTGCACGCCAGCCTGCTCGAGAGCCTCGGGCCGCAGCTCTACGACTCGCGCCTCACCGAGGACGAGCTCGAGAGCCGGGTGCGCGTGACGCTGCAGGAGGTGCTCTCGCACGAGGAGACGCCGCTGACCGTCACCGATCGCGCCCGGCTCGCCCAGGAGATCGCCGACGACATCCTCGGCTACGGACCGCTCGAGCCCTTCCTCCGCGACCCGGACGTGACCGAGGTGATGGTCAACGGCCCGACCACGAT
Organism: Candidatus Nanopelagicales bacterium; assembly: GCA_036510975.1. GTDB lineage: Bacteria > Actinomycetota > Actinomycetes > S36-B12 > CAIYMF01 > Longivirga. Next base: position 11,365 of record DATCCY010000053.1, read on the forward strand.
CTACGTCGAGCGCGGCGGCAAGCTCTACCCGGCGGAGGGCCGCTTCACCGACGACGCGCACCTGCGGCGCACGATCGACAAGATCGTGGCGCGCGTGGGCCGGCGCGTCGACGAGTCCTCCCCCATGGTCGACGCCCGCCTCCCCGACGGCAGCCGCGTCAACGCCGTCGTCCCTCCGCTGTCCATCGACGGGCCGACCCTCACGATCCGCAAGTTCGCCACCGACGCCTACGAGGCCGAGGACCTGGTGTCGTTCGGATCGGTCACGACCACGGTCATCGAGTTCCTCGCGCAGTGCGTCGAGGGCCGGCTGAACATCATCGTCTCGGGCGGTACCGGTGCCGGCAAGACCACGACGCTCAACGTGCTGTCGTCGTTCATCCCCGACGACGAGCGCATCATCACGATCGAGGACGCGGCCGAGATCCAGCTCCACCAGGAGCACGTCGTCCGCCTCGAGTCGCGACCGCCGAACATCGAGGGCAGGGGCACGGTCTCGATCCGCGACCTGGTGCGCAACGCGCTGCGCATGCGGCCCGACCGCATCGTGGTCGGCGAGGTCCGCGACGCCGCGGCGCTCGACATGCTCCAGGCGATGAACACCGGCCACGACGGCTCGATCACGACGGCGCACTCCAACGGCCCGCGCGACACCCTCGCGCGCATCGAGACGATGGTGCTCATGGCCGGCGCCGACCTCCCGCTCAAGGCCATCCGCGAGCAGGCCGCCGGGGCGTTCGACCTGATGGTGCACCAGTCACGCTTCCGCGACGGGTCACGTCGCATCACGCACGTGACCGAGGTCGTCGGGATGGAGGGCGACGTCATCACCCTCCAGGACATCTTCCTGTTCGACTTCAGCGCGGGCTACGGCGAGGAGGGCCAGCCCCTCGGGCAGCTGCGCTCCACCGGCCTGCGTCCCAAGTTCCTCGACAAGCTCAAGGAGCACGGGATCACCATCGACCCGACCATCTTCGCGTTCGAGAAGTTCGGGGGCTGATCGCTGTGCGTGGCCGTCCGTCCCTGGTCCTGGCGCGCGTCGGCGCCGGTGTGGCCGCCCTCGCCGTCGTGGCGCTGACGGCCGGCCCCGCGTTCGCCATCGACGGCAAGATCGACCAGTTCCCGGCGCTGCCCAACGGCCACCTCGGCATCCTGTTCAGCGCCGTCGGCCTGGCACCGGGCGAGACCATCGACCTCGCGAGCGTGAAGGTGTCGATCGACGACCGGGCCGCGCCCGGGGTGACGGCCCAGCTGGTCAGCGACACGACGTCCAAGGCGATCCGTCAGACCATGCTCACCATCGACGTGAGCGGCAGCATGAACGACCCCATCGGCACGACGACGGTGCGCCGCATCGACGCCGCGAAGAAGGCGGCCGCGGACTACCTCAAGGCCGTCCCCTCGGACGTCTTCGTCGGGCTGGTCACCTTCGAGTCCACCGCGACCGAGGTGGTCGCGCCGACGCAGTCGCACGCCAAGGTGGGCGATGCGATCGCCGGGCTGAAGGCCAGCAACGGCAGCACCGC
>DATCCY010000054.1:0-12121 GCA_036510975.1 Candidatus Nanopelagicales bacterium
ACCCCTACCCTGGCGAGGTCACCTCGACCCAGGAGATCTCATGACCACCGCCGTCACACCCGACCCCGCCGAGGGCCAGCGCGTCCTCGAGCTCGACCGCGCCCACGTGTTCCACTCGTGGTCGGCGCAGGCCGCGCTCAACCCGATGCTCATCGCCGGCGGCGAGGGCTCCTACGTCTGGGACTACGACGGCAACCGGTTCCTCGACTTCTCCAGCCAGCTGGTCAACGTCAACATCGGCCATCAGCACCCGAAGGTCGTCGCCGCGATCCAGGCGCAGGCCGCCAGGCTCGCGACGGTCGCGCCGCAGCACGCGAACGACGTGCGCGGCGAGGCCGCCAAGCGCATCGTCGACCTCGCGCCCGACGGCATGAACAAGGTGTTCTTCACCAACGGCGGCGCCGACGCGAACGAGAACGCGATCCGCATGGCACGCCTGCACACCGGCCGTCGCAAGGTGCTGTCGTACTACCGCTCCTACCACGGCAACACCGGCTCGGCGATCGCCTCGACCGGCGACCCGCGCCGCTGGCCCAACGAGTTCGCCGACGCCCACGTCCACTTCTTCGGCCCCTACGCCTACCGCTCGTCGTTCTGGGCGGCCGACGAGGCGCAGGAGTCCGAGCGGGCGCTGCAGCACCTCGAGCAGGTCATCACCTTCGAGGGCCCGGCCACGATCGCCGCGATCCTCATCGAGACCGTGGTCGGTACCGCCGGCGTGCTGATCCCGCCGCCCGGCTACCTCGAGGGCGTCCGTGCGCTGTGCGACAAGCACGGCATCGTCCTGATCCTCGACGAGGTGATGGCCGGGTTCGGACGTTGCGGCACCTGGTTCGCGTTCGACAACTTCGACGTCGTACCGGACCTCATCACCTTCGCCAAGGGCAGCAACTCCGGCTACGTCCCGGTCGGCGGCGTCATCATCAGCGACCCCATCTCCGCGACGTTCGACGACCGCGTGTTCCCCGGCGGCCTCACCTACTCCGGGCACCCGCTCGCCTGCGCGTCGATCGTCGCGTCGATCGACGCGATGAAGGAGGAGGGCATTGTCGAGAACGCCAAGCGCATCGGCGAGGACGTCCTCGGCCCCGGGCTGCGCGAGCTCGCGGAGCGTCACCACGTGATCGGCGAGGTCCGCGGTCTCGGCGTGTTCTGGGCGCTCGACCTGGTGACCGACCGCGCGACCCGCGAGCCGCTCGCGCCCTACGGCGGCACCTCGGGTGCGATGGGCGAGCTGCTGGCCGCGATGAAGTCGCGCGGCGTCCTGCCCTTCGCGAACTTCAACCGCCTCCACGTCGTACCCCCGTGCACCGTGTCCGACGAGGAGGTCAAGGAGGGCCTGGCCGTCCTGGACGAGGCCTTCTCGCAGATCGACAAGCACTACACCGGCGAGTAGCGGACAACTCCGCGCAACGGACCAGCTTGTTGCACTCGGGCGTCCACACGTCGTGATCGTGGTGGGTGCTGGTCGGCGGTGGTCTCGGCTCTCGTAGGCTCGCCACCGTGAAGGTCTTGGTGCTCGGCTCGGGAGCTCGGGAGCACGCGCTGGTCCGGGCGCTCGCGGGGGACTCCTCCGTCGAGGAGCTCTACGCCGCACCCGGCAACGCCGGCATCGCCGTGGAGGCGAAGGTCCGCCCGCTGGACCTCACCGATCCCGACGCCGCGCCGGCACTGGCCCGCGAGCTCGGCGTCGACCTCGTCGTCGTCGGACCCGAGGGCCCGCTCGTGCTCGGCGTCGCCGACCGGCTGCGAGCCGCGGGCTTCGCCACCTTCGGCCCGAGCGCTGCGGCGGCCCGGCTCGAGGGCAGCAAGGCCTTCGCCAAGGACGTCATGGCCAGCGCCGGCGTCCCCACCGCGATGGCGCACGTGTGCGACACCCTCGACGAGGTCGAGGCGGCGTTCGACCAGTTCGGCGCCCCGTACGTCGTCAAGGACGACGGCCTCGCCGCGGGCAAGGGCGTCGTCGTCACCGACGACCGCACCGACGCGCTCGAGCACGCTCGCGCGTGCCTCGCCAAGCCGGGCGCACGCGTCGTCGTCGAGGAGTTCCTCGACGGACCGGAGGTCAGCCTGTTCTGCCTGACCGACGGCGAGGCCGTCGTGCCGCTGCAGCCCGCGCAGGACTTCAAGCGCGTCTTCGACGGCGACTTCGGCCCCAACACCGGCGGCATGGGTGCCTACTCCCCGCTGCCCTGGGCGCCCGACGACCTCTCCGCAGACGTCGTCGCCCGCGTCGTCCAGCCGACCGTCGACGAGCTGCGCCGCCGCGGTACGCCGTTCGTCGGCGTCGTCTACGCCGGACTCGCGCTGACCTCCCGCGGCCTGCGCGTCATCGAGTTCAACGCCCGATTCGGCGACCCCGAGACCCAGGTCGTCCTGGCGCAGCTGCGCACGCCGCTGGCCCACGTCCTGCACGCCGCGGCCACGGGCCGCCTCTACGACGTCGAGGACCTGCGCTGGCGCGACGGCGCCGCGGTCACGGTCGTGATCGCGTCGGAGAACTACCCCGGCCCGCCCGTCACCGGTCGCGTCATCGGTGGCCTCGACGCCGCGAACGAGGTCGAGAACGCCTACGTGCTCCACGCCGGCACGAAGCCGGCGGCGTACGGCCAGGTCGTGTCCGACGGCGGGCGCGTGCTCTCCGTGGTCGGCCTCGGGGCCGATCTCGCCGAGGCGCGCGAGCGGGCGTACGAGGCCGTCGACCGCATCGGGCTGAAGGGCAGCCACCACCGCAGCGACATCGCGCTCGCCGCCGAGCTCGGCGAGATCCGCGTCCCCTGACCCGCCCGGGTCCGGGCGACCGCGTCGCCGTCCTGCGCCTCTGTCGCGTCGTCAAGGACGCGCCGACGTCGGAGCTCGACGTCGACACCCTCCTCGGCACGATCACCTGCCTCATCACCGACCAGCTGCCTCGCCGGCCCGTCGGCCGAGGTGGGTCGCGGGCGTGAGACCTGCGAGAATGCGGCGTAACGCACGCAGCCGAGCCGCGAAGGTCCCGCATGCCGAGCACACCCGCGATCCCCGACGTCCTCGCCTCCCGCTACGCCTCGACGGCGATGGCCACGATCTGGTCGCCCGAGCACAAGATCGTCCTCGAGCGTCAGCTCTGGGTCGCCGTGCTCAAGGCTCAGCGCGACCTCGGCATCGAGGTGCCGGACGGCGTCGTCGAGGCCTACGAGGCCGTGGTCGACGAGGTCGACCTCGGGTCGATCCGCGACCGTGAGGCGATCACCCGTCACGACGTGAAGGCGCGCATCGAGGAGTTCTCCGCGCTCGCCGGGCACGAGCACGTGCACAAGGGGATGACCAGCCGCGACCTCACCGAGAACGTCGAGCAGCTGCAGGTGCTGAGCTCGCTGAACGTCGTGCGCGACAAGGTCGTCGCCGTCCTGGCGCGCCTGGCCGCGCACGCCATCGACTACGACGAGCTCGCGATCGCCGGCCGCTCGCACAACGTCGCGGCCCAGATGACGACGCTCGGCAAGCGCTTCGCAAACGCGGCTGACGAGCTGCTCGTCGCGCACCGCCGGCTCGAGGAGCTCATCGCGCGCTACCCGCTGCGCGGGGTGAAGGGCCCGGTCGGCACCGCCCAGGACATGCTCGACCTCCTCGACGGCGACAGCGACAAGCTCGACGAGCTCGAGGACCGCGTCGCCGCCCACCTCGGCTTCAACCACCTCTTCACCTCCGTCGGGCAGATCTACCCGCGCTCGCTGGACTACGACGTCGTGTCCGCGCTCGTCCAGCTCGCGGCGGGACCGTCGTCGTTCGCCACCACCGTGCGACTGATGGCCGGCAACGAGCTCGTGACCGAGGGCTTCAAGGCCGGTCAGGTCGGCTCGAGCGCGATGCCGCACAAGATGAACAGCCGCTCCTGCGAACGCATCAACGGATTCGCGGTGATCCTGCGCGGCTACGCCTCCATGGTCGGTGAACTGGCCGGCGCGCAATGGAACGAGGGCGACGTCTTCTGCTCCGTCGTACGCCGGGTGGCCCTCCCGGACGCCTTCTTCGCGATCGACGGCCTGCTCGAGACCTTCCTCACCGTGCTCGACGAGTTCGGGGCCTTCCCCGCGGTCGCGGACCGCGAGCTGCGCCGCTACCTGCCGTTCCTCGCCACGACGAAGGTGCTCATCGCGGCGGTGAAGAACGGCGTGGGGCGCGAGGCCGCGCACGAGGCGATCAAGGAGCACGCCGTCGCCGTCGCCCTGCAGATGCGGGAGAAGGGCACCGACGTCAACGACCTGTTCGACCGGCTCGCCGCCGACCCGCGCCTGGGTCTGACCCGCGAGCAGCTCGACTCGCTCGTGGCCGAGCCGATCGAGTTCACCGGTGCCGCCCGTGCGCAGGTGAGCGCCGTGGTCGACGAGATCGAGCACCTCGTCGCCGAGCGCCCCGGCGCCGCCGTCTACCAACCCGAACCCATCCTCTGAAGCCGTCGTAGTGATGCAGGACGCCTGGGTTCCATAGAGGACAACAGACTCCGCCTTCATGAACGCGGTTGGAATGCAGGCGTCCTTCATCGACCACCGCAGCGGATAGGGTTCGGGGCGTGAGCGACGCGGCACCCCAGCAGATCCCGGCCCCGGACTACGACCTTCCTGCGGGCTACCGGCACGTCTACTCGGGCAAGGTCCGCGACCTGTACGAGGACCCGGACGGGCGTCTGCTGTTCGTCGCCAGCGACCGGATCTCGGCGTACGACTGGGTGCTGCCGACGCCGATCCCGGACAAGGGACGGATCCTCACCGCGATGTCGCTGTGGTGGTTCGACCGGCTCTCCGACATCGTCGAGAACCACGTCATCTCCACCCGCGTCCCCGCCGCCGTCGCCCGTCGCGCGATGGTCTGCACGAGGCTCGACATGTTCCCCGTCGAGTGCGTCGCGCGCGGCTACCTCACAGGCTCGGGCCTCGTGGAGTACCGCGAGTCGGCGTCGGTGTGCGGGGTCAACCTCCCGCCCGGCCTCAAGGACGGCTCGAAGCTGCCCAAGACGATCTTCACCCCGGCCACCAAGGCCGACCTCGGCGCCCACGACGAGAACGTCACCTTCGACGAGGTCGTCGCCTCGATCGGCCAGGACGAGGCGCAGACCCTGCGCCGGCTCACCGTGGCCGTCTACGACCGAGCCTCGTCGATCGCCGCCGACCGCGGCCTCATCCTCGCCGACACCAAGCTCGAGTTCGGCATCCGGGCCGACGGGAGGACCGTCCTCGCCGACGAGGTGCTCACCCCCGACTCGAGCCGCTACTGGCCGGCAGACCAGTGGGAGCCCGGTCACCCGCAGGCGTCGTTCGACAAGCAGTACGTCCGGGACTGGCTGACCTCTCCGGCCAGCGGCTGGGACCGTCACTCGGGCGATGCGCCGCCGCCGCTGCCCGACGACGTCGTCGAGAGGACCCGGGCCAAGTACGTCGAGGCCTACGAGAAGCTGACCGGCAAGCGCTTCACCTGATCCGACGCACCGCAGCGCCACGGTGACCGGTCGCAGCGGAATCAACATGGGATTGTTGGATTCTCGGGCCTGATACGCCGTGCGTGTTCGGTTCGGGCAGTGAGCAGCCGAACTCCTGGCATCACCTCTAGGGTGGTCGCATGACGTGGCTTCTCACCGGCGGTGCCGGGTACATCGGGGCGCACGTGCTCCGCTCGCTCCAGGCGTCCGGGCGCGACGTCGTCGTCCTCGACGACCTCAGCACCGGGCTCGCGCGCAAGGTTCCCGAGGGTGTCCCGGTCGTGCAGGCGGACGTGCGGGACCGCGACGCGGTCGCGACGGCGCTCTCCGACCACCGCGTGACCGGCGTCATCCACCTCGCCGCGAAGAAGGCGGTGGGCGAGTCCGTCGAGCGGCCGCACTATTACTACCGGCAGAACGTCGAGGGCGCGATGGCGCTGACCGAGGCGATGGTCGCCACCGGGGTGACGCGGCTGGTCTACTCGTCGTCGGCCGCGGTCTACGGTGCGCCCGACGTCGACCTGGTGCTCGAGTCGACCCCCACCCTCCCGGTGAACCCCTACGGCGAGACGAAGCTGGTCGGGGAGTGGATCGGTCGCGACCTCGCGGTCGCGGCCGGACTGTCCGTCGTCGCCCTGCGGTACTTCAACGTCGCAGGCACCGGGGGCGACGACCTCGGCGACGTCGGTGCCTTCAACCTCATCCCGATGGTGCTGCGTGCCTGCACCCGGGGAGAGCGCCCGCAGATCTTCGGCGACGACTACCCGACCCCGGACGGCACCTGCGTGCGCGACTACATCCACGTGGCCGACCTCGCCGACGCGCACGTGGCCGCAGCCGCCCGCACGGAGGCCGACGAGCCCGGCTTCGCGGCGTACAACATCGGGCGCGGAACCGGGTCGTCGGTGCGCGAGGTCCTGGCCTCGGTCGCCACGGCGCTGGGCCACGAGCTCGACGCGGAGGTGACGGCGCGACGGCCGGGCGACCCCGCGCGGCTCGTGGGCTCCGTCGACCTCGCGCGCGCGGAACTCGGCTGGACGGCCTCCCGGGACCTCGACGCCATGACCGCCAGCGCCTGGTCCGCATGGCAGGCGAACCCGCCGCTCACCTAGGAGCGCGTCCCCAGCCGGGCCGAGCTTGAACAGGCGTGCGCACTCGGGCGGCCGGCGTGCTCGGGGTGGGTCGCGGCGCCCGATAGGATGCGGTGTACCGCCTCTCACCACTCTCCTGGAGCGCGCCGTGGCCCGCGTCGTCGTCGACGTCATGCTCAAGCCCGAGATCCTCGACCCCCAGGGCAAGGCCGTCGAGGGTGCCCTCGGCCGCCTCGGGCTCGCGGGGGTCACCTCCGTCCGCCAGGGCAAGAGCTTCGTGCTCGAGCTCGAGGGCGAGGTCGACGACGCCCGGCTCGCCCAGGTGCACGAGCTCGCCGCCTCGCTGCTGTCGAACCCGGTGATCGAGGACTACGCGATCCGTGAGGTCACCGCGTGAGGATCGGCGTCGTCACCTTCCCCGGCTCGCTCGACGACCGCGACGCCGCACGCGCGGTCCGCGTGGCCGGCGGCGAGGCCGTCGCCCTGTGGCACGGCGACGCCGACCTGCACTCCGTCGACGCCGTGGTGCTGCCCGGTGGCTTCTCCTACGGCGACTACCTGCGATGCGGCGCCATCGCCCGCTTCGCCCCGGTCATGGGTCCGCTCGTCGACGCGGCCAACGGCGGCCTCCCCGTGCTCGGCATCTGCAACGGCTTCCAGGTCCTCTGCGAGTCCCACCTGCTGCCCGGTGCCCTGGTGCGCAACGACTCGCTGCACTTCGTCTGCCGCGACCAGCGCCTGCGCATCGAGAGCACCAGCACGGTGTGGACATCGGACTACGAGCCCGGCCAGGAGATCGTCGTACCGCTCAAGAACGGCGAGGGCGGCTACGTCGCCTCCGAGGCCGTCCTCGACGAGCTCGAGGGCGAGGGCCGCGTGGTCGCCCGCTACCTCGAGGTCAACCCGAACGGCAGCCGCCGCGACATCGCGGGCATCGCCAACGCCCGCGGCAACGTCGTCGGCCTGATGCCCCACCCCGAGCACGCCGTCGAGGCGCTCACCGGCCCCACCACCGACGGTCTCGGGTTCTTCACCTCCATCCTGAAGGGTCTCGTCGAGGCATGAGCCCTGTCGCAGATCGTCGCAAGCCCGACACCGTCGCCGACGCGATCGCCCACCCCGAGCGCGAGCAGCCCTACGACCAGCTCGGCCTCAAGCCCGACGAGTACGCCGAGATCCGCGAGATCCTCGGCCGCCGGCCCACCAGCGGCGAGCTCGCGATGTACAGCGTCATGTGGAGCGAACACTGCTCCTACAAATCGAGCAAGGTCCACCTCAAGCAGTTCGGCGACAAGAAGCCGCAGACCGACACGCTCCTCGTCGGCATCGGCGAGAACGCCGGCGTCGTCGACATCGGCCAGGGCTGGGCGGTCACCTTCAAGGTCGAGTCGCACAACCACCCGTCCTACGTCGAGCCCTACCAGGGCGCGGCCACGGGCATCGGCGGCATCGTGCGCGACATCATCTCGATGGGCGCCCGCCCGGTCGCGGTCATGGACCCGCTGCGCTTCGGCGCGGCCGACCACCCCGACACCCACCGGGTGCTGCCCGGCGTCGTGGCCGGCATCGGCGGCTACGGCAACTGCCTCGGTCTGCCGAACATCGGCGGCGAGGTCGTGTTCGACCCGTGCTACCAGGGCAACCCGCTCGTCAACGCGCTCTGCCTCGGCACGCTGCGCCACGAGGACATCCACCTCGCGAGCGCCAAGGGCGTGGGCAACCTCGTGGTGCTCTACGGCGCGAAGACCGGCGGCGACGGCATCGGCGGCGCCTCGATCCTCGCCTCGGAGACCTTCGACGACGGCGGCCCGACCAAGCGCCCCGCCGTGCAGGTCGGCGACCCATTCATGGAGAAGCTGCTCATCGAGTGCACCCTCGAGGTGCTGCACGCCGGACTCGTCGAGGGGATCCAGGACCTCGGTGCCGCCGGCATCTCCTGCGCCACGAGCGAGCTCGCGAGCAACGGCGAGGGCGGCATGCACGTGCGCCTCGACGACGTTCCGCTGCGCGACGCGTCGCTCACGCCTGAGGAGATCCTCATGAGCGAGTCGCAGGAGCGGATGGCCGCCGTCGTGCGCCCGGACCGGATCGAGGAGTTCCTGGCCATCTGCCGCAAGTGGGACGTCGCCGCCGACGTCATCGGCGAGGTCACCGACACCGGCCGTCTCGTCATCGAGTGGCACGGCGAGGTCATCGTCGACGTACCGCCGCGCACCGTCGCGCACGACGGACCCGTCTACGAGCGCCCCTACGCCCGCCCCGCGTGGCAGGACGCGCTGCAGGCCGACGACCCCGGGCTGCTCGCCCGCCCCGTCACCGCGGCCGAGCTGCGCGACACCGTCCTCACCCTCGTCGGCTCGCCGAACCTCGCGTCAAAGACCTGGGTCACGCAGCAGTACGACCGCTACGTCCTGGGCAACACCGTGCTCGCGCAGCCCGAGGACGCGGGCGTGATCCGGGTCGACGAGCAGAGCGGCCTCGGCGTCGCGATCTCCACCGACTGCAACGGCCGCTTCGCCAAGCTCGATCCCTACGCCGGTGCGCAGCTCGCCCTCGCCGAGGCCCACCGCAACGTCGCCGCCACCGGCGCCGCACCCCTCGCCGTCACGAACTGCCTGAACTTCGGCTCGCCCGAGGACCCCGACGTGATGTGGCAGTTCGAGCGGGCCGTCACGGGTCTGGCCGACGGCTGCCTCGAGCTCGGCATCCCGGTCACGGGCGGCAACGTGAGCTTCTACAACCAGACCGGCGACGCCGCGATCCACCCGACCCCTGTGGTCGGCGTCCTCGGCGTGATCGACGACGTCGCACGGCGTACGCCGATGGCGTTGCGCGAGATCGGCGACGTCGTGCTCCTGCTCGGCACGACGCGCGACGAGGTCGCAGGCTCGGAGTGGGCGCACGTGGTGCACGGCCACCTCGGCGGGATCCCGCCGAAGGTCGACCTCGCCGCCGAGCGTGCGCTCGCCGAGGTGCTGGTCGCAGCCTCGCGCGGCTCGCTGGTCACCGCCGCGCACGACGTCAGCGACGGCGGCATCGCGCAGGTGCTCGTCGAGATGGCGCTGCGCGAGAACGTCGGCGCCACGGTGGCGGTCCCCGCCGACCTGGAGCCGTTCGTGTTCCTGTTCTCCGAGTCGACCGCCCGCGCGGTCGTGACGGTCGACCGCGCCGGCGTCGCGGAGCTCGAGGCGCTGGCCGCCGAGCACGGCGTACCGGTCGCGCGGGTCGGCGTCGTCACCGGACCGGACGACGACCTGCAGGTCGACCTGGTCGGCGGCGAGTCGGTGCTCTGGACCCTCGACGAGCTGCGCGCCACCGCCGACGCCACCCTGCCCGCCCTGTTCGGCTGACGGCCCAGTTTCGCGGCTGTTGGCGCGGAATCGAGTCGCAGCGTCCACAATGTCCGGCATGGCGCGGACCCCAGCGAAGAAGACCGGACCCACGTTCGTCGACCGCGGTGACGCCTGGTGCGTCGTGGGCGCGGGGCCGCACGGGATGTCGGCGCTCAAGGCGCTGCTCCAGAACGGGATCGACGCCGACGGCTACGAGCGGGAGTCCGACGTCGGGGGCAACTGGAACTTCGGGGCGGAGAACTCGCGGGTCTACGAGTCGACCCACCTGATCTCGAGCAAGCCGTTCACCCAGTTCCCGGACTTCCCGATGCCCGACTCCTACCCGGACTACCCGAGCCACCGCCAGGTCAAGGAGTACTTCGGGCGCTACGCCGACCACTTCGGGCTGCGCAAGCGCATCTCCTTCGGCCACGACGTCGTGCGCGCCCTGCCGGTCGAGGACGGGCGGGCGTGGGACGTCACCGTCCGCGACCGCGTCAGCGCGCAGGAGACGACGTACCGCTACGCCGGGCTCGTGGTCGGCAACGGGCACAACTGGAGCCCGAAGATCCCGCAGTACCCGGGCCAGGACACCTTCTCCGGCGAGATCCTGCACTCGGCCGACTACAAGGGCGCGGACGTCCTGCGCGGACGACGCGTGCTGGTCGTGGGCGCCGGCAACACCGGCTGCGACGTCGCGGTGGAGGGTGCGCAGAACGCCGTGCACACCTGGCACTCGACGCGTCGCGGCTACTACTACAACCCCAAGTACATGACCGGCCGCCCGAGCGACCAGGTCGCCGACAGCCTGCTGGCGCTGCGTCTCCCCCTCGGCCTGCGCCGCGTCCTGTTCAAGACCTCGCTGGGCATCGCGGTCGGCGACCTCACGAAGTTCGGCCTGCAGAAGCCGGACCACGCGTTCTTCGAGACGCACCCGATCATCAACCAGCAGCTCGTCTACTACGTCGGCCAGGGCGACATCACGCCGGTGAAGGACATCGACCGCTTCGACGCCGACGGGGCGGTGTTCGTCGACGGCTCACGCGCCGACGTCGACCTCGTGGTGTTCTGCACTGGCTACCTCGTCCGCTTCCCGTTCCTCGAGCACGAGTGGCTCAACTGGAAGGACGACCACCCCCACCTGTTCCTGCAGATGTTCACGCCCGTCTACGACAACCTCGTCGTCACCGGGCTCATCCAGCCCGACAGCGGCCAGTGGACTCTCGCCCACTGGCAGGGGATCCTCATCGCACGGGTGGCCGAGGCACTGCGCACCAGACCCGCTCTCGCGCACGGCTTCCTGGGGCGTGCCGCGGCGGAGGCCGACCGCCGCTACTCCGCCGGCGCCCGGTACAAGGACTCCACCCGGCACTACTACGAAGTCGCGCACCAGGACTACCTGCGCGCTCTCCAGGACGCCATCCACGAGCTGGAGGTCAGCGCATGAGCGCCGGGAACCCGTTGCGCCGCAAGACCTTGGCGATGCGGCCCTGGGACTGGTCGTTCCCCTCGCCGCCGGTGAGCCATCGCGAGGTGATCAGCGCGCAGCCGGCCGAGGCCACCGGCCTGCCCCCGCTGCTGATGGTCCACGGGCTCGCCCACGCGGCCTGGTGCTTCGGCGAGCACTGGGTGCCCGCGGCCGCCGAGCGCGGCTTCCCGTCCTACGCCGTCAGCCTGCGCGGCCACGGCGGATCGGCGGGGGCGCGGCACCTGCGGCGCACGATGACCCGCGACTACGTCCACGACGTGATGCAGACCATCACCGAGCTGCCGGAGCCGCCGGTGCTGATCGGCCACTCCAACGGGGCGCTCGTCGCGCAGCTCGTCGCCGAGCGCTATCCGTTGCGCGGCCTGGTCCTGCTGGCCCCCGCTCCGATGCACTCCTCCGTGGGCGACCTCGTCGCGATCGGCAGGGACCGCCCCGCCGACCTGCTCCGCGCCGTGGTCGGCCAAACGCTGTCGATGGAGCCGGACATCCTCTTCGAGCGCCTCGATCCGCAGACCGCGCGCGCGTACTCCGACCGCACCGGTCCCGAGTCGCCGCTCGTGCAGTGGGAGCTGCTGCTGCGCCGCAAGGTGGGTCCGGTCCGGTGCCCCGTGCTCGTCATCGGCACGCCGGCCGACCGGCTCGTGCGCCCCGCCGACGTGCAGCGCACGGCCGACACCTACGGCGTGGAGCCGGTCTGGTTCCCCGGCATGGGCCACGACGTCATGCTCGACGCCGGCTGGGACAAGGTCCTCGA
>DATCCY010000055.1:0-26857 GCA_036510975.1 Candidatus Nanopelagicales bacterium
GCCGGTCGGCCCACGACTCGACGGCGGGCCCGTCGACCTCGACGGTCGCACCGCAGGAGCGGCACACGAGGTGGTGGTGGTGCGTCGCGACGCGGCAGCGCCGGTACAGCGTCTCGCCGTCGTCGCGCAGCAGGGTGTCGACGTCGTCGTCGGAGGACATCGCGGCGAGCGAGCGGTAGACCGTGCTGAGTCCGACCGAGTCGCCGCGGCGTACGAGCTCGGCGTGGATCTCCTGCGCGCTGCGGAACTGCTCGAGGTCGTCGAGGACCGCGAGCACCGCGGCGCGCTGACGTGTCGTGCGGCGCGCCGGCTCGGTGCCGGTCATGCGAACGAGGCCACGACGTACATGAACGCGATGCCCGCGATCGTGGTGAGCAGCGTGACGCGCGACGGGTGGTGCGCGTGCGCCTCCGGGAGGATGTCCGAGGTGGCGAGGTAGGTGAGCAGGCCCGCGAAGGCGCCGAGGTAGAGGGCGAGCACGGAGTCGGGCGGGGAGATGAGCCTGGCGACCAGCACGCCCGCGACCGGGGCGAGCGCGTCGAGGGCCAGCGCGATGATCGAGTTGCGTCGGCTGTGACCGGCCCGGCGCATGAGCGTCACGGTGTTGAGGCCGTCGGCGAAGTCGTGGGCGAGGACGGCGATTGCGACCGCCCAGCCGACCGTGGAGCTGACCTGGAAGGCCAGGCCGATGCCGAGGCCGTCGAGGAAGGAGTGCCCGATGAGGCCCGCGGCACCGAGCGTGCCGCTGACGTTGTGGTGGTGCTCGCCGTACTCGGAGTCGACCGGTTCGTGGACGCCGGCGGCACGTTCCACGACGTGCAGCACGAGGAAGCCGAGGACGAACGCCACCATGAACGCCGGGACGCCGTCCGGCACACCGCCGAGCCGGAACACCTCCGGGATCAGGTCGAAGGCCACCAGCCCGAGCAGGATGCCGGCCGACGCGCCGAGCACGAGGTGCATCCGGTCGCTGGCCCGCAGCGCCACTAGCCCGCCCGCGGCTGTGGAGAAGAAGGTGCAGATCGCGAGGAGGAGGGCCACGGACCCACCCTGGGCTTGTTGGGAATGATTGTCAATCCCGAGAAGCGGGCTCCGGTCAGAACCTCCCGGCCAGCCGCAGCACGCACATGACGAGGAGCGCGAGCACCGCGAGCCCGCGGATCACGCGGGCGGGCCAGGTGAGGATCGGCCAGGACAGGGCGAGCAGCCAGCCGAGGAACACGGCGAGCACGAGGAGCAGGAGGCCTGCCCAGGCCCACGGCAGCGCGAGTCCCGCGACCAGCACGACCGCCAGCGTCACAGCCACGAGCAAGGTCGGGAGGCGGTGCAGGATGATCAGCGGACCGGCGCTGTGGCGCACGAGCCACCGACGCGCGGGGGACGTCGGCGGCGCGGGTGCCGCGGCCGCCGGCTTCCCCGCGGGATTGCGGTGGCCCGGCCTCGGCGCGCGCTGCTGGGGTCGCCGGGCCGGGTGTCGCTTGCTCTCGGGCATGGCGCCATCGTCGCATCCCCGCCCCCGTGCCTCACGCGCAGCGCCGTACCGTGGGGGCGTGCTCGTCGTGACCCGCCATCGACTCCCGCTCGCGGGCTACGACGACACCACGTCCGCCCTCGCCGCGGCCCGCGACACCCTCGCCACCCTCTCCGAGCAGCAGGGCTATGTCCGCGGTTGGATCACGCGCGCCGTCGATGATGCCGACCTGCTCGTCGTTGCGCACGAGTGGGTCGACGCGGGGTCCTACCGCCGCGCGCTGTCGGCGTACGACGTGAAGCTGCGCTGGCCCTTCCTGCTCACCGCGCTCGACGAGGCCACCGCCTTCGAGGTGCTCGTCTCGCGCACGCCGGAATCGGTCGTCGAGAGACCGAGCGCGCTCGCGGCCGACGCCGGGACCGTGGGGCTCGGGCACGCTGCGGCCGAGCACGTCTCGCCGGGCGAGTTCGGGTGAGGTTCGTCGACCTCGCCGACGGCGGACGGCGGCTGGCCGAGCTGCTCACCCCCGAGGTCGTCGCGGATGCCGTCCTGCTCGCCGTGCCGCCGGGCGGCGTGCGGGTCGCAGCCCCCGTGGCCGACGCTCTCGGCACCGACGTCCCGCACCTGGTCGTCTCGCGCCTCGTCGTCTCGCGCACCGACGACGGCGTGAGCGTCGAGGTCCCGGTCGACGTCACCGGCCGTCGCGTCGTCGTGGTCGACGACGGCGTCGAAACGGGGACGGCGGCTCGGGCGGTCGCCGTCGCGGTGCGCGAGGCAGGAGCGGCGTATCTGGTCCTCGCGGTGCCCGTCTGCCCGCGCGAGGTCGAGGCCGACCTGCGCCAGCGCTACGACGTCGTGATCGCCGTCACGCGACCGCTCGTGCGCAGATCCCTGCGCTGGCACTACGAGACGTTCGCGTAACCTGGCCTCCCCGCGGGGATCCCGCACCACCACTCGCCGACACACCAGCCGGATGGAGCACTCCTATGGCCTTCGATCGCGTCGATGCCGTCGTCAACCTCTCCAAGCGCCGTGGGTTCGTCTACCCGTGCAGCGAGATCTACGGCGGGACGCGCTCCGCCTGGGACTACGGCCCGCTCGGCGTAGAGCTCAAGGAGAACGTCCGCCGCCAGTGGTGGCGCACGATGGTGCAGAGCCGCGACGACATCGTCGGCCTCGACTCGGCCGTGATCCTCGCGCCGAAGGTCTGGGAGGCCTCCGGCCACCTCGAGGCGTTCGTGGACCCGCTGACCGAGTGCACCTCGTGCCACAAGCGGTTCCGCGAGGACCACCTCCTCGAGGCCTACGAGGCCAAGCACAACGGCCGCGCCCCCGAGGGCGGGCTCGCGGGCGTCAACTGCCCGAACTGCGGCGTCAAGGGCCAGTTCACCGAGCCGCGCAACTTCAACGGCCTGCTCTCGACCCACCTCGGTCCCGTGCAGGACGACTCGTCGCTGCACTACCTTCGCCCCGAGACTGCGCAGGGCATCTTCATCAACTACGCCAACGTCGCCGGCACCGCGCGCAAGAAGCCGCCGTTCGGCATCGCGCAGGTCGGCAAGTCCTTCCGCAACGAGATCACGCCCGGCAACTTCATCTTCCGCACGCGGGAGTTCGAGCAGATGGAGATGGAGTTCTTCGTCAAGCCCGGAACCGACGAGGAGTGGCACGAGTACTGGCTCAAGCAGCGCTGGGACTGGTACCTCGACCTCGGTCTCTCGCCCGACAACCTGCGCTTCTTCGAGCACCCGAAGGAGAAGCTGTCGCACTACTCCAAGCGCACGGTCGACATCGAGTACCGGTTCAACTTCGGCGGTGCGGAGTTCGCCGAGCTCGAGGGCATCGCCAACCGCACCGACTTCGACCTCAAGACGCACTCGGAGCACTCCGGCGTCGACCTGTCCTACTTCGACCAGGAGGCCGGCGAGCGCTGGTTCCCCTACGTGATCGAGCCGGCAGCGGGTCTCACCCGCGCCGTGCTCGCGTTCCTGCTCGAGGCCTACGACGAGGACGAGGCGCCCAACGCGAAGGGCGGCGTCGACAAGCGCACGGTGATGCGCTTCGACAAGCGGCTCGCGCCGACGAAGGTCGCGGTGCTGCCGCTCTCGCGCAACGCCGACCTCACGCCCAAGGCGAAGGACCTCGCGACCGAGCTGCGCAAGTCCTGGAACGTCGAGTTCGACGACGCCGGTGCGATCGGTCGCCGCTACCGCAGGCAGGACGAGGTGGGTACGCCGTACTGCGTCACGGTCGACTTCGAGACCGTCGACGACCAGGCGGTGACGGTCCGCGACCGCGACACCATGGCCCAGGAGCGCATCGGTCTCGACGCACTGCCCGGCTGGCTCGCCCAGCGCCTCCCCGGCTGCTGACCTCCCCCCGCTGAGACTGATCATCCGGCTGCTTCCCGGGTCCTGAAGCGACCAGCTGATCAGTCTCGGCGATGGGGTGGCGGTTGGGTCGTAGGGTCGAGGTATGACTCAGCGTGAGTACGACGTCGTCGTCTTCGGGGCGTCCGGGTTCGTCGGGCGGATCACGGCCGACTACCTCGCGGCGCACGCGCCGTCGGATCTGCGGATCGCGCTGGGCGGGCGCTCGCTCGAGCGGCTCGCGGCGGTCCGCGACGGCCTCGGCGAGGTCGCCGCCGAATGGCCGCTCGTCGTGGCGGACACCTCGGACGAGGACTCGGTCACCGGGCTCGCGCGCTCGACCCGGGTCGTCGCGACGACCGTCGGGCCCTACGCGCGCTACGGCCTGCCGCTCGTCGCCGGCTGCGCCGAGGCAGGCACGCACTACGCCGACCTCACCGGCGAGGTCCTCTTCGTCCGCGACTCGCTGCGGTCCTACGCCGACGCAGCACGCGCGTCAGGTGCCCGGATCGTCCACTCCTGCGGGTTCGACTCCGTCCCGTCGGACATCGGGGTGCTGCTGCTCGCCGAGCAGGCGCGGGCCGACGGCGAGGGCACCCTCGAGAGCACCACGCTCGTCGTCCGCTCGATGCGCGGTGGCATCAGCGGCGGGACCATCGACTCCGGACGCGCCATGGCGCAGGCGATCGCGGCCGACCGGTCGCTCGCGAAGGTGATGGTCGACCCCTACGCGCTGAGTCCGGACCGGGCCGCCGAGCCCGACGCCGGCCCGTCGCCGGATGCGGTGCGGATCCGGCGCGACGCGGCCGTCGGCGCGTGGGTGGGCCCGTTCGTGATGGCGCCGTACAACACGCGCGTGGTGCGGATGAGCAACGCGCTGCAGGACTGGTCCTACGGCCGGACCTTCCGCTACCGCGAGGCGATGGCCTACGGCGACGACCTGGCTGCGCCGCTGCGCGCGGTCGGAGTCTCCGCCGGGCTCGCCGTCGGGATCGCGGCCCTGGCCTTCGGGCCGACGCGGGCGGTGCTGGACCGCTTCCTTCCCGCACCGGGCGAGGGCCCGGACGAGGAGACGCGGCGCAACGGTGGCTTCGACATCGAGATCCGCAGCCGGACCACCAGCGGCGCCGTCTACCGTGCCGTCGTCGCGGCCCAGGGGGACCCCGGCTACCAGGCGACCGCGGTGATGCTGGGGGAGAGCGCGTTGACCCTCGCCCTCGACGGCGAGCTGCTGCCGGAGCGCGCCGGGGTCCTGACCCCGGCGTCAGGACTCGGCGTACGGCTGGCCGAGCGGCTGCGCACGGCCGGCTTCACGCTCACGGTCGACCGGGTCTGACACGGACGTGCTCAGGCAGGTCGCGAGCCGTATCCCCCGGTGAGCACAGCGCCGTGGAACGACCGCGACCTCGCAGGGTCGACCCACACCTTGAACAGCTCCCACCTGCCCGCGACCCGCCGTATGGCGAACACGTCGGCGCGACCCTCACGGACTTCCCAGCCCTGGTTGCCCAGGGTCTCGGCGAGGAAGGTGAGCGCGGCGGGCGCGGCGGGCGCGGTGAGGCCGTCGAGCCGCACGTCGACCCGCCACTGGTGCCGCCCCTCCCGGTCGTCGCTGGTGGCGGGCGCGCCCAGCCGCACAGCGCCGGACGGGAGCCGCACCCCGGTGGGAAGCCGCGCACCGGTGTCGGTCGACGGGGCCGAGGTCGTCGAGGCCCGCACCGGAGCCTGCGGGTCGATCGGGCCGACGGGGAGCGCGCCGTAAGAGCGGCACAGGGGGAGGAGGGAGAACGCCGCCGCCGTGGCGAGCGTCTGGACGACGTAGCGCATGGCTACCCCCGTTCGGGTGCTGCTTGCGTGATCGATCAGCCCCGGCATCGACTCGTAGCGGACAGGGTCTTCAGCCCGGTGAGCGGCCCGCCCGCGAAGGTTGAGCAAACCGTTCGTCTCGGTCCACGGGCAGCCACTCGGCGCGCCGTGCCGTCCTTGCCCTCAGGGTCGGATGGGGAGGTCCAGGTGCACGACGCCCTGCGTCGAGCGGCACCGAACAGCCGTGACCCCGCGCGGGCCTCGAGCCACGTCCACCGCGAGCTCGTGCCCTGCGAGCCATCGGTCCAGGCGTTGCGGGTCGGCCTCGACGGTGATCCGCTCGAGCCTCGTGCCGCCGCCGCGGTGAGCCGCGGGCGCCGTCCCCGGGAGCGGTGTGCCGTCGGCCCACGCGATGAAGAACGGCAGCGTCCGGTCCGGTGCGCCGGCCGACGGCAGGCCGGCGAGCTGCCAGCGCAGCTCCCCGCCCTCGCTCGTGAACCGCGACCCGGGCACGACGTCGAGCCCGAGACGGGCCGCGGTGGCCGCCATGTCGTGCGTCCGCACCGCCCAGCCGCCGCCGGCGCTCCCACGCGCCATGTCGGCGACCCAGGTGCCGAACGCGTTCTGAGCCGCCACCGCGGGTTCGACCACGGCGACCAGCTCGAGGTACGTCGGACCCAGGGGCACGATCCGGTTCGCCGTGCCCCAGGCCGGATGGTGACCGCCGGGCAGCGCGACGAGCCCGTGGTCGGTCAGCAGCCGGGCCGCGGCGACCTCGAGGTCGGCGACGCCGATGACGACGTGGTCGATCTCGAGCTGCTCGGTCGACATCGGGCTCTCTGCCGTCAGGTCTTCGTGAGCGAGCTGCCGGAGCCGAACCGGGCACGCCACTTCTCGCGACGCGCGTCCTCCGCCGAGAACCGGGCCTCGGCCTTGGTCGTCTTCTTCTCGCCGTAGAACCGCTTGGCCCAGTACGACGTCGGCTTGGCCAGCCGGATGGAGCCCACGAGCGAGACGATGGGGATCACGAGCCCGATGAGCCCGGTCGGGATCTTGCCCTTGAGCATGCAGATGATCGTGTAGCCGATGTGGATCACCACGACAACCATCGCGAACCAGACGTTCTGGTCGCTGGCGCCACCGGAGAGTCCGAGCGGGGCCGCCCCGATGAGCAGGCCGGCGCCGACGACCACTGCGATCATCACGGCGTCGATCGACTTCTTGCCCTCCTCGGACCAGTACACGTCCTCGACGTGCAGCCACAGCGCGAACTCGTCGAGGGCGAGCGCGGCGCCGGCTCCGAACAGTGCGCCGAGGATCTCCTGACCGGGTGACCCGGGCGAGTAGCGGAACTCGAGCAGCCCGGTCACGAGCACCAGGAGGATGCCCCACACCTGGTGGTGCACGTGCACCCCGCCGATGTGGATGTCGTTGATCAGCCCGCCGCCCTCGCCGTCCTGCGGGGTCTCGGGCTGCGGCTCGGCCCCGCGGCGCCGGATCCTCAGCGTGATCGACCGGGTGATCGCATACGTCACGAGGAAGCCGATGAGCACCCAGAGGGCCGCCGACCGTTCCGTGTCGATGAGGTACGTGCGGTACCAGTCGGCCATGCGGGGAAACTACCGGGTGATCGCTGCCCCCGCGTGACCATGGGCCGCCAGCGTCGTCCCATGGGCGAGAATGGGACGGTGACCCATCCCGGCTTCGAGCTGCTCGCGCGCGGCGGCGTCCCCGTCGTGCTCGCGCCGATGGCCGGCATCACCAACCGGGCGTTCCGCCGTCTCGCCCGCGAGAACGCCCGCGCGGCCACCGACGGCGCGGCGACCGGCATCTACGTCACCGAGATGATCACCTCGCGTGCCCTCGTCGAGCGCAACGTCGAGACGATGTCGATGATCGCGACGGATGCCGACGAGTCGCCGCGCAGCGTGCAGCTCTACGGCGTCGACCCGGCCACCGTCGCCGCGGCGGTGCACCTGCTCGTCGCCGAGGACCGTGCCGACCACGTCGACCTGAACTTCGGCTGCCCGGTCCCGAAGGTCACGCGCAAGGGCGGTGGCAGCGCGCTGCCGTGGAAGCGCGGACTGTTCCGGGCGATCGTGCACGACGCCGTGGCTGCGTCCGCCGACGCCGCCCGCGCCCACGGCCGTGACCCGGTGCCCGTCACGGTGAAGATGCGGATGGGCGTCGACGCCGACCACCTGACCTACCTCGAGGCCGGTCGCGCCGCCGCCGAGGAGGGCGCGGCCTGGGTCGCGCTGCACGGCCGGACGGCGTCTCAGCTCTACGGCGGCGAGGCTGACTGGTCCTCGATCGCGCGGCTGGTCGAGGAGCTCGAGCCCTACGGCATCCCCGTGCTCGGCAACGGCGACGTCTGGACCCACCGGCACGCCCGGCGGATGGTCGAGCAGACCGGAGCCGCCGGGGTCGTCGTCGGCCGTGGCTGCCTGGGTCGGCCGTGGCTGTTCGGCCAGCTCGCGGCGTCGTTCACCGGTCGCGACGTGCCCACCGACCCGGGCCTGCGCGAGGTCGCCGCCACCATGCGCCACCACGCGGAGCTGCTCGCCGAGGTGCTCGGGCCGGAGAAGGGCCCGCGCGACTTCCGCAAGCACATCGCGTGGTACCTCAAGGGCTTCGTCGTACGTCGGGAGGTCCGCCAAGGTCTCGCCCTGGCGAGCAGCCTCGCCGAGATCGACGACCTCATCGCGTCGATGGACCTCGACCAGCCGTGGCCGGGCGAGGTGTCGGAGGGTCCGCGCGGGCGCACCCAGCCGGGAAGGCGCGTCGCCCTGCCGGACCGGTGGCTCGACGACCCCGACGACCTCGTGGGCTTCCTCGACGACCTGGGCGCCGCCGAGCTCGCCGTCTCCGGCGGCTGATCCTCGACCCGGTGCCGTCGCCCCGCCGCACGGCGGCCGTGGTCGGCGGAATGGACGCGCAGGCGGACCGGTTGGCCAAGGACGTGAGCCCTGACACGACCTCCCTCGACGCTCCTGTCCGCCTCGACGTCTGGGCGGACATCGCCTGCCCCTGGTGCTACCTCGGCCACGCGCGGCTCGACGTGGTCCTCGAGAAGCGGGCGGCCGCGGGGGAGACGATCGTCGTGCGGCACCGCCCGTTCGAGCTGAACCCGGGTCTGCCGCCGGAAGGCGTGCCGATGGCCGGGTTCCTCGAGGCCCGGTTCGGCGACGTCGGTGCGCTGCGCGAGGCCCAGGCCCGCCTCACCGCGATGGGTCGGGAGCTCGGTCTGGCCTACGACTTCGAGGCCGTCGGCAAGGCGCCGAACACCCGCCTCGCGCACCACGTGCTCGCGACCTACGACGGCGACGCCCGCCAGCAGGTCGCCGTGCGTGCGCTCTACCGCGCGTACTTCGAGCGGGGGCTCGACGTCACCGATCCCGCCACGATCGTGGAGGTCGTGTCGGCGTCGACGGGGGAGGACGCCGGGCAGGTGCAGGCGCGGCTCGACTCGGCCACCGACGCGGTCGACGCCGCCTTCGCGCTCGGGCGCGAGCTCGGAGTCTCGGCGGTCCCGACCTTCGTCGCCGACGCCGGTGCTGTCGTCGACCCGGAGGTGGGCCTGTCCTCCGCCGCGGTCGCCGTGCAGGGGGCGCAGCCGATCGAGGTGCTGGTGCAGGTGCTCGACGAGGCCCGACGCCGCGCGGGCGCTGCCGGCGCGCCTGGCTGACCGGCTCAGCCGAGCCAGGCGTCGCGACCGGCCGTCGCGCAAGCGACGTCGACGTCCGGGTGCGCACCGCTCACGGCGACAGCACCGTGGACGACGCCGTCGCGGGTCAGCACCAGCCCGCCGGCGAGCGAGGTGACCCGGAAGCCCGCGCCGTCGCTGACCAGCGGGAGCAGCTCGGGGTAGTCGGACTGCAGGTCGGCGAGGTCCCTGCTGTCGGACCTCATGAGGACGGCGCTGCGCGCCTTCTGCCGGGCGACGTAGGGCGTGAACCCCGGGGCGCCGTCCATCCGGACGGTCAGGACGTCGGCGCCCTGACCGTCGACGACCACGACGGACACGGTGACGTCCGCCGCGTCGGCTGCGGCGAGCACCCGGTCCGTGATCGTCCGGGCGGTGGCGAGGGTGAGGGCGGCGTTCATGGACCGATCCTCGGGGGTCGCCGGCCGGTCCGTCATCTCCGTGTGCCGCTCCGGGGAACGATCCGTGTCACCGGCGTCCGGAATGTGACGCAATGAGCACCGACTGAGATTCCGGTCGGGTGGAGACGGGAGTAGTCCCGGGGACAGACTCGGGCTCATCGCATCCAGGGTCGCACTGCGCCCCCGGGCGCGCGGCCGACGACGCCGTGTCGCCGGCCGAGGAGGGTTGGCGGGACCGCCGCTTCGACGGACCCGCTCACGTGGATGAAGGGTCAGGTCCATGGCCGCCAGCACGTACGTCTTCGACTTCTCCGAGGGGTCGAAGGACATGAAGGACCTCCTCGGCGGCAAGGGTGCGAACCTCGCCGAGATGACACGGCTGGGCCTCCCCGTCCCGCCGGGCTTCACGATCACGACGGAGGCGTGCCGGGCGTATCTCGCGAACGGCAAGGAGCCCTCGGACCTGCGGGTCCAGGTGACGAGGTCGCTGCGCCACCTCGAGGATGCGGTCGACCGGCGTCTCGGTGATCGCCACGACCCGCTGCTGGTGAGCGTGCGCTCGGGGGCGAAGTTCTCGATGCCCGGGATGATGGACACGGTGCTCAACATCGGCCTGAACGACGCGAGCGTGCTCGGCCTGGCGGAGGCCAGCGGGAGCGACCGGTTCGCGTGGGACTCCTACCGCCGCTTGATCCAGATGTTCGGCAAGACGGTGCTCGACATCGAGGGCGACCAGTTCGCCGACGTGTTGGACAAGGCCAAGGCCGCGAACGGCGTGACCAGCGACGTCGACCTCGACGTCAGCGACCTGATGGCCCTGGTGCAGCGGTTCAAGGACATCGTGCGCGAGGAGTCGGGACGGGAGTTCCCGCAGCACCCGCGCGAGCAGCTCGACCTCGCGATCCGTGCGGTCTTCGACTCGTGGAACACCGACCGGGCGCGGATCTACCGGCGTCGTGAGCGGATCCCGCACGACCTGGGCACCGCGGTGAACATCTGCACGATGGTGTTCGGCAACCTCGGCGAGACCTCCGGCACCGGCGTCGCGTTCACCCGCGACCCGTCGACCGGCGAGCCCGGGGCCTACGGCGACTACCTGGTCAACGCCCAGGGCGAGGACGTCGTCGCCGGCATCCGCAACACACTGTCGCTCGACGACCTGCGCGAGATCGACACCCCGGCGCACACCGAGCTGATGGGGGTGATGCGCCGGCTGGAGACGCACTACCGCGACCTGTGCGACATCGAGTTCACCATCGAGCGCGGCAAGCTCTGGATGCTGCAGACCAGGGTCGGCAAGCGCACCGCGGCTGCGGCGTTCCGGATCGCGACCCAGCTCGTCGACGAGCACCTCATCACCGAGGACGAGGCCCTCGAGCGGGTCACCGGTGCGCAGCTCGCGCAGCTGATGTTCCCGCAGTTCGACTCGGGCACGCCGCGGACGCTGCTGACCCGGGCGATGGCGGCGAGCCCCGGCGCGGCGGTCGGCAAGGTCGTGTTCGACTCCGCCACGGCCGTGGCGTGGGGCGACCGCGGCGAGGACGTGATCCTGGTGCGCCGGGAGACCAACCCCGACGACCTCGAGGGCATGATCGCCGCCGCCGGCATCCTGACCTCGCGCGGCGGCAAGACGAGCCACGCGGCCGTCGTGGCGCGCGGCATGGGCAAGACCTGCGTCTGCGGCGCCGAGGAGCTCGACGTCGACGTCGCGGCCAAGCTCGTGCGCGTGGACGACCGGACCATCCTCGAGGGCGACGTCATCTCCATCGACGGCTCCACCGGGGAGGTGTTCCTCGGCGAGGTCACGGTCAAGCCGTCCCCCGTCGTCACCTACCTCGAGCACGGCATCGACCACGCGATCGCCGACGCCGACGAGGAGACCGCACTGCTGGTGAAGTCGGTCGACCGGCTGCTCGCGCACGCCGACGCCGTTCGTCGCCTGCGGGTGCGGGCCAACGCCGACACTGCCGAGGACGCGGCCCGGGCGCGGCACCTCGGCGCCGAGGGCATCGGCCTGACGAGGACCGAGCACATGTTCCTCGGCGACCGGCGCGTGCTCATCGAGCGCGTGATCCTCTCCGAGTCCGGTGACGAGCGCGACGACGCCCTCGCCGCTCTGCTGCCGATGCAGACCAAGGACTTCACCGAGCTGCTCGAGGCGATGGACGGCCTGCCGGTCACCATCCGGCTGCTCGACCCGCCCCTGCACGAGTTCCTGCCCAACTACACCGAGCTCTCGGTCCGCGTCGCCGTGGCGCACTCCGAGGGCAACCCGGATGCGAAGGAGCTCGCGCTCCTCGCCGCGGTCGAGCGGCTCCACGAGTCCAACCCGATGCTCGGTCTGCGCGGAGTGCGTCTCGGGCTCGTCGTACCCGGCCTGTTCGGCCTTCAGGTGCGCGCGATCGCCGAGGCGGCGGTGGCCCGCATCAAGGCCGGCGGCGACCCGCAGGTGGAGATCATGGTGCCGCTCGTCGGCTCGGTGATGGAGCTGCACCTCATCGCCGACGAGACCGACGGCATCGTCCACGAGATCGCCGCACGCGAGGGCATCAACCTGACCATCCCCGTCGGCACGATGATCGAGCTCCCGCGGGCGGCGCTCACGGCCCGACGCATCGCCGACGTCGCGGAGTTCTTCTCCTTCGGCACCAACGACCTCACGCAGACGACGTGGGGATTCAGCCGCGACGACGTCGAGGCCGAGTTCTTCGCCGCCTACCTCGACAAGGGCGTCTTCACGGTGTCTCCGTTCGAGTCCCTCGACGTCGACGGCGTCGGGCGGCTCGTCCAGATCGCCTGCGACGAGGGCCGGGCCACCCGCCCGGACCTCAAGCTCGGCGTCTGCGGCGAGCACGGCGGCGACCCCGACTCGGTGCACTTTTTCCACCAGGTCGGGCTCGACTACGTGTCCTGCTCACCGTTCCGGGTCCCCGTGGCACGCCTCGAGGCCGGCCGCGCCGCGCTGGATACGGGCGTCTCCGACACCCGCTGACCACGGACGACAGAGGCGGAGCCACAGTGGGTGTGGCTCCGCCTCTGCTGCGCTGCTCACCCCGGTCGAGGGAGGGCCCGGGGTGGGCGGACACCGGCGCGGAAGGGCACCGGGATCAGGTGGTGCGGTCGTCGGTCACGCAGTGGTGCTGGGTGTGGCGGAGGCGCCGTTGCTCGACGTACCGCCAGGCTGGCTGCCACCGGGGTTGGCGTTGCCCGGACCGTCGTTGACGTTCGGGTCCGGGTCGACACCGGGGGTGCCGTTGCCGGGACCGCCGTGGCCGCCAGGACCGCCCACGCCGGGCTGCTGCGTGCCCGTCACGGTGAAGTCCTTGCCGACCTGCACGATGACCCAGTCACCTGCGGTGGTGACGATGTGGGCCTCGTAGACGCCGTTGGAGTCGGTCTCGACCCGCTGGATGGTCGCGCCCGGGTACGTGGCGAGGGCCGCGGCCGTCACCTTGGCCGCGGTGTCCCCGGTGAGCAGCGTCTCGTCCGAGCGCTGGGGCTTGGACTGGTCGCCGGTCGGGTGCTGCGGAGTGGTCGTGGCCGCGCCGCTGACGCCGGTGGCACCGGTCGCGCCGGAGGTGGCGGCGGGCGACGGGGAGCTGGTGGCGGCGTTCGCGCTCGCGCCCATGGCGCCGGCGATGATGACGCCACCGGCCAGGCCGGCCGCGACGAGCGCCGCTCCGGTGCCCCAACGACGAGCGGAGCGGCGGGTGGCCGCCTGGGTGTCGTGGTCGATCATGTGGTCTCCTTCTGGTCGGGGGTCCCCGGGGGGACCTCGTGCCATCACCGTGGTCGTGCTTGGTGTGAGGACGATGTCCGCCACGGGGGCCACCGGCTGTGCGGACGTTCTGAACACCCCCGACCGTCAGGGAGAATGACTCGGTGACCGCCGGGACCGACGCCGTGACCGTCGCCGCACCGCCGCGGCGCCGGCGCCTCTGGCAGCGAGTCCTCGGGTGGGTCCTGGTGGCCGCGTTCGCGCTCGCCGTTCTGCTCCCGCTCCTCGCGGCCGCGCGCGTCGTGACCGCTGCGCGCGAGGACGACCGCACGCCCACGGACGTCGTCGTGGTGCTCGGCGCCGCGCAGTTCAACGGCCGGCCGAGCCCGGTGCTCGAGGCCCGGCTCGACCACGCCGACGAGCTCTACCGCCAGCAGGTGGCCCCGCACGTCGTGACCGTGGGGAGCAACCAGCCGGGCGACCGCACCACCGAGGCCGAGGTCGGCGCCGACTGGCTGGTGAGCGCCGGCGTGCCGCGCGCCGACGTCACCGCGGTGCCGCTCGGCCACGACACGCTCTCGAGCCTCACGGCAGTGGCGCACCTCATGGCCGACCGCGGCTGGACGAGCGCCACGCTCGTGACCGACCCGGCGCACGAGGCCCGCAGCCTGGCCATGGCGCGGGCACTCGGCATCGCGGCCCATGGCTCGCCGACGCAGACGGGGTCCGGCTCGAGCCTCACGCTGGAGTACGTCGTGCGCGAGACCGAGGGCCTGCTGTACTTCTGGCTGGTCGAGCGGCGCTCGATCGCCCCCGTCGTCGGAGGCTGAGGACCGGCGCCCGTGGCCGGTGCTCGCTAGGGTCGGCGCTGATGGAACTCCCCGCGGCGCACGACGACGACCGCCTCTCCGACGGCTACGGGCACGACGACGAGGCGCGCTGGGTGCTCGAGGCGCCCAAGCGCGCCGGACGCACCGCGTTCGCCCGCGACCGCGCGCGCGTCCTGCACTCGGCCGCGCTGCGCCGGCTCGCCGCGAAGACCCAGGTCATCGCCGCGGGGGAGAGCGACTTCCTGCGGACCCGGCTGACCCACTCCCTCGAGTGCGCCCAGGTCGGGCGCGAGCTCGGGGCGGCGCTCGGCTGCGACCCGGACCTCGTCGAGGTCGCCTGCCTGTCCCACGACCTCGGGCACCCGCCGTTCGGCCACAACGGCGAGGACGCCCTCGACGACGTCGCCTCGGCGATCGGCGGCTTCGAGGGCAACGCGCAGTCGTTGCGGATCCTGACCCGTCTCGAGGCCAAGACGTTCAGCCCGGACGACGGGCCACGGCCCGGCGGTCCGGTGGGCCTCAACCTCACCCGGGCGGCGCTCGACGCGGCCACGAAGTACCCCTGGCCCCGTCGTGCCGGCGTGCGCAAGTTCGGTGTCTACGCCGACGACCTCGAGGTCTTCGCCTGGTTGCGCGCGGGCTCGCCCGACGACCGCACCTGCTTCGAGGCGCAGGTGATGGACTGGGCCGACGACGTCGCCTACTCGGTGCACGACGTCGAGGACGCCGTCGTCGCGGGTCACCTCGACATCCGCGCGATCACCGGTGCGGGGGGCGCCGACGACCCGGAAGGACTGCTCGACGTCGCGGCCGGCTACGCCCGCGACGCCGACCGCGCCGAGCTCGGCGCGGCGGTCGACCGGCTCACGGCGCTGCCGTTCTGGCCGTCGTCGTACGCCGGGTCCCTGCGCGACCTGGCCGCGCTGAAGAACCTCACCTCACAGCTCATCGGGCGCTTCTGCACGGCCGCCGAGCTCGCGACGCGCGACGCCCACGGCGACGGTCGGCTCACGCGCTACGGCGCGGGACTGGTGGTCCCGCGCGAGCAGCGCCTCGAGGTCGCGCTGCTCAAGGCCGTGGCCAACCGGTGGGTCATGCAGCGTGCGGGTGCCGAGCCGGTCTACGCCCGCCAGCGCGACGTCGTGCAGGAGCTCGTCTCGGCCATCCGCCTCACCGCGCCCGAGTCGCTCGACCCGGTCCTGCGCGACGCCTACGCGAGCGCCCCCGACGACGCCGCCCGCCTGCGCGTCGTCGTCGACCAGGTCGCCAGCCTCACCGACCGCAGCGTCGTCGCCTGGCACACCCGCCTCTGCCGCACCTGACCCGCGTTCGTAGCCATGAAGGACGCCTTGGTTGCCTAGAGGACAACAAACTCCGCCTTCATCGCAGCGCTCGGCGCTCAGGAGACGGCGGCCCGAACGGCGTGCATCAGCGCCTCGAGGTCGGAGTCGTCGGTGTAGACGTGCGGGCTCACCCGCACGAGCCCGGTGACACCGAGGGCGTCGAAGTCGCGCACGGCGTACTCCCGCGGCGAGTGGCTCACGTTGACGCCGCGCTCCTTGATCCGGCGTACGACGTCGACGGGCTCCCGCCCCTCCACCGAGAAGGTCACGATGCCCGTGCGGACCGTGCCGCGGTCGCGCACGACGACGCCGGGCACCTCGGCCAGCGAGAGGCGGATCCGGTCGGCGAGCCACGAGATCCGCCGCTGCGTGACGTCGAGCCCGAGCGCGAGCGCGTAGTCGGCCGCGGCGCCGATCCCGAGGACCGCGGCATAGGACTTCTCCCACGACTCGAAGCGCTTCGCGCCGGGCTGGACGACGTAGCTGTCGGCGGTGGTCCACGTGGCGGAGTCGAGGTCGATGAGCGCGGGCTCGAGGGTCTGGGCGCGCGGTGAGGACCAGAGGAAGCCGCTGCCGCGGGGGCCGCGGAGGAACTTGCGCCCGGTCGCCGACAGGAAGTCGGCGCCGATCGCGGCGGCGTCGAGGGGCACCTGACCGACCGACTGGCACGCGTCGACGACGTACCAGGCCGCCGGGGTGAGCTCGCGGACCGCACGACCGATCTCCGCCACCGGGTTGAGCAGGCCGTTCTGGCTCGGGGCGTGGCTCACTGCCACGACCTTCACGCGCTCGTCGAGCATGGTGCGCAGCGCGTCGACGTCCAGGACCCCGGAGGCGTCGTCTGGCACGGCCTCGACCGCCGCGCCGACCCGACGCGCGGCGGCCAGGACCGCGAGGACGTTGCTGGCGTACTCCGCCTGGGCGACGAGGATGCGGTCGCCGCGCCCGAGCGGGATCGACAGGAAGCCGCGCAGCCAGGCGTCCGTGGCGCTCGTGGTGAGCGCGATCCCCTCCGGCCCGGAGCCGACGAGCCGGCCCAGGGAGGTGTACGTCGCCGCCAGCCGGTCCTGCGCCTCGGCGTGCGCCTCGTAGCCGCCGATCTCGGCCTCGCGGCGCAGATGGTCGACCATCGTGTCGACGACGACCTGGGGCGGCAGGGCGGACCCGGCGTTGTTGAAGTGGTGGGTCCTCAGGCAGCCGGGCGTGTCGGCGCGCAGCCGGTCGACGTCCGCGGTCGACAGGCCGGACGGGTCGACGGCAGACGGGCTGACCGCGGGCGGGGTCGGCGTACTCATGGCGTCGATCCCACCACAGCCCGACGCGGCGGCGGCAGGGGGTGGACGGCCCGGAGGCGGGGTGGCGGGGGTCCGTAGGATCAGCGCGTGGCTGGCCGGATCCGGGACGAGGACGTCGTCCTCGTGCGCGAGCGGGCCAGGATCGACGAGGTCGTGCGCGACTACGTCACGCTCAAGGCTGCGGGCGGCGGGAGCCTCAAGGGCCTCTGCCCGTTCCACGACGAGCGCAGCCCGTCGTTCAACGTCAGCCCTGCCAAGGGCGCGTGGTACTGCTTCGGGTGCGGCGAGGGCGGCGACGTCATCGGCTTCCTGCGCAAGGTCGATCACCTCTCGTTCAGCGAGGCCGTCGAGAAGCTGGCCGGGCGCTACGGCGTCACCCTGCGCTACACCGAAGGGTCGTCGGCGCCCGGTCGGCAGGTCGGCAACCGCAGCCGCCTCGTCGAGGCGAACAAGGCCGCTGCCTCCTTCTTCGTCGAGCGGCTGGCGAGCCCCGAGGCCGAGATCGGGCGCACGTTCCTCACCGAGCGGGGCTTCGACGCCGAGGCCGCCACGCACTTCGGCGTCGGATACGCCCCGAAGGGCTGGGACGCGCTGCTCACCCACCTGCGCGCCCAGGGCTTCACCGACGACCAGCTCGTCGAGGGCGGCCTGGTCGCGAAGGGTGGCCAGCGCGGTGTCTACGACCGGTTCCGCGGCCGACTGGTGTGGCCCATCCGCGACACCTCCGGCGACGTCGTCGGCTTCGGCGCCCGCAAGCTCTACGACGACGACGAGGGCCCCAAGTACCTGAACACGCCGGAGACGCCGCTCTACAAGAAGAGCCAGGTCCTCTACGGCATCGACCTGGCGCGCAAGGACATCGCGAAGAACAAGCAGGCCGTCATCGTCGAGGGCTGCACCGACGTCATGGCCGCGCACCTGTCCGGCGTCACGACGGCGGTGGCCACGTGCGGCACGTCCTTCGGCAGCGAGCACATCAGCGTGCTGCGCCGCCTGCTCATGGACGACGGTGTCTTCACCGGCGAGGTCGTGTTCACCTTCGACGGCGACGCCGCGGGGCAGAAGGCGGCGCAGCGCGCGTTCGGCGAGGACCAGCGCTTCACCGCGCAGACCTTCGTGGCCGTGGAGCCCAACGGGATGGACCCCTGCGACCTGCGGATCGCGAAGGGTCCCGAGGCCGTGCAGGAACTGGTGCGCGCGAAGGTGCCGCTGTTCGAGTTCGCGATCCGCACCGAGCTCAAGGGTTTCGACCTCGACCACGCCGAGGGTCGCGTCGCCGGACTGCGCGCCGCGGCGCCGGTCGTCGCGCGGATCCGCGACGAGGCCTTGCGGCCCGAGTACGTCCGCAAGGTCTCCGGCTGGCTCGGGATGCCCGACGACGAGGTGCGGCGCGCCGTTCAGGCCGCAGGGCGCGCGCAGCCGCCGGCGACCCGCCGCCCCGCCGATCCCGACGCACCGACCGTGGCCCAGGACGCCGGCGCGGTGCCGCGGCTGCCTCGTCCGGACCCGCGCGACAAGGTGGCGGCGGTGGAGCGCGAGGCGCTCAAGGTCGCGCTGCAGGTGCCGCAGGTCGCCGGGTCGTGGGTCGACGCCCTCGAGACCGAGGCCTTCCGGTCCCCGGCGTACGCCGCGGTGCACCGAGCGGTCGTCGCCGCGGGCGGCGCGGCAGCGGGTCTCAGCGACCGAGCCTGGCTCGACGCGGTCCTCGCGGCCTGCCCGGACGACGCCGTGCGCGCGGTCGTGCACGAGCTCGCGGTCGACCCGCTGCCCACCGACGAGGCCGACCAGCGCTACGCCCAGTCGGTGATCGCCCGGCTGCTGGAGATCGACGCGAACCGGCGTATCGCCGATCTCAAGGCGCGTCTGCAACGGGTGGAGCCGGCGAACGACCCGGACGCCTACCAGTCGCTGTTCGCCGACGTGCTGGCGCTCGAGTCCTACCGCCGGGGCCTGCGCGAGCAGGTCGCGGGCGGCCCGTCGTGAGGATGCGTCCGCCGCCCGAGGTCCGGGCGCGGGTGCCCGGCGAGCGGGTGCTGGCGTGGATGACCGTCGGCGCCTCGTCGCTGGTGGCGACGCAGGGTGCGCTGGTGCTGCCGACGGGTGCGGGCGATGACCTCCGGGTCCCGTGGGACTGCGTGCTCCGGGCAGCCTGGGAGCCGGAGGTCTTCGAGCTGACCGCGCAGCCCGCGCAGGGCGGACGCCCGGTCGTCACCCGGGTGCGGATCGAGGGTGAGCCGGGCGTGCTCCCGGAGGTCGTGCGCGAGCGGGTCACGGCCAGCATCGTCGTGCAGCACCACGCCGTCCTGGTGGGGGAGCGGGGCGCCCGTTTCGTGGCGCGACGCGTTGCTGGGTCCTCGGAGCTGCGGTGGTCGGTCGTCTTCGACGCGGGTCTCGATCCTGCCGACCCCGACCTGCGCCGCCGAGCCGACGCGGTCCTGGGCGAGCTCCGGGCGAGCCTCGGCGTCTGACCCGACCTCCACGATCCCGACTTGTGGACGTCCCGGTGAAGGAAGTTGCTCTTGATCGTCCCTAAGGGACGATCAAGAGCGGTCGATGGGGTGGGTGGTCGTCGATTTCGAGGCGGCGGTCGGCAGTTGCTATCCTTCCTGCGCGCTCCTGCCTCGGTGGGGCGAGCACGATCCCGCGTAGCTCAACGGCAGAGCTCCCGACTGTTAATCGGGCGGTTTCTGGTTCGAATCCAGACGCGGGAGCACACGCTCGACGCAGGGCCGCACCTCCACATGGGTGCGGCCCTGCGTGCTACGCCGACACCGGAGACGCGGCGCGTTGGGGGTCAGGACGGGTCGGCGTCGAAGGCGGCGTCGATCCGCTCGACCCGGATCCGCTCCTGCTCGCGGGCGAGGTAGAGCAGCGAGCGCCGGTCGGCCTCGGTCGGGTTGAGGGTGTCCAGCGCGCGTGGCCAGAGCCGACGGCGTCGCACGATGGCGATCTCGGCGGCGTAGACCACGACCTGGCTCACGAGGTAGAGCAGCGTGAACAGGCCCACGATCGTCGCGAAGCTGCCGTAGACCGGGCCGGACTTGGCCACCAGCCGCGGCAGCACGAGGGCGCCGAAGGTCAGCAGCCCGGTGACCGCGAGCGATCCGACGAGAGCTGCCGGCCAGACGATGCGGAAGCGAGCGCGGTGCGGCAGCAGCAGGCCGGTCGCCGCCCAGAGCAGCAGGAAGACGATCGCCGTCGTGCCGAGGTAGGCCGCGAGCCGCGAGAGCCCGGGCAGGTCGGGCAGGGCGCCGATCACCACGGTGAGGGCGCCGATGCCGACCGCGCCCGCGATCAGCAGGAGGAGCATCGCGATGATGCGGGCGTAGCGCGGGAAGAACTCCAGCCGGCTGCGGTGCGGCACGGCCGCGAGGTGGTTGAGGGTCTGGTACGCCGAGAAGACGATGCCCAGGCCCGCGAAGAGCAGACCCACGATCGCCACCACGAGCGGGATGCCGCTGGTCGGGAGCGAGAGCACGTCGGTGTCGACGACGTCCTGCAGCGAGGCCGGGATGATCGCGTCGAGGAGCCTCTGGCGCAGCGCCTCGTCGTCGCGGATGACCGCCGACACCGCGACGACGATCAGCAGCAGCAGCGGGAAGATGCTGAGGAAGCCGTAGTAGGTGAGCAGCGCGGCGTGACGGCCGCCCTCGTCGTCGCCGTACTTCTTCACGACCGCGTAGGGGAAGCCGAGGACGGTGTGACGGCGCTGCGTCGCGTCGGCCCAGTCGCGCACGGAGGTCACGAGCCCTCCGACGCCGCCAACGATGTCGCCGCTGTCGCTCACGGGATCACTCTGCCGCACCCGACCCGGCGTGCGGCGCAGCGCGGCCCTCAGCGTCCGACGCGGACCCGCGACGCCGGTCGGGGCTCGGTCCACGGCGGTCCCCCCGACAGCCAGCCGCCGAGGGTCGCTGCGTCGACGGCGGGGGAGAACAGGTAGCCCTGGGCGACGTCGACGCCCTCGCCGACGATGTCGGCGAGCTGGCGCTCGGTCTCCACCCCCTCGGCGGTCACCGACAGCCCGAGCCGGTGGCCGAGGGCGGCGACGCTGGCGACGAGGGCCGCGTCGGCCGGGTCGCGGGCCATGCCCTGGACGAACGTGGCGTCGATCTTCAGCCCGTCGAGGGGCAGCGAGCGGATGAGCGAGAGCGACGAGTAGCCCGTGCCGACGTCGTCGAGCACCACCGCCATGCCGCGCGAGCGCGCGGTCGCCAGCGCCTCCGACGCCGACCTGGGGTCGGCCACGATGGCCTGCTCGGTGATCTCGATGCCGAGACCGGACAGCGGGGTGCCGTCGGCGTCCGTGTCGCGGACCTGGCGGTCGATGATCTGCTCGAGCGGGTCGGTGTCGGCGCTGACGTTGACGTAGATCCGGAACGAGGGCGGCGCCACCGCGGCGAGCGAGCGTCGCACCGTCCAGGCCTGCCGGCGATCTCCCGGTCGAGCTCGCGGGTCAGTCCGCACTCGGACATGAGCGGCAGGAAGACGCCGGGCGACAGCAGCCCGCGCCCCGGGTGGTTCCAGCGGGCGAGGGCCTCGGCCGCCACGATCTGCCGGGTCACCGGGTCGACGAGCGGCTGGAACCATGCCTCGAACTCGTGGTCCTCCAACGCCGTGCGCAGGGCGTTCTCCCGCTCGAGCCGTCCGGTGAGGGTGGAGCGCATCGAGTCGTCGAAGAGCACCACGCGGTTGCGCCCGGCTCCCTTGGCCTCGTAGAGGGGCTCGAGTCACGGTGGCGATGATCCAGGTGGTCGGCACCAGCATCGCGAGGTCGAGCACCAGGAAGAACGGACGGTACGCCGCGGCGGCCGTGAGCGACGTCGCCATGGCGGCGATGACGAAGAACATGATCAGGTAGGTCTGCGCGATCGTCCGCGGGGGTCAGGGCGACCAGCGCCAGCGGCCAGGCCATCCCGGGCATCACCAGGCCGAGGACCGCCGCCATGGTCGCCGGACCGGCGTCCCCGTCGCGCCGGCGGAGCACGTCGAGGAGGTGGGTCAGGGCGACGACGGCCAGCAGGGCGAACGTCGTCACGAGCACGACGTAGCCGATCCGGTTGGCGACCGGCGCCCGGTCGACGAGGGCCGCTAGGGTGATCGCCGCGGGGATGGCGATGAGCACGAGCGGCCGGCAGGCATGGGCGGCGCGCCGCAGCATCTCGACGTGCACGCCGATACCCATGGGTGTGACCGAGATGTGCGTGCCATCTCGTGCCGTCACCGTTCGAGGTTAAGTGCCGCCCCCGGGTGTCGCGCGCTGAGCACGCGAGGTCACGCTCCGTAATCGGCTACCAGGCGTACGCCTCGGGCGCCGTGCCGCCGGGCCCGGGGAAGATCTCGTCGAGACGGGAGAGGGCGTCCGAGTCGAGGGTGATCTCGAGGGCGCGCAGCGCGCCATCGAGCTGATCGCCGGTGCGCGGCCCCACGATCGGCGCGGTGACGGCGGGCTGGTGCAGCAGCCAGGCGAGCGCGACGTCGGCCGGGTCCTCGCCGCGCTCGGCGCAGTAGGCCTCCCACGCCTCGATCGCGGGACGGTGCTTGGCCAGCGACTCCGACGCGCGACCGCTGTCGCTGCGCCCGGCGCTGCCCTCGCCCTGCTTGCGCAGGATCCCGCCGAGGAGCCCGCCGTGCAGCGGTGACCAGGGGATGACGCCGAGTCCGTAGGACTGCGCGGCGGGCAGCACCTCGAGCTCGACGGTCCGCTCGACGAGGTTGTAGATCGACTGCTCGCTCACGAGGCCGAGCACGCCGCGACGTCGTGCGGCCTCCTGTCCCTGCGCGATGTGCCAGCCGGCGAAGTTGGACGAGCCGACGTAGAGGATCTTGCCCTGCTGGCGCAGGACCTCCATGGCCTCCCAGATCTCGTCCCACGGCGTCGCGCGGTCGACGTGGTGCATCTGGTAGAGATCGATGTAGTCGGTCTGCAGCCGCGCGAGCGAGGCGTCGCACGAGCGCCGGATGTTGAGCGCCGAGAGCTTGCCCTCGTTGGGCCAGTCACCCATGTCGCCGTAGAGCTTCGTGGCGATGACGGTGCGCTCGCGCCGACCGCCGCCCTGCGCGAACCAGTCGCCGACGATGCGCTCGGTCCAGCCCCGGTTCTCGCCCCAGCCGTAGACGTTGGCCGAGTCGAAGAAGTTGATCCCGTTCTCATGAGCCCGGTCCATGATCGAGAACGAGTCCTCCGGGGTCGTCACCGGGCCGAAGTTCATCGTGCCGAGGCAGAGCCGGCTCACCCTCAGTCCCGTGCGTCCGAGGTGCGTGTAGTCCATGGGGTCCTCCGGGTGTGGCTCGCGAACACTCGACGCTAACCCCCTCGGGCCTCCTGCGCGAGCGACGCCGGCGCGGGCTAGCGTGGGGGGCGGGCCGAACGGTCCGGCGGGGAGCGGGTCGGTGGACGTGACCACGACGACGCCCGGGACCTCGCTGGCGGTCGATGCCGCGCTCCGCGTCGAGGACGTCCTCGCCGCGCTGGCCACGACGACGGACGGCCTCACGTCCGCGCAGGTGGCCGGTCTGCTCTCGAGCGTCGGTCCCAACGCGGTCCGCACGCACCACGTCGGCGCGTGGTCGGTCCTCCTCGCCCAGCTGAAGTCCCCGCTGCTCCTGCTGCTCGGCGGCACGGCCGCTCTGTCGGCCTTCTTCGGCCAGGGCACCGACGCTGTGATCATCGGCGTGATCCTCGCTGGTTCGATCGGACTCGGCTTCGTCAACGAGTACCGCGCGGCGCAGGCGGCGCAGGCCCTGCACTCGCAGCTGCGCCACACCGCGACGGTGCACCGTGACGGGCACGCGACCTCCGTCGACGTCGCCGAGCTGGTGCCGGGAGACGTGGTCGACCTCGAGCTCGGGGAGGTCGTGCCGGCCGACATCCGGCTGATGAGCGTGAGCCTGTTCGAGTGCGACGAGTCGGTGCTCACGGGGGAGTCCGAGGCGGTCACCAAGTCCGTGGAGCCCGTGACCCCGGGTGCGGCGCTCGGCGACCTGACGTCGTGCGCGCTCATGGGCACAGTGGTCCGCGCCGGGTCGGCGCGCGGCGTGGTGGTGGCCACCGGGTCGCGTGCCGAGTTCGGGCAGGTGGCCCTGCAGCTCGGCGAGCGCGAGCCGGAGACGGAGTTCCAGCGCGGCCTGCGCGAGTTCTCGCTGCTGCTCGTCAAGGTCGCGGCCGTGCTGTGCGCCGGCATCCTCGTCGTCAACCTCGCGCTGCAGCGTCCCTTCCTCGAGGCGGTGCTGTTCTCGCTGGCGATCGCGGTGGGGATCTCGCCGCAGCTGCTGCCCGCGGTCGTCTCGACGAGCCTGGCGGCGGGGTCGCGGGCACTGGCGCGGCAGAAGGTGCTCGTCAAGCGGCTGGTCTGCATCGAGGACCTCGGCGACATCGAGGTCCTCTTCACGGACAAGACCGGAACGCTCACCGAGGGGCGGATCAGCTTCATGCGCGGCGTCGACGCCGTCGGCGCGCCGTCGGTGGAGCCGCTGCGTGCGGGCCTGCTCTGCAACGAGGCGGTCGTCGAGGACGGCACCGCCGTCAGCGGCAACTCCCTCGACGTCGCGCTCTGGGACTCACCGGCGTCGAAACTCCTGTGGGAGGACGTACGCCGGTGGCAGGTGCTGGACCTCGATCCTTTCGACCACGTGAGTCGCACGGTCACGGCCCTCGTGCGTGATCCGTCCGGGTCGGTGGCGCTGCTCGTGAAGGGTGCCCCGGAGAACCTGCTGCCGCGCTGCACTGACGTCGCGGCCGAGGCAACCGCGGCGCTCGACGTCGAGTTCGCGGCGGGCAACCGCGTGGTCGCGGTCGCGCGGGCCGACGTCGACCCCTCGGTGGCGGCGATCGAGGCAGCGACAGGGGCGCCACTCGGCCTCGTGGGGCTGCTGGTGTTCCTCGACCCGCCGAAGCCCAGCGCGGGCCCGGCGCTGAAGCGTTTGGGAGAGCTCGGCGTCGCGGTCAAGGTGGTCACGGGCGACAACGCCGTGGTGGCCGAGCGGGTCTGCTCCGAGCTGGGGCTGCCGCCGGGGGACACGCTCACGGGTTCCGAGATCGACGACCTCGACGACGCGTCCCTCACCGCCGCGATCCCGGGGACGTCGGTGTTCGCCCGCGTGAGTCCCGACCACAAGGCGCGGATCGTGCGCCTGCACCGGCGGGCCGGCACGGCCGTGGCCTTCCTCGGCGACGGCGTCAACGACGCCGTGGCGCTGCACGCCGCCGACGTCGGCATCTCGGTGGACTCGGCCGCCGACGTCGCGAAGGACGCGGCCGACGTGATCCTCCTGGAGAAGGACCTCGACGTCCTCGCCACCGGGATCGTCGAGGGGCGACGGGTCTTCGCGAACACGATCAAGTACGTGCTGATGGGGACGTCGAGCAACTTCGGGAACATGTTCAGCGCGGCCGGGGCGTCGATCTTCCTGACGTTCCTGCCGATGCTGCCGTCGCAGATCCTGCTCAACAACCTGCTCTACGACACGAGCCAGCTCGCCATCCCCACCGACAACGTCGACCCCGACCAGCTGCTGAGGCCGTCGCACTGGGACATCGCGATGATCCGTCGCTTCATGTTCTTCTTCGGGCCGATCAGCTCGGTCTTCGACTTCGCGACCTTCGGCATCATGCTGTGGGTGTTCGACGCCTCGCCGCCGGAGTTCCGGGCCGGCTGGTTCGTCGAGTCCCTGGCCACGCAGACGCTCGTCATCTTCGCGATCCGAACCAGGCGCGTGCCGTTCTTCCGCAGCCGCCCGAGTCGCGCGTTGCTCCTCGCGGCGATCGCCGTCGTGGCCGTGGGCGCTGCCATCCCGGCATCGCCGGTGTCGGCGACGCTCGGCTTCGCCCCGTTGCCCGCGCCGTTCTTCGCGACACTCGTCGTGATGGTCGTCGTCTACCTCGTGCTCATCGATCTCGCGAAGCGCTGGTTCTTCGCGCACCTGCCGGAGCCGACCCGCGTACGTCCCCCGGCGCCCACCCGCCGGATCGCGCGTCGGGCCTCGCGCTTCAGCACCCGCCACCCGCTGCCGCCGCCGGCGTGACCCGAGCCCCGGATACGCTGGCGCCGCGCACGGGGCGGTAGCTCAGCTGGTCAGAGCAGCGGACTCATAATCCGTCAGGTCGTGGGTTCGAGCCCCACCCGCCCCACCACCCAACGCTGTGACCTGCGCAAATGCTCCTCGTCACGGAGGCGCGTCTGGGTTTGACACCAACCCTGACACCAACGCGGCGAGCACGGCGGAGTCGTCGACGAGCAGATGCCCGTAGACGTCCATGGTCAGCGACGCACGCTGGTGGCCGAGCTGCTTGGCCACGACGGCGGGTCGGAGCACGGAGAGGCCCGCCGTGGCGACGTAGTGCCGCAGGGCGTGGAAGGAGCCCGGGAAGCCGACCGTGGTCGCTGCTTCACGAAACCCTCGCCGGACGTTGCCGGAGTGCTGGGGGGTGCCGATGCTGGTGGGGAAGACGAGATCGTGCTCCACCCAGGCCGACCGGGCCGCCCGGCGCTGCGCGTCCACATGGGCTCGCTGCTGCGCGAGTTGCGCCACGACCAGCGGTGACAGCGCCACGCGACGGATGCCGCCG
This sequence comes from Candidatus Nanopelagicales bacterium, assembly GCA_036510975.1. Classification (GTDB taxonomy): domain Bacteria; phylum Actinomycetota; class Actinomycetes; order S36-B12; family CAIYMF01; genus Longivirga. The sequence continues at coordinate 26,508 of DATCCY010000055.1, forward strand.
GACTTGGTGCGGTTGCCGACGACGGTGGACCCGGAGACGGTGAGCGAGGTGGTGCCGCGGATGCGCCAAGAGCTGCCGTCGAGGTCGAGGTCGGCCCAGCGCACCGCGAGGGCTTCACCGATCCGGCACCCGGTCCCCACGATGAGTGCGACGAGTCGTTCGAGGTCGGTCCCCTCGAGCTCGGCCAGCAGTGCCCGGACCTGCTCGGTGGTCGGGGGAACGACTTCGGCAGTGCGCCGCGCCGACTCGGGCACGGTCACGCCGCGGGCCGGGTTGGCGGTGAGGAGTCGACCTCGGACCGCATCGTCGAGGCACGCCGAGAGCGCGATCAACGAGCCCTTGATGGTGGC
>DATCCY010000056.1:0-11552 GCA_036510975.1 Candidatus Nanopelagicales bacterium
CACTCCTCGGCCGAGCTGCTCGAGGTCATCACCGGCAAGTCGTCCGATGCGCCGCTCTGCATGACCTGCGGCATCAAGATGCGCCCGGCCGGCTCCTGCTACGTCTGCGAGGGCTGCGGCTCGACCAGCGGCTGCAGCTGAACGCGCACCGGGGCACTCACCGTGTGAGTGTCCCGGTCACAGCTCCTGGCGTCTGCAACAGCGGGCGCTGGGCCTGACTCGGGGCGGGTTGTCGTGGGGAAGCGACAACCCGCCCCGACCTGTTGTGCGCTGAGGTTCGCGTGGTCACACGGGCCGTGGCCACGAACTCTTTGACTGACGACAGTCACAGTTCGCGGCTTGTACGCCGCCGGGCCGCCGCCGGGCCGCCGGCATCCGGTCGAGCCGGAGACGCGAGCCATCGACATGAAGACTCGTTCATGTGTAGGGTTCATGCGTGCATGGATGGGCTTTCTGATGGCGACGCCGCTGTACCAGGCCAAGGCCGAGTTCTTCCGCACTCTGGGCCATCCCGCTCGGATCCGGATCCTCGAGTTGCTCTCCGAGCGCGACTACGCCGTGCACGAGCTGCTCGAGAACATCGAGATCGAGGCGAGCAACCTCTCCCAGCAGCTCGCGGTGCTGCGTCGCGCCGGACTCGTGGTGCAGCACCGGGAGAGCGGCTCGGTCGTCTACTCGGTCGCCGTCCCCGAGGTGCGCGACCTGCTGATGGCCGCGCGCGTCATCCTGCTCGCGCTGCTCGCAGAGCAGGACGAGCTCAAGGCCGCGCTGTCACCGAGCCCGCGGAAGCGACGGTGAGCATGCGCAGGCTGGTGCGGCTGATGCGGGTCACCGGCCGCGTCGCCGAGCCCGCGCCGCGCCGACCCGAAGGCCTCGACGGGCCTAACGTGGCGCTCGGCGGCAGCGTCGGAGTGCGCCACGTCGACGCCGGCTCCTGCAACGGCTGCGAGATCGAGGTCGCCGCGACGTTCGGACCGGTCTACGACGCCGAGCGCTACGGCGCCAGGCTCGTGGCCTCGGCCCGACACGCCGACGTTGTGCTGGTTACCGGCGTGGTCACCCGCAACATGCTCGAGCCGTTGCGGCGCACGGTCGAGGCGACGCCGAATCCCCGCGTCGTGCTGGCAGTCGGCGACTGCGCTCGCAACTGTGGTGTCTTCGCCGGCGGCATCGGTGTGGTCGGAGCTGGGCACGACGCAGTCGACGTCGACCTCGCCGTGCCCGGGTGCCCGCCCGAGCCAGATGCCATCGTTGAGGCACTGCGTCGGGTGACGCTGCGGTGACCCAGGTCGAGGCCGGACTCGGGGCGCAGCTTGTCCTGGCCCTCGCCACGGTCGTGGTCGCGCTGCTCGCCCGGCCTGCAGTGCGCGCCAGGCTCGCTGGGGTTGGCGCCGCGGCGCTTGGCGTGGCCGGTGCTGTCACCGGGGTCCTGGCCCTGACCGGGGGCCAGGGCCGTCTCGTGATCCCCCTCGTCCTCCCCGTCGATCCGGTCGTGCTGAGCCCAACGCCGCTGGGCGGCTTCTTCATGGTCGTGGCCGGCACGGTGGGCGCGGTCGCCGCCGTCTACGCGATCGGCTACGTCCACGGCCCGTCGGCGTCGACCACGTCCTGGGCCGCTCTCGCCACGTTCCTGCTCGGCATGCAGCTGGTCCCGGCAGCCGGAGACGCCGTGTCGTTCCTGCTCGCCTGGGAGCTCATGGCAGCGGCGTCCACCGTTCTCGTCCTGACCGAGCATCGCGAGCGACTCGAGGTGCGGTCCGCGGCGCTGTGGTACGCCGTGATGACCCACCTCAGCTTCCTGCTGATCCTGCTCGGGTTCGGCGTCCTGTCCGTCGAGGGCCACGGCACGAGCTTCGCCGCGATGGCGCACGTCGACCCGGACAGCGCCGGAGCATCGATCGCGTTCGTGCTCCTGGTCCTGGGCTTCGCGACCAAGGCCGGCATCGTCCCGATGCACGTGTGGCTCCCACGAGCGCATCCCGCGGCACCGAGCCACGTCTCGGCCGTGATGAGCGCCGCGATGGTGAAGATGGGCGTCTACGGCGTACTCCTGGTCGTGCTCCAGATGCTGCCCGCAGGCCGTCCGTGGTGGGGTCTCGTCCTGCTAGCGCTAGGGACGGTCTCCGCGCTGTACGGGATCCTGCAGGCGTCGGTCGCCACCGACCTCAAGCGCCTGCTCGCCTACTCCACCACCGAGAACGTCGGCCTCATGTTCCTGGCGATCGGCGCCGGAGCGCTGCTGCGGGCCTACGGCGTGGTGGGACCTGCCGAGGTGGCCGCCGGCACGGCCCTGCTGCTGGTCGCGAGCCACGCGGCGTTCAAGACGACGCTGTTCCTCGGCGCGGGCTCGGTGCTGCACGCCACCGGGGTGCGCGACCTCGACCTGCTCGGCGGGCTCGGCAAGCGGATGCCCACGACGGCTGCCGCGTTCGGCGTCGGTGCCCTCGGCGCGGCAGCGCTGCCGATCACGTGCGGCTTCGTGGCGGAGTGGGCGCTCCTGCAGTCCCTGATCCACGGTGCGCGACCCGAGGACCGCCTCGTCGCCGTCGTGATGCCGCTCGCGGTCGCCGTCGTCGCGTTGACCGCGGGGCTCGCCCTGATGACCTTCGTGAAGGCCTACGGGATCGCGTTCCTGGCCCGGCCCCGCGGACCTGAGGCGGGCGTGGCGCACGAGGGCCCGGCCAGCATGCGCGTCGCCCTGGTCGTGTCAGCCGTCGCAGTCGTCGGCCTCGGTCTCCTGCCCGGGGTGATGGCCACGGCCGTCGTGCGCGCCGTGGGCCTCGGCGGCATCGACGTGTTCGGGGTCGACGGCCTCGGTCTCCCGGGGGTGGGCGCCGCCCTCGACCCGGTCGCGCTGACCGGCCTGACCCTGCTGGTGGCTGTCCCGGTCCTGGTCGTGACCTGGCGGATGGCGCATCGTCGGCCGCCACGTCCGGTCGACCTCGCGTGGGGCGGCGGCGGAGTCAGGGTCAGCCCGCGGATGCAGTACACCGCCACGTCGTACGCCGAGCCCCTGTCGCGTGTCTTCGACGACGCTCTGCGCCCCGAGCGCGACCTCGAGATCACCCACGCGGGGGAGTCGCGCTACCTCGTCGAGCGCGTGCAGTTCCGGCAGCAGCTCGAGGACGTCATCGAGGTGCGTGCCTACGACCCCGGCGTCCGGCTCGTCGACCGGATCGGACTCTCGGCCCGGCGGCTGCAGAACGGCAGCATCCACCGCTATCTCGGCTACTCGTTCGTCGCGCTGATCGCCGTCCTCATCGTGGTGTCGCTGTGAACGCCGGTGCCGCGGCGCTCGCCGTCGTCCAGGTCGTGGTGATGGTGGTCGTCTCGCCGCTGCTCGTCGGGCTGATGCGCCAGACCCGCGCCCGGCTGGAGGGCAGGGTCGGCGCCGGCGTGCTCCAGCCCTGGCGCGACCTGCGCAAGCTCGCGGTCAAGGAGACGCTACGCGCCGCCGGCACCGGATGGGTCTCCGCAGCGGGTCCCCTGGTGCTGGTGGCCTCGGGCCTGCTGGTCTGCGCGCTCATCCCGCTCGTCGGTGCCGTCCCGTTCGTCTCCGTGCCCGACGACCTGTTCGTCGTCGTGTCCGTCCTGCTCGTGGGGACGGTGGCGCTCGCGCTCGTCGGCCTCGACGCCGGCACGGCGTTCGGCGGGATGGGATCGAGTAGGCACATGACGATCGCGGCGCTGGTCGAGCCGACCGTGCTCGTCGCGGTCTACGCCCTGTCGATCCCGGTGGGGTCCTCGGCCCTGTCGCAGATCGTGCGGGCCCGCATCGACGACCCGGCCAGCGTCGCGTCACCGGTGAGCCTGCTCGCCCTGGTGGCGCTCGCGATCGCCGTGGTGGCCGAGACCGGGCGGCTGCCGGTGGACAACCCCAGCACCCACCTCGAGCTGACGATGATCCACGAGGCGATGGTCATCGAGAGCTCGGGTCGCGACCTCGGCTGGCTGGAGCTGGGGTCCTGGCTCCGGCTGGGCGCGCTGCTCGGCCTGCTCGGGAGCCTGCTCGTCCCCTGGGGCGTGGCGCAGGACGCCAGTGTCGCCGCCGTGCTGATCGGCGTTGTGACGCTCGTCCTCAAGCTGGCGGTCCTGGGCTGCGTGCTGGCCGCGGCCGAGGTCTTCGTCGCCAAGCTCCGGCTCTTCCGCGTGCCCGAGCTGCTCGCCGGATCCTTCGTCCTCGCCTTCCTGGCCGTCACCGCCTCCTACCTCGTCGTCCAGGCGGGCTAGCGATGAGCCCCGTCCTCTTCGCCGAGCTCGTTGCCTTCTGCGCGGGCCTCCTCCTGCTCACCGGCGTCCTCATCGTCTGGCGGCGCGACCTGCGCGCCATCGTGCGCCTCCTCGCCGTGCAGGGAGTCGCCCTCTCGGTCCTCGTCGCCGTGATCGGGATCGACGCGCGCGTGCCGGAGCTGGTCGCCGTCGCGCTGCTCGTGCTCGCGCTGAAGGGCTTCGTGCTGCCCGTCGTCCTCGTCCGGGTGGCCGGTCCTGCGGGTCCCGGGCGCGTGGAGACGCCGACGATCAACACGACCGCGTCGCTGATCCTGCTCGCGCTGCTCACGACGCTCGCCTACCTCGTGAGCCAGCCGCTGAAGGCCGCCGGGGCCGGACCGGCCGTGGCGGCCGTGCCCATCGGCATCGCCCTCGTGCTCTTCGGGTTCCTCGTGCTGGCCTCGCGCCGGCACGCGATCTCGCAGCTGGTCGGGTTCCTCATGCTCGACAACGGGATCGCCGCCGTGGCGTTCCTCATCGCCGGCGGGCTGCCGCTGGTGGTCGAGCTCGGGGCGTCGCTCGACATCCTGCTGGTGGTGCTCGTGCTGCAGGTCCTCACCGGCCGCATCCGGGCCGAGTTCGGGGACCTCGACCTCGACGACCTGAGCGAGCTGAGGGACTGATGGCCGCGCTCGTCCTGCTTCCCGTCGTTGCCTGCCTCGGCATCGCGGCGCTGGCGGCCCTGTCCGGGCACCCCCTCGCGCTCCGGTACGCCGGGATCCTGAGCGCCGCCGTCGTCCTGGGCGGCGGGCTGGGGCTGGTGGCGGTCGTCCTGGGCGGCACTGACCCCACCGCTGCGGGCGGTCTGCTACGGGTCGACGCGCTCTCCGCGTTCATGCTCACCGTGATCGGCTTCGTCGGGCTGACGGCCACCTGGGGCGGTCTCTCGGCGAAGATGACGGGAGCCACCGGTCGCGTCTACCCGACCCTCGTGTGCCTGTTCCTCGGAGCCATGTCGCTCGCGGTGCTGGCCGACAACCTGGGCGTGCTCTGGGTGGCGGTCGAGGCGACCACGATCACCACCGCGTTCCTCGTCGGCCATCATGGCAGCCGGCGTGCGCTCGAGGCGGCGTGGAAGTACGTGGTCCTCGGGTCGGTCGGAGTGGCGATCGCGTTCCTCGGGATCGTGCTGCTCTATGCCGCGACCCTGGCGTCGGGAACGCCGACCCTGTCGTGGGTCGTCCTCGACCAGGCGAACCTGCCGATGGACCCGTCACTGGTCCGGGTGGCTGCCGGTCTCGCCGTGCTCGGCTTCGCCACCAAGGCGGGCCTCGCGCCGATGCACAGCTGGTTGCCGGACGCGCACAGCCAGGCGCCCGCCCCCGTGTCAGGACTGATGTCCGGCGTCCTGCTCTCCGTCGCGTTCTACGCGATCCTGCGGGTCCAGGCGGTCGTCGACCCCGTCATCGGACCCGAGCTCATGCGCGGGCTCCTCGTCACGGCGGGGCTGCTGTCCTTGGCGGTGTCGGCCGCGCTGATCGTGCGCCAACGCGACCTCAAGCGCATGCTCGCCTACTCCAGCATCGAGCACATGGGGCTGCTCGCCCTCGCCGCTGCGGTCGGGGGACCGCTCGCGCTCACGGCCGCGCTGCTCCACGTGCTGGGCCACGGCCTGGCCAAGTCGAGCACGTTCGTGGTCTCCGGTCGCATCCTCGCGACGGAGGGCACGACGACCATCGCCGGGATCCGGTCGCTGTTCGCCCGCAGGCCCGGCGTCGCGATCCCGTTCGTTGTCGGGATGGCCGCACTCCTCGGGTTCCCGCCGTTCAGCCTGTTCTTCTCCGAGGTCGCCATCGTCGTGGCCGGCTTCCAGGGCGGGCTCGGCGCTGTGATGGTCGTGGCCGTCGTGCTGATCCTCGTCCTGTTCGCCGGTCTCGCGCGGCACACCGCGACGATGCTGTTCGCACCCGCCCGGGCCGACGATGTCCTCGCCTCCGCGCCGCCCGCGGGCACCGACGCACCGTCATCCCAGCCCGACCGGGCGTCCCACGGCCCGCGGCTCCCGCTCGTAATCGCCCTCGGTGCCACCGCCGTCGTCGCTTTCGCGAGCGGGCCCCTGTCCACCCTGCTGGCCCAGGCCGCCGCGCTGCTGGGCGGGACGCGATGACCCCGCGGGCGCGCACCGACGTCGTCGAGGCGACGGCGTCCGACGTGCGCGGTCATGTGGTAGCACGGCTGTCCGACGGCTTCCGGACGGCCATGGTCGCCGGGCACGAGGACGCCAACGCCTTCCGCATCGTCTACGTCCTCGTGCGCGCGGCGGACGACCGACGGTGCGAGATCGTCCTGCGCACCCCCCACGACCATCCGGAGATCCCGAGCCTGGCTGCCGTCGACTATCCCGTCGGACGGTTCGAACGCGAGATCCGGGACCTCTACGGCGTCGTGCCGGTCGGTCACCCGTTGCCCTACCGCCTCGTCCGGCACGGTCACTGGCCGCAGGGGTGGTATCCCATGCGCCGCGACGCCGACCCCGATCCCGTCTTCGAGTCCGACGTCGGCTCCTTCCCCTTCCTCGAGGTCGAGGGGGACGGCGTCTACGAGATCCCGGTCGGCCCCGTCCACGCCGGGCTGATCGAGCCCGGTCACTTCCGCTTCTCCGTGGTGGGGGAGACGATCCTGCGGATGAAGGCTCGTCTCTGGTTCGTCTATCGAGGTGTCGAGAAGCTGTTCGAGGGCAGGCGACCGGACGAGGGGATCGAGCTCACCGAACGGATCAGTGGGGACACCGCCGTCGGTCACACCCTCGCGTTCTGCCTCGCGGTGGAGGAGGCCGGGGGCATCCTCGTCGGCGAGGAGGATCGGCTGGTGCGGGCCTTGCTGCTCGAGCTCGAACGCATGCACAACCACGTCGCCGATCTCGGCGCACTGGCCAACGACGTCGGCTTCGGCATCGTGAACACCCACGCCCAGCGACTGCGCGAGACGCTGCTGCGCGCGAACAAGGCGACGACAGGGCACCGTCTCCTGCGCGGCGGGCTCACCGTGGGCGGGGCCCGCCTGACGGCGCTGCCCGATCTCGATCTCGTCTCCTCGGTGGCTCAGGAGGTCGCTCAGCTGACCGCGATCACGCTGGGGAACCCCACCGTCCAGGACAGGTTCGCCGGCACAGCGGTGCTCAGCAGAGACGCGGCACGCAGCATCGGGACCCTGGGCTACGTCGCCCGCGCCTCGGGCCTCGACCTCGACGCTCGGCGCGACCACCCGTTCGTCGACCTTGGCGGCTCCTTCGAGGTTGTCGTCGAGGAGGCCGGCGACGTGAGAAGCCGCTACCTCGTCCGCGCCCGGGAGCTGGCCGTCTCGGCGGCGGTGATCGCCGACCTCGTCCGACGGCTGGACTGGCGCCTGGGCACCGGGCGGACGCAGGCACCTCGCGACTGGGGAAGCGGACTGGGACTGGTCGAGGGCTGGCGCGGCACGATTGCCCACCGGGTCGAGCTGGACGATTCCGGTCGCCTGAGCCGGGTGAAGGTGGTCGATCCGTCCTTCTTCAACTGGCCGGCGCTCCCGGTCGCCCTGACCGATGTGATCGTCCCCGACTTCCCCTTGGCCAACAAGAGCTTCAATCAGTCCTACGCCGGGAACGACCTGTAGCCGGAGGAGACCCGACTGATCCGCGCGTTGTCACCGTGTGTGGGCGCCCGAGTAGTCATCGACCTACAGGCTGGCGGGAGCACGCCGGCGACGATCAGAAGTTCTTGACGGTCGGCCGTCAGCCACCCGGCCAGCCCAGCCGTCTCGTGCTGCGAGGCGGAGTCGACGTGCCCTCGAACCTTCGCGGCGCCACCTAGGACGGTCATCCTGAACATGACCTTCGTAGGTAGCGATCTTGCGGCCGCCGGAGGTGTCGACGTCTCTGCGGAGTCGCAACTCCGCATGGCAAGCTGCGGAGATACACATCAGAGGAGTGGCGGGTGGATCCGGGCTTGTACGAGTCCCTGCTGACTGGTCGACTTCAGGACTGGCTGGCTGACGACCGTCAGTTCACTCATGAGCTGCATCTGGTCGAGTCCGAAGAGCAGCCTCACGTGCTGTCTAGGCACCTGGCGGATGCCGTCACCCGACGACTTCGGCGAGAGAAGGACCCCGAGCGACGGATCGCACTGATCAACAGCGTGCTGGAACTGCTGGGCGAAGCCGAGGATGAGGTGCTTCCGGGCCCGCGACAGCTCTTGGCCGTTAGTCCCGTCGCAGGCTTGGGCGTCGCGCCGATCGCGCTATCGCGGCCGGCGACTCCGCTGAGTGACGCGGCCCTGCTCACGAACGCGTCCGGTGAACCAGGTCTGGCCGGCGAGCTTCGTGCCGAGATGTCCTCGGCCGACCACGTCGATCTGTTGTGCGCTTTCGTGAAGTGGCACGGCCTGCGGCTACTCGAGCGGCAGTTCGGGGAGCTGCGCGATCGCGGGGTCAAGCTGCGTGTGATCACGACGACATACATGGGAGCGACGGAACGCAGAGCGCTCGACCGACTCATCACCGAATTCGGCGCCGAGGTCCGTATCCAGTACGACACGTTGAGAACTCGACTACACGCGAAAGCGTGGTTGTTCCGTCGGGACAGCGGTTTCGACACTGGCTACGTCGGCTCGTCGAATCTGTCGCGCGCTGCGCTGCTCGATGGTGTGGAGTGGAACGTCCGGCTGTCCTCTGTGGCCACGCCGAGCCTGCTGACCAAGTTCGCGGTCACCTTCGACACCTACTGGGCAGATCCCACCTACGAGCCATATGACCCCATCCGTGATCGCGATCGACTCGACGACGCGCTCGCCGCTGCCGCCGGCGGGAAGAGAGTCACCGAAACCGACATCACTTTGTCCGGGCTCGATGTCACGCCCCGGCAGTATCAGCAGCGCATGCTCGAGGCGCTCGAGACTGAGCGTGAGGTTCACGACCGCCATCGAAACCTGGTCATCGCGGCGACCGGCACGGGCAAGACGGTCGTGGCCGCCTTGGACTACCGACGCATAGTGGAAGTTGCCGGTCCAGGGGCCCCTCGGCCTCGGCTGCTGTTCGTGGCGCACCGGGCGGAGATCCTCAAGCAGTCGCTCCGGACCTTCCGAGAGGTCCTCCGCGATCCGAACTTCGGCGAGCTGTACGTCGGTGGGGCGCGTCCTGATCGATGGCAACACGTCTTCGCATCTGTGCAGTCGTTGTCAGCGTCTGTCGTGGCTGAAACATCCCCCACGGCCTTCGACGTCGTGATCATCGACGAGTTCCATCACGCCGAGGCTCCGACGTATCGACGGATCATCGAGCGGCTCACTCCACGCGAGTTGCTGGGCCTGACCGCCACGCCAGAGCGTTCTGACGGCACGGATGTCCGCGTGAGCTTCTTCGACGGTCGGGCAGCCTACGAACTCCGGTTGTGGGACGCGCTGTCCGCTGAGCTCCTGTCACCCTTCCACTACTTCGGCGTGTCTGACGACACGGACCTGGCAAGCATCGAATGGAAGCGGGGGCGGTATGACGACGCCTCCTTGTCGCAGCTCTACACGGGGAACGAGGCCCGCGCCCGCGTGGTGATGCGAGAGATACGCGACAAGGTCGCCGACCTGGCCGGCATGCGTGCTCTCGGATTCTGCGTGTCCGTGGACCATGCCAAGTTCATGGCCGAGACCTTCAACCGCGCGGGTATACGCAGTCTCGCTGTCAGCGGCTCCACGCCCGGGCGGGAGCGCGACGCCGCAATCGCCAAACTGCGCAGTCGAGAGGTGAACGCGCTGTTTGCGGCGGATCTCTTCAACGAAGGTCTCGACATCCCCGAGGTCGACACAGTCCTGTTCCTTCGCCCGACCGAGAGCGCCACGATCTTCCTGCAGCAGTTGGGTCGTGGCCTCCGCCTCGTTGACGGCAAGGCAGTGCTCACGGTGTTGGACTTCGTCGGTCACCATCGCAAGGAGTTCCGTTTCGACCTGAGGTTCCGTGCTCTGACCGGGGCAACGAGACGGGGGCTCGCGCACCAGGTCGAACTGGGATTCCCATTCTTGCCCTCGGGCTGCCAGATCGTCCTCGACAAGCAGACCTCGGATGCGGTGCTCAGAAGCGTCCGGGAACAGCTGTCGAGTCGTTGGAGCCACCTCGTCGCGGAACTTCGGGCCAACCCGACGGAGAGCCTCGGAGCTTTCGTCTCCGAGGCAGGTGCGGATGTCGCTGACGTCGTGCGAAGCGACCGGTCGTGGACGGGTCTCCGCAGAGCCGCTGGTCTCGACATTGAGCCGTCCGGACCGCTCGAGGCTGCACTACTCAAGCGTGTACGGACTCTTGCACACGTCGATGACTCGGAGCGGGCGTCGGCGTACCTCGCATTGCTGGAACCCGACGCACCGCACTACGGCGATCTCAGCCCGAGGCTGCGGCACTTCGCTCGGATGCTCTTCTTCTCGTTGTGGCCGGACGGTGGGGGCTTCGGGAGCTACGAGGCCGGGCTCGAGGCATTGCGCGTCGAGCCGAACACCAGGCGCGACCTGGCCGGGGTCATCGACATCGCCATGGCAGGCGCGGCTCACGTGGCGCGACCGCTGACTGGCGCTCTCGAGTCCACGCCCCTCCGCGTTCATGGGCGCTACACAAGGGAGGAGGTCCTCACCGCGTTGCGCTTTGTCGACCTGGCTGGTCGCAAGCCGAATAGCTTCCGCGAGGGGGTCCTGTGGGCCGAGGAAGTGCAGGCAGACGCCCTGTTCGTGACCTTGAAGAAGTCCGAGGCTGACTACTCACCCACCACGATGTATCAGGACTATGCGATCAGCCCGGATGTATTCCACTGGGAGTCTCAGTCGATCACGACCGTTGCATCTCCGACGGGGCAGCGCTACCTCCACCACCGCGAACGTGGAACCAAGGTTCTACTGTTCTGCCGACCCGAGAAGACGACCGACTTCGGGACGGGCGCACCCTTCCTCTTCCTCGGACCTGCGCAGTACGAGTCCCACCGGGGCGAGCGACCCATCGCCATCACCTGGCGACTTGACACACCGATGCCCGCGGACACGTTCGCGGAGGCCAGCGTCGTGGCGTGATAGCGCCGTGTCCGCCGTCGCCAGGGCCGGATCCGCGATCAGGTCGCAGACGCGGGGATGTCCGCAGCGACGCGGCCCAGCCAGAGGCGGTCGCGAGCTCGGGTCATCGCGACGAACAGGGATCGGCGTTCCAGCTCGTTACGGTCCCGGAGCGACTCCTCGGTCACGAGCCCGGAGGGCCGGGTGATCGCCAGGTCGAGGTCGGGGACGTAGACAGCTGCAAACTCGAGACCCTTCGCACGCTGGTAGGTGCCCACCTTGACTCGA